>CAYYIY010000080.1:10522-21977 GCA_964472075.1 uncultured bacterium | reverse complement strand
ACTCGATGGTGTAACCGGTGCCGGCACCGGCGGAATCCCCGTTCAAGCTCGCGTGATCGATCCTTCCGGCATTACCGTCATCAAGCGTGAGGTGCCTGTCGGTTTTCTCGGCACCGGCGAGTTCTCATGCCAGTTTCATGCACGAAGTCGCCCCGGCACGTATCGATTTGAGTTCTCGGCGGGCGATCGGCGGGTGAACTGGGAAATACCCGTCACGGCTGCACCTGGAGACAAGCTCCTCGACCGCGGCATGAAGCGCTTCCTGCGTGCGTTTGTTCCTGTTCCGTGGTGGCGTGATGACCGGGAAGACGGATACGTGACAAAAATGCGCGAAACTCCCATTGCCACCGAAACGAGCTTTTCCCTGTCCATGCATAAGGAACCCCGACTCTGGGTCTTCACGTCAAGCGGTGAGCTTGATCGAGACGATATCTGGGAAGGATGGTTTCGAAATCGCCTTCTCATGACGACCGGTCTCGGCTACGGGCGAGCCCTTCGAGCCGAAATTGAGCGCACGGGAGATCGAACCGGAATCATGACCTTCTCGCGATGGAATGCGAGAGATCGTGCCCGTGAGGGGCAATATCTTTTCACAGCGCTTTCTGAGACCGGGCCGGCTCGCGACCGGTTCCGCGAACTGGCGCAGATGATCAATTCATCACGCAGCGAAGTGTATCGCGCGCTCCTGAATCCCGGGAGTCTGACGTCGGTCGACGGCCTGATCTATTCGCGTGAACACCGGACGCTTTCATGGATACGCAAGTCCGGGCGATGGCTGTGCGCTTTAATGGGCCTCGGCGTGGGTCTGTTTGTGCTGTTTCCTGCATTTATGCCGCAGGTGGGGGCGACGCAACTGGCCGGATGGCTTCTCCTGTCGCTCATCGTCCACGGCCGGCAGATGCTTCCGAACACCGCAAGCGTCTGGTTCTTCGGATGTCTGTTTGTCGCCTGTTTCTGGCCGCGTGTCTGGCAGTCGCGATCGTTTATTCCGTGGCATGTGCGCAATGACGGCTTCTGGAGCCTGTCCGCGGCACTCATCTGCTTCTGGGGCGTCCTGATTCCTGTGTATCGCTGGTACTTCCGTCCAATCGACGGATTCGATCCGTCACCGGAGCGGCTTCTGCTGTTTACTGCTCTGCTGACTATGCTGGCCATCGCAGTCGGCGAATGGCCGGCGCGATCGGCTTCGCGTTGGCGGGCTGCCGCTTCGGCCTGGTGGTTTCGACGTGAGACGTTGTTGATCGGGATGGCTCTGGTCGGTTGGCACTTGCTGTTCAATGCGGACGACCGCCTCATACGTGTTGAAGGAGCGCCCGTGCCGAACATCACATCTGCCGCGGGCACCTGGGTCGAAGTGACGCGGATGAAAACGGCTTCACCCGATGAGTTCCGCACTACATTTGCATTTGAAAGGCATGGTATTAGTCCTGGAACTGGCGCCAAGGCTGATGAGCCGGATTTCCCCCTGATTCACCAGATCACACGCATGCCGGGAAGTCTTCAAGGAACCAGCCGGTTTTATCGTCTCAACGGAAAAATGTCAGTGAAAGTCCCGCGGGTCTCGAGCATCCGCGTTTTTCAAAATGAACGGGATTTCATCGATCGTCTGTTGCGCCGCGTCGGCAGCCGGAAGAACCGAATGTCGGATCTGGCGATGGAAACGCTGGTTCGTATGCGTCGTTTCCCGCTTCTCGA
Source organism: uncultured bacterium (assembly GCA_964472075.1). GTDB lineage: Bacteria > Muiribacteriota > Ozemobacteria > Ozemobacterales > Ozemobacteraceae > CAYYIY01. The sequence continues at coordinate 20,282 of CAYYIY010000080.1, read as the reverse complement.
AGAAAGTTCGCGACGGTCAGAACGGATTCTGCTTGAAGGCCTTGCCGCCGCCCTCGCTCGTGAAGAGCGTTTACAGATGCTGCCGGGCACGACGGTCGTCTCAAGGGAACAGGTTTTGTGCCGCATCTTTCAGGAACTGTCGAGACTCATTTTTGTCGATCAGCCTTTGATGGTGCGCTTTTGCGGCCTGAAGCCTGGTGATGATGATGAGCCAAAATCAGCGCTCGAAGCGACCGTTGATCTGCTTGAACGTGGAGTTGACGGTCTTGCCGAGCAGCTTGAAGATATCGGTCGCCGACCGGAAATCTTTCGAGAGGGCGGCAGTGTCTGCATTCGCGGCGCAGGCGGTCGTGGTGATCGCGTGTTTCCGTTGAAAGGGGAAACGCTTGATTTGAAGCGTGGCCGAGCTTTTCCGGATGATCTTGAAATCATCGGTATCGAAACCAGCCATGAATCAGCGATTTTGATCGAGATTGAATCGCTCCCATTTTAATGCTCAGAACCCGGCCGGTTGGTGTATAATGTGAAGGACAAGGTAGTGCTTGGTAATCTATAGTTGTATCGGGAAACACAGATGAAGCATACGCTTATGGACCACCTGCTTGGATATGATCAGGCTTTCGAACTGGTCAGCGCCGGTGCTGTCACGGCAACTCCGGCGATCGAGGCCGTAGATCTCCTGAATGCACGGAATCGCATTCTGGCGATCGATCAAACAGCTGACACCGATGTGCCCCAGGCCGATAACTCGGCGATGGATGGCTACTGCGTACGACACGCCGACATTGCGGCGGCGCGTCCCGATGCGCCGGTGCGACTGCCTGTTTCAGGCAGGGTTCTCGCCGGGCACCCGCAGGAGGCATTGCCCGCGGGCACGGCCATGTACATCGCAACGGGCGGACTTTTGCCACCGGGCGCCGATACGGTGGTCAAAATCGAGGACATCACGGAAAGCGAAGACGAAAAGAATATATCCCTGATCTCAGCGCCGCCGATCGGCACCTATGTTCGTGCGCGAGGCAAAGATCTGCAGGCCGGCCGAACCGTTTTGCGGGCCGGAACCCTGATCACTCCAGCCGCGATCGGCATTCTTGCGGGTATCGGGCGCACGGTGGTTCCGGTTTTCCGACGTCCGCGGGTGGCGGTGCTGACTTCCGGAGATGAGGTTCTGATGCCGTTCGAGCCGGTGAAACCGTGGCAGGTGAGAAATGCGAATACCTACGTGCTGTCGGCCCAGGCGATCGAAGCCGGGGCCGAACCGCTGGACTTCGGCATCGTGCGTGACGACCCGTCAGCGGCCCGCATGCGGATACTTGAGGCGGTGGACGCTGCCGACGTGGTGGTGACCTGCGGCGGTGTTTCGATGGGGAAGAAAGACCCCTTTATTGAGGCCTTTCATGAACTGCAGGTCGAGAAGCAGGTGCATGGCCTGCGCATTCGGCCCGGCAAGCCGTTTTTCTACGGCACTCTGCGCAACAAGCCGATTTTCGGCCTGCCTGGAAATCAGGCGAGCTGCTCCGTCACCTTCGAGCTTCTCGTCAGGCCATTTCTGACGCGGTGGATGAAACGGTCCGACCCGGACAGGCTGGAGCTCGTTCTGCCGCTGGCGGCCGCGATGAAGAACCACTCGGGTCGCGATCACTTTTTCAGAGCGCGCCTGGTGACATGGGAAGGTCGGCAGGCGGTCGGTCCGCTGCCGGCACAGGATTCCCACTTATTGACATCGATGCTCGGAGCGCAACTGCTCGTCTGCCATCCGGCAGCAGAGCCTGAGTGGTCGGCGGGACGCGAAGTTCGCTGCCGACTTATCGACTAGGAGGTCTGGAGATGAGTGAAAACTGGGTTGAACATGACAAGACCGTTCTGGCGTTCCACAAGAAAGAAGCCCCCGGCATTCTGATTGCCGCCTGCATGGTTGAACTCGCCATGGAGCGGATGCAGGAGAAAGTCGAACTGAAAGGGGCCCTTGCGGCGATTTCCGAGACCGAGTGGTGTCTTCCCGACGCCATTCAGGTAATGACCGGCTGCACAACCGGCAATAGACTGCTGAAAGTCGAAAAGGGACTGGGACGATACGCGTTGACACTCTACGATCAGAAGACGGGAAACGGCATTCGCACGGCAGTTCGGGTCGACCGTATCGACGAGCGGCAATACCCCGAGCTTCATCAATTCTTTTTGCGCAAACGCGACCCGAAGCTCACGACGGATTCGAAGCTGCGCAAGGAAAGCGGCAAACGCATTCGCGAGGAGTTCCTGCGAGCCGGCCGGTCCATTCTCAGCTGTGAAGAAGTGATCGTGAAATCCGTAGGCAAGCCTCCCATTCCTGCGGTAGCTGTCTGCGAGAGCTGCTCTGAATCGTTTGAGCAGAGCGTTCCGGAACAGAGAACCTGTCGCTGCTGCAGCGGCGATTCCTACTTTCAGCGAAAGAACTGATCCATGAAACTCCATCCCCTGCTGAGAAATCTTCCGCCGACGCTGCTGATGGACATCGGCACCGGAACCAAGGATGTCATGTGCTTTACCCCGGAAGACACCCTGGAAAACAACATCAAATTCGTCGTACCGACCCCGGCTTCCTTGATGGCAGAACAACTCGAACGATACGAGGCCGATCTGGCTGTCTCAGGCTACACGATGGGCGGCGGCTATCTGGCGAAGGTGCTGCGGCACCATCGGGAAAAGGGGTTTCGGGTGCGCATGGAATCGCTGCCGGCCTTTACGGTGCGCAACAACGTTCAGGAGATCAAGGATTCCGGAATCGAGATTGTCGATCGAATCGAGCATCCGACCCATGTGTTCGACGAGATCGAACTGCCTCTGTATTTCGATCTGATGCGCCGATTCGGTTTCAACCCCGATTCCGTGAAAGTTATTGGGGTATCCGTACAAGATCATGGTTTTCATACCCATGATGAATCCTCGCGCAAGAACCGATTCAAATATTTCCTGGAGCATCTTGAAAAGGCCGCGGAGGCGCGTTCCCTCGTCTTCACCGGTCGCGATCTCCCCGAGGTATTTCAGCGTCTGCAGTCTGCCGCGCTCTGCATCTCGAAACACAGAAGCAACCTCAAGTGCGTATTGATCGACACTTCGTTTTCAGCAATCCTGGGTTGTACTTTCGATCCGCGCGTGGCGGCGTTGAAGGGGCCGGTGTTGTATATCAACTTCGGCAACGGTCATACCATGGCCTGCATTATTGATTCTTCAGCCGTCGCGGGGTCGAATGCCGCATCCGATCAGCCCGCCGGCTCGGCCCGGCTGCTTTCCTTCTTCGAGCACCATACGCGCATCCTCAAGCAAAAACCCGAATGTCTGAACGATTATGTGCATCGTCTTGCGGAAGGTCGGCTGGAGAGCAACGAGGTCTTCGAAGACGACGGTAACGGGTGCGTGACCTTCGAGAAAATTCGATTTGATCAGCTGTCGGGTATTGTGGTCACCGGCCCGCAACGCTGGTTGATGCCGAGAACCGGCATCGGCCCCTGCATTGAAGCGGCTCCAGGCGGTGACATGATGATGACCGGCCCGCTTGGCCTACTGCACGGTATGGCATTGCGCGCACCGGATTTCTGTGGAGAATCTGCATGAAGAAACTGTGGTTGTTGGTCATGCTCATGTGTTCCGTCCAGGTTCACGCATGTGATGATACGCTATTGGCGCTGCTGACCGCTAGTGACCCTTCGAGCGAATTCAGTCTGGCCATTCGCAAGCTGAACACGCAGATCACCTTGCTTGGAACAGAGCTGAACAGTCCGACCGGCAAAGACGTTGACGTTCTGGTTCAAGAGCTGATGACCGCGTGGTTGGCCTTATCCAACCGGTACAATGTCAACCCTCCCGAAATTGCGAAAGATGATCCGCAATGGGCAGGAAAAATGGCGGAAGCGGCTCGGCGCATCGGGAATATTTCTCTGCTGATCGAAAAGAAGAATCTTCCCCAGGCGCACCTCGAATGCCTGGCTCTGAGCGGATATCTCGCACGTTTTTTCGATTCTGTCGGCATGTCGCCCTTGAAGCGCTCCTTCCTCAAGGCTTCCGAGCTGTTCATCGTGCTCGATACCGCCTGCAGGTCGCGCGATCAGAAAGCACTGCTGCAGGGGATCGAAGATCTCGGGCAGTTTCTGGCAACGTTCAGTGCCCGACTGGCGACTGATACCCGGGTGAGTTTTCAAAAGACCGCAAACAGTCTGGGCGAGTTGCGTACCGAGGTTGCAACCTCTTCCGAAATTGATTGGAGCGGCAAAGCGCAGAGCAAGATTGACGAGGCGCGCAATCACTTTCAACAGTTTCGCGCGCGCCTGCTCATGAACGAGTGGTTCCCAAACATTCGCGTCAGTAACGCGTCTCAGCCGAATTCCATGACGGCATCCTCACCCGTTGACGACGCCGTCGCTTCAGCAACGGTGTCTGCGGGGGGCAGCGCAACCGAAGAGGTGACGCCCTCGCCGGCCACCACATCGGAAACACCCTGATGGAATCGTTCCCCCTGTCTGCGACGTTTGCGCCGCTGATCGAATGGTTGCGTACAACCTGGTTGTGGCCCGGATTCGCTGAGGTCGGCCAGTTTCTTGGTACGCATCTCATTTCAGGAATGGTGCCGGCCTTTTTCATCGCGGGCGCGATTTCCGTTTTCGTCGACAAGCAGCACATCACCGAACTGCTGGGTCCTCGCGCCCGGCCGTGGCTCGCGTATCCGATCGCGGCTTGCACCGGTGGCATTCTGACCGTCTGTTCCTGCGGCACAATTCCCCTGTTTACCGGTATTCTCATGCAGGGGGCAGGCACGGGTCCGGCATTCACGTTTCTCTTCGCCACTCCGGCCATCAATCTGATTGCCGTCATGTATACCTTCACCTACATGGGTTCGGGAGTCATGCTCGCGCGAGTGATCGGCGTCATTGTCTGCGCTCTCGCGATCGGCATGGTCATGCGTTTTCTGTTCCCTGATCAAGCGGCGGCACCGAAGATGGTTCCCACGATGATGGTCGAAGAAGAGTCGTCGCGATCGAGTGCGCAGCTCGGGGTCTTCTTTGCATTGCTGGTTGCCATCATGCTGACATCGACCGGGATCTTCGATCGCCCGTTCGTGCGCCTGATGCAGAAGGTCGGCGTGGTCGCCGAAACGAGTACTGCGCGCGAGATGCAAACGCCGATCGATCAGCAGGTCGCGTCGGCCGAACACCCGACTGCGGCTTCGCCGTCCGCTGGAGAAGCTGGAGACAGGACTTTGGTGTATCCCGTGATGGCCAAGTTTCTTTTGCTGGCCATTGAGTTGGGCCTGTTGATCGTTATCCTGAAACGATGGTTCCTGATTGACGAGATTAAACAGTGGCTCGAAAAGTCCTGGAGTTTGTTTGTTTCCATTTTTCCGATGGTACTGATCGGCCTTTTTGTTTCAGGAGCACTTGCGTCACTGCTGCCGATGCTGAAATTCATGTCGTGGTTTCGGACCAATACCGCTGAAGCCAACGTTCTCGTGAGTTTTATCGGAGCGATGAGTTATTTTGGAACCATCGTCGGCGTGAACATTGTCGCCACCATGAGTCATTTCGGCATGCACCTCGGACCGTGTCTTGCGCTGTTGCTGGCGGGGCCGGCAGTGAGTCTGCCGAGCATTCTGGCGCTGGTACCCATCGTAGGTCCGAGAAAATCCGCCGCTTATTTGTTTTTGGTGGTTGTCTGTTCGGCGACGACAGGATATATTTATGGCACTCTACAGTAAGCTCACGGAAGGAATCGGAAAAATCGTGAACACCGTTGAAACCCAGCTTGAGAAGATTCAGGAAATGATGAAGGACGGAAAGTATGATGAAGCTCGTCCACTCCTCGAGGAACTCGCCGCCAAAAATCAGGATAATCCGCTGATCATCCGCCTTCTGGGCAATACCTATGCATACACGGGGTATCTGAACAAGGCCAAGAAGATCTGGCGCGACGGCTGCCGTCGTTTCCCTGAAAACGTTGATCTGATCTACAATCTCGGTCTCGCTTTCTATCTGCAGGGCAATTTCCCTCGCGCCCGATTTCTCTGGAAGCGCGGGCTGAAAATCGCTCCCAATGATGGTGAGATCCTTTTCAACCTTGGACAAATTTCACGTGACGAGGGACATTTCCGGAAGGCAATCAAATACTGGAAAAAAGCCCTGGTGAAAGATCCGAAAAATGTGGAAACGATGAATAACATCGGCGGCGCCTTCGCCGACATGGAGATGCACGGAAAAGCGGCTCTCTGGTACAAGAAGGCGATCGAAGCTGACCCAGATTACGATCTGGCGCATCTGAATCTGGCGGTCAGCCTGATTGAGCTGGGGGAATTCGAATCTGCCCGCATTCATGCCGAAAAGGCCGCGCAGCTCGATCCGGGCACGCACATGGCACAGGTCGAAGAGCTGATGAAAAAGATTCAGGTCGCCAAGATTAAAAAAGAAGAAGAAATGTGAAATAAGGCCGCCGAAAGGCGGCCTTTCTTTCGTCATTGTACTAGTTGAGCTGGTCTTTTCTCGGCTTCAGATCGGTAATTGCGGCATCATCGTGATCGCGCAATTGAAGAAGAATCTTTTCCTGCCTCTTCTTCAGCAGGTCCATTTCCTTGCGAATCTGACGGTTTTCCGAGCGGCACTGATTCAGATCTTTCAGCACTTGAACGTAGCGATGCAGAATCTGATTCATGTTGTTTTCGATGTTCTTGATCTCGACGGTGAGTGAATCGAGAAAGTTCACCAGAATTCCGGCCAGACTCTTGCGTTCAGGCGTTCCTGCTTTCCGGTTCGGCGTACGTATCTGGCAAAGAGCTTCCTCTTTGGAGATTCCCTGGTTGGTTTCGAGGTTCTTGATGAACATCAGGCGCTCGAGTGAGATCTGATCCAGGTACACTTTCGGTCCATCAGGACTCTCTTCGGTTTCGATGCTGAAGTATTTGCGAAATCGCGCGATGAATTCCTGCAGAGCGGTGGGCGAAAGCTTGGTGATATCCTGTACATCCTGGATCGAGTAGCGCCGCTTTTCCATGAGGGTCTCCTTGAGAAAGTGAACAGGATACCTATCGAATAGCGCGCCAAGTTCATTGAGTATTTTTTTATCTGTATTTCCGGAAGTTGAAAGCTTGAAATACGAGAGTGCTCAGTTGTATCTTTGCAGGCGATATCTTGCAACGAGAAGAGGACCGTGGCCAATTCGACCATAGATGATGTCCTGCGCAATCTGACCGTGTTTTTGAAGGGTCAGATTCCTTCTCTGCAGAGTAAACACTCCGTATTCGAAATCTCGCAGCAGGTTCAGTCCATCATCATGAACCTGCGAACCTCGATCACGCAACTCGAGGGAGCCGGGCAGTCCGACCCGCGTTCAGCGCCCGAATACAAGGCTTTGGCACGCGAACTCGAAACCATGAAGGCTGCGCACCAGAAGCTCGAGGAATCGCTGTTCCTCGAGATGAATAAAAATGAGCGCATCAATCAGGAGCGAAACAAGGATTACTCGGTCGTTCAGGAAGCTCGCGACCGCATGGCCAAAGCTGACGAGCAGATTCGAACGCTCGAGGCAAATGTGGCCGAACTGCAGGCTCAGTTAGCCAAAGCGCAGGCCGAGGCCGCCAAACCGCGACTGCCGTCGGGCATCGAACCTGGGATCAAAGCCGCCTACGACCGAAAGGTTGCCGAGGCGGAAAGACAGCGTGACGGACTCGCACAGACCCTGCACGAAAAAGATGCAGAGATCATGCGACTGAATCAGCAGATTCACGATCTCGACATCACGGTGCGCGATGATCAGGCAAGAATGGGAGTTCTGCGCCAGGAGATCAAACATCTCACGGAGCAGCGTGACGGCCTGGTTTCTCGATTGACAGATCTTGAGCAGGGGTTGACGGTTGAACGCTCCGACTTTGTGCGCATCAAAAATGAATTGGAACAGAAAATTGCCCAACTCGAGCGTGATATCGAAGCGAGTCCCACCCGCGAGGCGATGAAGAACATCGCTGCTTCTTCCGAAGCCAAAATCAGGTATCTCGAGAAGACCGTCGATGACCTGAAAAAGCAGCTGCGCGAGCGTGAACAGCATCAGGCCGCCCTACCAGAGCAGATCACGCAGGTGCTGAAAGACAAGACCAGACTCGAGCAGCAGGTCATCGATCTCGAGGCCATGATTCGCCGGTTCACGGCCGAAAAGCTGCAGCGCGATTCAGAAGCCGTGACGACTCCTGCCAGCCCGCTGGCGACTGAGGAAAACATCTTCTTTTTCGAGATGCTGACGCAGATTTTGCTTCAGGTTCCCGATATTCCCGATTACAAAGAGTTACGAAGCAAGGCGGAAGAAGGCATCGCGATTCTCGAGCGCCATCGCATGATTCAATTGATTCCGACCGTCGGCTCTGCGTTCAACGATCGGCAGCACAAGGTTGTGCGTTCCTTCCAGACCGGCATGCTCGAAGACGGCACGATCATTTACGAGGTCAATCGCGGCTACTCGTTCGGCGATCAGATCGTACAACGCGCCCTCGTCTGGATCGCGAAGTCACGTTTCAAGTGCCATTCGTGCGGTGCTCAAGCGCGCGGCCCCGACAACTTCTGTCCGAAATGCGGCCTTGAACTTTGTACCCCCGACGGCATCAGCAAGCGAAAACTCACGCCGCTGCCGCCTACCACCGAGATCTGCCTGCCTTTGATCGACTACTTCCTTGATCAGCGTCATCTGGCGAAAGCCGAAGAGCTGCTCGACTATCTACCCCCCGAAAAGCAGTTGCTGCCCGCAACGGTCAAACGCCGCAACCGCTTGCAAGAAATGAAATCCCCCTCCGCAAAGGAATCGACATGAGCGTCCAGGGAAACCCAGGAGTCTGTCCACACTGCTCGGCTCGCCTGCCTGATGGTATTGTATTCTGTACCCGCTGCGGCAAGTCGCTTGACATCGCTTCCGAATTCGGACAAGAGGTTCCAGCTCAGGAAGAAAAAGAAACTTCCGACGTCTTGTCGCCCGAGCAAAAGACCCCTTCAGCCCCCCCTACCCCATTTGCGCTGCTGCAGAAAGAAATCGAGTATCTCGATCAGCAGTATCCATGGAATCTGATCTCTCTCGCCTGCGTCTGGGCCTTTCTGTTCATCACCTATTTCGTCTGATCGAATACGCTCGTTTCATTTACTGCAGGCGCATATTAGCGTCAGCCAACTCGTACCAACCCGCCCGAGGCCGTCTGGTTCCGCCAGACGTGTCACCAGTGAAAACCCGGCCTGGTCGGCGATCGTCACCCATTCGCTCTCTTTCAGCATCGTGAAGCGTCGGCCATGCGGGTCGCGATCATTCATGATGTCGGTCCGTTCGAGAGGAACCGAGAACACCAGTTTTGCTCCAGTCTTGCTGACACGTCGAAGTTCAGCAAATGCCCGCGGGAGCTCCGAGGTGTCCAGGTGCATCAGCACGGAAATGCAGAGAACAAGCTCGAAAGAGGAATCATGGAACGGCAGGTTATCAGGAAGGCGACACTGCACGACCCGCCGGCGAAGCTCGGGAAAAGCGGTCTGCAGGGCCAGCAACATTTCAAGTGATGCATCAGCGCCCCAGATGTTTGCGCCGTGAGATGCCAGCATGGACATTTCACGACCCGATCCGCATCCCAGATCGAGTGAGACGGTCTCAGGTTTCAGCAGCTCTTTGAGGGTCCGATGGAGATGTTCAACAGACGCTGATCGGTACTCACATGACAGATCTTTTGCACGACTGTCGTAGTAATCGAGGGTTCGACGATCCATGGCTCACGGACGTT
>CAYYIY010000080.1:0-10512 GCA_964472075.1 uncultured bacterium | reverse complement strand
GTCGAGGAACCAGGCGCGGGCCGCCCGAGACAGATTTGAAAACTGAATCGTCAGATTCGGGGTGCCGTCGCCAGGTTTGCGATAGTACCGGCAACCGTGTTTTGAAACCGTGATACCAGTTGGGGCAACGGGTACCGCTTCAAATGGCACTCCGGGCAAATTGACCCCGGAATACGAGCCTTTGAGATTCAGATTGCTCAGTCCGTAGTCGGGTTTCTGCATTGAATTGTACCGGTTCAACAGCAGAGAGAGATAGAATCGGCCGAGAGTGGAGGAGAAAGGTTCCCGTGTGAGAGATTCGACGTTGTTGATTCCCGTCAGGGCAGAGGTTGAAAGTGCACGTGCGGCATCGCGTGACGTGTTTTTGAAAAGCTGATCTTCAGCCAGAAAGCGAACGAACAGGTAGGACAATCCGTAGTTCTCGACCCTGGTAAATTCGGTCAGCGACATGGTTGTCCAGTTCAGCATCATCTGGCGCAGAATCTGGGCCGTATTGGCATCACCGTTCTGCATGCCGAAACCGGTCAGTTCTTCGGCATACTTCGAACACCCTTCGCTCAACCAGGCTTCATCGACGGTCGCCGCGGCACGCTGCTTCTGGTAGAAGGTGACCAGATGGCAGTATTCGTGGGCGACGGTGCCGAACAGAGTGATCTGGTTCGATTGTGAGTATCGCACATACAGCATTTTGCGCATGTTGCTTTCGGGCAGCGTGTACAAGTCACCACCGTAGAAAAGACCGATGAGATTAGGCTTCATGCTGTCGGTAAGCAGAATAGTCAGGCGTGAGTCGCCATTCGGTCCAGTGGGCGGTTCGTTGCCGAAGTAGTCCTGCACCCGTGTCTGAATGATCTCTTCAAACTTTTGTCGAATATCGCTGATCAGGGTGTAATCCGGTGATGTAATGCGTGTATCCACATAGATCAGCAACTTGTCGGTTGATGCCCGACAAACGGCCGGCACGCGATTGAGTGGGAACGGCGTATCGGTTGCCACGTTGCCGGCACTCGGAATATAGAACGGCAGCACGGTTCCGACACCCTCGCCGGTGATGGCGGCACGAATCGTCGTTGCCGGCTCCACCGGTGCGGAAAGCGGAGGCAGGTTCTTCTCGAGTTCACGGAAAGCGGCTTCCGGGATCTGATACCAATAGGGGGCGAGGGTGCTGCCATCAACAGCCACGCGTGAGGCGCTGATCTGGCCGGTGTAAGTCGCATCTTCGCCGATAATGGCGGCCCAGGCATACTTCGAGAGCGCCATTTCCGGAATCGAAGCGACGATCGGGGTTGTCGGATTTCCGGTCATCGAGAATCCGGCCGAATGAAAGCCGCTCGGCAGAGGGATGTCAGGGGTCACTGTAAATGTCGATCGCAGGCTGTTTACACCAAGGACCCCAGTCGGACCGGGCACACGCAGAATGTTGTTCGCGACGTCACGAACGGTTCCCGTCGCGATGAAGATGGCGTTGTAACTTCCGGCCGGCATCGGAGAATCGGAAATAAAGCGAAGCCGAGATGGAGTCTCCCAGATCCATGATCCTGAACGGGACGGTCGCAGCTGCAGGTTGCCGCCCCAGACCACTGAACTCGGATCGATCGCTTCGCTGAACGTAATGACGATATCGCTGTTTGGTGCGACCCCGGTTTCACCGTGACTCGGACTCACCGACACGATCGTCGGCGGTGTCGAATCGACCAACGAGGCCGTCGTAAAATTGAAAACGCTGCTGACCACCGCTGAGTTCTTTGTGTCAGAAGCAGTCACCAGCCAATGGTATTGTTGTCCCGGGGCCAGCCCATAAGGCGGACTCCAATGGGTTTCCGAAAGCGGGCCCGCAACCTGCGTCACCGGTGGGCTGGCGATGTCGAGATAAACGAAATAGGTTACGTCATCACCGTCCGGGTCGCCGCCTGTCCAGGAAAATACAGGTTGTGTGGCAATCTGCAGGCCGTTATTCGCCGGCGTCAGCGCGGTCGGAACGTTCGGCGCCGAATTCGTCTGCGCCGTGGTCGTGAAGCTCCAGATCGTCGATGAAGCGTTGACTCCGCCGCGGTTGTCTCGAACGACGACTTCCCAGAAATAGGTAGTACTGGGCATGAGTTTTCCGGGCGGTGTCAGGAAAAACGAAGACTGGTTTGACGAAATCTTCTGCAGCGGTACCGACGTACCGAGAAAGACGTCACAGGACAGCGCGTCACCATCAACGTCTCCGGTTGTCCAGCGAAGTTGCGGAGTGAGGCTGACGTTGACAGCTCCGCTTGCCGGGTATAGCACGGTCGGATTATTCGGTGGATTGTTCGGTGGAGCGTAGGTTGAGAACTGCCAGCGTGGACCGCGCGTGGTACCGCCCCGCTGATCAACTGCCAGCACCAGCCAGTAGTAGGTTTTGCCAAGCTGCAGGTTCTCGAGCACCGTGTGAGTACGAGTTGTTGTCGTGGCGACCGTTATATTACTCGAGTCGGTTCCGAGGTAGACCGTGTAGTGGACGCTGTCGGTTGCGTTTGGGTCTCCGCCGGTCCAGCTGATAAAGAGGTTGGGCAATTGGTCGACCGAGAGATTCGGCGGAGTCGGGTTGGCCGGCATGAATGGGGGAAGGTTATTTCCATCACCCGTATCGAACTGCCAGACCGCAGGGTTTTGATCGATGGTATCGTAGGCATCACGGCTGATCACCTGCCAGAAGTAGCGAGTGAACGGTGACAGGTCGTTCAGGGGGAACACCGGGTTTTCGAGGTTGCGAGCAATAACCGATGAGGTGCTGCCGAGCGGCCACAACAGCAGATCGTAACGCAATGCATCGCCATTCGGATCAGAACCGGACCAGCGAAGCACCAGACTCGTACCCATACTAGCCGCTCCATTTACCGGTTGCGGATCAGTCGCCGAGTTCGGCGGCAGATTGGAGGGCGGAGCGGGTGGATTGCCGCCGCTGATAACATTGATGACCATGACAGCTTTGCCCGTGCCACCCTTCGAATCAGTGCCGGTGACGACTACCGTAATGGGGCCGGGAAGATCACCGGCGGTCAGCACCGTGGTGGCACCCTGCGTGTTGGTCAGAGTACCAGCTGATGTTTCCCAGGTGTAGGTCACAACGTCACCTTCGGGGTCGAGAGCCGTTGCTGAGAGATTCCCGCTCTGGTACGTGCGCATGGTGGTGAAGTCGCGCGACATTTCGACAAAGGGAGCCTGATTTCGATCGACGGCGGTCAACGGCGTCATCTCATACACCAGATTCGTCTGCCGATTTTCGTTGAAGTTTACCAGCAGCGTTGTGGGATAGTACCCGCTGCCTTCGATCCTGACGGGCCATACGCCATTGATGACAGGCCCGAGGGAAACCATGCCGTCGAGGGCGGGTAGTACGCTGCGGCCCCACATGGTTGCAGTAATTCCGCTGGTGATGACTTCCTTTGTTTGCCGATTGTGCAGAAAGAGAACCACATTTCGACGAGCTTCGTACAACTGCAGCGGAGCCGGCAGTTCCTGCGTGGTGTTCGCACTGCCCAGCGTGATCAGATCGGACCGCTGACGATACGATGTAACGCCGACCAGCAGTTCAGCAATGACGTGATACTTCCCGACTGGGACATTCCGCAGCAGGAACTTGCCGTCGGTATCCGTTTTGGTCGTGAGATCGGGTCGCTCTTCCAGGTAGACTGTGGCGTCAACAGCTGCTCCAGCAGCGGCCGTGATGCGGGCCTGTACGTTCCCGAGCCCGACCACTGGAGCGAGAACCGCCCCCTGAATGTTCCCAGACCCTGCTGTCGTCGAGGTTCGGCTGGGCCAATCCTCCAGACCGGCGCCATTCGATCCACAGCCCCAGATACCGGCAGCGATGGCGGCAATTGCCACCAAGACCAAAACCGGCCCCCAATGCGGGGCCGCTGGTTTCCGGACCTGAAAGCCGTTCGGATCAGTGGTCATGAATGTATTTTTCACTGCTTCTATCGGCAAAAAGCAAGATCCCGTTCACCAGGAACGGGATCTTTGCGCGAAAACGTCTTGGGAAAAACGTCAGGATTTGGCTTTGGCGATAAACTCGTCGAGCTTCGTGATATTGGCGACGGCGCTGTCGCGACCATCGACACTGCCGAGCTTGGCTTGGCCAAGATCCATGATCTGCTTGGCCGCCTCGTATTCCTTCAGCTCTTCTTCCTTGCCGTCCATCCAGGTGAGATCCATCTGCTTGGCGGCCCCGAGCACCTGAGCCATGTGAGCCTGACGGGCTTCGTACGATTTCTGTTCCTCATTTTCCGCACGCTGCACCTGGCCGGATTGAATCTGCGCATTGATGTCGTCGACCATTTTCTGCAGTTCCTGTTTCTGCTGCGCGTTTTCCGGCTTGTCACCCATTTCCTTGATCGACTTCTCGAGGTTGCGCTTTCTGATCTGTAATTCGTATGCCTCTTTATAGGCTTTTGCCTTGGTCGGGTCTTTTTCAATGTCGGAATAGTTCACGCCTGCTCCATTGAGACTGTTCTGGATGAACGTCTTCTCATCCTTGTTGATTTTCGCATCAAGATCCTTGATATCCTGCTCCAGTTCGGCCTTTGTATCATGCTCGATGATGCGGTCCTGAATCTTTGACGTCTCGGTGCTTTTCGAGAAGAACCAGAGAAAACTCTTCTTGGCGTCGATCTGTCCGAGACTGTCATTCAGCTTTTTCAGATTATCTTCAGCCTGCTTTCTCGCTTCCTCCTCCTTGGTGCGGAGATCCTGGAGTTCGGTCTTGCTCAAGCCTGCCAGCATTTCGTCGGTAAGGTTCTTCGCAAAGAAACCGTCTTTGGCATCGATTTTCGACGCCGTCAATTCAGCCGATTCCGTGGCGGTCAACTCACGAATTTTCAGGTGCTTCCCCTTCGTGATCGCCGTGTAGTATTCATCTCGCACGAACACCGTCGTTTTCTCTGTGTGCCTCTCGATCTTGCCGGTGACCGTGTTTTTTCGCTCCCCCTCCATCGTGATGTCGAAGCGGGCACTGCGGCCGCTCTCTGAATCGTTGGCCACCGTCGCCATCGCGCTGCCTTTCACCTGGAGGGTCGACTCGCTGCCACGGGCCACATCGAGACTGATCAGGTTCGTGCTCATAATGCGTTTGCCATCTGAATCTCCGCCGGACTCGGTGCGTGAGAGCACATGGCTGACCTCGTTGAATTCCCAGGTAACCTTCACGGTTTTTGTCGTCGGTTTCCCGTCCTTGTCGGCGACGTACCGGTCGAGGGTAAACGAATAGGAATTGCCGTTCTGTACCGGGTCGGTGAGCGTACCGGCTTTCATCGACTTGAAGTCGCTTCCCATGCGGTCGAGGGCAATTCGAATATCGTGCTGCAGCGTCTGGCGCAGATTGGCGGTGGTGATGTCGCGCCGCGCCGATGACCAGATTTGAAACCCGGCGCCCAGCACAATACTCGAAAGAATGACTCCTACCATGATCTCAACCAGGGTTAAACCACGTTTCATAACGGTTCTCCTTTTGCCGGTCAGTCGCAATCCGGGTTGTGCAACGCGTTGCCGATGCGAAGGGTACGGGGTTGATTCACGGTGGTTCCGTCACCTTCCTTCCAGTTTACCTCGACCTGCAACCACACCTCGCGAATCTTGTCCTTGTCGTCAGGGTGCCGAAGCGGCTTCAATTGAGCTTTATAGGAAAAGTCCTTCAGCGTTTTCCCGAACTCCTTGAACTCTTTCGACGACACCGGGTAGAACTCTTCGGCAATATCGGTCAATGTCTTGTCGGGCGTCGACTTGTACTTTTCCGCATACTTTCTGATCGGAGTGTGTTTGCACTCTTCGATCAGACTCTGAGCGAGTTTGGCAGCCTTCGAGTAGTTGTTGATCTTCACGGTCGAACGATTGCCGAACTGAATCGCCGAAAGAATCGGAATGAAAGCCACCGCGATAATCGCCGCGGCGATCAGGATCTCGAGCATGCCGACTCCACGAGACCAGGCGAGAGAACGGTCGAACCAACGCATCAGTTTCACTTCACTTTCCAGGTTTCCCACGTGGGACTCAACGTGACCATGTACCGCTCCGGATCATATTTCCCGTATTCGGAATGGAGCGAGAACAACGAGGCGCGAGTCTTGTAGCCCACATATTCCACCATGATGTCACCCGAGGCCGTCGCTTTGTTGAACGTATTGGTAACCCAGTTGCCGACGATACGCAACCCTTTGTTCTTCGGCACGGCGATGCCCTTCTCGGTGTACACCGAGCCTTCGATCTTGGCGAAGTTGACGGTGGCATTGGAATCGAAGATCAAACCGCCCTGTCGGGCAATCAGCGAAAACACGGTTCGCGGTGTGTCTTTGCTGCGCTCCTGCTCCGGCGTGTAGGCATCCTCGATATTGCCGGTCAGAATGACGTTGCCGCCGACGACGATCGCGCCTTTCCCGGTGACCTTCAGCGACCCTGACCCGACGGGCGGAATCACGAGCGAGTCGGCGATGAACGTGATGCCGTTCAGACGCAGGGCCTGGCTATCACCGACCTTGATAAGGCGGTTGGGCAGATCTTTGTAGAAATCGGCCTGTGACGTGTAGTAGTAGGTCGCCTTCTTGGCATACTGCTCGATGGAATACAGGTTTGGCGGCGCATTTTCCTGAATCGTGGGGTCATAGGTAACCACGTCGTCATCGCCTTCACTGCCGGCTTTGTCTTTCGGCGACTTCAGCAACCACAGGTTGTAGTCATACTTTTTCACGATGTCGTGCGTATGCCAGAGCGGTATGGGAACCGGCGGCAGCAGAATCGGCGGTGTGAACGGAATGGTGATCTGATTGCCGACGAGCGGATACGGTCCCATCGGCCAGCCGACGATGCCGAGGTTCCATTGTCGGTATCTTTTCAGCACGAAACCCTCGATCGATCTCGTCATGGGCGGGAAGATGCCGCCGGACCCGAACAGATGCGTGACATTCTGTCCGATACCCGTGTTCGGAATGCGGAACAAACGCCACCCCATGCCCATGAAAGGCCATTCCCATTTGGCCCATGGGTCGAGCATCGGGTGAAGATGCAGTGCCACGCCGAGCAGACTGATGCCGTAGCTGGTGGGCGGCAGCACGTTGATCTGCGGCATGGTCGGCAACAATCCGGAAAGCTTGCCCTTGATCTTATCTGCCATGCTGTCTGCCGACCCGGCATCTACCGATTTGTCGGTCGTGTTCGTGGGTTTTGCCAGGTTCACTGCTTCGGGTGTCGGGGTCAGGCTCGTACCGGCTCCCGTCGAATCGTTGCTCCCGTAGCTCCCCGTAGTGTTATTCACGGTGCCGCCCCATTTGGCATGAGATGAATGTTGGGTCCAGGTCACGGGAGTGTTGATCTCGGTGGCGAATTTTTCCTGATACTTTTTCGGCACGAAGGCAACGAGGTTGGCGTCTTTGCCAAGCGTGTCAATACCTTTCATCTCCGTGCCCAGATCGAGCATGATCGGCACTTCCGCGCCGCGGCCCATTTTTGCGAGAATGCCGTCGTTCCCGTCTTCGCCGAGATTCGGGCCGGTCGGATTACCAATGAACGAAATGTTGCAGACCATCGGCTTATTGCCGTTGAATCGTACAAGTCCGGGAAACTCGTACTTCTCTTTGTTGTCGGCACCGGGGCCGTTTTTCACGGCACCGAAACTAGCGAAATTGTTGACATAGAGGTTGCCGCCGATGTCATTCAGATTGAGCATCTCATCTTTGAGATTGGCCACGAACAGGCTGTACATGGGCGCGGGGGGCTGTATATCCGCGCATTTGAATTCCTTGCCGGCACTGATGACGCGAGTGACGGTCCGCGAGTCTGGAAACGTAATCATCGCCTTCGATTCGAGAGACATGAACCCGTACTTTTCCAGCGGTTTCTTCGGGTCGAGCGGAGGCGGCGTCACGCCCGGCCCGAGTTTGTCAGCCACAGTCGGAAAAATGTCGGTGGCAAATTTGATATCGTACGGGTAGAAACTCGGGAAAAGCGTGGCTAGAAGCTCGTGTACGCCAAAGTATTTCGTGTAGTCGGCAGTGACCGGAAACGCCTTGTTCACCAGGTCGACCAGGTCGACTTCATAAATCGTGAGAGGTCCGATCTTGATGGGAATCTTGAACTGAAGCCACTTCCAGTCTTCGGGGAACTTCATGCGCAGGGCGACAAACCCCTTGTTTTCGAGAAAGTCGCGAACCAGCGGGTTCATGCTCCAGCGAATATCGACGCCTGGAACATAGTATTTATTCGCGGCGTCTTCGACCGACGGCCCTGGGGCAACGCGATACGCGCTGCTCAATCCGACCTTGACCTCGACCTCGTATTTCACCTTTTGATCGTTGCCGACCATGAAGGTCACCAGTTCATCGAGTTCGTGTGTCTCTTTCTGCAGGTCGTCATTCTTCATGACGATCAGTTCTTTCATGTCGTCGGGCACAACAAGCGGCTCATCCTGTCCGAGTGATGAACCGAGACCGGACGTACCGGGCGCGGCCCCCGCGACGACCGTCATCGGCTGACGCAGTTTTCCGGCAATGGTGGTTTTATCCTTGGCTTTCTCCGGGTCGTTCATTTCCTGATTCAATAGCCGTACGGCACGCTCCATTGCTGCTTCTGCAAGGCATTGAGTTTGTACAGTGCGATGAGAATACTCGGTTTGCCCCTTTTCCTCGATCGTCGCCTGCATGAAGAAGGTGGCCATCGTGAAAATGATACCGAGAACGGCAACGATGACGATGAAGACGTTTCCTCTAGTATTCATGGCCCTCTTCCTCCTTACAGGTTAGGGTAGCCGGGCACCAGATCTTTGAACGACTGATTGATCTGATTCAGGTATTCATCCGGACTGACTTTCAAGTTGTGTTGCGTGAGAAAATCCTGAATCTGCTGACTGCCCTTGGGGTCAGCCTTCCATTTCTGCAGCAGAAGCGGAATTTTCCCCATTTCTTTCGTGGCATACTCCAGATTTGCCGCAAAGCCGCCGATTTTCGGCAACTTCGACATCAGAGCCATGAGTCGCTTGAACTCGGCAGCAAGCTCGGCGGTCTTTCCCTCTTTCTCATACATGTCGCACAGAAGCGAGGAAGCGGACAGTTGCAGTACCGGACTCGAGTTCGGGTTGTCGAGAATCTCTTCGAGCAGCGGAAGGGCCTCTTTGGCCCGATTGGCATTCATGAACATCTGAGCCCGACGCAATTTTGGGTTCAGTTCGGCTTCGAGCAGCATCTTCGCTTCGGCGGTCATACCCGGCATATCGGCAACGGAAGGGGTCTCCTGCTCGATGCGCGAAACGGCGGAGTTCCATTCGTTTTCCGCCGATGCGGGAACAAACGGGCTGGCCGATGAGCCGCCGGTCCAGCCTGATTTCTGCGACGGTGCCTCTTTGCGGGCGAACGAAAACCCTTTTCGGCCCGTTACTTCCAGTTTTTCGCGCGCGCCCGACATGCCGAAACCTCCACCACCAGGGGCTCTCATGATGTACACCAGAAAAAGCAACGGAATACACAACAACACGAGACCCACTAGTAATACGCGGATATCACTGAAATCGATTTTGGAAAGTTTTTCCCGCAGGTCTTCCATCGTATCTCCCTTTTTCCATTCTACACGGAAAGATTCGCCCTTTGCACCTGATAGTTAATATCATAGAAAATGAGAGATATTGCGAGAATATAAGCGTATAACACGCATATTTCAATGTAAACGAACGTAGCATCTGTAATCTTTCTCGGCGCGCCTGAGGCGGATCTTTCCGCAACACCCTGAAATGAGTTAACTTGCAGCCTGTTAGCACTCAACCTAAATGAGTGCTAACAAACGAAAAACGGAGGATTATATGAGCGTTAAGCCAACAGGCAACCGAGTGCTTCTTGAAATCAAGACGCACGAATCAAAAACCAAGGGCGGAGTCATTCTTCCCGATACGGCCAGCAAAGACCGACCACACGAAGGCAAGGTCATTGCCGTAGGCCCGGGCAAAGTCGACAAGCACGGAAAGCATGTTCCGATCGATGTAAAGGTTGGCAACACCGTGTACTTTTCCGAATACGCCGGCACCGAAGTCGAGATCGAAGGCAAGAAACACCTGCTGATCAAAGACGACGAATTGCTTGCGGTCAGTGAATAGTCAGTAAATTCAATTCCACAAAGGAGTTTTGGGAATGGCCAGTAAAAAGTTGATGTATGGTGAAGAAGGGCGTCGGGCCCTCGAACGCGGCGTCGATATCGTCGCCAACGCGGTCCGCTCCACTCTCGGCCCCAAGGGTTGTTATGCGGTTCTGCAGAAGAGCTTCGGCAGCCCCACGGTCACCAATGACGGCGTCACCATCGCCAAGGAAATCGAAGTGGAAGATCGCTTCGAGAACATGGGCGTGCAGCTGGTGAAGGAAGTCGCCTCCAAGACCAATGACGTCGCCGGCGACGGCACCACCACCGCCACCGTTCTGGCACAGGCCATCGTGCACGAAGGTTTCAAGCACACCGCGGCCGGCGCCGAACCGGTGTATCTGAAGCGCGGCATCGAGAAAGCCGTGAAGACGATCG
>CAYYIY010000079.1:0-22570 GCA_964472075.1 uncultured bacterium | reverse complement strand
CTGAGTTTCTGAAGTCGGGCGAATCGCTCAAGACGTTCGAGGGAATGATCACGCGTACCTTCAATGATTTGTACCCGTTGTTGCGAGCGCTGCTGGTCTTGAAAGGCCAGAAAACCTCGGTGCGAAAAGAAGTCGTCGTCGCTCAGGCCGAAGAGGTCTTCGGACTCGATCGCGGCGTTCTTGTCGATGCTTTGCGGCATAAGATGGGCACGATTCGCATTTCGGAGTTGTACAATCTGCTGGCTTACTTCGAACGATATCTGGCCGCGATCGAGAAGCTGGCCGATGCCGCCGATCGTCTCGAGCCGATTCGCTGAGAACGTTGCCGTCGTACTCCGGTTTGTTGCCTTCTTCGATGGCAGTAACTGGTCGACAACCGACAACCCGACGTTCGAAGTGGGGCGAGTGCGGCGAGTCTCGAAAGAGGCGAAGGGTCGCGACACGATCGCCGATTTCGGACTCTCGGATTCTCATGGGTCGGGCAACGGCAAGGGTCGTGGAACATGGTCAGTTCCGTGGTTCAGGCGACCAAACAGTTCTGAGACGGGTCTGAAAAACGTGGTGAAAATTCTGGGAACTTTTTTCCCGCCGGGCGGTCAAAGGCAACCGAAAGCCGCCGTGACTGCAGCTTTTACACTTTATCAGGAGGCAATCGCGTGATTGAGGTGAAAAATCTCACCAAGATGTACGGCAACCTCAAGGCGGTCGACAATCTTTCCTTCGATGTCGCGAAGGGCGAGATTCTCGGCTTGTTGGGGCCGAATGGCGCGGGCAAGACCACGACCATGCGGATCCTCACCTGCTTTCTGCCCGCCACCGATGGTACTGCCACTGTGGCCGGGTATGACATTTTCGAGGATTCGATCGAGGTGCGCCGCCGTATCGGGTATCTGCCCGAGACTCCACCGCTGTACCCCGAAATGACGGTGACCAGCTATCTCGACTTCATGGCCGGCATTCGCGAAGTGCCCTACGGAAAAGTGCGCTCGCGCCTGCAGGACGTGCTCGAACGCACCGGGTTGACCGATCACCGCTCGCGGGTCATCGGCACCCTGTCGAAGGGCTATCGTCAGCGCGTGGGGCTTGCTCAGGCGCTGATTCACGACCCGGAAGTTCTGATTCTCGACGAACCCACGGTCGGACTCGACCCGAACCAGATCATCGAGATTCGTGATCTGATTCAGAATCTGTCGAAAGATCACACCGTCATTCTGTCGACGCACATTCTCTCTGAAGTGCAGGCGGCCTGCGGGAAGGTGGCCATTATCAACGAAGGGCGGCTGGTGGCGGTCGACAGTGTCGAACATCTGACTTCGGGCGGCGATGTCACCCTGTTCCGCGTGGCGCTGAAGCCGGCGACGGTCGACTGGCGTGAAACATTTACTTCCGTACCAGGTGTCGAACTCCTGCATGTGGTCGGAGAAGGCAAGCGCGTGACCTTCGATCTGCGTGTGACCAATGCGGAAACCTATGAAAAGGTGTTTGCCGCCGCGGTCGCGAAGGGGCATATCTTTACCGAGATCACGACGGCGCGCGCCTCGCTGGAAGAGGTGTTCCGACGCCTGACCCTGGGTGAGAACTCGCAGAACGGCAATGGAGGGAAGCTGCAATGAAGATCTGGTCGATATTCAAGCGTGAACTGCAAAGCTACTTCTATTCTCCGGTCGCCTACATCATTTTCTCGAGCTTTCTGTTCGTCGTCGGCTACCTGTTCTGGGTCGTGATGGTGGCACAGAAGGTGGCGACGCTCGAACCGTTCTTCGGCAATGCCGCCTTCGTGTTGCTGCTGATCTCGCCGATGCTGACCATGCGCCTGATCAGCGAGGAAAAGCGCAGCAACAGCCTCGAACTGCTGTTGACCTCACCGGTGTCGCCGGCAGAGATCGTCATGGGCAAGTTCCTGGCCTGCTTCTTCCTCTACATGGTGCTGATGGTCGTGTCCTTCAAGTTCCCGGCCATCATGTATGCGTATGCTCAGAACCTCGACTGGGGCCCGATCGTCTCCGGATACATCGGTCTGGTGCTGCTGAGCGCGGCGTTCATCGGCCTCGGGCTGTTTGCCAGCAGTCTGGCCGAGAGTCAGGTGACGGCCGCCATGGTGAGCTTTGCCGGGCTGATTCTGTTCTGGATCATCGGCTGGGTGAAGTTCGCGGTTGAAGGGCCTGTCGGAGAGGCGATCTCGAAGCTGTCACTGATCGAGCATTATTCCGAGCTGGTGAAGGGGGTTGTCGATTCCGGCAACATTATCTTCTTTCTCGCTTTCACGGTGGTGTGGCTGTTCCTGGCCACCCGTGTTCTCGAGTCCGAACGCTGGAGGTAAGCCATGACACACGCTCGAGTCACCAAAACCCCGATGGGGGTCTACTTCGTATTTCTGGGGTTCGTCATTCTCGTCGTCGGCGGGTTCATCGGGCTTGCCTACCCGAGCCATTCAACGTCCGCGATGATTGCAGCCGGCGTCGGTCTGGCCATCGCCATTCTGGCCATGGTGGCGACACCCGGCATGGTGCGCGATCTGTTCACCTCGCGCAGCACCTGGCTCTGGATCAACGACCTGATTCTGGTGCTGTCGATCATCGGCATCGCCGTATTGCTTTCCTACATCGGTTTTCGGCGGCATATTCGCTATGACTTCACGCGAGACCGCCTGTTCTCGATCTCTGAGCAGACGATTTCGATTCTCAGGAATCTGAAGCAGGAAGTTCGGATCACGGCCTTCTTCCCCACCGGCCAAATGGAAGGGAAGATGATCGAGGACCTGGTGAAGGAGTGTCAGCGCTGGAACGAGAAGCTGACGTTCAAGATGGTCGACCCGTATCGCGACCCGCTTACGGTCAAGAACATGGCGGTGAAGTCGGTTCCGTCTGTGGTTGTGGCCTGTGAAAGCAATCGCAAGGAGCTGTTCTTCGACGAGATGTTCGTGTTGCCGAACCCCATGATGCGGGGCCGCGAGCCGCCGAAGTTCCAGGGGGAACAGGCGATCATGTCGGCGGTTCTGAATGTCTCACAAGGGAAGAAGCGGCGCATCGTGTTCAGCAGTACCAACGGGGAACCGCAGGTGCGCGGATTTTCCGCCGATGGCCTGGCCGGCATCGCTCAGCTGCTCGACAAGGAAAACTTCGAAGTCGGTGAGGTTGATCTGGCAGCCGGCGTGCCGACCGATACGACGATTCTGGCGGTCGTCGGTCCGACCAAATCTTTCCACCCGCAGGCCGTGCAGAACATTCGGGACTTCGTGCAGAAGCACAAGGGCATGCTGCTGCTGGCGCTGACCTACGATTTCAAGGATGAAGGTCTCGAAAGAATGCTTTCCGAGGTCTTCGGGACGACGGCAAACACGGAACTGCTCATCAATCCGCAGCGGCCGTTCAACGACCTGACGATCGTCGCCCCGAACTACGAGGAGCACCGCATCGTTCGCGATTTGAAAAAATCGAACAGCGCCGTTCTGATGCAGATGTGTCGCGGGTTAACGTTCGATAACAAGACGGAATGGGACACCAGGCCGTTCCTGCGCACCCGCGGCGATCACATCTATGCCAAGCGGGCACTCGACAAGGTACTCGCGGGCAATGTCGATTTCGATGCAAGCACCGACGTGCGCGGTCCGTTCACGCTGGGCATCGCGTATGAAGGGCGTGAGGCGGCTTCGGGCACACGTGCTCTGGTTCTCGGTAATGCCTCTTTCTTCACCAATCAGTTCCTCCGGATCCAGGGGAATTCGGATCTGTTCCTGAACATGGTGAACTGGCTGGTGGCGCAGGAGGAACTGATCTCGATTCGGCCGAAGTCGGTCGAATTCGGCACGATCAACCTGACGGCCGAAGACATCAACACCGTGAAGTATCTTTCCATCTTTGCCGGGCCGCTTTTGATCATGCTCATCGGCGGAATGGTCTGGTGGACGCGCAGGAGGGTGTGAGCCATGAAGAAGCGATTTATTCCGACGATTATTGCGGTAGTGCTGTTTCTGCTGCTGTTCATGTATGCCAACGTGTATGAGAGCCACGAGATCGCCGAACCCGGCAAGGACCTTCCGGTAACTCTGGCGAACGTGAAACTCGATGAGGTGAAGAAAGTCACCTGGAAAACGCCGGGTATGCCCGATGTTGTTGTCGAGTGCGCGAGCGGCACGGCGGAGCGGTATCGCCTGGTGCAGCCTCTGGCGCTTCGGGCCGAAACTTCCGAGATCGACGGGGCCTTGCGGCACTTCGAAGAACTCAAGTCTGAGCGAACCATCATGGCCGCGGCGACCGATACTGCGGCGTTCGGCATCGGCAGCAATTCTCCCACGCTCACCATCGAAACCGCTTCTGGAACGAACACGTTCACGCTCGGGGACCGCAACCCGGTCGGCGGGTTCTACCTGATGCGGTCGGGTGATCAAGCGCTCTACCTGGTGACCACGGGCGCCGATCTGGCGTTCAGAAAAGGCGTAAACGACCTGCGCGCCCGCAAGATCTTCCACGAGGAATTTGGAGATATTGAATCGGTGAGCCTCGAGTCGGCCTCGGGAACACTCCGAATGGCCAGGAACGCCTCCGGCGAGTGGCAGATTACCGAACCGAAGGCCGAGAAAGCGGACAGCGGCGAAGTTTCGATGCTGATCTTCGGCATTCGCGATCTGCGGGCGCATCGCTTTGCTCAGGACAATGTCGCCGAAGCCGATTATGCGAAATACGGACTCGACAAGCCGACGACCAAAGCTCGCCTTACGGCACGCGGTGGGAAGATCTATGAGGTTCTCGTGGGCCGCGATGATGGCGGCGAGGTTTTCGTAAAGCGCAGCGATGATTCGAGCGTCTATGTGTTCGTGAAGTCGTCTCTGGCCGTTCTGGACAAGGATTTCAATCAGCTGCGAACCAAGGAACTGGTCAACATTCCGCGTGAGAATATCGAGCGCATCAAGCTGGTGGTCGCAACTTCGACGGTCGAGATCGCCCGAAGCGACAAGGAGTGGAAGGCGAAGGATCGCGTGCTTCCCGACGGGCTGGTCTATGCGCTGATCGATGCGGTGAACGCCCTGCGCGTGCGCAGTTTCTACGCCTGGAAGGATCGGGAAGCGCACGGACTGGCTCGGGTGGACGGCTGCGAACGAGTCACACTGAAACACAAGGGCGGCGACACGGAGCTGCTGCTCGGCAAGGTTGAGGGCGAGGAGGTTTACGGATATCTCGCCGGTCGTGAGGAAGTCTTCCGGCTGCCGGGTGGAGTGCGCAAAGCGCTCATGGACCTCGCGACGGAAGCGGACAAGAAGCCTGAGCCGCCGGCCGCGACGGGAACGGCGCCGGTTGGTGCCGTGGAGACTCCAAAAACGGCATCGGGTGCGGTTGTGCCCGGCTCGGCCCCCGCCGTACCGGATAAAAAGTAACGCAACGAATCTCGACGGGTCTGCAACATCGGGGGTGCCGTCCGGCATCCCCGATGTCAGTCTCCGGTAAGCCTCTTCAGAAGCTCTTTCAGAAAGAGTCACGGAAAAAAAACTTGCATGCAGTCCACGTTCGTGATACGATATCCTTCGGTTGGTGAGTGAGCGAGTCGGGTAAGTGATTGATCTGTCTGCCTCTCATTCGCGATCCACCCCTTAGGCCGAGGCGCGGCCTTCCGGGGCCCGGGATAAGTCAGGGTCGAAATTTTCAGTGTATCGCGAAGGAGCGAAAAGAAGTTATGGGTAAGAAATTGTATGTCGGCAACATGAGCTATCGGACCACCAACGAAGAACTGAACCAGCTGTTCTCCGAATACGGCCAGGTCCAGAGCGCTGAAGTCATCATGGATCGCGCGACCAACCGCAGCAAGGGCTTCGGTTTCGTCGAAATGAGCAATGACCAGGAAGCTCAGGCTGCCATCTCTGCCCTCAACGGCAAAGAAGTCGGCGGTCGCCAGCTGACCGTGAACGAAGCTCGCCCGAAAGAACCCCGCCAGGGTGGCATGGGCGGCGGTCGTGGTGGTTTCGGCGGTGGACGCCGCGGCGATCACTTCTAATTCGTAGAAGTCACACAAAAACCCAGCCGAAAGGCTGGGTTTTTTTCTGCCGATTTTTTCGCGTCTCGCCCTGCGCGCCCAGGGATGGGCGCTCGAAGAGGTTCGACGAAGAAGCGAGATGAGTCGATGATCGAAGTTGCCGAAGTGGTTCGTGCGAAGCGACAGGGGGATCAAAACGGTCTGACCAGACACCTCACCGAGAATTGCCGGCGTGCAAAGAAAGCGCTTGACGGGTGATGAAAACTGAGGGATTCTTAACTCTCTGCTCGAACAAGAAACGAGCCGGCATCATAACTTTATCAGGATAGTCACAACCATGTCCCTGCCGAAACGTCAGTATCTGATTTCCGCTTATTCTGAGGATCTCGACTGGGTCACGCAACTGAATGAGAAGACCCGTGTCGGAGTTGAGATCAAGGATTTTTCTCTGCCGTCGAGCCAGGGCAATCGCGAGCGGTCTTTCGAACTCTGGAACCTCTGGCGGGACAGCGCACCCGATCTCCCCGTCATCGTGCATGCGCCATTTCTCGATCTGGTGCCGGGAAGCCCCGAACCGGAAGTTGCCGAGCTGGCTCTCAAACAGCATGAAGAGGTTCTGAATCTGGCCGAAGTTCTGCGTGCCGAGGCGGTGTTGTTTCATTCAGGGTTCAATCCGTTGATCAAATCGCCACAGTATCAGGAGCGCTGGCTGGCTTCGACCTCTGCGTATTTCCGCAACCTGCTGCAGAAGCATCCGACGATGAAGTTGCTGGTGGAGAACATGTGGGAGCCCACGCCTTTGCCCCTGATCTCCCTGATCGATTCGATCAATACGTCGCAGTTCAGGGTCTGCCTCGATGTCGGTCACGTGCAGGTGTATTCGCGCGAAGCCGCCGAAGCCTGGATCTGGCAGCTGGGGCTGCGTCTTGGTCTGGTGCACCTGAATGATAATCAGGGAATCTGGGATCAGGAACTGGCACTGGGAACCGGCATGGTGCCGCTTGACCGCGTGTTTCAGGCGATGAACAATCTCGGCTTTTTCGGCCGGGTAACGATCGAGATGCATGGCCGCGAGCCGATTCTGCGCAGCATGGAATACCTGATGAAGAACGGTCTGGCCTGAAAGCGCACGGCTGGAGACACGGCGACCATAGCGTTTAAGTCAGCCGCGAGTAGGGTTGAAGAACTTCAGGCTTCGTTCTGACTTGTACTCGCGAGGGGAAATCGGTCGATGAATTTGCGAACGACGGCTTTCAGCTGGTTGTCGAGCAGATCGAACACTTTTTCGCGAATTGCCTGCGGAACGCCCTTGTAATAGGCTTCGGCGATGCTGCCGGTCATGCAGGCGAGGGTATCGCTGTCGCCGCCGAGCGAAACGGCGAGGCGAATCGCGTGTTCGAAGTCGTTGGAATGCAGGAAGGCAACAATCGCTTCAGGAACGGAGCCGGCGCACGTGACGTCGAACTTGTACGAAGGTCGAATCGCATCCGGAGTTCGGTTCAGGTCGTAGCAAAACGTGTCGGCGATGTAGGCGTGAATGGATTCTTTGCTGGAGCCGGTGCGGGCCAGGAAAATGGCGGCCGCAATCGCCTGCGCTCCCTTGATTCCCTCGGGGTGGTTGTGGGTAACCTCGGCTGAAGCTTTCGCCTGTGCCAGCACCTCATCGAGCGAGTGAAACGCGTGTCCGACAGCGCTGACGCGCATGGCCGAGCCGTTTCCGAGACTGTTGTAGGGGTCGTCCGAGGTGGATGCCGCCCACTTCAGAAAACGCCCCCCATACCCGACGAACGGGTATTTGCGTGCGTATTCCTTGAGTTTGCGCCCGGGGTGATGCTGGTGCAGGATCGAGTCAGCAATCGCCACGGTAAGGACGGTGTCGTCGGTGAAGCATGACTCGCGCGAGAACAACGGAAAGTCAATCGACCGGTGCGGCCGATGTTCATAAGGCGAGCCGATGATGTCTCCGGCAATAGCTCCAAGCATGGATGTACCCTCTCTGTTTGCGAATCTCTCCTTTGAAGATATCTGAAGACACACCCGAAATCCAGAGTGAATGTGATGCAAATCATTTTTTCTGGAAAACGTGCGCCGGGCCGGGTCGGAATCAGGAGAGGGCAGGGGCATGCGTGAGCGGGTTCTGCTGTCGTTCTACCGTGAGGAGTGCCGGCAGGCCGAAGCCAGCAATTCTCGGTGAGGTGCCTGGACAGGTCGAACGCTGATCTCTACTGGCGTGTAGCCGAAACACTCGGCGTATGAGATCGTCGAGTCATCCGATTCTTCGTCGGCTCGCTCCACGATGGAGCGAGTCCTCTGAGCGCGCCCAGGGATGGGCGCTCGAAGAGGTTCGACGAAGAAGCGAGATGAGTCGATGATCGAAGTTGCCGAAGTGGTTCGTGCGGAGCGGCAGGGGATCAAAGTGACCTGTCCAGGCACGTTCTTCTCACCGAGAATTGCTGGGCCGAAGCAGCATGGGTGGAAGAGCGTTTGAAAATCCGGTAGAATCTCAAATCATGAGTACCACTGATACGTCTTCAACTCCGGCTTCGCCGAGTGCGAACCCGGTTGACCGTTCGCCGGGGCCGGCTTCGGTTAACATCGTGTCGGTGCCTGAAACTCCCTTGACATCATCTGTATCAGCACAGACAACTGGTACAAATATGAAAGAACAGGTGGTGCCGTCCGCGTCGGCGTCGCTCGAAACAGCTGCTGTGGTCGCAAGTGGTGAGACATCCGGGTCGAACGCTGCGACACCTGAGATCAATCAGGCGAAGAGTGTTGCTGAATCACCAGGGAACTCTGATGCGACCGGTACTATTCCGGTGCTTGTCGCTCCGTATGCGTGGTTCTTCTCGACGTCGAAGCAGGCGAAAGTACTGGCCTGGCTGTGGCCAGGGTTGCTGTGGTTGTGCCTGTATATCGTGCGACGCATCTCTTTTCCTGCTGAGCCGGTGTATTGGGCCCACGAACTGATGGTCGTGCCGGCTTTCACTTTTGCGGCCTGTGCCGCCATCTGGTTGTATGAGGCGTTCGGGGCATTGCGCCGTGACTTGGGCCAGGCTGATCCGCAGGTGCGTGGGCTGATTGAACGCCAGTATCTCGATATGCACGGCTGTGGCCAGTTGATCGTGATGCCGATTCTGGTCAGCGGCATTGCCATCGGCATTCGCTACTTCTGTAGCAGCGATATCTTCGAGCCTTTTACCGATCGTACTCTGGACTATCTGTTTTCTGCGTGGTTGTTTGCGGGTTTTTGTGCCTTCATGTATGCGCTGGTGCCGATTGCTCGATTCAGCCGTATCGTACGCGTGCTGGGCGAAGCCGCCGAAAGCGGTCGTCTCGGCCGTCTGGAGATCAGGCGGGTGGCGGCGTTCTATCTGCATGTATCGATGCTGGCTACTCTGCTCTTCTTCCTCGGCGGGATCGTCATCTTCGACATGCATCTGATCTACACCTATCACGGGAATCCCTGGCCGGGGATGTTCGTGTTCTCGGGCATACAGGCTCGCAGCGTATCGGAATTTCTGCTTGCCGTGTATCGTCATGATTCATTCATCGAGATCTTCGTCGTGCTGCTCTTGTACGGCGGCATCAGCCTCGGAACGCTGATCTACTTTCTCGTGCCGCAGTGGAACGTGCATTCGTTGCTGAAGGCGCGCAAAGATCGAGCGCTCGAACGCGCCGAGAAAGCGTTGGACGACGCGGAGAAACGAATGATGAGCGTTCCCGGCGATGAGAGCCTGGAACGGTATTCCCGTCAGGCCATGGCGATGCAAGCTGTCGAGAACCTGCCTGAATGGCCGTTCGACAGTCGTGGTTTCATCGGTTTTCTGGCGGTGATTCTGCTGCCGGCAATCATCGTCTTTTTCAAGGAAATCATCCTCGAGACGATTGTCGGTATTCTGACCAAATGAGTCCTGGTTTTACAGCTCCAGTTTGTAGTAGGGAAGCGGCTCAGAGACGTTTTTGACCTTGGCCGTGCAGGGGCCGCTGAAACGCCACTTTCCGGGCTCATGCCGGTCGGCGCTCTCTTTGACCGATGGAGTGACCAGGATCTCGCCGGCGTGTGCCAACCCCTGCAGGCGCGCGGTGTTGTTCATGCCGGAGCTGAACGCGGTGAGATCCTTGTTCGGCCCGATCATGCCGACGTCGGCCGAGCAGAAGTTGACGCCGATGGCGACCCCGAAATCCTTGAAATACTCGGACTTCTGAATATCGCGATTCACGTCGAGCCGAAAGAAACGGATCGTGAAGTCTCGAACGGCCACGGCGCTCTTCAATGCGTGCAGCGCCGGCAGCGTAGGTTCGCCCTTGAAGAACGGGGGGCCGAACAGGCCGATCACGCAGTCGCCGACGAGTTTGTCCAGGCAGCCGCATTGCTCGAACAGGCATTCAACGACACCCGAAGCCCACTGATCGATAAATCGGGCGATACGTTCCGGTTCGCACAGAACCTGCTCGCTCAGTTTCGTAAACCCGGAGACATCGGCGAACAAAATGCCGATATCGGCTTTGCGCGGGAGAAGGTACTTGTTCTTGTAGTCTGGAATCTGCAGCAACTGCCTCGTGACGGTGGGAGAAAAGTACTGCCGCAACAGGTTTTTCTCGCGATTGAAGTCGACGAGACGCTGCCGAAGCGACTCCGCAAACACCTGCAGAATCTCGCGGCTGGAAACTGAAAGCCCGATGCCTCTCGGCGGCTTTACCAGAAGCTTCCCGACCAGAGTTTCGACAACGACGCCGTCAATGAGTACTGTTTCGGTAACATCATCGATCTCGATAATCTTCTGCAGATCGCGGTTCCCGGGAATGACGATATTCTTGCCTTCTTTGATCAGAGCTTCGAGTTCCGGCATCGGCTTGTCCTGGGAATCGAAGGTTTTTCCGCACCCACGATAGAACGTGTACTGAATGCTGGTTTTTCCTTCGAGGTCTTCGTCCAGGTAGAGAAGCAGCAAATCATCGAAAGGAACCGCGTCTCCGAGGATATTGATTGCCTGATCGATGGCGGTTGACAGACTCTTTGATTTCAGGCAGCGCTGAATCTCGAGAATCGTCATGTGCTTGAAACGACTGGCCTTGATCGCGAAAAAGAAGTTGTCCAGCTCTTCAATGATCGTATTCATGCACTCGAAAAGCAGATCCGGATCAATGGACGGCGGATGCCGCCACGCCAGAGCAAACACTCCGACGTTCTCACCGGCCATATCCAGTGCCACCGAAAGCCAGGTTTGATCATTCACGACTGTTTGAATCCGATCGACCGGACGCAGGACGGCTTCCTCAATGGCGGCCATGGCCGCCTCATCGATGCCGCGGGTGAACGTCGCCAGCATCAGGTTTTCGTCCACGGAACGCAGGATCATCGCTTCGGGGTTAAGCTCTCTCTGCACATAGCCGAAGATTTCGTCGATGGTTGCCGAGAGGCACTTCTGACCAACGATGCATTGTTCAATGAGATCGTCGATCTCCTGATTGATGCGCTTCAACCGGCGCAAGTGCTCCAACTCGTGCTGGATTGAATTGAAGGTCGGTTGCTGAGTCGCGTTGGTCATGGCGTCCGTCCCCTGGTTGAATGATTCTGAACAATCGTCTGCCGTAGTCTACCAGAAAACTATCGCTGTCCCAACTCGACCATGCCTTGAAAATCATCCACTTTGCTTGTCTGAACCTCCGGCACAGCATCCGTAGGATGCAATGCTAAATACCTTCTACACGAGGGAGTGTCGGCATGCAGCATGGGGGGATAACGGAAAACCTCAAGGAAGTCACGGAAGCTGTCGATAGGGGAGTGGTTTCTCAGGCTTTTTCAAGGAGAAAGACGAACCGACATGAAGAAGACCCTACTCTGTGCCCTGTTCGCCCTGATAGCCCTTACTCCCCCCGGGTATGGTGCCTCTTCAGCGAAGCCGGAAAAGTGGAAAGAAGTGGTGGAGCAACAGCAGGAGAAGATCTCGGAACTCGAGCAGAAGCTGGCGTCGCTGTCCCGGCAGTTATGCACTCTTCAGCAGAGTGTTACTGCCGAGAAAGCGATCTTGAAGACCGAAACGCCGGCGAAGCCTGGAGACTCAGTCGATTCAACGGGAAAGTCGGCTGTATGCAATGAGGAATGCGCAGCGGAACGTCAGGAGATTGCCGACCTTGACCATCGCCTCGAGGAGGTCGAGCGGATTGCCGGTCGCATTCACCACACGGGGTGGTATGACTTCGTGTTTCGCACGAACAACAAACCAGGCGACAAGCGGCATTTCGATCAGGCCCATCTGTATCTGAACTTCGACTCTCAAATCGACCGCGTCTGGCGAGCCTTCATGGAGCTGGAAGTCGAGCACTCGCCGACGGCGAACAGCGGCGGTGTGCAAGGCACAATCGAGCTTGATCGCGGCTATATCGAGCGACGATGCGGAGATCTTTCCAAACTCTTCGTCGGAAAGTTTTTCGTGCCCCTCGGCCTGTACACGCGGGAACACTGGGCGATCAGTACCGATTCGATCATGAAACCGATTCATGACGAAAACATGTACATTCCGAACAGCCCTGTCGGTTTCATGTATCAGGGAGTCACACGCCAGGCGGCTTCGCGGTCGAGCAAGTGGGACTATTCTCTGTTTCTGACCAATGGTTCGGAGATGTATGCCACCAATCGTACCCGTGACGATAAGTTGGGAGCAGGTGCGGATCTGCGATTGATCTTCGGTAATGATGAACGCAATCGAGTCGGTCTGACGTACTATCGCCAGAACAATCACACCCAGCAGGGCCGCCTGGAACAGAACTACATGTCGTTTCTCGACTACTACATTCAGCGGAAGTTTTCCGTGCGCGTCGAGAGCTTCAAACAGAATCGCGATCGCCGTTGGAATGACGTCCATGTATTGTATGCGGGTGCGAAGTACCAGTTGAGTCGACAAACCTATCTGAACTGCAGCTGGAACAAGGGAGATGACGACAAGAACGGCCGTGGTGCTGATCAGACGATCGAGTGTCTGACCCTCGGCTGGTGGCCGAAACCGTATGTGCGAACCAAGCTCGAGTTCTCTCGACATCGGTTCGAGGATCCGACTCTAGCCGCGTACAATCAACTTGCGGGGGCTATCGGTGTTGTATTCTAGATTCCACCCCTTCGTGTCGCATCGTCTCATGAAACTCGCGTCGATCATGCTCGGCTGTCTCATGCTGAGTATCGTCACGCCCATCGGCGCTTCGGCGCAGACAAACGATAAGCGGATCGTCATCATCACCTCGCCGGAAACAAAAGCGATCGACAGTGTCACACTCGAGGAACTGAAGTCGATCTACGTCAAACGGCTGTTTCGACTCAAAGGCACGGAAGTCATTCCCATACAGCGTAATCCCGCGTCTGATCTAAGACAGGCTT
This sequence comes from uncultured bacterium, assembly GCA_964472075.1. Classification (GTDB taxonomy): domain Bacteria; phylum Muiribacteriota; class Ozemobacteria; order Ozemobacterales; family Ozemobacteraceae; genus CAYYIY01. The sequence goes on along the minus strand of CAYYIY010000079.1, from coordinate 9,231 downwards.
TCAATCGTCTTGTACTGAAGGCCGACGAAGACCAGATGAAAAACTATTGGATCGAGGAAAAGCTGGCGGGACGCGAAAGTCCACCCAAGACGTTCGACTCGCTCAACTCCGTGATCGCCTTTCTCAAGAAGAAACCTGGTGCCGTCAGCTATACGTTTCGCGACGATCTCGACGCGGAGAAGCTGAAAGAAGTGCGGATTGTTCCTCTGAAAATCGGCAAGGCAATCATCAACCCCGACGATGAGCACTACCCTTTGCGCTACTGAGTCGCGTTGTCTCTGTCCGGCGGGCGACGTACCAGCCACTTTTCGAGGATTTCGATCAGGGTGCGCTTGACCACAGGTTTGGACAGATAGTCGTTCATTCCTGCGGCCAGGCATTTTTCGCGATCACCGAGCATGGCACCGGCGGTCATGGCGATGATGGGAACCTGATGATTGAGGACACGGGTGTTGGGGTCACGAATGCGCCGTGAGGCTTCCAGGCCGTCCATGACCGGCATTTGTACGTCCATCAGCACCAGATCGTAGGGGATCATCTCAAGGGCCTTGAGAGCTTCTTCGCCTGAAGCCACGGCGTCGGCGTGCAGACCCAGTTTTCGCATCATGATGAGAGCCATCTGCTGATTGACCGGATTGTCTTCGGCAAGCAGGATGCGAGCTTTCAACCCCTGGAACGGATGGTAGGATTCCCAGGCGGAGTGGCTGGTGACGATTTTCTTTTCCCGGCCCGGTTCTCCTTCTGCAGGACAGGCGAGAACCTTGATCAGCAATGCCTTCAGGGTCTGATGATGAATAGGCTTGGTGGCGAAGCCCTTGAAGCCGATCTCGGATAACCGTTGGGTGTCGCCGCGTCGTCCCAGTGACGTGAGCATGATCAGACGAGTGAATGCCAGCCTGTGATCAGCCAGGATTGTCCGTCCCAGCGTCTCGCCATCCATGCCCGGCATCTGCATGTCGAGAACGGCCAGGGGAAACGGCGTGCCGGCTGCCTGCGCCTGTCGCAGGTGTTCAAGAGCATCGGTGCCGTTGAGAGCCGCGGTGGGCCGCATTCCCCAGGACTGCAGTCGTGCCGACAGAAAATCGATATTCGTCTGGTTGTCATCGACGATGAGCACCCGAACATTCTGTAAATGCGCCGCTTCTTCGCGCGAGGTCGGTGGCGCGTTTTCGATCTTCTGCAATCTGGCGGTGAACCAGAACTCAGAACCTTTGCCTTCTTCGCTATTGAAGCCGATACTTCCGTTGAATAACTCGGACAATTGTCTCGAGATGGCCAATCCCAGACCGGTTCCTCCATACTTGCGGGTCACAGAGGCATCAACCTGAGAGAACTTCTCAAACAGCAGGCCCTGCTTTTCCTGAGGAATGCCGATGCCGGTATCGCGAATCGAGAACCGCAGAAGAACGTGTTCTGCCTGGTCTTCCGCAACCGTGACCCGCAGGACGATCTCGCCCTGGTGAGTGAACTTGATGGCATTACCGGCGAGATTGTTGATGATCTGACGCAGGCGGCCGGGATCGCCCTTCACCAGATCGGGAACGTTCGGATCGATGGCACAGATGAACTCGACCCCCTTGTCATGCGCTCTGATGGCCAATGCATCGGCGAGATCGTCGAGCAGGCTGGAAAGATCGAAGGAGAGGGTCTCAAGAGTCAGGCGCCGGGCTTCGATCTTGGAAAAATCGAGGATGTCGTTGAGCAGAGTGAGCAGAGACTCGGCGCTGGTTCGCACGGTTTCGGCATACGAACGTTGTTCAGCGCTGAGATTGGTTTCCAGTAGCAATCCGGTCATGCCGATGACGCCGTTCATGGGAGTGCGAATCTCATGGCTCATGTTCGCCAGAAACTCGCTCTTGGCAATGCTGGCGGCCTGTGCCTGCGCTGTTGCCTGCTCCAGTCGACGATTGGTCTCGAGCAGAGTGTTCTCGGCCTTCTTGCGGTCGGTGATGTCGATGCCCTGAACAATGGTGGCGGTGATGGATTTTTCGGGACCGTACAAGTTGGCGGAGTTCCAGAGGCCGAACAGGAGTTCGCCATTCTTATGACGAATAGCCAGCTCCCGGCTCTTCCAGTTTTCCCCTCGATCGGCCTGTCGGCACGCATCGAGAAATCCGGCGTCGATGGCGAAGATAAACTCCGGTCGCTGGCCGATCAGCTCGACGGCAGACCAACCGGAAAGTTGCTCAAATGCCGGATTGATCAACGTGATGATGCCGTCGCGGTTCCAGGAGACGATGGGAGATGGAGTCGAAGCGATGAGATTCTGCAGATTCTCGGTGGTTTCCTGCAGCTGCTGGTAAAATCGACTGTTCTCGAGAGCGATGATCAAGAGAGCCAGCAGGCCGAGAAGCCCCAGGAGAACCATATACATCAGCGACGAACGCAGGGGGGAAATCAGTGGTTGAAAAGCCCGATCTGCTGAGCGCAGGGCCAGAACCGTGAATCGGGTGGGAAAATGGCGAGATGCCTGCTCGGTACGAGCGACACCGATCAAATACTCGGTCCCGGCGATGCGGCTTTGCACCAGTGACTGGGTGGGGGAGGCGCAGGCTTCCGTGATCAGGGCGAGGCTGTCGGTGGAGATGAAATCCGGGTGGGATACCGGCCGGCCGGATTCGTCGAGAACGATGGAAAATGCGTTCGGGTCGGCGTGTGCATCAATCGAAAACCGGGATTTCATCACCATGGCGCCGATCAGATCGTGCTTCTTGTCGTTTTCAAACACCCACGCGATAATGTCGATGACGACGGCGTTTCGGGTGCGTGGTTCGATGCGGCACGACACGTCGGCCGCTGGTGAGATTTGATCGCGGCGCCGGAACTCGTCGCTGAGCCAGGCTGCTGCGGAGTCAACCCAGACACTGCGCTGAGAGAGCAAACCGAGGTTGCTTGCGGTAATCAGGTTGCCGGTGGTGTCAAAGACCAGCAGATCATCGATGAATGCGTAGTGCTTATGCAAAAAGGCCAGAAACCCGGAAAGCGTCAGATCGGAGTCATTGGTGATAACTTCGTTGCGCGTCTTTTCGAGATTCGCCCAGAGAATGCAGTCAGAAACGCGTTCGTTGATGTGTTCATCAAGGTCGGACAGTTGGGCCTGAGCGCGGGCGATCACGTCGCCTGACACCATGTCGAAGATGATCCGGCGCGCTGACTGGTATGACAGGTAGCTGATCAGGCAGATGGGAAGCAGGCCGATGATCAGGAACAGCCCGATGATTCTGGCGCGAAAACTCAGATTCATGTGGGTCAGAACATCCTGCCGCTGGGCGGAAATACGAGGCGCATGACCACGCAGTCCATGTTTCGAAGCTCACCACAGGAAGATGAACATCGTGATCTCTCTCGTTCTCTCGCCCTGGACCGGATGAAGTGCAGGCTCATTCCTCTAATCCGTGGGTGTGTCGTTCTGTGGTCTGTGTGCCGAAGCGGTCATATACAAGCCACCCCGTCAGACTACCAGAACTCCAGTGTACCGTCAAAGAGGATAAACGATGAGATGATGCATCGATCCGGGTTACACCAATGAGTCTCCGACCAGGATCGCTGAAACACCTTGGTCAGAACTTCTGAAAGAGATCGAGACAAATGCGTGTGAATTCTGAATAGAAATTCTCGGCAAGCTGCGTGGACAGGCCGAACGCCGGTCCCGGCCGGCGTATACCGTAACGCTCGGCGTGTGAGATCGACGAGTCATCAGATTCTTCGTCGGCTCGTCCCATCCTGGGAAAGCCCTCTGAACGCGCCCAGGACTAGTGCTCGAAGAGGTTCGATGAAGAAGCGAGATGAGTCGATGATCGAAGTTGCCGAAGTGGGTTCCTGCGAAGCGACAGGGGATCAAAACGGCCTGACCAGGTTTGTATTTCTCACCACGAATTGCTGACGGCGCATGCTAAGACTCGACGTACAGATCTCGAAGCGATATCCTTCTACCAGGATCGCTTGGCGGAGGGTGATCAATGTCTGGATGGTACAACACGGGGGCCGGCTATCAAGTGCTGGCCTGGGTGGCCGGCGGGCTGGCACTGCTGTTTACCACCATGGTGGCGCGACTGGTCGCGTGGCCGGTGTTGCGCCGTCGGCTTGGCTGTGATCCGGCGACGGCGGGTGAAGCAACCAATGTCGTTCTCGGCCTGTGCCTGCTGTTGATTGCTCCGTGGTGGGTTGCCATCGCGTGGTTCTGGAACGGCGTCGTCTGGGTGCAGGTGCAGCCCGATGGCTCCTGGTGCCTGCGTAATGCCTACGGCTGGGCTGACGTTTGCGTTGCTTCTCAGTCTGAGCGTCGCCTGCTGGTGGACGATTTCGTGCGATCGTATACCACCTGGTCGGTCGAAGAAGTTCCGCAGCATTCAAAGGGAGTTGGAGCGCAGGCGCATCTGGAGACGCGCTCCGGGCAGCGGATCTCCTTCGAGGTCGAAGAATACCGCGACCCGCGTCTGGCGACCGGCTCCGTCTTTTTTTCTCGTCTCGGATACAATCCGGAGAGGGCCTCGCTCAGTTCCGGATCACTGGTCTTTGATTGGCATACGTATGCGGCGAGCGGACCGGTCTTCCCATGAATCCGGAAGTGCGGGTCTGCGTTTATGCGGTTGACTGCAAGATTGTGGCTGAAGATTTGCCCCGAATAAGGAGGGTTTGAAGGATGCGTCGTTCCATTTTTCTCCTGGCTCTGATTCTGCTTTCCGTTCCGGCGTTTGCCCAGACCGGGCCGCGCATCATGCTCGATGACTCGTTCAAAGGCGAGAAGATCGAGCTTCGGCAGGTTTCCGTCGAGACGAGACTTGCCGGGCATGTCGCCGAAACCCGCATGACGATGGCGTTTCACAACCCTGGTTCGAGAAATCTGGCCGGCGATCTGGTGTTTCCGCTGCCGGAAGGAGCGGCGGTGAGCGGCTACGCGCTTGATGTCAACGGCGTGCTGGTCGACGGGGTGGCGGTCGAGAAAGAGAAGGCCCGCGTCGTGTTTGAAAAAGAGATGCGGAAAGGGGTCGACCCGGGGCTGGTGGAACAGGTCGGCGGCAACACGTTCAAGACGCGCGTGTTCCCGATTCCTCCGCGCGGCACGCGAACGATTCGCGTCAGCTATGTCAGCGAACCCACGGCACAGGGAAACAAGGGCCTGTTTGTGATTCCCATTCGTCTGGGCAAAATCGATGGAAGGTTCGCCCTGCGCGTTCTGGCGGAAAAAGCCGGAGAAGCGCCTGCAGTCAGCGGCGGCGACAAGCTCGGCAAACTCGGCTTCAAAGCCGCGAAAGAGGGCTGGCGAGCGGAACTGTCTCTCGAGAAGACGGTAATTGACGAAGATCTGAACCTCGAGGTCGGAGAGGGCAGCGTGGGCCGCGTTCTCGTCGAGAAGGGAACGCGCGGCGAACATTTCTTCGTGGTGAACGACGTGCAGAACGATCCGCGACCGGCGGCGGAACGCGGGAAAGCCGCTTCCATCGACCATCTTGCCATTCTGTGGGATGCCTCGAATTCCCGGGGTGCGGACAAGCACGACCGGGAACTGGCGTTTCTGAAAGCCTGGTTTGCCGCGCATCCGCAGAAGACCACGGTTGATCTGGTCGTGTTTCGCCATGTGCCGGGGGCCGTGAAGACCTTTTCCGTCGAGAACGGCAACGCGGAAGAGCTGTTGAATACGCTTCGCGGAATCGAATACGACGGCGGAACTCAGATCGGGGTGTTGCAGCAGACCCCGGGCGCTCAAGCGGTGTTTCTGTTTACCGACGGCATCAGCAGTTTCGGGCGCGAGACTCCTGAGAAGCTGACCGTGCCTGTGTATGCCTTTGCCGACGCGGCCCGCTCGAACCTGGCATTTCTCAAGGGTCTGGCGATGAAGACCGGCGGTGACGCCTTCAACCTGCAGACGACCAGGCCGGAAGCAATTCTGGCACGCATCGGACAGGACGCGTTTGGTTTTATCAAGGCGGAAGTGATCAGCGGCAGCATTGATGAGGTCTACCCCTCGATGCCGCAGCCGGTCGAAGGTCGTATGACCGTGGCCGGAAAACTGTTGAGCGCCGGCGGTAAACTGCGCCTGCACTACGGAGTCGGCGGCAGGACGCTGAAAACGACGGAAGTTGAGATCAAGACGGAAGATGCGCTCGATGATACGCTGATTCAGCGCTTGTGGGCGCAGAAAAAACTGGCGGAACTTCTGATCAACCCGCAGAAGAATGATCGCGAGATCGTGGCGCTGGGCAAGCGGTTCAGTCTGGTGACGCCGCGCACATCGCTGATGGTGCTCGAGCGCTTTGACCAGTATCTCGAACACGAGATCGAGCCGCCGGCCTGTCTGCCCGAGATGCGCAAACAGTACTGGGAAGTCGTCGAGAACAAGCAGAAGGAACAGGACAACCAGCTGCGCAGCAAACTTGAGGAAGTCGTGGCGATGTGGCAGGAGCGTGTGCGCTGGTGGGAAGGCGGCAAGCAGGTCGCTTTCGACAAGAGTCGCCGACGGGAGCACAGCCTCGGGGGAGTGCCTGACGCCGAACCGCCGATGGCGTTGTCAGAGGCCCCGGCAGACATGGCCGTTCAAGCCGACGGAGAGATGGACTCGTTTGCCGGCAGCGCACGAGAGGATCGGGCGGCCCCGATGAGCGCGCCGGTACCGTCATCGGCACCGATTCGGGAACTGCGCAGCGGTTCGGCGATGCCGGGCGGTGCAGCCGGACATTCCATGCGCAAGTCCGCGGTTGCCGATGAGTTTGTCGCGAGCAAGGAAAAGTCGGAGGCGTCAGCGCCGGAACCCGGAGTGGTCATGAAAGGCTGGAATCCGAACACTCCGTATCTGAAAGAGTTACAGAAAGTACCGGTTGATAGTGCGTGGAACGCTTATCTGAAGCAGAAGAAGGAATACGGAGATTCTGCCGGTTTCTTCCTCGACTGTGCTGATTTCTTTCTGAAGGCGGGAAAACGTGAGCTTGGGTTGCAGGTGCTGTCGAACGTTGCCGAACTCGATCTCGAAAACGCCGGTCTGTTGCGGATCATGGCGCATCGACTGTCACAGATGGATGAGCTGGAACTCAGCCGTCTGACCTTCGAAACCGTGTTGCGTCTGCGCCCGGAAGAGCCGCAGTCATACCGGGATCTGGCTCTGGTGCTGGCTCGTGAGAAGACATACGGGCGCGCGCTCGAACTGCTGAAGGAAGTCATCATGCGCCGCTGGGATCGCTTCCCGGAGATCGAGGTCGTGGCTTTGATGGAATACAACAGTATTCTTGCTCGCATGAAAGGCGAGGTTCCGGCTTCGGCAAAACTGGACGATCGTCTGGTGAAGAACCTCGACTGCGATCTGCGCATCGTTATGACCTGGGACACCGACATGGCGGATATGGACATCTGGGTGATCGAACCGAATGGCGAAAAAGCATACTATAGCAATCGGTTCACCCAGATCGGCGGCCTGGTGTCGCGCGACTTCACGCAGGGCTACGGACCGGAAGAATACTGCTTGCGCAAGGCGATGAAGGGAATGTACAAGATCCAGTCGAATTACTACGGCTCGAGTGCGCCGGCTTTGTCGAGTCAGGTGACCGTCCAGGTTGAGATCTTCAGTAACTTCGGTCGGGCCGATGAAAAACGCAAGGCGATGACGCTGAGACTGAAAGAGAGCCGCGATACCTACACCGTCGGGGAGGTCGAATTCTGATATGACGAATGAGAACCGCATACGCATGGGGCGGGCTGATCAGCCTGCTGAGCGAAAACACGGGAACGAGCAGGGACATACGATCGTCGGCGGCCGGCCGGCGGGGGTAACCAGTCGCGGCGGGCGCATTCCGCGCGCCATGGAGCTGATGCTGAAAAAGGCGGCGGTTGATGCGGAGTTCTGCCGACAGTTGCTGGAAAAGCGATCAAAGGTCAGTGGGACGATCGGTCTCGACCTCGACCCGGCTGAACGGCAGATGCTCGATGTCATACCGGAACCGCAATTGAAGGCGATTATTGCGGGCACGGCCGTTCCGGAAGCGCAGAAACGCGTGCTGGCGACCGGGTCGGCGGCGGCGATCGTGGCATTGCTGGCACAGCTGACCTTTTCGCCGGTGGCGGCGCGGGCTGAGAGTCCGGGCGACACACAGACAAAACAACCGATTGGTCAGAGTGTCAGCGAAGCGAATCAGCAGGTCCCCGGGTGGTCTTCCATGGGAGAAGGCGGCGCCAGGGCTGATGAACCATACGATATTCTGCCCCCGGGCGGCGCGCGGCCTGACATTCCTGATCCGATCGAGGTCAAGCCGAGTCCGCGGCCTCCGGTGCCGAACCCGGTTGAGAACCGACCTGCTCCGACCGAATCCTCGATGCAGCCTGGTTCGGTGGAGTTTCTGCGTCGCGCGGTGGTCAGGTGTGAATTGTCTGGAATCACCTTCGCGGAGGGATTGCCCAGGCTGCAGGCCGATCTGCAGTCCGTCATCATCTGGAACGCGGAACACGAACCGGACTGGAACAGAACCATCGAAGCCTGGTCTTCCGGAGCGCCGCTCGAACAGGTGTTGCGTGATCTCGCGTATGAATTGTATCCGAGACAGGATGTCGAGATCGATCTGCAGAACCGCCGGGTGACGATCAAGGTCGGAGCAGGCGGAAAGTCGTTCGACAGTCCGGGAGCGCAGGCGATTTTGTCGCCGTCTGGAAACGGGCAGCCGACTCCTTTGCCGGTGAGACCGCCGGTCGATGACGACGCCATACGAGTCACGAAGGGTATTCGCCCGGACTTTCCTGATAACATGGATATTTCGCGGGGCATTCGTCCTGATCTTCCCGATCTGCCCGGACTCGAGATACCGAAAGGAAAGAAGCCCTGATGATGCCCTCATCTGCTCACGACATCACGCTTCTCAACCTCAATCTCTTGTACGTTCGCTATGTCGATTCGATCGACAAGGAACTGCATGTCCCTCTTGGAGTGCTCTACCTGACGCAGGCGCTCGAAAACGCCGGATTTCGTGTTGATTTTCGCGATTATCAGTTGAACGAATACGCCGAACCCTTCTCCATCGACAACATGACGACGTTTCTCGCCGACCCGGCGCCGGTCATCGGAGTGTCGTGCATGGCAAACCTTCTGCCGTTCACTCTTCTGGCGCTCAAAGCCGTGCGCGAGCGGTATCCCGACCGAGTGATCGTTCTCGGTGGGGTAGGGGCGAAAAGCGTTGAGGAAACCATTCTGCAGCTCTGCCCGTGGATCGATGTGATCGCGGTCGGAGAGGGAGATCGCACCGTCCCCGATCT
>CAYYIY010000078.1:0-22819 GCA_964472075.1 uncultured bacterium | reverse complement strand
GGCGGGCAGGCGTGCACCAGAACCGGAAAAACCAGAAACGACAGGAGGAATGCGACCAGAACTCCAAGGCAGGTGAGATAAGAAAACTCGGTGATCAGCCGCATGTCGGCATTTGCGAGTGACAGAAAACCGACGATGGTCGTCACCGTGGCCATCCCGACCGGTTCGAACAGGGAAGCGAACACCGTTGCGAGATCGGGTGGCGGAGTTCGGGCCTGCGCGTGCCGCCAGCGAGAGAGCAGATGAATGCTGTAACTGGAAGAGGTGATGATGAGAATCACGGGGACAACCGACGATAGAATCGAGAATCGCCAGTCGAGATGTCCCATCAGGCCGAGGGTGACGACGAGAGTCAGACAGACATGAGCTGCAACGAGCAGGACATCTCTCACCCGTCCGAACAACCGCCACAGGACCAGGAGATTCACCAGCATGGCTAGCGGAAGCAGTCGGCGCTGATCTTTTTCGATCAACATCATGCCGTCGGCGCGAGCGATCGGCATGCCGCCGAGAGTACAAGTAAAAAAATGCGAATAACGGCTGTTGGAAAGCCAGGCGCGTAGGTCTGAAGCGGCGGCGATGCGTCCGCGATTGTGAGAGTGTTCTTCCGTCAGACGTAACAGAACGATGAACGTACCGGACGCAGGATCGTAAAAGTTGTGCAGAATCGGAGAGTGAGCCGTCAGTGAACCGACCAGTGAGGCAAAACGGTCGGGGTCGGGGGTGTCCGAGGCCAGCAACCATTGATCAAGCGGGGGTAGTTGGAACTCTTCGCCGTCGATGAGGATCGGCAGAGGAGCGTCGAACAAGCTGTAAGCCTTCTGAAACTGGGGTTTCCCGCGCAGTTCGGCAATCAGATCCCGAAGGGGCGTCAGGGCGGATGTCGAAGCCACACGCGGCTGACAGAGGAGAATGATCAGATCGTCGTCGCGACCGAACGTGTGCAGATAGCTCTGGAACGAGACCCGATACCCGTCGTCGCGCGGAAAGAAGCTTTCGACGTTAAAATCCGTTTCGAGACGGCCCATGCCCGAGCCGATGAGGACGATGATGAGGCAGGCGAGACCGCAGGTGATGCGTCGATGATCGAGGGTGAAGCGAATCAGTGCGGCGATGGAATGAAAAAACAGCGCGCCCCGGTCGGGGCGCGCTGTATCGGACGAATTCACGTTCGATCAGTGACTCGAAACGACCTTCTTGGCGACCTTCTCGAGCGTGCCGAGGCGTTTGCCCTGAATGTACTGGGCCATGGCTTCGACGGAGGGATTCAGGTGCAGGCGCTGAACGGTGGTGATCAGCTTGACTTCGTATTCGTTCACGTCGCGGGAAGTCTGGTAGCTGGTGTTCTTGATCTGCGTGGCGAAGATGAACGCCTTTTCGTCGCCCTTCGGGGCCGGGGTCTGCAGGGCGCCGGCGATATCCATCACGGGAACCGGGCCGCGATTCGAGTTGTCAAACGCGTAGGCAATGTAGCTGCCCGCGGGGGCGATTGCCACGCGGAAATTGCCGAATTCGGTGACGCCGGTAGCGCCGGTGGTCAACTTGCCGGTGATCTTGGTTGCATACCAGGTTTCGGCGTTGCCATGCTTGAACTGAGCCAGATCGATCATGGCTTCGACGATGTTGGTGTCGGCGTTGCGCTTGGGGGTGACGCGCAGAGTGGCGCGATTGCCCAGGTCTTTGACCACTTCGAAATTGTACAGATTCTTGTCGAGCACATTCATCTGCAGAGGATCGGCACCGATTTCATCGAGCTTTGAGCGCTGGTCGACGCGGGTCAGGTAGGTCTTCAGATGGTTGCCCATGATCAGGCAGAACCAGTTGGAAACGCGCTTGTTCTTCGGGGTGTGATACCCGACCCAGGTGGGCTTGAACAGATTCTTGTTTTCATCGGTGGCGAGCTTGTGCAGCACGGCAATGACGCCGTTGCCGATGATGCCCATCAGGTTGGTCATGGGGCCGTTCTGCTTGCCCTGGTAGGCGGCGCCGTTGATGATCAGACCTTCGTAGTCGTATTCCTTGTCGTTGATGAAGTCATACATGTCGGCGATGCGACCGTCAGAGGCCCATTTCTGCACATGAAAACTGATCAGTGCCGAGTTGGTCCATTTCTGGTTCTCTTCAAAATGGCGAACCAGCTGCTCTGAAGTGGCTGCCCAGGCGGCCGGGACGAGGCAAATGGTACAAAGGACGAACAGGGCCAGAATCTTTCTCATGCTTTCCTCCGGGGTGAAATCTGAAGAACTGCCGAAAGTATAGTGGGGGAGAGTGAGAAGGTCAACGCGGAAGTTTCACGATTTTTGGCGGCTGCCACCGAGCAAACAGCCTGCGATCAGAGCCGGTCGAGCTCGCGCAGGATAAAATCGAGAAAGAACTGAAACCGCTTCTGGAAAGCTCGTACCGGCAGATGCGCGTGCTGCAGCGCCACCAACCCCTCGTCGTGCCAGCGGTCGAGCAGGGCCTGAAACAAGAACGCCTCGCGTTCCCGCTGCTCGTGCAGCAAAAGAAACGACGTGGTCTGCTGGTCGTTCAACACCCAGGGCTTTGGGCACAGTGCCTGTCGTGCCATCACCGGTTTTCGACGATACTGATCGAGAGGATAACTGCGGCAGACGAGCGGTCGCACGTCGTGAATGCCGCACCGTCGCTGACTGCCGAGTGCCATCAGAAACAAACAGCCCGCACGCCGTCGGCGCAGGCCGATCAGAAACCGTTCTTCTTCACCGAGCGAAAACGAAAGATGCCGGTGATCGTGGTTGTCTCCGGCGCATTGTACCGGCAGGCAAAACTCTGAAGCCGCAATAGCAAGGCGTTGAGAGATGCGCGAAAGATCGAACGGCGTGACATAGATGCGAAAAGCCTGGCAGCAGGAGACGAGACAGCCCTGACAAGGCGATGAAACATCGAACAGTAACGCTTCAGGCTTCACAGAACAACTCGTCATACCGCTCAATAAGACTTCGGATTATCGAGAATCGACTGGTACGATTCGAGAAAGTGAGCGATGTGAATTCCGTCGGCCAGGGCGTGGTGTACTTCGATCGAGATGGGCAGCATCACCTCACCGCCCTGCTCGAAAAATCGGCCAAACACCAGTTTCGGCACCGAATCGGTGGTGCCGGACTTGCGCGGATGCATCAGACTGGTGAAACGGATCCAGGGCAGGCTCGAGACATGAACAACGTCCGTTCTGCCGCCATGCGGCTCGAGCGGGCCGGTTTCGCCGGCAGCCTGTTCCATGCGGGTGCGGGCGTCCTGCTGAAAGTCCGCGAACTCAGGGGTGTAATCGAGCCAGCAGAACCGAAAGGTGTCGTGCGCGGCGCGCACGGTGACGGCGGTGTGAACCCGGTCAAACTCGATGACCCGGTCGCCGTCGAGTCGCTGTCGAAACGCCGGAACCTGATGCGCGGCCGTCAACGCGGCATGAAGAAAAGCCAGAAAGATTGACCCGCCCGACTGGCGAGTTGCCGCACGCAACCTGGTGAGACGCACTTCCGTGCAGACGTTGAAAAACGGCTGATCGAAGCCCATAAAGAACTCGAACTGGTCGCGTCGTTCCCAGGTGCGGGGATCGATGATTCTTGCCATGCGGTGACTCCGAGCCGATGAAAAGATGAATTCGAAACTTCTCGAGCCTATCACACATTCGGTGAATCAGTCAGCGCGTCTGCGTGTCGCTCAAAGATTGTTCAAATAAATGGAAAACACCATCGTCGTAAAGGCTCTTTCTGACTGGGTTGAAAGCTGTGAGTAGGAAATGATCCTACAATAATAGGAAATCGTCTGATTGTGCGAGTCGGGCTTGATCGATATGCTACTGCCCAACAGCACACTATTTCGGAGGGATAAACGTGTACAGCTTGAGACTGGTTCGGGCTCTCGTGGTTCTGACTTTGTTGGCAATGACTCTGGGAGGATGCCGCATTCTTGGGAATTTTGGTTCGGATGGAAGCGGTGACGCGGGTGCCGGCTTACAGGTCGGGAACGCGGTGATCAAGGGGAAAGTCACGCAGCCCGCATCGTCGAATATCAGAGCCGATATCGTCGGGACGGCGGTTCCGGGGGCCAGAGTGTGGGTTGAAAACAAGCCTGAATTGTTCGATATCACCGATGAAAATGGGGAATACACGATTGTCGGGTTGACTCCAGGCACCTATCGCGTCGTGGCGAGATTCGAAAAAGAGGGAAAAATCTATAAACAACGCTCGGGCGAACTGACAGTGACGGAAAACGCCGAGACTCGGGCTTCTGAGCTTGGAGTCATCGAAGCGACCAACGTCGTGAAAGGGCGTTTGATTGACGATCAGGGAGCGCCCTTTCGCAAGGGAACCAAGCTGTATCTCTGGGGCGAAGAGTTTGAAGTTCTCGATGATGACGGAAACTTTGTTACCCCGCCTCTTCCTTCATATGAAGAGGGAAATGCGATTCACGAGATTGTACTATACCTGGGTCAGGCGAACGAACGCCGCCTGTCAGCCACATTCGCAGAGAGCGATCCGGCGACCGTCGATTTCGTCGTTCCGTCTGGCGGGAACTCAGAGCCCACCGATCCCACGGATCCAGATGCTCCCGCTCCGACCATTTCCGTCAGGGTGATCACGTATCTGACCGGAAGCCAGTATCCTCCTGGGGCCTATCGCGATGCTGATGAAGTTCGTGCCGGAACCGCGGAAACGGTCCTCATCAATGTCACCCCACCGACCCTTCCGGCAGCGAACATCACCTGGAAGGCAACCAAAGGGACGTTTGGGGCCAGTGTCACGGGTACCGGACAATTCCGCACTCGTGAATGGACTGCGCCAGATGAGTATCCAACTGATCCTGCCGTCATAACCATTGAAGTGACCAATGGCGGCAAGAGCGCCAAGGCGGAGATCACCGTTCCGATCGGCAGGCGCCCCAGCTATTTTGTGAAGTACAATGGCAATGGGCATGAATGGGGAGCTCCTCCCGTTGATCCGACGTTCTGGTATGAACGCGGGAACTCTGCGACCATTCTCGGCAACACCGGCAATATGGGGAGATCCGGATACTTCGAGTTTGATGGTTGGAACACGAATGCAGATGGCACCGGGACATCGTACAAGGCCGGCGACACGGTGGTGATGAACCAGAATCTTGATCTATACGCGGTTTGGAAAGCGGGTGTGCCTCAATATGGCGTGAACTATCACGACCTCGGAAAAACGTCCGGGAATGCTCCGTCATGGGGGAGGTATCCGGCCGGCACGGTAATCACGATCGCGGGCAAGGGAACCCTGGATAAAAACGGGTATGCCTTCGGAGGCTGGAACTCGGCAGAAGATGGAACAGGAACCGATTATAAGCCGGGAGACGTGCACACCTTGAACAGCCAGCTTGAGTTGTATCCCAAATGGGTGACTCCTGTGGTCATCACCTACGACTCGAACGGCGGAGGGGGCATCGTAACCATCGGGCACAAGTATGCTCCGGGCGACACCGCTACGATCGCTGCCGACATTCCTCATACCAAACCGGGATATGTGAAGGCCGGTTACAATACCAAGGCTGACGGGACCGGAACTTCATATGCGATTGGATACACCTTCAAGATCCAGGAAAGTCTCTATTTGTACACGATGTGGACACCTGAGTAACGCGCGCAGGGTGCCCGGGGGTGACGCCCTGAATGGTGATTGCGAACAGTCCGACAAAGCATTCCGCGTCGTGGGATGTTTTGTCGGACGGGCTCATGCATGGGTGGATCCGTTGCCGATTCGGACGTGTGTAACCGTTCTGTACAGGCGGCTGACGGTGAATGTGTCTCGTACTTTAGAGGGCGGTTTCTTCTTTGATTCGGGCCAGGCGGAACCCGTTGCGTTCGGCGATGGTGGTGATCTCGAGCACCTGCTCTTTCGAGATGTCGCCGACCGAGTAATCGTCCCAGCGACGTTCGAGCCCGAGCAGGATCGTTTCTGCCATGCAGGCATAGACAAGCCCGGGTTCGAGCGGCAGACCGCCGATGTTGAGCCGCTCGCCGTGGGGCAGAGCGACCACACCGCCCTGAAACACCGTGACATCGTCACGCGCTCGTACCTCGGCGGTGACGGCCGACGGAATGCTGATATCGCAGATGACCGCGCCGCGCCCGACCAGGTCGTTGTGTAGTACCGGCCGGGTCGCGTTCGTCGCGGTCACGATGACGTCTGCCTGCCGGCAGTCATCGATACTGCCCAGTCGTAACGGGTCTGTCGACGTGAAATGCGTTTGCAGGTTGCGCCAGACCGTGCCGCCTTCGCGCAGAATCTCGGCTGGGTCGGCTTCAGCACGTTGCGGCAGACGAGAAGGGGGAAGGAGCACCCGCAGGCGTTCGCCGCTCGGCCCGATCGTGAGCCCGAGGCGCAGCTGTCGGCTCTGGTCGAGCAGAATCGTGCCGGCCGTCTGTTCGACGCGTGATCGTGAATCCTGGCCGGTACCGCCGACCAGCGTCAAGACCCGCGCTTCGTCGGCGAGCAGTCGGGCAAAGGTCGAACCGATGTTGCCGCCGGCCCCAATGACCGCAACGTGCATGTCTTTCAGACTTTTTCCCTTGCGCTTCAATACTTCGCGCAGGGCCTGCAGGGCCATGCCGGTCGTCAGGGCATTGCCCGAAGTGAAACCCACGCCCGGCACGACCAGTTCCTTGCAGTTGCGGGTGACGATCGACGTGAACTGTCCGAATCCGACCAGCCGACACCCGTGATCGCGAGCGACTTCGACCGACTCACCAATCAATCGACGTGCTCGATCGACCTCGTGACGACGCAACAGTTCGAGTAGAATCTCGGAAGTGACCAGCAGGCCGATGAAATGAAATCCGACGGCGTGCCCGAACGAGGAGCGAATGTCGCGGCGCACGAGGGGGCACGGTCGAACCGAGTCCCAGGTGCGACGAATCAGAACATCGAGCTGATCAGGGGAAAAGCGACTCAAAGACGGCTCATGACGGCTCAGATACGTCGGGTCGATGAAGTGTCCGAGAAAGGCGACGCGCTCAGGGACCAGTGCGCCGGTCTGCATGCGCTCGCGCGGGTCGAGGCGATAATCTTCGACAATCAAGGGTTCGTCGAGAGCCGGGTGGGTCAGGTGTCGGCAGAGTGCGCCCAGATCATGCAGGCGAAGCGCCTCGCAGAGCTTGCGCAGGGCGGCGCCCGCCTGACGAAGTTCGGGCTCGGCCGCCAGAAGTGATGGTTCGATGCGAATGACCTGTGGGTCGTTGAGGGTGGGGGCGACGCGCACCCCAAACTCACGCAGCAGGAAGCCGGCGATGAAGTAGCCGAAATCTCCCTGGGTGCAGATGACGCGCATGAGATCTGACCCGGCGTTGCGCTGGTCACGAAAGACCAGCCCCAGCATGAGGCCGCGACCGCGAACCTCGGCGATGACATCCGAATATTCGTTCGACAGGCTCTGCAGAAGGCAAAGCCATGCGGCACCCCGCTGCTCGATCAAGCGGAGAGCTGCGCCGCGCTCTGCGGTGAGCCGCTCGATAACGGCAAGCGCCAGACGCGATCCTATCTCGTCTTCGGCAAACGTCGAGGCATGAAGCAGCCCGAAATCGTCGTGCGTGACCGCCTGCCGACTCATGACGGCCGCCACTTTGGCCAGGCCGCCGCCCAGAGCTTTTCCGAGCACGATCAGATCAGGCGCGGGAGCGCTCGTGTGCTCCCACGCAAAGAGACGACCGGTGCGCCCCATACCGCTTTGCACTTCGTCGGCAACGACCGGAATCCCATTTCGTCTGCACAGGCGCACCATCACTGCGAGACTTTGGCCGCGGACCTCGACCATTCCGGCTTCACCCTGAATCGGTTCGACGAACAGCGCCAAAACCCCGCTGACAGCCTCGGGAATCAGAACCCAGGCACCCTGCCGAAACTCAAGTCGGGCGACCAGTCGCTGAGTGCCGGCCAGAACGGCCGCCAGCGCTTCGGCCGAGGGGTCGATGAACTGCGTCGGCAGCGTCAGATCGGCAAAGGGGCGCCGAAACGCCAGGCAGTCGGTCAGGCTGAGCGCACCGGGAGTCAGACCGTGATACGCATGACGCAGTGCCAGTAAGGTTGGCGGCTGTGACACGATGGCGCGATTGTACGAGTCGATGGCTTGCAGAAATGTGACGGAAGAATCAAAGTACACGCCCGGAAATCGAGGAACGTGACGGGTATCGATGGTGATGGATTGTGGCTGATGACGTCGGATCAACTGGGACGCGGACAGCAGAATCTGATCGAGTTGTCGATCGATCTGCGACTGGCGAATCAGGCGACAATGCTTGAGAGCCGCTTCGATCGCGTCTGAACCGGTGTTGAACAAAGCGGTGCAGTATGGTTCGTGCCAGCGCTCTTCCGCCAGTTCGGAAAGTCGCCTTCCGACCTCGGCCGCGCTGCCGCGAACGCTGGCCTGCGCCATGTTGGCGGGGTTGTGCTGCAGGGTCTGCTGCGCGGTGGCGACCAGATCCGCGGGGTTGTGCCCGAACAGACAAACCCCATACCCGCCTACCAGATCAAGAACTTCGCACTCCACGCCCTGGTCGTCTTGATACCAGAGCCGATCGCCCTCGGCACGAATGTACGAGACATCAAGACCGAACGCATGCATCTGGCGACCGAACCCGGGGTAGCAAAACCGGGTATATCGGTCAGACAGTTCACTGTGCCGCGCGTCGCCGTGCGGGTCGATCTCGTGCAGGCTGGTGGTGATCATGGCAGAACTTCGACTATACCCGAGGACCCATCAATGCGCAAACGCTGCCCGTCGCGAATGCGTTGCGTCGCCCCGGCGAGGTTGAGAATGGCGGGAATGCCGTATTCGCGAGAAATGACGGCCGCATGTGACAACACTCCCCCCGTTTCCGTGACGACACCGCCAAGCAGATGGAAGATCGGCGTCCAGCCAGGGTCGGTGAACCTCGTCACCAGAATCTCGCCTCGTTGCAGCCGATCACTGTCTTCGAGCGAGCGAATCAGCCGGGCGGTACCGACCGCGACGCCCGGCGAGCAGCCGACGCCGCTGAAGCGGTTGCCGCCGTCTGTCCCCGGTTGTGAGTCTGGAAGAGTCTTGGCGAGAAAGCCCGCACCAAGCTCGTCGGGATTCTCGAAATGTCGATACAGCAACGCCTGCTCGACCGCCTGTGACAGCAGATCTCGCACCTGTTCCCCGGTCAGGCGGCCTTCGAGTGCCTGAAGGGTCTGCTGCCAGGTCAGCCAGAAGACTTCTCCGTCGGCGAGATGCAGTCGGCGACCGGCTTCAAGGGCCCAGGTGCGAACGATGGCGTAGACACGCGAGGAGTAATCGCGCATCTCTTCGCGCCACCAGCAGTAGGTGCGGGTTCGCAGCAGAGCGCGAAAGAACAGTTGCCGTTCGATGGGTATCAACCGATGCAGCAGGCCGTTGAATGCGTGCCGGGCACGGCCGACCTCCTGACGGTACATGTCGTGCTGCCGCTTTTCATGTGAGATGGCTGATTCCGGATCGGGGTCGCGTAGATAGGTCTTGAGCAGCTTCCAGACCGTCGCTCGATCTTCGTGCCAGCGTGGAACCGAGATGTCGAGTTCACGTGACGAATGGTAAGAGTACGAGTCGATAAACTGATCAAACAACTGAAGAAGAGCTATTCCGTCGGTGTCCGTTTTGAGAACGGCGTCGATCTGATCGGCGGGGGTGTTGAGAATGACTTCGCGTAACCGCCATTGGGCAGCGATTTCCTGAGCGAGATGACTCATCGACTTCAGAGGTGCCAGATGTTTCACCCGCAGCAACCCGGAGATGAGCTTGATGTATGAAAGATCGTGACCACGCTGATTCACCGCGTCGAGGCGCACCTTGAAATCGAGTTTGGCGTTACTCGTGTTATAGATGGTCATGAAGTACGACGTTTCGGTGCGAAAGTAGAGTTTGGTGATCAGATCTCGGAAACGAGCCGCAAACTCGTCGCCTGAGAGCCGCTCCAGGTGAGAGTCAGTAAACGGCTTCGTCAGATCCGCAAACTCTCGCCGATAGCGCCGATTATCCTGAATGCGAAAACGGTAATAATGCTCGAGTTTCAAGAGGGTCGGCAACACGGCGGTTACCCTTTCGACACTGTAGGGAACGCTGCGGAACGGATACCCGGGCTCGGTCTGAATGCCGAGATCAGAAAACAGGTTTCGTTCGTGAAACCCCGGTATCTTCAGCAGGCACGTCAAGACCTCGCCGATGTTCCAATAGGGGCGGCCGAAGAACATGCCTCCCCAAGGGCGTTGATCGGCTCCCGGGTCGAGCAGGCCCAGAATGCGACAGTACCCTGGCATGGCGAACTGCCAGATGTAGTCGTAGAGTGACCACATGAACGGAGTGGCAACGGAGCTCGACACGCCCCCGTCACGAAAGTCGGCGGTGGTCCAGGTGCCGAAAGAGGCTTCGGTCTTGATACTGGTAACCGGGCGGGTTTGTACAAAACAGAGCGAGCCGTTGTGCCAGATCCATTCTATATCTTGAGGTGCACCAAACACTTTCTGAATCTGGCGAAACTCGCCGAGATGTCGTGCCGCCATGCCCGGGGGAAGCGCACCAGAGATCAGGGTGCCGGTTTCGTAATCGAAAACCGCCTGCGCCGGCGTGATTCGACCCGAGACCAGTTTGTCGGCCCCACCCGCGCAGTATTCGAGCAACAGATGATTCTGTCGGCCGGTGAGCGGATTCACCGTGAAGGCGACACCGGCATACTCTGCCGGAACGTATTCCTGAATCAGCAGCGCCATGCCGGCCCGCTGCAGCGAGATGCCCTGACGTCGCAGATAGCCGCGCACGCGCGCGTTGAACAGTGAGGCCCAGCACTCGCGAACGGCGCGCACCACTGCCTCTTCATCTCGCAGATCGAGAAACGACTCATACTGCCCGGCGAACGACATCCCGGCGAGATCTTCGCAGGTTCCGGAAGACCTGACACAGAGAGGTATGTCACCCAGACGTTTTCTGATTTGTCCGAGTTCGTCGAGCAGCCGAGCGGGAAATGGAGCGTGCAGGCACCGATCGATGAAAGACTCGGCTTCTGAATCGGTGAGCGAAGTGGGAACCGTCAGTTGCTGCTCGTGCAGAAACTGCCTGAACCAGGAAACCGACAGAATCTCGAACTCGGGGGTTCTGAACCCGGCACGGCGCAGAACGTCCAGGTTTGCGGCCTTGCTCCCTGAGTTCTGAACCTGATCAGGAGTGATCGGAACCGGAATCGTACGCGGATCAATGAAGGCTGACAGTCGGTTCATTGATACATACCGGGCGGCAGACGGCGCCTGACGACGTCGCGCGAGAGAAGGTTCGATATCAGCAGAACCAGCCAGGCGAGAGGATTTCTCAAGACGCCGGGCCAGAGAAACCGGCGCACGATGGAGCGCCAGCTCAGCAGCCCGGCCGCGAAGTTCCAGTAGGCTTCGGTCAGTGCTTCGGGGGTGAAATGCTTCGGCTGATACAGCACATGAAGACCGTCACAGAGGTCGGGGGTGACGTCGAACAGCCGGTTCTCACTCTTCAGACGCTCATAGAGAGGGGTGCCGGGAATCGGAATAACCGGATGCGCGACGGCCAGCGGAATATGGTTCTTCTCGAGAAACCGACGCAGTGCCGGAAACGTGGCGGGCGTGTCGGCATCGAACCCGACCATCAATAGGGCAACGACCGGTACACCGTACGAGTGAGACTTGCGAACAAGCGCCTCGTAGTCTACCCGAGAGGCGAAGCTTTTGTTTGAATCGTGCAGATTGACGGCCGAGAGGGTTTCGAACCCGATTTGCAGCGAAAAGCAGCCACTTTGTCGTGCCAGTGTGAGAAACTCGTCGTCTTGCAGGGCGCGAATATCGACGCTGGCCAGCCAGGCCATTCCCTTGCCGGTCAGACCGCGAAGAATCGCTTTGGCATGAGCCATGTCGGCGGTGAAGTTCGGGTCGGCGAAATAATACAGACGACGTCCGAGGGTCTCACGAGCCAGTTGATACTCGCTCAGAACCTCATTCACGTCGCGTCGTCGGTAGGACGAATGGTACAAATCGGTGACGGCGCAGAAACTGCAGGAGTTTGGGCAGCCCCGCGAAGCCTCGAGTGGCACGATGTCGCCGAGCAGATGCCTGGGAATGAGATCATATCGGGGAGGCGGCAGATGCTCGATGCTCGGGTTGAGATTCTCATACACCGAACGAAGCCGGCCTTGAACCCGATCTTCACAGATCTGAGAGACGATGCCTTCGGCATCGCCGACCACGACGAAATCAAAGTGTTGTCGGCAACGTTCGAGCATAGGTTTCACCGAATACCCACCGACCACCGTTGGTACGCCCCGACGACGAAACTCCGCTGATAGTTCCTCGGCGCGCACGAGATTTGAGCCCATGGTGGTGAATAAGACCAGGTCGTAGGGTGTGTCGAGCGGAACATCCTGACACTTCTCATACCAGAGATCGATCTGGGTCTCGGCGGGAAAATATGCTGCCAGACGCGCCAGAGTCAGGGGAAAGTAACCGATACGTCGCAATTTGACCAGGGTCCCCTGGTGGCGAAACGACGGATCAATGAGGGCGACGCGCATCGCTGGTTCCTCGAGACAGGCATGAAAAGACACGCCAAGATACTCAGCCATTCCATGTTCTGTCAAGGAGAACCCGTTGAATTCACGGATGAATGGCCGATGTCAGGCAGGCGTGTCGATTACCACGAGTAGTAGCGTCTTCCTGTGCCCAGGTCTTGCAGCTCACTCGGAGAAACCACGGACTTGTGAGGCGTGTAGGGTGTCGGTTCCGTCGATCGTTGCCCGGAGGGGAAGGTGATCGCTTTCTCGAACTGCACGCCGTCAAAGTAGACCCCCTGCCCGGAGCCGGCGCCAAGAACCCCGAGTTCAACGGTGAAGCTGCCGAGGTTCGCCGAGGTTGTCGCCGTGAACGAGGTCCACAACCGCACCCATCGCCCGCGTTGAGCCGAAAGATCGGCACCGGGAAACGTCACGGTATGTGTCGCGGCGGGGGTCAGCATGTCGTCCTGCAGCCATTCGCGCACTTGAAGAACGACATTGCCGCTGACCGTACCTGTCGCCATGGCATACACACTGACGATATACGATTCCCCGCTGACGACGGACCCTGGCTGGCTGGCGTTCGTCACCAACTGGTACACGAAGTCACCGATAGGCGAAATCACATTGACGCGCAGTGGAACGGTGAAACTCGCTTCATTCGGGAAATCGAGATCGTAGATCGTCATGGTGCCGACGTAGTTCCCAGGGATGACTCCCATGTCTACCTGCACGGTGACTGATCCGAGCATGGTGGCTGGTGCGGCTCCGATATCCGGCGGCCAGGCTTCCAGCGTCAGCGTCAGAGAAGCGGCCGGAATGGTCTGCGGTCCGATCAGTCCGAGTCCGAATCCGTGCGCAATGCGGAATGGAGCGGATCCGATGCTGGAGATAGTACACGCCAGCGTTGCCGCTTGCCCTGGCGGCACATAGCCGAAGTTCAACGGGCTCGGACTGACGGAGACAGCCGAGGACGCCACGATCAACTGCAGGACGATATCCGCTTCGGCAACGCTCGTGAGATCGTCGATGTGTTGCGTGCAGGAATAGAAGCCTGCTGCCTGTCCGGCGGGAATCGAAACGCTGACCGTGGCCGGGCGAGACTGGAAGCTCGTCAGCGTAAAGGGGGCGGCGGGGGCATAGACCGGTGGAATCGGCGCTCCCGGCCCGGTCAGATTCACAGCCGGTGCGTAATCCAGGGTGTTCAACGTGTTGAAGCAGAGACTGGTCAGGGTGAACGTGGCGACCATCGTCTGGCCGCGCAGACCATACGCTCGCGTCGGGCCCACGCCGCCGACGCGCCAGGTGTTATCGATCAGACCCGGATCGACGGTCATTTCATACCCAAACGGATCGCCTTTGGTCAACCCGACCTTGACTTTGAAGGTCGCGCTGGCTTCGGTGCTCTGGCAGATGCCATCGCCGTTCTCGTCTTCAAAGACAATCTGATCGCCGACATATGAGCCGGGTGAAGCCGTGTCGGGAGTGTGAATCATCATGCTTACCGATCGCTTGACGCCCGGATTCAGATTCGGCGGCGTAATCGAGGATGGCGAGAACACAAATGTCGTGGTTGCGATGCTTCCGAGGCCGTAGGTCAGATTTGCCGGCTGTATTCGCAGTTTCGACAGCGGAACGGCCGTGCCCGTGTTCTGAATGACGAAATTCAGAGTGATGGTGTCTGATCCGCGGGTCACGACGCCGAAGTCGAGGGTGGTCGGTTCGAGAATGCGCAGCGCTTTTCCACCGACGGCCAGGTCGACCGACATGGGCCACGAGGCTTCGCCGGGGTTGTACACGCCATTCGGGGCTGCGCCGTCTTCCCAGCAATTGAACCATGCCCGGTAGTTGCCGGTCGGAGTTGAGGGCAGGGTGTTGACCGTAACTACGAGTGCTTGGGTAGCATTGGGCGCGAGATTCCAGGGGCCCGCCGGCGTGAGCGTGATGTTGGCGGTGGCGATGATGTCTGCGCCGCAGATCATCGCCGTTGGCTGAAGCGTCAGGTTGGTGATCGGCAGGTTGCCGACGTTCCAGAGCTCGAGGGTGACAGAGGCTGACTTTCCGCGATCGACGCCCCCCATGTCGAAAGGCAGTGGGTTCCAGGTGAGTGATTTGTGCGAGTTGATATGCAGAGTAAACAGCATCGTGTCTGATGCTTCGCCTGATTCGATTAAGCCGTTGAGGTTGTCATCCTGAAAGACATCCAGAATCGTGCTGTAGGTGCCGGCTGGTTGGGCTGCGGGAACAGAGATGTGTATCGTTGGCGCGATCGACATGCCCGGCAGCATCAGCCCGATGGGGTCGGGCGAAGAGTAGTGATGGTTCGGCACGGAAATCAGATTTGCCGGAACGGTCTGTTCGATCAGGTTCGCTTTCTGGTATCGAACCTTGTCCAGCAGCGAACTTCCCTGGTTGGTGACCGAAAACACGCTGGGGGCGGAGTCCTCATACGGATTCGCCCAGCCTAGATCCATGCTGTCGGTGGCAAACCGCAGAGTTCCGCTACCAACCTCGATTCGCAGCGTGAACTCATCGTATGATTCCCCGGTGTTCGAGGCGTTGTTCACGGTGACCACGTCGTTGAACAAACAGCAGCGCCCTTGATACACCCCGGCCGGAACGCCGCCGGGAATGGTTAAAGTCAGCGTCGCCGTCGTCGAAGTGACGGAGGGAAAGTTGAACACCCAACTTGCCGGATTGACGCCGTTGGGCAGAAACGTGACGGCTGTGCTGGCGATGATGTTTGTCCCATCCGTTAACTGATCGAGCACCCGCCATTTCAGGCCTGAGCAGGCAGAGTTTCCTGTGTTCATGATACTGACCTGACAGGTTTTCACCGCTCCTTGAACTCCGGTGCCGAAGTTGGCCAGTTCCTCGGCCACCACTACCGCAGGCAGTTGTGAGATGCCCAGTCGCAAAGTGAAGCTGGCGGCCGTCTCGCCGGCATCGCGAATGTTGTTCCCATTGCGATCGTTGAAAACCCACTGCACACCGGAAAATGGTGACCCGACCGCGCTGCTGGCTACGCCGAACGGAATATCGACGGCAACGGAGAACGTGGTCGAGGCATTCTTGTTGACGATCGGCAGGGGGTCAGGCACGATTCGCAGACAACTGGAAGCGATGGTCAGTGAACCGGTACCCGGGCCGGCAAAAGTGAGCGGGTTCCATTCGATCTTCAGTTTTTCGAGGCCGAGATCGCCGAGGTTGCGCAGGCGAATCAACCCGGTGGCTACCTGAGTTCCAGGTGTGCTGGTGGCCAGAATCACGGTGGTTGATCCGAGACTCATCGATTCGCTGCCCGTCACGTACAAGGTCAGTCTGATCGGGAACGAGGCTTCGCCAGGTTCTGGGATGGCGTTGACGGTAACTTTCTCATTGATAAACGTTGCCGTGGCGATGTAGGTGCCGGTCGCC
This sequence comes from uncultured bacterium, assembly GCA_964472075.1. Lineage (GTDB taxonomy): Bacteria > Muiribacteriota > Ozemobacteria > Ozemobacterales > Ozemobacteraceae > CAYYIY01. Next base: position 6,867 of record CAYYIY010000078.1, on the reverse strand, counting down.
TGTCCGCCAGGAATCTGAACCGAGAACGACTTGTTGCTCGAGGTGCCTTTGACCATGAGACCGACATACTGATTCGGAGAGATTTTGACGTTGTCGCTGGCGATCCAGAAAACGCCGGTGGTGAATGACGACACCTGCAGAAACACCATGGGAAGGTTCTGATTGCCGATGTTGGTTACCGTGATCGAGGTCGTGGAAACGGTATCTCCGGGCCGCCAGTCACCGAGGTCGATGGTATTGGTCGCACATTGCAGGCCCTCGAAAATCGGTACGCTGATGCGCGTTTCGAAAGTGGCGATCGGTTCGCCTGCGGAGTTCCCGTCAAAGTTCACGTCTTCGAACACAAACTGAGAGGCGGTGTAACTGCCGGGCGAGGTGGCCGCCGGAACAAAGACCGAGACGCCGGCGGCGGTTGCGACCCCGACCGCCAGAGCGCCGACCGGGTCAGGAGAGGCACTGACCGCGGAAAGAGGGATCAGGTCGGTGTTGGCGGTCAGGTCGTGAAACTCCCACTTGATCGCACTCAAGTTGAGGTTGCCGACGTTTCTGATCGAAAGACTCCCCGTCGCGCTGCGGGCACCCGGGTTCACGTTGCCGAAATCGATCAGCGAAGGAGTGATCTGCATCGCCCGCCGGTAGATGTTTACGCCGTCTGAAAGCGCATCGGAAACATTCCAGGAACTGGCTCCGACGCTGGTGGTGCCGACCGCCAGAATGCGTGGTGTCCCAGTTCCTTGAAGATAAAACGATGAAGTAGCCGTTGTGGTCGCAATCGTTGTGTAGGTCGTCGCAAAGGTGACAGGAGTGCCGATACTGACGGTTGCCAGAGAGGGAACCGGCGCTGTGGCGATGAGGGCGTTGCCTGATCCTGTTGCCACCCAGTTGACAGGGCTGAGCGACACGGACTCATGATTCTGCGAAAGCCCCGAGATGAAGACGTTGTCGAGCATCGCTCGACCGTTCGCCCCATGCGTGAACGAGAAGCGCAGGCCGACCGTTTTGTTGTCGCAGACGGTGGTCGGCAGGGTCAGAGCTTGCGAGACCCAGGTGCCCGAGCCGGTGCTGGTTGTATACGTGGCGAGTGAAAGCCAGTTCGTACCACCGTTCGCTGAAATCGAGACCGAGAGGGTGGCGGCAGTCGGCAGAACCAGAGAGTAGTCGAAATGCAGCACCGCATCGAACACGCCCTGAAGTTTGACCGTGGTCGTGGTGATGCTCTCGGTATCTGCAACTGTCCGAGTCATGAGAACGTACTTTTGCGGATAATTCCAGTTGTAGACCTGGGTCAAAGTTGCAACCGGTGGATTCGTTCCCGTCAGAGTCCATGAACCGAGGCCGGACTCAAAGGTTTCTGCAAAAGGCGCGGCATGGATCGTCAGGCCGGCGGTGAGAATATCGCCGACGGTGGAAGTGGCGGGGGTCAGGTGAAAGAAGGGCATGAACGCCGGTCGCTCGAGCAGACGGAACGAGCCGGTCGCGGTAACGGCGCCTTGTGTTGCCGCCAGGCGCCAGGTGCCGAAATCGCCGGCCGCGGCTGGAACAGCACTGCCGGAAATTGCGCCGCCGGCTTCCGGCAGAATGGTAGTGTTGCGGATGGTGCCGGTGGGGTATCCGTCGATCCAGTTGATCGTGACATTGCCGCCGCCCGGCGTGAACCCGGTGCCGCGTACATACACCGTTTGCCCGCGGGCGAACTCGGACTGCGGAATGGTCCCGGCCGCATCGGCCCAGGTTGTCAGGGTGATCGTCGCGACCAGCCATTCGTCAGGCGTATTCGCGGTCAGATCCGTGTAGGTGCCGGTAGCGAGAGCGCTGGTCGCGGTTGCCGCGAGGTCGAGCGTCGTCGATCCGGTGGGTGCGGTTACTCCGACATTTACACTGAACGTGGCGGCCAGAGTGGTGACCGGCTGTGTTTCCTCGCCGAGCGGAACAGCCGCGGGGGTGCGCATCCAGACGCAGATGTCGTCGAAATAGATGCGGTCGTTGTTGTCGGCTGCATTCCACGAGAAGTTACCATCCCATGAGAACTGTGTTGCAGGGCCGACAAGCATGCTCGATAAATCGTACTCTTCGAAACGCCAGGTATCGTCATCCGGACCATTGCTGGGATAGAAAATAATCTGGTTCCAGACATTGAGGTTGTCCAGAAATCGCAGTCGAGCCCAGTCATAGTTCACCGATGCGCCTCCCTGCCAGTCGCAGGCATCGTCATACCAGCGCCAGAAAGAGATGCGCAGACGTGGGTAATTTGTCGTGTCGGTTGTCCGGAAGAAACGGGCGAAGTTGGCGGTGTTCGTGGCGACGTTGCCGAAGAAGATGCGACGGAAGGCGATCGATTGTGATCCGGGTGGACGAGACATGACGCCGCGGGTCGCATAGATTCCATCCTGTCCGCCGTCCGCGCCGGTCCAGCCCGTGAAGGCGAGGGCGCCGTTCCCCAGGCGCGTCCAGCCGGCAGCGTAGACGGGGGTCTCGAAGTCTTCGAACCAGAGATAGCAACGTCGTTTGTTCGAGGGAGGCGCACCTGCAGTGGAATTCCCGTAGTAGACGAAGTAGCTTTCGTCTCGACCGTTCGGCAGAATCGACGATCGAATGGCGAAGGCGGTTTGCTCTGAATCGATACGGTCGCGATCGAGTTCGGTCCAGGTGGCGAGAAGGTCGTCCCAGCGTAAGACTCGCCAGTCGTTGTAGGTTGCCTGCAGCTTGTTTGCGGCAATCAGTGTATTCAGATCGAGTTTGATGAATGCGGTACACGAGGCGGCATACGTCACATTGTCGCTCGTGATGCGAAGTTTCTGCCGGTATTGATACGCCGTGTTCCACCAAGGTGGAAACGAAATGCCGGGAACCGTTGCCGGGAGAGCGGGCGAAATGAGGGTTGAGGAGTAGTTCGAACTGACATCGCTTGCACCCTTCAAAAAGCGTGGCGACATCGAGGCGATGACGAGATCCGCTGTTCCGCTGTTGATCAGAGCTCCCATCAGTGCCAGGTTGGTTTGTCCGCGATTCACCATCGTTGCCGATGCCACGACGAGGTGAGATTGCATCAGTTCCGTTCGGATCGTCGAAATGTTTGAACCGGCTGATGCCGAAGTGACGGTTTCAGCCGAACCCTGGATTGTGCCTTGCGCGTTGGCTCGAACCCAGAATCGACCCGCGTTTCCGGCAATCGCATTGTAGGTAAAGGTTCGGCTTTCGCCGCCGGGAATCTCCCAAGCGCTTGGGGATGGGCCGGTCAGTGACAGAACGGTTCCACCGCCGGTGATCGCTGGGACGGTTGGCACAACACCAACGGCGTCTGACTGACCTGCATTCGTGACGATATGCGAAATGCTGAATGATTGTCCGGTGATCAGGCTGTCGGGCACCGACAACTCTGAGACGAGGTAGGCGGGGGTGTTCACGTCGAAGGTGGTCTGCATGTAGACCACCGTACCAGCCGGATTTTCCACTCGGATCAGCCAGCGGCCGCTCAGATCGCTGGTTGACAGCGTTCGGGTATTGTACAAGTTACCGCCGGTGTCGGCGACAATACTTGGTGATGCGACCGTGTTGCCCGATGGGTTCACCCAGATGATGCGGTAACTCTGCCCGGGAGTATACCCCGAACCTTTGCCGTAGACAGACTCACCCAGATTGAAGATGTTCTTCGGGGAAACATAGAACGGCGTGCCGTACGTCGAGAAGTTTTGCGATTGAATCGTCCAGTTGAGATACAGCGGAGACGCAGAAAAGTCGCTGATATCATTGCCGGTGTTCGCTTCGGTTCCGGTTGCCAGTGCGTCGATGGTGTCCAATCCCGCGACGGCTGTTTCCGTGACGCTCACATCGAAATAGGCCTTGATGGTCGGCAGAATGGGGGCCGGCTCTTCTACGCCGAAACCGATGATGGGGTCGCGATCTGCGACCTGACGAATGCGAAAATTATCGACCATCCAGCCGATGGTGTCGTTGGCGGCCCAGTCGCAGGCGAAGCCCAGATGCAGGTAGATGACCTCAGAGGTCAGTGAGTTCTTCAGCTGATAAGTTTGTTTCTGCCAGGTGAAATGCTCGCGAATATACGAACTTTCAAGGGTGTCGAGCGTGTACCCGTCGGCGGACGCATCTCCGGTTCCGGCCGGTGGGGAACGATGAATGCTCAGTATCCCCTTGTCGTAGTCGGCGACAGGGCTTTCGACGTTCAGATAGTCCCAGAAGGTCAGTTGTGGTCTCAATTTGCCGCGCAGGTCGATGGCCGGGCTGCGCAGCCAGTTCAGTTCGATCGTTGCCGTTCCGCTGTCAGGGTAATTCCCGTTCAGCCTGACCCCCCAGGCGTTCGTCGGTGAGTGGGCTGCCGCCGGGCCGACGGTCGGTGTCCCGTTCGACCAGGAAATGTACGCGCGTGCCACGCCGGCCGCGGTTCTTGCCGTCGTCCAACCCAGGTTGCCGTTCTCAAAACTATCGAAAAAGGTGAAAACATCTGAAGCATTGCCAGGGGGTGCTCCCGCGGCCGGGTTGCCGTAGTAGATCGCATACTTCTGCGTGGCAGCTGGTGCCGGGCCGAGCGGTTCCTGCAGGCGAAACCAGAGAACCGTGGTGTCGCTGGCCCAGGTGCCCGCGGCTGTCCAGGTTGTCGCCCCCTCTTGTTCGCAGTAGCGGGGAATCTCCTGGTAGCTGATACCATTGTCGAAAACCACGCGCACATCGTTTCCGTTGGCCAGGGACTTGCCTGCCGTGACCAGTGGTGCGTGCTTGAACACGACTCTGATCTCATACGTCGCGGGCAGGGTCGACAGAGATTGATTCGTGATGGTGAGCTGCTGCCGGTAAGACCAGCGTTTGTCCCACCAGTAGGAACGCCCGAAGTTCTTCGGCAGCGAAGGAGACAGGAGTGCCCACGACAGATAGTTGCTGGGTGTCCAAGGCGAAAGGTCGACCCCGCGCAGCCAGGCACCAGCTTCTCCGGAACGCCCGACATCGACGATCACCGAGTTGCCGCTGCTGCCGCGATTGACGACCGAGGGCCCGAGAACCGAACTGAGTACCAGTTCGGAAGGCTCCTGAACCGCCCAGGTGTGCTTGAGAAGAGCGTTCGAATAGGAAGCGACGCCGCTGCGGGCCCACCCGTCGATTTCGCAGTAGCCCGAGTCGGCGAGGGTCTTGACAGAGACGGTGATCACACAATCAGCCCGCTCTCCCGGATTCAGAGTTAGCGGCAAAACGGGTTGGTTGAGAGTGGCTTCATAGCTGCCGGAGGTGTCGACCCCCGACATGCGAAAGATGAGCCCCACGGCATCGAGCGACAGGCTGACGGCACTGATGTTTTCGACGTCGACATGAACCACAATGCCGGTTTGCCCCTTCGACACCGATGTGCTGTCTGACACGACGGTGTTGATGCGCAGTTGCGCTTCGGCCATCCAGCCTGAGACGGCCAGATAACACATTGCGAGAAGAAGTGCTCTAAATATGTGAGCGAGTCGAGTCCTAGTTGTCACGACGGATGTCTCCCATCAAACGCCATGTTTTGTCTCGGGAGAAGCCGAGCGCCAGAAGGATTCTCTCGAGCTTGCCCGCCGCAACGGTATCGTGAGGATGAATATTCAGCCACGTTTGCAGTATGACAGCGGCAGAAGCGTTTCGCTCACGTTGTTCGAGATTCCGAACCATGGGCAGGGCCCATTGCTGAAAGAATGAACGGCTGCGGCTCTGCTTCGCAAAGGTTTGCCAGCTCAGGTTTTCATTCCCTTCGACCCACGACTTCTGAATCTCGTTCCACGCTTCCTGTTCGCGACGAAAGCGCTTGAATCTCTCGAGAGCCAGGGTGAACTTCGGGTGTTGCGGGTCCGTGGCCTGAGCCTTCAGAAACCATGTTTCCGCGTTGTTGGCGTTCCCACGCTGCAGTTCCTGCATTCCCTGCCGCAAACAAGACTCTGCAATGGGGTTTCCCGGGTGCCTCGGAACAGGAGTGCTGGTCGGGTCGTCAGCGATCATCCGGGGGACGGGCAGAGGCTGAGGAAAAGCTGTCTCAGTGACCGTGCGATTCCAGCGGTGGGCAAGCCAACCACAAGCCAATACGACGAGGCAGATAGCGATTCCCATGTCGATGAAACGAATTGGGTTCGCACGAGTTCGTGCGATTGTAGAGGAGGCATTCTGAGGAACCATGGATTCGAGTGCGTTTATCATGGTTTGATGATCAGAAGTGAGGTTCCAGAACTTTTCAAAATTGCTCCGAACCTGTTTTCATTCGCGAACGAATCGAGACTGGGGTCAAACTGGCCGGTCCAGTATTGGGAAGTGACCGTTGCAAGAATGTTCGGAGACCCGGTTGCCCAGGTTGAGTCTGACAGTTTGATCAACTCGAAACTTGACGAGGCCAGATAATTGCGTGTCGGAATCCAGTATACTTTTCCGGTTCCGGAGCCCCACTGAAAGCCGGGAACGAGGGGATCGGCCGGGACAGACGGAAGCAGGTTGTGATCGATCAACGCGTCGAGATACTTCAGAAACTGGGTGCGACTCGACCAGTCGCTCTCGTAGAGCGGGGTGAAGCTGGCAATGCGCTCGAGCTCGATGGCCATGCGCAGGCTGCCGAGATTGTGCTTCAGATCTTGCTCTTGACGGCGCTGAACAAGTGTGACTTCATTAGGAACCAGTTGAGAGGCGACCAACCCGCCGACGACGAGTAACGCCATCGCCAGCAGAAAAGCGCTGCCGCGCCGATTGAATTTATGTCCTCTTCCCTCCGGCATTTTGTCTTCCTGTATCGAGTCTTCAGATTAGTACATCACGAATGTATTGTATGGACACGTTCAAGTCAACAGGAGAAGTCGCAGCAATTCTCACCCTGCGGTCTGGTACGGATTTCCGAGGGGTGTTCTGTCG
>CAYYIY010000077.1:0-23049 GCA_964472075.1 uncultured bacterium | reverse complement strand
CTCACAAGTTTCGCTCTTGCCAACGGAAAAACGAAGGAGAACGAAATGACCCTGACGGAATAACGTGTCTCTGGTACGAGTGGTTTCACTCGTGTATGATGAGAGTTGCCAGGATCCACCACCACAACAAACTCCGGAGGTCTCCATGAACTTGTTGCAGAGGGTTTCTCTTACCTTGCTCCTCTGTTTCTGTATGCTGCCCGCGCATTCCATGGCACAGGCCCCCGTCCAGGTAGCGACCGAAACTCTCGGCTCTCCAACGGCAACAGCGGCTTTGTTGCCGGCATCGCACCCGAACTCGCGGCCGGCAGACCCATCGAACGGCACTGATGTGAAGCCTTCGTCGGTCGCGTCGGGACAATCGTGGCAGATTTCGGCGGTTGGCGACATCATGGTGCACGAAACGCAGTTGAAAACTCACTGGAACGAGACCGCAAAGCAGTATCTGTTCGATGACGACTTCATTTACATTCGTCCGTTCATTGCGAGCGCCGATCTGATGATCGGAAACTTCGAGACGACGCTCGGCGGCCCTGGGTTGAAATACACCGGCTACCCGGTGTTCAACACCCCGGATACGCTGGCCGAGGCTCTGAAGCGGGCCGGATTTCACGTTCTGATGACCTGTAACAATCACTGTCTCGACACCGGGATTGCCGGTCTCAAACGCACGCATGGGGTATTGTCCGGGTTGGGCATAGGCGTCATCGGCACCAGACCTGACATAAACACAGAGAGTTTTCTGGTGCGCGACGTGAACGGCTTGAAGGTCGGCCTGGCGGCGTATACCTACGAAACATCACGCAAACAGGGACTGCCGACGCTGAACGGCGGACTGATGCCTTCAGGGGCAACGCCGCTGATCGACTCTTTCGCCACTGAAACCCTGGAAGCAAATCTGGCGAGCATGAGTGAACGCATCAGGGTGATGCGCGCACGCGGCGCTGAACTGATCGTTTTTGTGCTGCACTGGGGCGTCGAATACGGACCACAGCCCACACCGCAGCAGATCAAGATGGCGACTCATCTCGCGAGTGAAGGCGTCGACATCATCTTCGGCAGTCACCCCCATGTCGTGCAGCCGGTCTCGTGGGTCGAGTCACCTGATGGCAAGCGACGAACGCTTGTTGCCTGGTCGCTTGGCAACTTTATCTCAAATCAGCGTTACGAGTTTTTGCAGCGTCACGATACCGAAGATGGTCTGATGCTCAGCGTCCGAGTCGAGCGAAAGACGGATGATTCTGCGATACGCGTTACCGGAGTTGAATATCAGCCATTGTGGGTGCATCGTCACCAGAAGGCAGCCCGCTGGCACTATCACGTGTTGCCGTTGCTGTCTGCTTTGCGTGATCTCGATGCCTTCGGACTCGAACAGAACGCCAATCTGCTGCGTGCCCGCAACTCGCTGAAACGAACCATGAAAGTCATTGCCCAATCACCAGAATGGGCGCAGCCGGACTGGACAAAATCACCTGAACAGGCGGTGCCGTCGACTCCGAAAACTCCGGCGAAAAAACAGCCTGAGGCTGTTGCCGACGAGGAATCCGACGACGAATAACCTCAGCGCATCCAGACCCCGATACCGATCGCGACATGGTATGCCAGCAGAAAGAACGTCACGGCACCGCGATACATTTTAGCGCCGAACCGCGAAGGGGTAAATGAATAGTACAACCCTGAGAAAACGACAATGCCGCTGATGATGGCGGTAGGGGTGGCAACCGAAAGGGGAAATGTGCCGAAACGCTGTTGGCAGGCGGTCATCATCAGCCAGTAGCCGGCCGCCAGATTGACCAGCAACAGGGCAACCGCACCCCATGGATACAGGCGTGCCGAGTAGGAATCGACTCCATCGCGTTCTTCCTCGCGACCGAAGGTTTTGCGTCCGAATTCGAAGACGTTGAAGACAAACCAGTTGCTGAGGGCGAATAGAAGCGATGGAGACTCGAGTAAAACCGGTACTTTCCCGGTCATGACGCTGAAGATGGTCAGCCCCATCAGGCTGGCGGAAAACGTGTGTGTAATGGCATACAATTCCAGTTTCGGACGCATCCAGTCGCCGATGAAGAACTCCTGCCGCATGAGCAGCGTGAAACAGAGCGTGAAGGTGAACGAGCAGAAGGTTCCCCAGCCCAGGTGGGCGGCGAGAACGAGTTCGGCAATGATGACCAGCAGCGTGATGGTGCCGAACTCGCCAAGTGAGATCAAGCCGCGGGCGAGCGGTCGTTCGGGGTTGTGCTCGCGATCAAACTGGTAGTCTTTGACTTCATCGAACAGGCGCATGTGCAGAAACAGAAACCAGATCAACAGGAATCCGCCCACGAGCGTGATGGAATCGGGCATGGCAGGAACACGCGCCGGATCATAGGTGAGAGCGGCGTTCGCCGCAAAGAAGGCCAGCACCATCAGCGAGATGCCGATCGGATCGTGTCGTTCGCGAAGAAACTGCCACCAGCGTGAAATGAAGGCCATGCTCTGCTCCTGGGCGTGGATTCGTCGGGGCCAGTCTACCTGATTCACTTTCTCCTTGTCAGCCGCCGCAAACAAAAACGCCTGAACCGTGGCGGCTCAGGCGCTGTTCATGGACGTTTCCCGGGTGCGTTCCGATGGTTCGTGACCTCGGGAACCGTGGTCTCTCGCATACCCCGCAGCGTGAGAAAGACGTTCTGTTCTGAATGGAGGAGGTCTGATGCTGTCGAATTCTGATACTCGGAAGGGAGGAATGAGGTGGACGTTGGTCTGGACTGCTGGACGAGAACTTGGCCGGAGCAGGGCTAGACTTCGGTGGTTGGTGCCGCGTCGCTGTCGTCCTCGGTTTCCTGGGTAGTTGTCGATTTGGTATCGGCGGTATAGGAGTCGAGGAACTTGTTGAAGGCCTCGAGGAAGCGGACCGACTGGTCGCGACTTCCGTTCACCAGCGTGTTCAGCTTCGCCTGGCGTCTGATCTGTGCCGCTTCATCGTTCGAGATGAGATACAGCTTTTCCCCGTTCTTGTTGTATTCGGGAATCCGCGGCGGAGCATTCGTCGGTGCGGAACGAGCCGAAGCGAGTTGCAGGCTGGCGAGATCGAGACCGTAGTTGGAGTTGAACCAGGAAGTCGAGGTCGAACCGGTCGCGTTTGGCGTGCTGCTGCCGGACAACTGAGGCAGACGGGCGGCGCCGAGATACTGCGATATCTGCTGCAATCCGGAATTGGCGCCGTCAAGAAGCTGCTTGAAAAACGAGGATGATTCCGTTGCCCCTTTGGTCGATGCGCCGGCACTGGCATTCAGAAACTGGCCGATCGGATCACCGAGCCATCCCTGCTCCTGACGAAACATATCGGAAACCAGGCGTGCTGCCCGGTGAAAGAGGGATTGGATGCCGCTGCCCACCTGCTCGAACTCACCGGAGAGGCGCACGAAGAACGAGATATTGATCGCCAGATTTCCGGAGTCAAGGCAGGATGACGGGAGCGACTCTGTAGTGAGAGAAAGGGAGCCCGCCTCGGTCTTTGCCTCCTCGGTTGCGGGCACGGTTGCCGCTTCGGTTGTGGTTGCGGCGGCGTCTGTGGCAGATGATGCGGTGGTTGCGGGCGCTTTCGCGCCGGCCAGCAGTTCTTCGAATGTCTTCTCTGGTTTTTTACCCGAAGTCAGCTGAGCCGTGACATTGATGATCGTTCGTGGCGTGACTTGTTCAGTGCTGCGGACAACCGTGCTTCCCATACCGGCCTCCTTATTTCTGTGTATAAGGCGGGCTATCTGTTTTCCCTTAGCTCTATTATTTCTATCGTCCTAAAATCACTCCGACTTTAGCTTTTTTTTGAAAAAATGTCGGCGTACCTCAAATCGCTGATTGGAAGCATGGTTCGCAAGGTGTGCGGCCGGCGTATGACCGCGATGGCGGTTCGGTTGGCAGTGAAACAGAGAGAGTATGCGGGCGACGGGAGGGATGCTGCGGTGGAAAGCTTCTCTGATCAGGGGTAGCGGGTCATCTCGTGATCGACAAGTTTGCCGTCAACGTAGTTAAAGCGCCCCGAGAACAGGCCCGGTTGATCGAGACAGGGCAGGAACAGGCGATCGCCGTCCCAGAGCGGCAGTTCGAGCACCTTCTCGTTCGGAATCCATTCCAGGTGTCCCTCGGCAGAGGTGATCAATTCTCCGGAAAACTCCGTGACCAGGAAGACGAAGACATACCAGTCTTCTCCCTTCGCGAAGAGAGGAAACGTCAAAAACCCCTTCAGTATGAGGTTTTTGGCTTCAAGACCGCACTCTTCAAGAATCTCACGTCGGGCGCACATTTCGGGAGTTTCGCCGGGTTCGAACTTGCCGCCGACCCCGTTCCATTTGCCCTCGTGAACATCCTGGGGTTTCTTGTTGCGAAACAGCATGAGCGTCTTGCCGTCGCGGCGCAGATAGCAGAGAGTGGCGAGTTTCATAATTCAGGTGGTCGGCTTGTCGCTGCGCAGGCTCGTGATAGACCCGAGGCCCGAAGACCCTTGTGCCGCTTCGCGTTGTTGCGCCAGTTCGCGTTCGAGAGCCATGATGCGGCGGTCTTGTCTGACCACGACCTCGTTCAACTGCTCGACAAAGCTCGAGAGCTGCTCGTAGCGGCTTTCCAGCTGGGCCAGACGATACTCGACGTCGGTCAGCATTTCTTCAAGGTCAGTTGGGTCGATAGCCGGTGAAGCTTCTTCCGTCTGCCGTTTCATGAGGGTCTCCGTGAAATGAACGTGCCGGAAGCCGGATGCAGGGAAGGCTTCAGACCGCCACCATCATACCCGCCTTGCCTCGAAACGGCAAGAACGAACTGATTCGTGAGGGCCGAAAAGCCCGTCCCAAACAAGGGCGGTGTGCATTGTCTCCGGCACGGGCGGTCTCAGAGGGTGTTTTGTTTTCGTTTGATTTTTCGCAATGAAATCGAACGGCTGAGCGAAATCGAGCGGGAATATGTCGCGTAAAACACGCTGTTCGAGATCGCCTCTCGGTCATGCACACTCATGCGTCGGAGTGTGCAGGCTGGGGCCTGACGAAGCCGACAACCTCCGCAGTTGGGCGATTACTGCGTGAGGGCTGTCATGAAACCGATCAGCAGAAACAGCACGAACAGGAACAGTGAGGCCTCGAGAAAGTCACGCCCGGTCGGGTCGCCGGTTGGTTGCCCAAGACGCCGCTTCCAGCGAGCAAGTCGCAGACGATCGTCTTCACCGAGATCATCGATTCCTGACTGCCGCTCCCAGTGGTGCAGTAACTCATGTGCGAGCGTCTTGGCAATTTCGCGCCGATACACCCGCTCCGCGCTTCCGCGCAACACTCGCCGAAATGACCCATAGTACAAGGTGATCGCAGGTCCCGTGCCCATCCAGTCGGTGTGATAGTGCCCAAGGATATAGAGTCCGACCGTTCCCCTTTGTCTGAGAGCCCGGTGATCGGTAAAGAACGCATTCACCCCGCGCTTGTACCGATCAGGAATTCGCTTCAAAGCTCTCTGAAACAACTCTTCAAATCGTTCTCGGTTCATGAAAGCGATGTTATGCCCCTGTGGTCGGGGAGGGTTGGTCGACAGGCTTGGCTTGCAGCACCTGAAAAAGGCGTTCGAGATGTTTTTCGGGGGTGAATTCGTCTCGATACAGCTGAATTGCGCCTTTACTCAGTCTCTGATACTCATTGGGGTTGTCAACCAGGTGCGCGATGGCTGCTGCAATGCTTCGGGGTGTCGATTCGACAAAACAACCGGTTTGTCCAGGCTTGATCATGTCTCCGAGCGCGCGATAATCGGTGCCGACCAGGACGCAGCCGAATGCCAGCCCTTCAATGAGAACCAGCGGCTGTCCCTCGTTTGGGTAGCGCGACGGCAAAAGGAGAAAGTGCGCTTCGCGTAACAGCTTCTCTTTGACCTCGCCTTGTACCATTTCGTGACGAACGATACGAGCATTTGGAGATAGAGATGAGGCGTAAGAGTCAAACGCTCGTTGGGCCTTGTCGCTCGAATCGAACCGTCGATCATCAGGTGACTGAATGAAGGATCCACAAAAGGTTGCTTCGATCAACAGCCCCTGCTCTTTGACGAGAAGGTCGACGGCCTCGAGAATCTCTACCCACCCCTTGGATTCAATGAAGTGAGAAAGAAACAGCAGTCGAACGGGTGAGCGCTGGTCGATGGTCTTGGGTGCCGGAACTGAGGGAGGGATCATCGGCAGGCCGTTGGGTACGACGCGCAGCCGCGATGCCAGCTGCGGAAAGGCATGAAACATCCTGATCAGACGGCAACTGAGCAGGACAATGGAGTCGCAGGCTGAGAGTGCTTTCACCGCGGCCTTTCGCACGATGGCCGGGAGTTGGGTGAGAACCTGATCATAGCAGCCCCCATGCAGGTGCACGACCACGCGATGACATGTCACGCGAGCCAGGAAGATCAGCAGAATATCGCGATAAACCCCGCTTACCGCCTGATTGAGGGTGATGTAGACCGTTCCGTCAGGAGCTTCGCGCAAGGCTTTCACATAGCGGGTCAGAATGGCGATGTAGTCATACAGTCGCTGTAACCACCGTTGCGCGAATACGGGCACCTGCGCCGTCTCGCTGTAGTTCACCACGCGACAGGGAATCTGCCGTTCCCGGCACGCCTCAACCAGCAGCCGAAACGCCAGCGTATGCCCGTTTGTCGGCGGCGGCAGCGGCCCGAACAACACCAGAGAAACTCCGTCTTTTCTCACCATGTGATTGACACACTATGCAAGCAGACTGTAAATGTCCAGTGCTATCCACTCGCTCAATCTCATGACGGCTCAAATTGAGAATCGTTGCATGAGCCGGAATGTCGGTGGAGTCTTCCTCGAACAAGTGGTAGCATGAATTGTCTTCCTTCTGGCTCCCCTGTAAGAGATCTGGTCGGAAACCAACGCATGACCTGATGAGAAACTCTCAACGTTTTACAACCAACCCCTGACTGGGAGAGACAACGCATGGCACCTCCACTTACCTGCATTCTCTGCACCTACAAGCGTCCGCAGCTGCTGAAACGAGCTGTGGTGAGTGTTCTCAAACAGAGCTTTCCCGACTTTTTGTTGAAGATCTATGACAATGCCTCCAATGACGGAACACGCGAAGTTGTCGAAGAGTTCATGCGTCAGGATTCTCGAATCCGATACCATTGTCATCCTGAAAACATCGGCATGTTTGAGAACTCCCGCTTTGCTTTGGAGCAGCTGGAGACCCCGTTTTTTACCATTTTGGCAGATGACGACTGGATATTCCCTGATTTCTTTCAAAGTGCCATGAGCGGCCTCAAGCTCTATCCCGAGGCGATTCTCGCATCCGGTGCGACATACTTCGTTGGGTCGGATTACCGACTTATCTTCTCGCCAACCCATCGCTGGAAATCAAAAGGACTCATCAAGCCCCCGGAAGGCTTGCTGAGAATGTTGTATTGGGAGTTCCCGACGCTTCAGGGAACCATCTTGCGTTCAGATGTGCTGCAAAGCAATTTGTTGAAATTTGATGTCGGCGCCATTGGTGACTATAATTTCATGTTGAGTCTGGCTGCGTCATATCCGGTTTTCTTTACCGGTGTACCTTCGTGCGTGAATTTCATTCACACGGGCTCGACCAGCTTTTTGCCCCCGGCCAGTTACTACTGGCCTGGATTCCGCAAAATCTGCGAGAATCTCGAACATATTCCCGGCCTTGATCGACGCGTTTTGAAGATCGCTCAAAGAGCGCTGATTCGGATGTGCCACACCCACTTTGGCGTTTCAATCGTGAAAGCCTTGATGCGAGGACGTTTTGCTGATGCAGGCGGTTTCTTGCGCATTCTACTTCAGGAAGTTCAAACCCCGTTTCAACACTTTCTCGCAGATTTCATCGGAATCAAGCTGCGCCAGACGCTTCGTCATCGCCTGCCGAGATTGACATTTCTGCCTCGAAAAATCGGTGTTTCGTTCGAGGATTATGCCCGCACTCTCGAAGGGGCGACCTGATGATAGCCGTGTTTACCGCTTGCGCGGCATGTATCATGTTTGTGCCCCGCGAAATCGATTAACGTGACAGACCCACAGATGAGGCGGAAAATCGAGGGCACGCAGAGCGTCTGTTTTCGACAAACTCGGCGACGACAAGCTCATGCCGAGAGAAGATCGATCAGAGGCGCTTCACACCTTCGGGTACGGCGTTTGGCGCGGAGCTCAGGGGCTAACGTTCATGCTTAAACGGAACGTTGCGGCCAACTATCTCGGCCATCTCTGGCCGCCTCTGATGAACTTTCTGTTCATTCCTCTGTATGTGAAATTTCTGGGGATGGAGGCGTTTGGCCTTATCGGGGTTTTCACGACCATCATCAGTATGGTGTCGCTCCTCGATTTCGGACTTTCATCCTGCCTGAATCGAGAAATGGCAAGACTCTCGCTGCTCCCGGATAGTACAAACGAGATGAATCGAGTAGCGGGGACGCTCGAGTATTTGTATTGGGGCATCGGATTGCTCGTCAGCGGGCTGCTCGTCATAGCCTCGCCGATACTCTCCTCTCGGTGGTTCACCATCCATGATTTGTCGACAGAGACCACCACACTATCTTTTCAACTTATGGGAGCGGCTCTCTTTTTTCGCTGGCCCCATGCGTATTACGCAGGTGGGCTCCTGGGACTTCAACGCTTTGTGCCGTTGAATGCCATTCGCATTGTGGGTGAAACCATTCGGTGCGGCGGAGCGGTTCTGGTTCTCTGGCTGTACTCCTCAACCATTCTCACCTTTTTCTGTTGGCATGTTCTCTGTAATCTCATGCAGGTCGTTTTGTACAGATTCAGTTTTTGGCGATCCATCGGCTTCTCCACGGGCAAACACGGTTTCGATCTTTCTACCCTCCGAAGCGTTTGGCAATATGCCCTGGGTATGACCAGTATTTCTTTTCTTTCGGTTATCGCCATGCAACTCGATAAAGTGGTGCTGAGCCGCATGCTGCCTTTGAAAGAGTTCGGAGGCTACATGCTGGCAACAACCCTTGCTCTGGGGACGCAACAAATCATCAATCCCATCGTCTCCGCTGTCTTTCCACGGATTACGCAACTGGTTGCCACCCAGGATCGGGACGGCCTGGAGCAGTTGTATCATCGAAGTGCCTTGCTCATCTCCATTCTCATCTTTCCGATATCGATCATTTTTGTCCAGTATGGAAAAGACGTTCTCATGCTTTGGACAAGAAATACCGAGGCTGTCGAATCTTCTTTTCGCGTTCTGCAAGTCTATGCGATCGGTACTGCCGTCAATGCCATGATGTTTCTTCCATTCGTTCTTCAACAAGCCTACGGATGGCTTTCTCTCGCTTTCTACGGCAGCATTGTTTCCGTACTTCTGTTGGCGCCTTTGCTGATTGTGACGACGACGTACTGGGGCGCTGTAGGCGCGGCCGCTTCATGGGTTTTCTTGTGCATTTGTCAATTCGTCTTTGCAACACATTTCTTTCACCGCCGATTTCTTCAGGGGTGCAAATGGCCCTGGTTGATCAACGACATTGGAAAACCTTTGCTGGTTGCGATTCTTAGTCTGGGGGCCAGCCAATTTCTTTTTGGCTTTCTGAAGCAGCATGGTAATGCAGGTGTTGCTTTGTTTCTGGGGATATCGTATTTTTTTACTTGCGCAGTCTGCGTCGCAACTTTCAAAGATACGCGGGATCTATTGTCCTCTCTGTTGAGTCAGTCTCGACAAGCCCTGGAAAAATCAGCTGAAGCATGACGGTCATTTCCTGATTCACAGAGAAAGATCGCGTGACATCCTTCTCATTGAGGCGTGAACGAAGTCTACCGGGACAAGGATGTGCCGGTTGTTGGGGACAACATGGTAACGGTGTGGATTTGAGCCACGCGTGCCGGCAGCGAGACCTGCCTGCGGTGATGCTTGAGATTGTTCCCGCGAGACGTACGAAATGGGACGTTGAGCTCTTGAGGAAATCTTCCTTAACGGATTGGAACTCGGATATGCTCTGTTTCAGAGCTGTTGGGCCGTCGTGTTGGAGACATTGCGGGATATCGCTCTTCGTGGTAATACGTGCCAGCTCTGCATGTTCAGTAGACCGGGGGGAGAATCCAACCTCGTTTTTCTCCTCATGAGTCCTCACACGGAAAATGGTATCATGCAACAGGTTCAGTCATTGTTCGAAGTCAGGACTTTGCGACCCTAATGAGGGAGCCATCATGAAAACAGTCATTCTCGCTGGCGGGTTAGGCACGAGACTCAGCGAGGAAACCGTCGTGAAACCCAAGCCCATGGTCGAGATCGGTGGTAAGCCGATTCTGTGGCACATCATGAAAATATACTCGACCTACGGGATCAACGATTTTGTCGTATGCCTTGGTTATAAGGGCTACATGATCAAGGAATACTTTGCCAATTACTATCTACATATGTCGGATGTGACCTTTGACATGAAGCGAAATGAGATGAAGGTTCATCACAATAAGGCAGAACCATGGACCGTTACGCTCATTGACACCGGCGAATCGACGGCAACCGGCGGACGTCTCAAGAAGGTTCGATCTTTTCTCGACAATGAAACATTCTGTTTCACGTACGGAGACGGTGTTGCAGATGTGAACATCAGTTCTCTCATCGACTTTCATCGACGTTCAGGGCTGAAGGCAACGCTAACAGCTGTTCAGCCTCCAGGCCGCTACGGGGCCGTCAATGTTGAACAAAATTTGGTTGAAAGTTTTCAGGAAAAACCCAAAGGGGATGGCGGCTGGATCAACGGTGGTTTCTTTGTTCTCGAACCCGCCGCTATTGACTACGTGAAAGGCGATCAAACAAGCTGGGAAGGTGATTCCCTGGTTCATCTGGCAAAGGATCAACAGCTTGGCGCCTTCAAACATGATGGATTCTGGCGACCCATGGATACTCTGCGGGACAAGATGTATCTCGACGATCTCTGGAATGCCTCGAAAGCACCATGGAAGGTCTGGTAATGCCGCTTTCCTTCTGGCGCAACAAAAAGGTCCTGATCACCGGCCATACGGGATTCAAAGGCAGTTGGCTTTCCATGTGGCTGAAGCAACTTGGTGCTCAGGTTGTCGGTCTGGCCCTTGATCCTCCGACTACTCCGAGTTTGTACGAACTGCTTCAATTGCAGAGAAGCCTGAAATCGCATCGCCTGGACATACGAAGTGCCGATGAGGTCGGGCGATTACTCCGGGAAGAATCCCCTGAAATTGTTTTTCACCTGGCGGCTCAAGCACTGGTCGGGGCATCCTATCGCGATCCGCTCACAACTTTTTCCACGAACATTCTTGGTACCGCTGTGGTGTGCGAAGCCGTGCGGCATGCTCCGTCCGTACAAGCCATGGTCGTTGTCACAACCGACAAATGCTACGAGAATAAGGAATGGACCTACGGCTATCGGGAAATCGATCGCCTGGGTGGCAGTGATCCCTATTCTTCCAGTAAAGCCTGCGCTGAACTCGTCACCTCGTGTTATCAACAATCCTTTTTTTCGGCCTCCGACTCGCCTCCATTCGTGGCGACCGCACGAGCCGGCAATGTCATCGGTGGCGGTGATTGGGCAGAGGGGCGTTTGATTCCGGATGTCATTCGATCGATCGAGGCAGGCCGGCCTCTCACCATTCGACGACCTCAGGCGCAGCGTCCCTGGCAGTTTGTACTCGAACCCCTGTATGGCTATCTTCTTCTCGCAGAGCATCTGGCAACCAGGGGTAAGGAGTTTACGGGACCATGGAATTTCGGCCCCGACGACGCGGGGATTCAGAGTGTCGAGCACGTTCTGCGTTTTTTCAGCAAGTATTGGGGAAAAGATCTCACGATCAATCGGCAACCGGAACCGGCATTTCATGAAACCCACACACTCAAACTCGATTCTTCCAAGGCCAAGTCTTTGCTTCGCTGGTGTCCTCGACTGACGCTTGAACAAAGTGTGGAACTGACCATTCAATGGTATCGTTCCTACCTCGATCACGAAGATCTTGAAGCTGTGACTCAGAAGCAACTCAGCCGTTATTCAGCCTTGCTTGAGTCTTCCTCAGGCTCAATGTGATTCCTCATCGAAAGTCATTCCATGAAATTCAATTCAACTCCTCTCAAAGATGCCTTCATTATCGAGATTGATGCAATCTCTGATGAGCGCGGTTTTTTCGCGCGCAGTTGGTGTGCCCGCGAATTCGAAAAACACGGTCTCAACAGCCGCCTGTCACAAAGTAACCTTTCTTTCAACCACCAGAGCGGAACCTTGCGGGGCATGCACTTTCAACGCTCCCCGCATGCTGAAGCGAAGTTAGTGCGATGCACTCGTGGTCGCATCTTTGATGCCATTATCGACATTCGTCCATCCTCTGACACCTATGGCAAGTGGTTTGGAGCAGAGCTGTCAGCGGACAACCATCGCATGATGTATGTTCCCGAAGGGTTTGCACACGGTTATTTGACACTGGAAGACAACACCGAAGTGTTTTATCAGGTGTCCGAGTTTTATGCTCCGGAATCAGAGGGTGGAATAAGGTATGACGACCCGCATATTGGCATACTGTGGCCTGGTCCCATTCTTCTGGTTTCCGCCAAAGATCGGGCGCTGGGGTATTTCCAAAGATGACCCGCATTCTTGTCACCGGAGCTACCGGTTTCATCGGTCGTCACCTGGTACCGCAACTCCTGAGTGCCGGCTACGATGTCGTTGCCAGCGGATGTGAACCTGCAGAGCAACTTTCGTTTCCCTGGCTCAAGAGTGTGCAGTACGTTGCTTGTGACATCAACGAACCCCGTGATGACTGGTTCGAGCGGCTTCATCGTCCGACACGGCTTGTCCACCTTGCCTGGCCTGGACTGCCGAATTATCGTGAATTGTTTCATTTTGAAAAGAATCTTCCGGCGGCCTACGCCTTTATCAAAACATTTATACAACATGGCGTATCGGATGTTACTGTGACAGGAACCTGTTTCGAGTATGGAAAACAGGAGGGCGAACTGTCCGAAGATCATCCTGCTCTGCCCGTCACGGCCTATGCAATGGCAAAAGACGCGTTACGCCGCTTCCTTGAGGCCTTGAGATCTCGCCACCCGTTTGCCCTGAAGTGGGTGCGTCTCTTTTACCTGCATGGCGAGGGGCAAGCACCCGGTTCGATTCTTGCCCAGTTACGGTCGGCCATTCAGAAGCGGGAACCCGAATTTCGTATGTCAGGGGGCGAACAACTGCGAGACTATCTGCCCGTCGAGATTGTGGCGCAGTATCTGAGCCGCATTGTCGCCGCGTCGAACTTCAACGGTATAGTGAACTGTTGCAGTGGAATTCCAATCTCTATCAGGCGTCTTGCAGAGCAATTTGTTCGAACAGCCAACTCGGACATTCGCCTTCACCTTGGTTACTATCCTTATTCCGACTACGAACCGATGGCTTTCTGGGGAAGCGTAAAGCGCTTGCATTCCCTCTTTCCTCCACCGGAGAACCTTTCATGACACAATCTCCTTCTGACCTGCGCCAACCCGAAATCCTCAGGGCATTGATTGCCGGACGTCCCGTCTTTATCTGGGGCGCGCGCCACGATGGGTATGCCGCTCGCCTGGCACTCGCGCGTTTTGGTTCCCCCGCTGTCGGATTCATTGACAGTTCGCCGGCGCTTCGTGACACCTCGGCCTTCGGTCTCATGATTTATTCCCCAAACGATTTCTTCGCCAAACACACATCAAAACAAGCATTTATCATGATCGCCTCAGGCTTCTTTGCCGACGAAATTGCCGAGGCCTGTGAGAAATCCGGCTGGCAGAAACATCGTGATTTTGTCGTGTATGGAGACCTTCGTCGTTTCAACTATCAGGTTGAAGTCGCCGGCATGTGCAATCTGAAGTGCATCTCCTGTCCGCGTGGGAACTGGCCTCGGCACCGGAAGCCCGGACTCATGTCTCTCGACTCATATCGCGCCCTCGTTGACAAGATTCTGACCGACGATCCCTGGACCGGAATTATCACCCTCTATAACTGGGGTGAACCGCTGCTCAATCCTGCTCTTCCCGACATCATTCGACTCACGCGGGAGAGGGGGTTGCTATCGGCCGTTTCCAGTAATCTTGCGATGCAGAAAGATTTTGAGGAAGTCGTAAAGGCCGGCCCCGACTGGTTTCGCATCTCGAATTCCGGGTGGGGAGCCAACTATGAGACGACACATACCGGTGGCAAATGGGAGTTGTTTCTCGCCAACTGCCGCAAGTTGGCGAAGTATCGCAAACAACACAGCCCCACCATGATCGTGGAATTCTTCTTCCATATCTATGCGCACAATCGGGATGATTTCCCGAAGATGCAGCAACTTTGCGACGAACTCGGATTCACATTGCGCTATCGGCATGCCGCCCTGGCCCCGCTCGACAACGTCTCGCTGGTTGACAGCGGGCAGACCGTTTCAGAGGCAGCGGCCCGTACACGCAAGATCCAGTTCCTGCATGTTGAAGAAGTGATGGAGATTGCGCGACGTGAGAAGGAGCGCCCCTGTTTCTATCTCAACCATCTCTGGATCGACTGGGACTTGTCGGTTTCCCATTGCATGGAATGGTACGATCCAGCACTTGTCCTCTTTCCCAATTTCCTCGACGTTTCGCTCGATCAGATTGTGGCGGCACGAGAGAACAGCGCGCACTGCCGTGATTGCATGGCTCGCGGCATCCATCGAGCCTACTGCGTCTATGGAGACGAGAAACTGATTGCCGCCAAATCCAGCATTCCGGTTCAGAAAGAAGAGTAATGAGCAATGATGACTGTTGACGATGTTCGCCGCTTTTGCTCTGGTAAAGAGGTGTACCTGTGGGGAGCCATGATTGTCGGCCAGGGAGTATGCCGCGCTTTGGAGCGTATCGGTGTTCCGATAACCTCGTTCGTGGACCGTTCTTCTTCGTTGCAGGGGAAACGCGCGCTTGGGTACGAGATTGATAAACCGGAAAACGTCTTTGAGAAAGTGAAAGAGGGTAAGGGAATTATCATCGCGACCTCCGGACACTGTGATCTGGAGATCGGGAAAAGTTGCGAAGAAGCCGGTTTCGTCAAAGGGCGTGACTTCATTCTGTGCCGCGAACTGAATGATATCGATCCCAGTGTCGAAGTGGCGGGCATGTGCAACCTGCATTGCATTTCCTGTCCGCGCGGCAACGAAACGAATCATCCTCCTGCCGGACTCATGACCCCGGAAACCTACCGGAAGGTTCTCGATAAACTGCTTCGCGAGATTCCTCTCCTCGGCAGTATTCAGCTCTATACCTGGGGCGAGCCGCTCTTGAATCCGCGACTGGCCGAAATCGTCGCCTTGACTCGCGAGGCCAAGGTGCTCACGGCGATCTCTTCCAATCTGAATTACGCACGCAACCTGGATCAGGTTATCGCCGCCAAACCGGACTGGTTCAAGGTCTCCTGTTCCGGGTGGGAGAACAGTTACGAGACAACGCATACCGGCGGCACCTGGTCCGTCTTCTTGAAGAATCTGCGTCATCTTGCGGAGTGTCGTCGCCTGTATCACCCCGAGATGCAGATCACCGTGAATTACCACTTGTACAAAAACAACCTTGGTGACGACTATCGCCGCATGGAAGATCTCTGTCGGGAACTCGATCTCATTTTTCGCCCGAGTCCGGCATACCTGTATCCGGCTGATGCCATCATGGAATACGTCGATGGCAAGCCTCTTTCGGAGGCAGCCAATCGGACCATCCCGCTTCTCATGATGGGGTTGGATGAGGGCATTGCCAAAGCTCGCGAGCGAGCTTCACAACCTTGCCCTGAAGAGCGCTGTTTCCCCATCAACTGGGATTGCAGGGTGCGTGCGTGTGGGGTGTATTATCGACCGTTCATCGCCGAGAACTTTCTCGAGACTCCCCTGACGGAAATCATGGAGCGCAAACGTACTAGTCAGTTGTGCCGTGAATGCAAAAAGCGAGGCATTCACCAGTTTACCGGAGTATATCTGGCAGAAAAGAGGGTCGAACGACCTTCGGGTTCGAAGACGTGATGCGGCCGATTGAGATCCTCAGAGAGAGAACGGCCGAGGGACGGCAGATTCTCATCTATGGAGCGGGGAGTCAAGGTCGTGGCGTCTTGCGAGCTCTTCGCCAAAACGAGATTGAAGTCGCCGGTTTCATTGATCGAAACCCTGCTGTACAAGGCACTCACGTTGGGGGCTTGCCGGTACACTCGCCGGGTCTCCTGCAGAGTCCCGCGAGTCGGGATCACTATTTCATCATCATCGCCGCTTTCTTCTTCGAACGGGAGATCTCTTCGCTGCTTCAGGGCTGCGGTTTCGAGGACGGCAGGCACTATCTCCCCTACAGCCGCCTGAAACCTCATGACTATGCGGTTGAAGTGTCCGGAGTCTGCAACCTTCGCTGTATCTCGTGTCCGCGTGCCGATCGACTTCCGACCGATCGTAACGCGGCCCTGATGAGTCTCGAAAACTTTCGTCTGGTTATCGAGAAGATTCGCCGGGAATCGCCGTTTGTGGGGAATCTGCAACTCTACCAATGGGGAGAACCGACACTGAACCCCGAACTGCCGGCAATGATTCGCTTGGCTCGCGAACAAGGTTTTCTCTGTTCGCTCTCGAGTAACCTGAATCACAGAACCGACTTTCGCGCTCTCATCGGCGCACTTCCCGAGTGTCTCAGGCTGTCTGTTTCCGGTATCGGTGAGAACTATGAGTTGACGCATACGGGCGGAACCTGGTCGACTTTTCTTGCTCACGTTCATGAGATTGGAAAGTTGCGGCAAGAACTGAATCCCCAGATGAAAGTCGAGTTGTACTATCATCAGTATCGCCACAGTGTGGGGGAACAGCAGGGTCGCATCGCCGAACTCTGCAGACAGCTGCAGTTCGAGTTCCATCCTGTGCCTGCCTATATCATTTCCCTGGATGATGTGCTGGCCTATGCCGAAGGGACCCCGTTGCCGCCCCCCGCTTGCCGTGCACGCGAACTGCTGTTGGTCGATATCGACGAGGGTTTGCGGCGAGCCAAAGCCGAGGCTGCTCTTCCTTGCGATGCTCTGCGTGTTATCATGATTAACGCTGATCTGTCGGTGTCGACCTGCATGATGTTTTATGATCCCGAGGGGAACACTCTGGTGAAGAACTTCTTGGACACCCCACTCGAAACCATCGTTGAGCGTCGGCAACGAGCCCCTCTATGCAGTCGCTGCATGAAACACGGTATCCACCGCTACTGCAGTGTCTACGCTCAACTCAGCGAGGAGAGACGCTATTGAAGCACGATGTTCCTCGCGTTATGCACCTCTTGCCGCACATGGGCGGCGGGGTGGGGTCGGTGGTGCGAGCCTTGTTGTATCGCGAGCGCCATGCCGACGAGGCCGGATTTGCTCACTCGGTCGTTGCCCTCGAATCACTCAATCTGCCGTCTCGCTCATTTCTGGAAGAACAGCACATCCCCTGGGTTGAGAAAGCCGATCGTGAAGCGATCAGTCGACTCATTGACAACGTCGATATCGTTCTCGTTCATTGGTGGAATCATCCTCTGCTCATGCGGGTTCTGTATGAAGGGCTGCCGCCCTGTCGTCTGGCCTTCTGGTCACACGTGAATGGGTATCATGTGCCGCAATCGTTCTTTCCCGCCCTGTTCGACCTTCCTGATCGCTTTGTCTTCACGACATCCGCTTCAATACAAGCTCCGGTCGTCCAGCGGCTGTCGGAGACATTAAAGCAACGTCTGCGTGTTATCCGCAGCTGTGCAGGGATCCCCCAAGGTGCTGAGTGCCTCGTGGACAAGTCGGCACCGTTTCAGGCCGGGTATCTCGGCACCGTAGAGCCGGCGAAGATGCATCGTGACTTCCTGGAGCTTTGTGTCAAAGCGCGACTCCCGACACCGTGTATCGTTGCAGGCGGGCCGGCACATGAAGAACTCCGCGAAAGTGCTCGCCAAAAGGGAGTTGCTCAGCATTTCGATATTCTCGGCCCCGTTACCGACGCCAGGCAGGTCTTTCGGCGACTGCACGCGTTTGCCTATCCTCTTGAGCCGCATCACTATGGCACCGGAGAGCAGGTACTCATAGAGGCCATGGCTTATGGGGCCGTCCCCGTCGTTTTCGCCAACCCGCCGGAGCAGGCGTTGATACGGCATGGCGAAACCGGAATCGTCGCCCATACCCCTGACGAGTTTTCCGCAGCCCTCCACCATCTGGCAACCGACCCGGCCTATCGTCAGAAGCTGGCCGATGCAGGGCATCGTTTCGTCATGAACGAGTGTCATATCGACATCAGCGTCAGGCTTTTCCATGCTCTTTTTTCCGAATTGTTGTCTTGTACGAAAAAAGCGCGTGCGCTGGTTCTGGAACCGATTGAGCATGTTCGAGCGGGCTCGCCGTTCCATCTTTTTCTTTCTTCCTGTACCGGTCATTCCGAACAAGACATCGCTTTGAATCTGCTGACACGCGGTCAGGAGGGGTTTTCCATCCCGGCATCCTTTCGATATGCCACCCGAGGCGCACCGGCACATTACGCTCGCCTTCTCCCGCCTGACGCGGATCTCGAACGGCTGTGCCGGATATGCGGAATCGGCATACCATCGTCATCTCAGGAGACAATCATGGACGACCATCCCCAGTTCCTCGCCGAACGGCGCCGACGTGTGGCTGAATATCACAGGAATTTGTCGCTGCAACAGGCCTCCGAGTCCTTTCTTGTTGAAAGCATCAAGAGTCACTATTCTTACAATTTTGATTGGATGGGACTTCCGATCATCCAATATCCCCAGGATCTTGTTGCCCTTCAGGAAGTCATCTGGGAAACACGTCCCGACTGCATTGTCGAAACCGGCGTTGCTCGAGGTGGTTCACTGGTCTTCTATGCGTCGATGCTCGAACTGATGGGCGGCGACGGTTTTGTCGTCGGCATCGATATCGACATTCGGGCCCACAATCGCCGCCGACTCCAGGAACATCCGCTGATGAGGCGTCTCCGCCTGATCGACGGATCGAGCGTCAGTGCTGATATTGTACGGGTTGTCGAGAACATAATCAGCGATCGTAAGAGGGTTATGGTTTGTCTCGATTCCAATCATACGCACGACCATGTTTTTCAGGAACTCCAGAAATACGCACCGCTCGTCACGCCCGGCTGTTATTGCGTTGTTTTCGATACCATTGTTGAAGACATGCCGGCGGGTTTTTTCACCGATCGGCCCTGGGACAAGGGCAATAATCCACGGACTGCTGTCTCTGCCTATCTGCAGTACCTGAAAACGACCTCGCCCAACGACCGTCACGGCTGCGCCGTGCAGTTTGAGGTTGATCATGCCATCGACGCGCGGTTATTGGTAAGCGCAGCGCGTGGGGGCTGGCTGCGGCGTCGAGTCCAGGGTTGAACGCCGCGAACTTCTGGAAAACCTGCAATTCATGACTGACCGTATTGAGACCACTCGCGCCTGCCCTGTCTGCAATCATCGTGCTGGTTATGTTCTGGGGCGTCTCAAATACTCTTTATTTGATGACCTGAACCTCTCGGGAGAAAAAACGCTCGTTCAATGCGGCAACTGCTCGATGCGCTTTGACGACGTCTCGTTTTCCGACGCACAGTTGCAGCAGTATTACCGCTGCAATGAGCATTACGCCGCTTCGAGCTTCGGCGGCTCCGGCGGCACAACTCCTGCCAATGCAGAACGCTACGATCGAATCATTGACGAGCTGTGCCTTCCCCCTGGGGCCGTCATCGTTGACTTCGGCTGCGGCCAGGGGGGATTTGTCGCTCAGTGTCGTGCTCGAGGCTTCAATGGCATTGGTATTGAACCCTCCCGGAAAAGCCGAGAACTGGGAGTCGCGAATGATCTCGAGATCTATGCCTCTCTCGAAGACTTCCTGCTCTGTGTGTCTCCCGAGAAAGTACAAGCAGTCGTATTGTCACATGTGCTTGAACACCTGTTGTCGCCTGGTGCGCTTCTGGGTCGGTTGGTGAGTCTCTTCCCTCGCGCCGTAATGTATCTGGAAGTCCCCGATGCTTCGGCATACCTCCCCCCGGCCGTGGTGCGTTGGTCGGAACTGTATTTCGAACATTTGTCCTATTTCGATGCACGCAGTCTCTCTGCCCTGGCGCATCAGTCGAATATCAAAACACTCCGACAGGGAATCGTATCCTTTTCCAGCGCGCTTCCGAATACGACCTGCTGTTACCTGACCGGCACGATGAAAGAGGACTGCGGTGTGAAAACGCAGAGTGAGACGAGATCTGAATCACAGATCTTTCCGTTGCCGCCCGTGCCGGGTTCGCAGCTTCTCCATCAGGCCGGCGACCTCGCTCTCTGGGGAGTGTCACAGTTTGCGATGCTTTTACTTGGAAGCCATGACTTTCTCTCTCAGGTCAAGCATCTGTTCGATAGTTCTCCCGCCAAGCTCGGACGCAGCATCGGCGGGATCAAGATAGAACACCCGGATTTGATCCGCGACCTTTCGCCAAACACCAGGCTGATCCTGCCGACTTCGCCACATATCTCTCAGATGAAGCGCATGCTCGTGGAACAACTGAATTTCCGGGGAGCCGTTCTCGAAATCTGAGGTATACTATCCATTGCCGCATGCTGCATATAACCTTCAAACCAACGCAACACGGCATGCCTGTTCGAGATCGTCATGCCCCAGAAGGAAGCCATTGATGAAGACATTGTATCTGGAAGAGCGAGAGAACGAGTGTTATTCCAGACTCGAGCGCCTTGTTCAAAAAGCAGGAATCATCAATCCCATGATCTTTGATGTGGGCGCCAACGTCGGGCAGAGTATCGCTCACTTCCGTGAAACCTGGCCGACGTCCAGGATCCATTCCTTTGAGCCTAATCCTTCGACTTATCAGCGTTTGCAATCAACCTGGGGGCGTTGCGATGGGGTGACCATCCAACAGCTGGCTCTCTCCGACCACGCCGGAGCCGTTTCGTTTCATGCGACGCGAGTACCGGAAGTGGCCTCTTTGCTGCCGCCTACAAAGCGTCTTCAACAAATCAGCACGGAACATAAGTATGACTTCGAACTGGTAACAGTACAAGCTGATATGCTCGATTCCTACTGTCAAGACCATGATGTCAGAGTCATTGATATCCTGAAAATTGATGTTCAGGGCGCGGAGCTCGGTGTTCTCAAAGGTGCGCACTCTCTGTTGAAGCAGGGGGCTATTCGATTCATCTATCTGGAGACAACCTTTGCCGAATGCTATGACGGACAAACGGATTTCGCTGATTTGCTGTCGTTCATGAAAAGTGCTGGAGACGGATACACCCTCTGGGACATCGTGCCATTTCTCTACACGGGGCGTGACCGCCTGTGGGCAGCCAACTCGATCTTAGTTTCCAATGCACTTGTACCATCTCTTGAAAGTTAGTACATCGACTTACAGCAACAACCTGTTTCTATGAATAGAAACGAATCGAGTTATCAGATGTCCATGTTGGCCCAAGAAGGTTAAATCTACCGGAGCAAACGAGATGAATGTATTGATTGTCTGTTGCAGAAAACTAGACTGGATGCAGGATTCAAAAGGAACCATTCCAGTTCCCGCGCTCTATCTCGCGGCAAGTCTGCGCAAAGCCGGGTTTGCCCCCACCATTCTCGATTTATCGGTTCATCCTATTCCCGATGGTCAGCCGACTGATGCGTGGGACCTTCATCTCATTCAGGAACAAATTCATCAAACCGATCCAGCGATTATTGGTTTCAATTGCTTTGTCAGCCAGCACTTCCCATTCATTGTCAAAGCGACAGAAGCGTTGCGGCACACATATCCTCGAATTCATTTTACGGTTGGCGGAGCTCATCCGACTCTCTTTGCTGAGGATATTCTCACCCACTGTAAATCGATTGATTCCGTAGTTCTCGGCGAGGGAGAGGAACAAGTTGTTGAGTTGGCAAAAGCCATTGGCGATAGACAGCCGGAACGTCTAAGGAAGATTCAGGCTTTTGCATTTCGTTGTGGAGAAGAAATCGTGGTTAATCCTCGGCAGACGTATATCGCAAATCTTGACGAACTGCCAACGGCTGCCTGGGATCTCATCGATCTTGAAAAATACTATTCGGATCACAGCAGCTGGCATAACCCGAAAAAGTTCGATATCAAACTTTCCATTCCCATCCTGACCTCCCGCAGTTGCCCATTCAACTGCAACTTCTGTGCTTGTCATAAAACAATGGGACGAACGTTCCGCATGCGCTCACCGAAAGTTGTGGTCGATGAAATTGAAATGTTGAACCGCGATTTCGGCATGAACTATTTTGGTTTCATTGATGACAACGTGAATCTCAACAAGCAACATGTCATGGAAATCTGTGACGAAATTCTGCGTCGCAAACTCGACATTCAGTTTGAGCCGACATGCGGCTTATACCTGGGCACGGTTGATGAAGATATCGCTGCTGCACTAGGCAGGGCGGGATGCGTTTTTGCTCGGTTGCCGGTGGAACATGGAAACGATCGCATGCGGAACACAATCATTGGGAAGAACCTTCCCCGAGAGCAGATCTTCCGTGCAAAGAAGCTGCTGAAGGGTAACGGAATGCGGGTCAGCACGATGTGCATCATGGGCTTCCCGGAGGAAACGAAAGAAACACTTCAAGACACCTATGATCTCCTCATCGAACTTGATGCCGATCTCAACTACGTATTCAATCTGATTCCGTTCCCGGGTACAAAGGTTTTTGAACAAGCCATGAGGGAGGGGCTGCTGCTCGGGAATTTCAATTCGAACGAATTGTGGCGCGGAGAGATCGATCTTGACCCGGTGCAACATAAGCAGCAGTATTACCTTCGACCGCGAGCCATGACTCTGGATGAACTTGATGTCTATCGTGAAAAATTCAATCGAATTCGCGTGATGCATCCCGGATAACGCTTCTACTCCTGTTTATAAAGGTTAAGTCTCTCCAGGCGTAACTGACTGTAAATACCCTGTTCCCATGGGATGTCGCTTACTCTTGTGGCATGAAAAAAGCTGAGTCTCTTGTGTGCCTTGCCCATGAAGCTGTCGAGGACCTCCGAATGCGAGCGAAAGTAGTTTTGTTATACTTATCGCACTTTCCCCACGTACCGCATTTTCGTGTCGGATTTTTGAAAAATGAGCACTG
>CAYYIY010000076.1:10236-23399 GCA_964472075.1 uncultured bacterium | reverse complement strand
AGGCAGACCCTTGCGATGACGAATACCACGATAACAACCGATATCCATCAAGCGCTTGATGTTCTGGGACACTTCGCGGCGCAGGTCGCCTTCGACGCGATAATCGCGATCGATCAGCTTCTTCAGCATGTCGATCTGATCTTCCGTCAGCGCCTTCACGCGAACGTCCGGGTTGATACCGGTCTTCTTCAAAATGTCACGGGCTCGGGTGGGCCCGATTCCGTAGATGTAGGGCAGAGCGGCTTCAATCCGCTTGTCCCGGGGCAAATCAACGCCTGCTATACGAGCCATATCGTAACTCCTTCCTGTTTAGCCCTGGCGTTGCTTGTGCCGGGGATTCTCGCAGATGACGCGAATGACACCGCGCCGCTTGATCACTTTACACTTTTCACAAACCTTCTTTACTGATGCACGTACCCTCACGACTGGCCTCCTGAATAAAACCCAGATGGTTATTTAAACCTATAGATGATCCGACCTCGGGAAAGATCGTAGGGAGTAAGCTCCACGGTGACTTTATCACCGGGGAGGATCCGGATGTAGTTCATCCGCATCTTTCCCGATATGTGCGCGAGAACCACATGGCCGTTTTCCAGTTCGACTTTGAACATGGCGTTCGGCAACGGCTCGAGCACTTTGCCCGGAACTTGAATCGTGTCAGCTTTTGACATCCGTACGAACCTTCTCCCTTAATTGCCCTTCGGTACCGGTCGGCAGAGTCAGAACCAACGGCCCTTCTTCCGTCACCGCCACCGAATGTTCGAAATGCGCCGATAAACTGCCATCGGCCGTTACCACCGTCCACCCGTCATCCAGCACTTCCACTTCGTAGCCACCCACGTTCACCATGGGTTCGATGGCGAGGACCATTCCCACTTCCAGCCGCGGCCCTACATGTGGAGGACCGAAGTTCGGAATGACCGGCTCTTCGTGCAACTGCCTTCCAACGCCGTGACCGACGTAATCACGCACTACGGAGTACCCATGACGCTCAACGTAACTCTGCACCGCATGAGAGAGATCGCCGACCCGCTTCCCGGGTCTCACGTTCTTAATGGCTTCCCACAAGGACTCTTCCGAGATCCGCAGGAACTCCTGAACGTCGCGCGACACCTTCCCGACCGGCACCGTGACCGCCATGTCCGAAAACAATCCTTGTTTTTTCAAACCAACATCGAGACTGATGATGTCCCCTTCCTTCAGGCGACGCCTGGATGAAGGTATGCCATGCACCACCTCTTCATTCACACTCGCGCACAGACTGGCGCGATACCCGCGATACCCCTTGAACGCCGGAACGGCGCCGCCTTTTCGAATCTCCGACTCCAGATGCTGGTCCAGCTCCAGGGTCGTGACTCCCGGGCGAATCATGCGCTTGACGCCTTCCAGGATTCCACTGAGGAGAAGGCCGTTCTCCCGCATGGTTTCAAGCTCTGCTTTGGTTTTCAACGGGATCAATGCGATTTTAGAACGTCTAGTATATCACACATTTTGGAAAAAATCACGTCGATTTTTCCAAGACCGTCAATGGCATGCAGCAGCTTGCGACCCTGGTAGAACTGAATCAGCGGACTGGTCTGCTCGTGGTAGACCTTGAGCCGGTTTGCGATGACTTCCCGGCTGTCGTCCTTGCGCTGATACAGCTCGCCCTGACAGTGGTCGCAAACCCCGTCTTTCTTCGGCGGCGAAAAGGTGACATGGAAACTGGCGCTGCACCCGCGACAGATGCGGCGGCCAGTAAGGCGCTCAAGCAAGGACTCGTCGGGAACCTGGACGCACAACACACCGACGATCTTCTCGCCTTTGTCATTGAGCGACTTTTCCAGGTTCTCCGCCTGCTTCACCGTGCGCGGAAACCCATCAAGAATGAAACCCTGCCGGCAATCAGCCTGCTGGATGCGCTGCAGCAGCATGGACATGACCAGCTCATCCGGAACCAGACCGCCCGACTGCACAAACGTCTGCGCCTTCTTGCCCAGTTCCGTCTGGTTGGCAATTTCAGCGCGCAGCAGATCGCCGGTCGAAACCTGTGGAATATGATACCGGTCAACCAGCATTTTGGCCTGGGTGCCCTTCCCGGCCCCGGGGGGGCCGAGAAGGATCAAGTTCAGTTTCGTTCCACCCATGGCTTACCGCAGACCCTTCTTCCTCATGAAGCCTTCGTAGTGGCGGGTGACCAGGTGGCTTTCAAGCTGCCGCATGGTATCCATGGCTACGCCGACAACGATCAGAAGCGCCGTTCCACCAAAGTAGAACTGGACATTCATCGCCTTCACCAGAATCGTCGGAATCACGGAGACGACCGCGAGAAAGATACCACCCGCGAGGGTTACGCGAGATAGAGTTCGTTCGAGGTAGTCGACGGTCGGGCGACCGGCGCGAATCCCGGGAATGAACCCGCCGTATTTCTTCATGTTATCCGACAGTTCCTGGACGTTGAACGTGATCGCTGTGTAGAAGTAGGTGAAGAAGATAATCATCAGAGCGTAGATGACCATGTAGGTCCAGCTGTTGTAGTTGAAGATATTCAACAACCAGAACACGAACCGGTTCTGCACCACGCCCTCAAGCGATTCGAGGCTCTGCAACCAGCTGGCGATCATGCTGGGGAACAGCAGAATCGAACTGGCAAAGATGACCGGAATAACACCGGCCTGGTTCACACGCAGAGGAATGAAGGTGTTCTGCCCGCCGTAGACCCGGCGACCGACCACGCGCTTCGCATACTGCACCGGGATCTTGCGCACCCCGTCCTGCACGTAGACGATGCCCATGATGACGCTGATCGCAATGACCAGCAACAGAATCATCTTCACGACGTCGTGCGCGTTCCCGGTGAAAAGCGCGATCTGATGAGCGATCGCTTCCGGGAGCCCGGCAAGAATACCAGCTGAGATCAGAATCGAGATACCGTTGCCGATACCACGATTGGTCATCTGTTCGCCCAGCCACATGATGAACGCTGTTCCAGCCGTCAGTGTCGTTACCGCGAGCAACTTGAACCCGAGTCCGGGGTTCGGTACCACGCCGTAGCGCTCGAGCATGAACGTAATGCCGAACGCCTGCAGAGCACCGATCAACACGGTGCCGTAACGAGTATACTGGCTGATAATCTTGCGACCCTCTTCCCCTTCTTCCTTGGCAAGGTGCTCGAGGTAGGGAATGACGTAGACGAGCAGCTGCATGATGATCGAGGCATTGATGTAGGGCGCAATGCCGAGGGCGAAGACCGAAAAACGGCGCAGGGCGCCGCCCGAAAACATGTTCAGGAAGCTGAACAGTTCGGAATTCGGCAGTGCCTGGGTCAACAGCTTGGCGTCGATGCCCGGGGTCGGAATGTGAGTTCCGATGCGGAATACGACGATCATTCCCAGGGTAAAGAGGATTCGATCCCGGAGTTCCGGGATCTTCATCGAGTTGGCTAAGCTCTGGAACACCTCAGATCACCTCCACCTTGCCACCGGCCTTTTCGATCTTGGCCCGGGCTGAATCAGAGAACTTGTTGGCCTGCACGGTCAGGGCTTTCTTCAGTTCGCCACGACCCAGAACCTTCACAGGCATGTTCATCTTCTTGATCAGACCCTTCTGGAGCATCATTTCCAGAGTGACAAGGGAACCGGCATCGAACAGTTCCAGGTCTTCCAGGTTGACCACGTGGAATTCCACGCGATGCGGTGAGGTGAACCCGCGCTTGGGCATGATGCGCACCAGACGCATCTGGCCGCCTTCAAATCCAGCATACGGATGCGGTTTACCCGAGCGAGCGGTCTGACCCTTGCCGCCGCGCGTCGATTTGTTACCATGCCCGGAACCTTTACCGCGACCAATGCGCTTGATGCGGTGAGTTGAGCCGGGGGCCGAGCGCAGATTCCCCAGGGTGATGACCTTGGTGGATTCCGCTTGGGGGGTTGCTTCGGTTTTCTTTGTTTCCCGCTTCGGCATGAGGAATACTCCTTATTTAACTTCCAGCCAGCGCTGCATCATGTTGATCATGCCCAACACGGCCGGAGAGGCCTTGTGGGTCACAACCTGATTCATCCGCCGAAACCCGAGGGCGCGCAGGGTAGCCCGCTGCCGATCGGTCGTGCCGATAAAGCTTTTGATCAGTTTTACGGTGAGTTGTTTCTCTGACATGGGTAGTCTCCTAGCCTTCGAGAACCTGCTTCACCGGAATGCCGCGCATCTTGGCCACATCAGCCACGTTGCGGAGCTTGGTGAGAGCATCCATGGTGGCCTTGGCCACGTTCACGGCATTGGAGCTGCCCAGACGCTTGGACAGAATGTCCTTCACGCCCAGAGCTTCGAGAATCGCGCGGGCCGCGCCGCCGGCGATAACACCGGTACCGGGAGCGGCTGGCCGCAGGACGACTTCGGTGGCTCCGAATTTACCGATGAAGGGGTGCGTGATGGTACCCTGATACAGGGGAACCGTGATCATCATCTTCTTGGCGCGTTCCAGACCTTTGCGAACCGCATCAGGAACCGCTTTCGCTTTCCCGAGGGCCATGCCGATCCGGCCTTTGCCATCGCCGATGCAGACCAGAACGGAGAAGCCAAAGTGCTTGCCGCCCTTAACAGTCTTGCTGACGCGATTAACGGAGACGATCTTTTCGATGAATTCGCTTTCGACGGCAGCAGCCTGTTCGCGACCACGCCGGCGATCATTTCGTTGTTCTGCCATGGGGGCTTCTCCTCCTAGAATTTCAAGCCGGCCTGACGGGCGGCTTCGGCCAGTTCCTTCACCCGACCGTGGTACTGAAAGCCACCACGATCAAACACGACGTGGGTGACGCCCTTCGCCAGGGCCCGCTCTGCGATGCGAGTACCGATGGCTTTGGCACCGGTCTTGTTGCCGCCGTTCACCTTCTGTTCGCGCATATCCTTTTCGAGGGTGCTGGCCGAGCAGATGGTGACGCCCTTTACGTCATCGATAACCTGGACGTAGATATGCTTCAGGCTTCGGAAAACCGCCAGCCGAGGCTGTTCGGAGCTTCCGGAGAAGTAGAAGCGACTGCGTTTATGCCGACGAACGCGTTGTTCTTTTTTATGACTGGTTAAACTCATAACTCACTCCTTCGCTGGCCGGCATTAGGCGGCGAGCTTCTTGCCTTCCTTCATCTTGATCTTTTCGCCCACGAAGCGGATACCCGTGCCCTTGTAGGGTTCGGGCGGTTTCACGCCGCGCAGGTCGGTGGCGATCTGACCGACCACCTGTTTGTTGATGCCGTGAACGATGATGCGCTGACCGTTGCCTTCAACCTTCAGCGACACGTCTTTCGGCGACTCGATGACGACCGGATGAGAATACCCGATGGTCAGCGTGATCTTGTTGGGGGCGTCCTGCTTGGCTTTGTACCCGGTGCCGACGATCTCGAGCTCGCGGGTGTACCCTTTGGTAACGCCGATCACCATATTGTTAACCAGGCTGCGAGCCAGGCCGAACAGACAGCGAACGTTGCGTTCCTTGGAGTCGCCCATGTCGAAGACCAGATGGTCTTTGTCTTTCTTGACGTGAATCTGTTCCGGGATGTCATACTGCAGCGTGCCCTTCGGGCCCTTCACCGAAATATGACGACCGGCGATATTCACCTCGACCCCGGAAGGGATCGTAATGGGAAGTCTACCGATGCGTGACATGTTGTGTGCCTCCCCTTCTTACCAGACGTGACAGAGAACTTCGCCGCCACAATTGGCTTTGCGTGCTTCTTTGTCAGTCATGATGCCGCGGGGGGTCGTCAGAATCGCGACACCCAGCCCGCCGAGAACCTTCGGAAGCTTCTGCTGGCCGACATATACGCGGCGACCAGGCATGGAGATGCGCTTCAAACCGCTCAGAACGCGGGTCTGCTTCTCACCATACTTCAGGAAGATCTTCAGGTTGAACTTGTTTTGAAACTTGTAATACCGGAAATCCCGGATGTAGCCTTCCCGCTTGAGAATCTTGGCGATCTCGATCTTCATCTTGGATGAAGGCATTTCGCAGGTTTCGTGCTTCATCTGGTTCGCGTTGCGAATCCGGGTCAGCATATCAGCAATAGGATCAGTCATGCTCATGTTCCGCTACTCCTACCAACTCGATTTCGTTACGCCGGGAATCTGACCACGGGCCGCGAGATTCCGGAAGCAAATGCGACACATCTGGAAATCGCGCATATAGCCACGGGGACGACCGCAGATATGACAGCGGTTGTACCGGCGAGTCGAGAATTTGACTTTGCCTTCCTGGATGCGCGCCCATTTCGTTACCAGTGATTTTTTTGCCATACCAACTCCTTATTTCTTGCGGAACGGGCACCCAAGCTGTGCCAGCAGTTCGCGAGCCTCGCCGTCGGTCTTGGCCGTCGTCACGATCGTGATGTTCATGCCCTGGACCTTCTCGACGGTGTCATATTTGATCTCGGGGAAAACCAGCTGTTCCACCAGACCGATGCTGTAGTTGCCCCGACCATCAAAGGCGCGAGGATTCAAACCGCGGAAGTCGCGAATACGCGGAACCACGATATTGAACAGCTTGTCGAGGAAATAGAACGCCCGGTCGCCGCGCAGTGTCACGCAGCAGCCGATCGGAACGCCCGCGCGCAGTTTGAAGTTCGAAATGGACTTGCGCGCACGGGTGATCACGGGCTTCTGACCCGCAATGGTGGTCAGATGCGCAGCAGCCTGATCGAGCAGCTTGCTGTTCTGGGTGGCAGCCCCCACGCCCATATTCAACACTACTTTTGAGATCCGGGGAACGGCCATGCCGTTCTTATACCCGAACGATTCCTTCATTTTAGGAACCACATCTTTGACGTACTTCTCTTTCAGCCTTGGAAGAGACTTCGTCTTCGTCGTCGCCATGCTGAAACTCCTTATAGTTTCTTCTACCCTTCAGCCTTATTTCCGGCCGATGGGTTCCTTGCAGGTGACACAAACGCGGGAGATTTCCTTGTCATGGCTGACGAAGGAAGCGCGAGTCGTATCATTGCACTTGGCACAGAACAGAGCCACTTTGCTCAGCGGGATGGAATGCTCTTTGGAGATGATGCCACCCTTGCCGATCTTCTTGGTCGGTTTCTGATGCCGCTTCACGGTATTGACGCCTTCAACCACGCAAGTGCCCTTGTCGGGGTTGACTTCGAGAACACGGCCCTTCTTTCCGGAGTCGTCACCCCAGAGAACTACGACCGTATCGTCTTTCTTGACATGTGGATGCTTAACGGCCCGGCGGGCCTTCACGGTTTTCAACATACTCCGACTCCTTAGATGACCTCAGGCGCGAGCGAGATGATCTTCATGAACGCCTTCTCGCGCAGTTCGCGGGCAACCGGCCCGAAAATGCGGGTACCCTTCGGGTTCCCGTCGGTGCCGATAATGACGGCCGCATTGTCATCAAAGCGAATGAAGCTGCCATCCGGACGCCGATATTCCTTTTTGGTCCGGACGATGACCGCCCGAACAACTTCCTTGCGCTTCACGGTACCATCGGGAATGGCGTCTTTCACCGAAGCAACGACGACATCGCCCAGGGTGCCGTACACCCGGTTGCTCCCGCCGGTAACCCGGATGCAGAGCAATTCTTTGGCACCGGTGTTGTCAGCAACTTTAAGCGTCGATTCTTGACGAATCATCTGTAGCCTCCTTCACCAGATCTTTGACTTTTCCGGTCGCTTTTTCGATGACTTCGCGAAGGATCCATCGCTTGGTCTTGCTGAAAGGGCGCGACTCTTCAATCTTGACCAGATCGCCCAGACCAGCCGCCTCGGCGGGGTCATGAGCCACGATGGTCTGATTGCGCTTGACGTATTTGTGAACGCGGGGGTGCTTGACGAGGCCTTCGATCTGGACCTTGATGGTCTGAGCGGTATTGTCAGCGATCACCCGGCCGATTCGGCTGCGGCGTACTTCCTGTTTCTTTTCCATTTCCTAACTCCTTTAGAACGGGAGACGGCCGGCAGTCAGTTCGATCTGAAGAAGCCGAATTTCTTCGAGCTTCGCCAGCCGGGCGCGCTTGTTTTCCTTGAGAACCTTGAGTTGAGAAGCCTCATTTAAACCCATGGAACTCAGTTTGTCAAGAAACTTCTGCCTGACAGAGAACTTCGGGTCGCGCAGGCGCTGCGAAGTTGCACGCAGAGCGGCTTCCTCGTCTTTGCCCTTGCTCTCACGCAGACGCTTGGAAACGGACTCGCGAAGCGACTTCATCAGCTGCTCCATCTTGGCATCCATCTCGCGGCGAATCTCGCGCTTGACCGCCTGAGCCTGCTCGCTAAGCTTGTGGCGCAGCAGCGCCAGACGTTCTTTCAGGGGAACCAGCTTGGGATCAATGTTCTTCTCTTTGACCAGCGCTTCATACTCGGTCTTCAGATTCTTCTGAACGCGATCTTTGACGAGCTTGTTCAGATGAGTCTGGACGCGAGCGATGTTGCGCCGAACCAGGCGAATGCGGGCCGGGTTTGCGAGCTGGCCGGTGACTACCTGAAACCGCAGATTGAACAGTTCTTCCTTGAAGTGCTTGTACTTGTCCTGCAGTTCCTGTTCGTTCAATTCAGCGTAGTTTTCACGGTTTTTCATGCGACTCTTCCTTCAGTCTTCGTGGTAATGATCTGGGTGCGGATCGGCAGCTTGCGGGCAGCCTGATCGAGAGACTCGTTGGCCAGACCTTCCGGAACGCCTTCCAGTTCGAACAGGATGCGGCCGGGCTTGACCACGGCGACCCAGTATTCGGGGGCACCTTTTCCCTTGCCCATGCGGGTTTCGAGAGGCTTCTTCGAGACCGGTTTGTCAGGGAACACGCGGATCCACATTTTGCCCGCGCGCTTGACGGTGCGAGTGATAACCTTACGAGCGGCTTCGATCTGGTTCGCGGTCAGCCAGCAGCATTCAAGAGCCTGCAGACCATAGGTACCGAACGCCAGATACTTTGCGCCTTTACTTAGGCCGCGCATGCGCCCGCGTTGCTGTTTGCGATATTTGGTTCGTGCCGGAATCAACATAACGGCATTTCCTCCTTAGAACTGGTTCTCGCGCGCACCACCACTGGTTTCGCGCTGAGCGGCCTTGCCGATCTTTTCGCCACGGAATACCCACACCTTGACACCGACGGTACCGAAGGTTGTGATCGCGGTTTCAGTAGCATAATCGATGTCGGCGCGCAGAGTGTGCAGAGGCACGCGGCCTTCGCGGTTCCATTCGACACGAGCGATTTCCGAGCCACCCAGACGTCCCGAGCAGGTCACCTTGATGCCCTGAGCGCCGCCGCGGATCGCGCGCAGAATCGCCTGCTTGGTCGCGCGGCGATGAGAGATGCGCTTTTCAATCTGCAGAGCGATGTTCTCGGCGATGAGCTTCGCTTCCATGTCGGGGTGCTTGATTTCCTGAATGTTCAGGAACACCGTCTTGTTGGTCAGCTTTTCCAGATCTTTCTTCAGCGTGTCGACGCGTTCGCCGCCACGGCCGATGATGACGCCCGGCTTCGCCGTGTGAATCGTCACCTTAACCTTGGTGTTCGACTTGCGCTCGATCTCGATGCGGCTGATCCCTTCACGGCGAAACTGCTTCTGATCGATGAAGTCCCGGATCTTGAGATCTTCGTGCAGGAACGTGGCATATTCGGTTTTCTTGCCATACCAGCGGGAATCCCAGGTGCGAACGATGCCCAGGCGCAGGCCAACCGGATTTACTTTATGACCCATGACTTACTTCCCTCCCTCAACGGTATTCTTCTGCCGCGCCTTGGTAGCAGTACCCTTGCTGGCAGTGGACTTGGCCGGTTTGGCGGCCTTCGGAGCGGCTTGCTTGGCGTCAGTGCCGGCGGCCTTCGCCGGAGCGGCTTTGGGCATCACGAACTTTTCGCGCAACACGATGACCGCGGAGCAGGTGCGTTTGCGAATGCGGCAGGCACGGCCGCGAGCGCGAGCCATGAACCGACGCATCGTGGTGCCGCCGTCAACCATGATCTTCGCAACGAACAGGTTGCTCGCCTTCAGTTCATGATTGTTGCCGGCATTGGCGATCGCTGATTTGAGCAGCTTGTGCAGAACCGGAGCGGCTGCCTTGGGCGTGAACTGCAGAATCGCCAGAGCTTCGTCGACGTGCTTGCCGCGAATCGCGTCAGCAACCAGGCGAACTTTGGTCGGGCTCATACGCACATTGCGAACCACGGCGCGAGGCACATCGACCAGATTGATCAGACGCTTCTTCTCGGTCCAGCTGAGGTCGCCGACCTTCGGGTACACCTTGACCTTCTTGCCTGACTCATCTTCTTTGTAGCTGAACAGGCGAGCCTGGGTCAGAATGCGTTCGATGCGGGTGCGGCTGTGCTTGGTATCCAGCCCTTTGATCATCCGCAGACCGCTGAAAACATCAACGTCATCGGGAATATTTACTCCAACCAATCGCAACATAACTGATTCCCCTTATTACTTGGCAACGGCCGCGGCTTTCTCGCCGGAACCGCCGTGAGCCTTGAAGGTGCGGGTCGGGGCGAATTCGCCCAGCTTATGACCCACCATGTTCTCGGTAACGAAGACCGGAACATGCTTGCGACCGTTGTGGACCGCAATCGTGTGCCCGATCATCTCAGGATAGACCGTGGAAGTGCGAGACCAGGTGCGAATCTGTCGTTTCTCACCCGACTTGTTCATGTCCACAATCCGCTTCAAAAGTCTAGGATCAACAAAAGGTGCTTTCTTGGCCATGGTTCTCTCCCTTTACTTCTTGCGCCGAGAAATGATGAGTCTGTTGGAGGCGTTCTTCTTCTTGCGGGTCTTATAGCCCTTGGAAGGCTGCCCCCACAGAGAGACTGGAA
This sequence comes from uncultured bacterium, assembly GCA_964472075.1. Classification (GTDB taxonomy): domain Bacteria; phylum Muiribacteriota; class Ozemobacteria; order Ozemobacterales; family Ozemobacteraceae; genus CAYYIY01. The sequence goes on along the minus strand of CAYYIY010000076.1, from coordinate 12,613 downwards.
CACGACCGATCGGGTTACAGGCTTCGCCGCCGCCGTGCGGGTGATCACAGGGGTTCATGGAACAGCCGCGAACATACGGACGCCAGCCGCGATGGCGGTTGCGACCCGCATTGCCCTGCGAAATGTTCATGTGTTCAATGTTTCCGACCTGGCCGATAACGGCGCGGCAGGTCAGCAGAACACGGCGCATTTCACCGGAAGGCAGCAGGATCTGCGCGTAGTCGCCTTCTTTACCAGCCAGCTGAGCAACGGTACCGGCTGACCGAACCATCTGGGCACCTTTGCCGGGGCGCATTTCAATATGATGAATCTGCGAACCGACCGGGATGTCCTTCAGGGTCAGGCAGTTGCCGGTGGTGATGTCAGCTTCATGACCGCTCAACAGCTCCATGCCAACCTTCAGACCTTCTGGAGCGATGATGTAGCGCTTCTCGCCGTCGCGATAGTTGATCAGGGCAATGCGGCAGGTGCGGTTCGGATCGTATTCGATCGAAGCGACGACGCCGGGAATGCCGTCTTTTTCGCGCCGGAAGTCAATGATGCGGTAGAACCGCTTGTTGCCGCCGCCACGATGACGAGCGGTCAGGTGGCCGTGATGGTTGCGGCCGGCCGAGCGGTGCAGAAGCTCGATCAACGACTTTTCGGGTTTAACTTCGGAGAGTTCCTCGAAGGTGAAGCCGGTGATGAAGCGGCGGGACGGAGTATAGGGACGATACGTTTTAATACCCATAGGATGCTCCTCTAGTCGCTATCTCAGGAAATGCCTTCGAAGAAGGCGATGGAGTCGGCCGAGTTGATGCGGACGATCGCCTTCTTCCAGGAGGAGGTGAAACCCTGAAACACGCCGCGGCGCTTCGCCTTGGGATGCACATGAATGGTGTTCACTTTTTCCACCCGAACTTTGAACAGAGTTTCGACGGCAGCTTTGATCTCTTCCTTGTTCGCGTCTTTGGCCACGCGGAACTGGTAGATCTTATCAGCCATGCGACTGTAGCTCTTTTCGGACACGATGGGGCGCAGGATGACGTCTTGGGGGGTTCTCATTTCAATGCCTCCTCCAGCTTGGTGACGGCCTTGTCGGAGATCACCAGGTGCTTGTAGCGCAGCAGATCGACGACGTTGACACCCATCGGGGTGACCAGCTTCACATTGGGAAGGTTGGACGCCGCGCGCTTGGCGGTTTCGGTGATTTCAGTCACGACCAGAAGCGCCTTGGCCAGCTTGAAGCTCTTGAGCAGGTTGCGCACATCGCGAGCCTTGCCGGTTTCAAGCGACAGATTCTCGACAACGCGAACCAGATCTTCACTCGCCTTGTTGGTCAGAACGCCCTTGAGGGCCTTGTCGACCATCTTCTTCGGGGGGCGCAGGTCATACACTTTCGGCAGAGGACCGAAAACGCAGGCGCCGCCGGGCCAGATCGGAGAACGGGTCGAACCCTGACGAGCGCGACCGGTGCCCTTCTGTCTCCAGGGTTTGCGACCGCCGCCGCGCACGAATGAGCGGGTCTTGGTGCTGACGGTTCCCTGACGTTCGTTGGCCAACTGGGCCTTTACGACATCAGTGATCGTCTGCGGATGAACGGAAAGGTCGTTGGCGGCGGCGAAGATCTCGTCGCGCACCGAAACCCGACCGACTTCTTTACCGGACATGTTGTATTTCTTGAGTTCCATTTCTCACTCCCCTAGCGGGCCTGGCGAATGATCACAAGGCCGTTCTTGGCGCCGGGAATCGACCCCTTCACCAGGAGCAGGTGCTTCTGCTCATCAACCTTGACAACCCGCAGTCCCTTGATGGTCTTGCGAACATTGCCCAACTGACCGGGAAGGCGCTTGCCCTTCCAGCAGCGGCTGGCATTCTGACCGGAACCGGTCGAACCCGTGGCGCGGGTTCTGTCGGACTGACCGTGTGTGACCGGGCCGCCACCGAAGTTGTGGCGCTTCATGGCACCGGCAAAGCCCTTGCCCTTGCTCGTGCCGATCACATCGATCATGTCGCCGGCCTTGAACATCGAAACCGTAATTTCGGTGTTGGTTTCAACCGAGGACGTATCATCGGCGGGAAGGTTCCGGACAATGCGGAACGGCTTCACACCGGCTTTTTCAAACATCATGCGCAGCGGCTTGTTCAACAGACGGGAAACGGAATCCTTGTTGATTTCGCGATACCCGACCTGGACAGCCTTCTCGCCCTTGCGAATCACGGTGCAGGGGCCGGCGCTGATCACGGTGACCGGGATAACATCGCCGGTCTCGGAAAAAATCTGAGTCATGCCAATCTTCGTTCCCAAAATCGCCTTAACGGCCATGGTGTCCTCCTCTTCCCTTACAGCATCTTGATCTCAATGTTCACGCCTGAGGGCAGGTACATGTTAATGAGA
>CAYYIY010000076.1:0-10223 GCA_964472075.1 uncultured bacterium | reverse complement strand
GTTGAGGGACTGTACAAATCGATGTTGCGCTTGTGAATCCGCATTTCGAACTGTTCGCGGGAATCCTTGTTCACAAACGGTGACCGCAGCACGGTGTACTTGCGAATCTCGGTCGGCAGGGGAACCGGACCGGAAATACGCGTGCCCGTGCGCTTAACCGTGTCGCAAATGCGAACCACGGACTGATCGAGCAGCCGGTGGTCGAACGCCTTGAGCGTCAACCGCATCTTCTGTTTCGCCATACTACCAACTTCCTCCTTCGGAGTTCTTATACCGTGTTATAGCCACCCGCCGCCTGGGTTCGCGGGTGACCCCGCCATCACCCGGCGACCGCTTGTTGAGCGGCCTGCGGGCGATATCCCCAGGCTCCCAGTGTTCGCTGGGCAACATCATCGGGAACCTCTTCATAGTGAAGCAGTTCCATCGAATACGTGGCTCGGCCCTGGGTCAACGACCGCAGCTGGGTCGAATACCCGAACATGTCGGCCAGGGGAGCCGTGCAGTCAATGACCCGCACGTCATCGCGCATCATGACATTGAGAATCTTGCCGCGCCGGGCATTCATGTTGCCGATGACATCACCCATGTATTGATCAGGGGTTTCAATCTCGACCTTCATGACCGGCTCGAGCAGGACGGGAGATGCCGAGGTCAGGCCCTTCTTCATGGCCTCGAACCCGGCAATCTTGAAAGCGATGTCAGAGCTGTCCACCGGATGACTTGAACCGCCCAGCAGCCGGACCTTCACGTCGACGACCGTGAACCCAGCCAGTGCGCCGTCATTCAAAGCATCGCGACAACCCTGCTCGATCGCCTTGATAAACTGTTTGGGCACATCGTCGCCCTTGGTTTCATCAACGAATTCGAAACCACCGCCACGGGGCAGAGGCTCGATCTCGATAATGACATGGCCGTATTGCCCATGGCCGCCAAGCTGCTTGACATGGCGCACTTCAGCACGTGCCTGACGGCGGATGCCTTCTTTATACGCCACTTGCGGCTTGCCAACCGAAGCTTTCACCCCGAATTCGCGCACGATGCGATCAACGATGATCTCGAGATGCAGCTCGCCCATGCCGGCAATGATCGTTTCACCCGTGTCAGCGTCAGTGTGGGCCTTGAACGTCGGATCTTCGTCCATCAGGGACTGCAGCACCATGGCGAGCTTGGCCATGTCAGCCTGAGTCTTGGGTTCAATCGCCACCGATATGACGGTTTCGGGGAAGCGAATCTGCTCAAGCAAAACGGGGAACGACTCAGCCGCCAGTGTGTCACCGGTGAAGACCTTCTTGAGTCCGACCGCTGCCACGATATCTCCGGCCTGAATCCTGGTCAGATCCTTCCGTTGGTTGGCGTGCATCTCGAGCAGGCGCCCGATGCGCTCGCGCTGACCGCGGGTGAAATTCATGACCGCTTCACCGCTGTTGAGAGAACCGGAATAGACACGCAGATAGACCAGCTTACCGACGTGCGGGTCGGTCATGATCTTGAATGCGAGAGCCGAAAACGGTTCTTTTACATCGGGGTGGGCTTCGACGATCTCTTCCGTTTTGGCATGCGTCCCCTTGATGGCTGGGAGATCCGCCGGCGAGGGCAGATAGTCGACAACCGCATCAAGCAGAGCCTGCACGCCCTTCTTGCGAAAGGCCGAACCACACAACACCGGAACGATCTTGTTCTGAATGGTCGCTTTGCGCAGCACCTGGCGAACCAGCGCGGGAGCGATCTCCTGATCATCGAGATATTTGGTCATCAGCTCATCGCTGTAGGATGACAGACTCTCGAGCAGGAAATTGCGGGCTTCCTGGGCCTTGTGCTGCAGCTCGGCCGGAATGGCGCGAATCTCGAAGTGATCGCCCATATCGTCGAGACGACCGGTACCCCAGACATGAGCGTTCATTTCGATCAGATCGACATGACCGGCAAACGTGTCTTCCGCACCGATCGGCAGAACAACCGGAACCGGGCAGGCACCCAGACGCGACTTGATCTGTTCGACCACGCGATCAAAGTAGGCACCTACCCGGTCCATTTTGTTCACGAAGGCAATGCGCGGAACCTGATACCGATTGGCCTGACGCCAGACGGTTTCAGACTGCGGCTGCACGCCCGCAACGGCACAAAACACGACGACACCGCCGTCCAGCACTCGCAGGGAACGCTCAACTTCAGCGGTGAAATCCACGTGTCCGGGTGTGTCTATGATATTGATGTCGCAATCACGCCAGCGGCATTTTGTCGCCGCAGAGGTGATCGTGATCCCCCGCTCTTGCTCCTGGATCATCCAATCCATGGTGGCGGTACCCTCGTCAACCTCACCCATCTTGTAACTGCGCCCTGTGTAATACAGGATACGTTCGGTCGTCGTGGTTTTACCGGCATCAATGTGAGCAATGATGCCGATATTCCGCAACTGGTTGATGGTACCCTTGTCAGCCATGATTAGATAATCTTACTTATAGATCCGGGGGTCGTCCAGAGATCAGACACGATAATGCGCGAACGCCTTGTTGGCTTCGGCCATGCGATGCACTTCATCGCGTTTCTTCATGGTCGCACCGGTGTTCTTCAAAATCTCGCCCATTTCGCCGGCCAGGCGGTCAGCCATGGTCTTCTCTTTGCGAGCCCGGGCAAAACCGAGAATCCAGCGGGTGGCGAGAGCAATGGCGCGCTCAGCCTTCACTTCGACCGGCACCTGATAGTTGGCGCCGCCGATGCGCTTGGAGCGAACTTCAACAATCGGCTTGGCCATGTCGAGAGCCTTTTTGAAGAGTTCAAGCGGATTCTCGTTGTTGTTCGCCTTGGACAGCTTTTCCACCGCATCATAGAAGATACGGCAGGCAGTGCTGCGCTTTCCGCTGTACATCAGGCTGTTGACAAAACGAGTCACCAGCTTGGAATTGTACACGGCATCAGGGATCTGTTCGCGCTTGGTTACGTGTCCACGTCGTGGCATGTCTCAAACTCCTTCTTACTTCTTCGGGCGCTTCGCGCCGTATTTGGAGCGGCTCTGCTTGCGATTGGCCACGCCGGCGCAGTCGAGGGAACCGCGAACAATGTGGTAGCGAACGCCGGGAAGATCCTCACGCGGCCGCCGCGTACCATGACCACCGAGTGCTCCTGCAGATTGTGGCCGATACCCGGAATGTAAGCCGTGACCTCGATCTTGTTGGTCAGGCGCACGCGGGCGATCTTGCGCAACGCGGAGTTCGGTTTCTTGGGCGTCGTCGTTTTTACGACTGTGCAGACTCCCCGGCGCATGGGGCAGTTCTGCAATGCGGGAGAGGAACTCTTGTACCGCACCGGACGCCGAGCCTTACGAATCAGTTGATTGATAGTCGGCACTTTCGTCACCTACCTTGCTTCGAGCTCGTCCCCAGCGGATCTCGCGAAAAGACATAACGAGGGAACGGTAAAGTAGGATGTTACCACATCGAAAGGTCGCTGTCAATGTACATTTTCAACGAATCTGCAAAGCAAAAACGTGATATCATGACGCTTGCCGAGCCTTCTCGAGGCCGAGTCCGCGAGTTTCTCTCGATCATACCTGCCAACAAGAGCGGAAACGGACGGAGGAACGGCACAATCGAAAAGTCATGCGACGTCTCAACCAGAACCGTTCGACAAAATATCACACGTGAGGAAACACCCCATGAAATTTCGCTTTGCCCACAACAACATCAATGTCCGAGATCTTGACCGCAGCGTCACATTCTATCAGAAAGCGCTCGGGCTGACAGTCATCCAGAAGTATCAACCGCAGGATGGAAGCTTTCAACTCGTCTATCTGGGTGACGGCAGCACCAGACACCTGCTCGAACTCACCTGGTTGCGCGACCGCACCGAACCCTACAATCTTGGTGACAATGAGTTTCATCTGGCTTTTGCCGTCGACGACTTCGACGCCGCCCGCAAGCTGCACCAGGAAATGGGCTGTATCTGCTTCGACAACCCGGCCATGGGCATCTATTTCATCGAAGACCCTGACGGATACTGGCTCGAGGTTATTCCATCAGCCATGAAGGTCGGAAGCCTCTGACGATGGCTTCATCGATTATTCTCCCCACAAACGACGGCGCGGCAGGTCTCGAAGCTCAGCTGCTCGCCTGCGCGCTCGAGGTCCAGAAGAACCTCGGCAATCACGCCCCGGAACAGGCATGCCGCGACTGCTTCGCATTCGAACTCGCGCGCCGGAACATCTCGTTCTCCGCAAAAGTCGAACTACTCAACCGTACCGCACCAGAACCATGCCCCAGCGGCTTTCGCGTCGATTTCCTCGTGAACGATCGCGTGATCGTCGATGTCGTGTGCCGTCCTGCCCTCCCCGCCCACGCCGTCGAGCAGTATCGCACCTACCTGAGACTGTCCGGCCTTTCCGCTGCAATCATCGTGAATCTTCAGGCCGGGCCGACTCAGCTGTTGACGTACATCACACGTTGAATTGTTCGCGAAAAAGGCTCATGATCAGCTCGTCGTGGTAGGTGCCGTCACGGTACACCTGCTGTTTCAGACGTCCCTCCTCACCAAACCCCAGGCGCCGATAGCACGCGACAGCACGTTCATTAAAGGCAAAAACGTTGAGCAGAACCTTGCGTACATTGAGTTCCAGAAACAGAAAGCGTAACAGAACCCTCAATGCATCGGTGCCGAAACCCTTGCCCCAATAATCGCGATGAGCAATGGCAATGCCGATATAGGTTGTTCCGTTCCGGCGATTGAAATCGAAGTAGCCGCAGCCGCCGATGTACACTCCATCGTGCGTCTCGATGGCAAAATTGTAACGGCTTTCTTTTGAGGCAGCGTTCGTCTCGATGAACTTCTGCTCTTCCTCGAGCGACAACGGCAGTATCACCCCCGGGTTCAGCAGTCGCTGCACTTCAAGGTCGTTGAAAAGACGATGGGCATCTTCCAGATCTTTCTTCTCATACGCACGTAAAATCGTTTTCTCACCCTTGTACATGGCAGTCTCTCCTTAACAAATCCGCAGAAAGAAAAAGCCGGGCTCGTCTACCTGAGCCCGGCTTTCGTATCAAGCGATGTTTCGCTTATTCTTCGTTCTCTTCAGCATCATCAGCGCTATCAAGTTTGCCTGAATCATCTTTCTTCATGAAGAGTTCGTTTTCGATCTCTTCCTGAATCTCTTCGTTCTTGAAGATCTCTTCAGTGCCATCAGTCACTTCGGTCTTCTCAATCTCAATCGGCAGATTCTTGAAGTTGATCTTGCGAGCGATGGCCAAACCGGTTCCGGCTGGAATCAGTTTGCCGATGATCAGGTTCTCTTTCAGACCGCGCAGATAGTCGACCTTCGACTTAATGGCCGCCTTGGTGAGAACGCGGGTGGTTTCCTGGAACGATGCGGCAGAGATAAAGCTGTCGGTGGTCAACGAGGCCTTCGTGATACCCTGAATCATCGGGTAGCCGGTCGGCTTCTTGCGCTTCTCGGCCTCCATGCGCATGATCCACTCTTCAAACGCCTTCACATGCACGGTTTCGTTGGGCAGGAACTCGGTTTCACCCGGATCACTGATGACGACCTTGCGCAGCATCTGGCGAATGATGATTTCGAGATGCTTATCGTTGATCGAAACGCCCTGCTCGCGATACACGCGCTGAATCTCATCGACCAGATAGCGACGCACATGGTTGAGACCGACGCACTTCACGAGCTTCTTCGGGAAGGTCTTGCCTTCAGTGATGGAATCACCCGCTTCGATATACTCGCCGTCATGGACGATCAGACCGGTCACGCCCTGCAGACGGACCGGCTTTTCGTTGCCGTTTTCGTCGGCCAGAGAGACGGTGTTCCCGGAGATGCGGACCACACCGGAATCATCGGAGATAACCGCTTCCTTCTTCGGGCGGCGGCATTCGAACAACTCAGCGACGCGCGGCAGACCCTGAATGATGTCTGTCGTCTTGCGGCTGGCGAGACCCCACTTGGCGAGAATCTCACCCTTCTTGACCATCGCGCCGTCTTCGACGCGAAGATCAGCGCCGTCAAGGATCTGATGAGCTTCACCGGGCTGAATGATGATCTTTTCGACGGTGTTGCGGGTCTTGCCTTCCTTCGAGATCTTGCGTTCAAGCAGGACCACACCCTTGTTCTCAGCTTTGAGAACGGCCAGCGTCTGACCTTCGCGAACCTTGTCGCCGTCCTTCACCAGAACGCCGCCGGCGGCCGCCATTTCCTTGGTGATCTTGTATTTCTTCTCGTGATTGACGCGCTGTCGAATCATGATGCCGGTGCTGCCGTCATCGGATTCAGGCTGCGTGACTTCTTCGAACGGAATCGGCGACTGCGTGAGTTCGCCATCCTTGGTGACGGTCGGGTTGAACTTGAGGTTCAAAGCCGCTGGATAACTGAATTCGACACCGTTGTACACCAGGATCTTTTCGATGATCTCTTCACAGATCACGCGATTGTAACCGTAGATGTAGTTGACCTTACCGGAGATTTCGCTCACGATCGGCTCGACGTTATCGATCAGCTTGTCGCCGGCCTTCACGTTCTGACCATCTTCAACCACGATCTCGCCACCTTCAGGCAACGGATAGTCGCAGACCATCTCGGCGCCCTTCACGCGCACCGCTTCACTTTCGCCCGCGGTGATGTACACTTCGCGGATCTCGGCGCGGTGATCTTCGATCAGCTTCATCAGGTCGTCATCAACTTCGACTCCTGACTTCGCCATCTCGGATTCGGTATCGCGGTTCATGAGCGGGCGAGCCAGCGTCGCATGGCGCAGAACCGACAGATCGTCGTTGATCAGATTGACCCGGCGCTCAGAGCGCGTGCGGGTAATCTCGACGACGCCGTCGATCTCGGCCTGCACCACGAGCTTGGTGGTCAATTCCGCTTTTTCCTGAACTTCCTGGCCGTTCGGCACGCGGATGTTCTCTTTGGGCCGCAACACCACGCCTCGGGGAACGGGATATTCAATCTCGTTCTTGACGATGACACGCTTGCGGTCAAGAGTCTTGTTCGCCGCGCTCTTCTCGCTGATCACGCGAACCACACCGGAAATCGGCGCCAGAAGCGACAGTTCCTTGGTGTCCTTGTTGATCTGTGCCTGCAGCTCGCCCTTGAATTCGTATTCCTCGACCACGTCGCGGGCAACGGTAATCTGCGTGTTGTTGGCAGACAACGTCACTTCGCCGTCGATTTCGGAAACAACGGAGAGCAACCGCTCGCCGGCAACAACCATGTCGCCGTTCTTCACGTTCAGCAGCATGCCGTCCGTCTTGGCAGTAGCGATCTCGCGGGTTTCCTTCACGCTCTTGGGCAGCGGATACTCGCGCATATCCTTCTTCGTCGACCCTTCGGGGAAGATGAAGATCAAGCCGTTGTCGCTGATGACCTGACGATTCTTGAACCGGACGTTCTCGAACTTGCAGATACCATCAGTGCGGGCGATGGCTGCGTGCTGTTCGGCCGAAACTTCCGCCAGCGGATTACCGGCGTGAATGATTTCGTTGTCTTCGACCTTGAGAGTCGAGCCTTGCGGAATCTTGTATTCTTCGACATGGAAGTCTTTGGTCTCAGGATCAAATTCCTGGGTCAGGATCTGAATCGACCCGTTCTCGGAAACGACCATGCCATCCTTGACTTCGATGTTCTCGAAGATGACTTCGCCGGTGTACCCGGTCACAACCGTATTCGGGTTGTATTCGGCCAAAGGCTTGCCCGGGGTGGCCTTGTCGCCGTCTTCGACCTTGAGTTCTGAACCAAGCGGGATGTGCACGCGTTCCTTGCGGCCACCCTTGCCCTCAATGATCACATGGCCACCGACCACGACGGTGCGGATGCTGGCACCGAATTCGCTCTTGTCGAACGTCTCGGTACCAGAGCCAATCTCAAACTTGGCGCGGTCGGAAACCTTGGCCAGCTTGAGCTGGTTGAGGCGCACGACACCGGCAGTGCGGGCCTTCACGAACGAGCGCTGCGCCAGAGCGACGCCGCCGAGGTGGAAGGTGCGCATCGTCAGCTGCGTTCCCGGTTCACCGATCGACTGAGCCGCAATGATACCGACGGCTTCGCCGATATCGACCTTGCGGTTGGTCGCCAAGTCAGCTCCGTAGCACATCTGGCAGATGCCGCGCTTGGCCATACAGCTCAGCGGAGAGCGGACGGTCAGAGCACTGCGAATCTTCAGTTCCGAGAAACCGAGTTCCGTGATGCGATTGATGACGTAGCTGTTGAGGCGGCGGTCAGGTCGCAGAATCAGACGGTTCGTCTTCGGATCGAGAATCTGCTCGGCCACGATCATTTCTTCCGTCAGATCTTCGAGCTTCACATTGAATTCGATCGCCGCTTCGAGTTCGTTGGCAATCTCGTCGGTGACATACAGGTTGGCGTCGAGCTTCACTTCCTTGCCCTTCACCTTGACCGAGATGACCTCGCCGGTAACGGGGTGCACAACCGGTTTGGCCAGCACGCGGCCGGCGATCTTGTAGCGAATCGGCACGACGATATCATCGACCGTGATGTTGTTCGACGAGCGTGCCTGTCGAATCGGCAGAACTTCAATGCCGTTACGGGTATGGCAGTCAGCAATGGTAATGACGACATCCTGCGCAACGTCGACGAGACGGCGGGTCAGATAACCGGAGTCGGCGGTGCGGAGAGCCGTATCGACGAGACCTTTGCGGGCGCCGTATGTCGAGATGAAGTATTCGGTCTGATTCAGCCCTTCGCGGAAGTTGGACTTGATCGGGAAGGCCAAGATGTCGCCGCGCGGATTCGACATCAGACCGCGCATAGCGGCCAGCTGGCGAATTTGCTGCATGTTACCGCGGGCGCCCGAGAAGGCCATCATGTAAACCGGGTTGAATTCGCCCTTCTTGGCGGAAGATTCGAATTCCTGCAGCAAATCGTCGGAAACGTCTTCCGTCGCTTTGGTCCAGATGTTCACTTCGGATTGCTTGCGCTCGTCGCGGCTCAAAAGACCGTGAGACCATTGTTCGCGCACTTTCGCGGCCTTGCGATCGGCCTGATCGAGCAGTTCGCGCTTCTTCGGCGGCGTGACCAGGTCTTTAACCGAGATGGTCAGACCGGAAAGCGTCGCATAGCGGAACCCGAGTTCTTTCAGGATGTCGAGCGTTTCGCCGACGATGGTCAGCTTGCACACCGTATAGAGCTGCTTGATCAGCGCATTCACATCACCCTTGCGGATCGCCTGGTTACGATAGGTGATCTCGACCGGGAACGCGCTGTTGAAGATCAGGCGGCCAATGGTGGTGCGCACATAGCTCGAACTGCGGATTTCCGGATCGTAGGGCAGATTGGCGACTTTCTCTTCGCGGAACGCCTTGCGATGGATATAGATCGGATACTGGAGATCGAATCCGGCGGCTTGATACGCGTTGATCGCTTCATCGATGCTGTGGAACACCGGATAGTTGTAGACCTCGATCTCATCGACGTTGGCGGCATCGAGCTTGTCGAGCACATCTTTGGAATCAACGATCGTGCCGGTTTCGAGTACAACTTCGCCTTTGTCGTTATCGATATCAGCGGCCAGCTTGAAGTCGAAGATACGGTTCTTGTCGAGCATGATGGACGACCAGCTCTTGGCGTTGCCCTTCTCGAGCACCATCGAGGGATAGTCTTTTCCTTCAGGCTTCTCGACCGTCAGGTAGAACAGACCGATGACCATATCCTGGGTCGGATGCGTCACGGGCAGACCGTCGGCCGGCTTCAGAATGTTGTTCGAAGACATCATCAGCATGCGGGCTTCGATCTGGGCGTCAAGCAGCAGAGGCACGTGAACGGCCATCTGGTCACCGTCGAAGTCGGCGTTATAAGCAGCGCAGACGAGGGGGTGAATCTGAATGGCCTTGCCTTCGATGATGACCGGCTCGAACGCCTGAATGCCGAGGCGGTGCAGCGTCGGAGCGCGGTTGAGCAGAATCGGGTGATGTTTGATGACGTCTTCGAGGACGTCCCAGACTTCGGACCGCTCGCGTTCAATCATCTTCTTGGCGCTCTTGATGTTGTGTGCCGTTCCCTTCTGAACCAGACGGTTCATGACGAACGGCTTGAACAGTTCGAGAGCCATCTTCTTCGGCAGACCGGCCTGGTGAAGCTTCAACTTCGGTCCGACGACGATAACCGAGCGGCCGGAATAGTCGACGCGCTTGCCGAGCAGGTTCTGGCGGAAGCGGCCCTGCTTGCCCTTCAGCATGTCGGCGAGCGATTTCAGCGGACGCTTGTTGGCGCCGGT
>CAYYIY010000075.1:0-24118 GCA_964472075.1 uncultured bacterium | reverse complement strand
AGAGTGGCTCCATTAAGGCGATCACGAAGTGGCACCATAACACCGCTCATTGACAGTCTGATTGTCAGCATCATACGCGAGCCAGGGGCAGGGGAGGGTAGGACCGGCGAACTGATCGACGACACAGACGTCAGCCCATTGTTTCGTTCCGCCCCGGGTGCGCGTGAGTCTCAATCCGGCGTGTTCCCAGAATGAGAGCATGGTGTTGATGGTCTCCTGGTTCATGGCTCCGACTCGCAAGAGATAATCGTCATGGACCGAGACAGGATCAGCGCCTTCAAGATGGAGAAGCGAGAAGGTCTTTGTGAGACCCAGCGACTTCACCACTCTCCAGATCGGAATAATCAAACTCAGGCATTCTGCTCTGATGACCATCGCGTTTCTCCTTCAGGGGTGGGTTGCGATCACAAATGCAAGGATGGTGCCAAACACGGGATCATCGGAAATCGGCACGAATGAAGGCTTTTGCGATAGATGTTCAGACAACTATCTGTTTTAGTACTCATTATTTGCGCGCGATCATCAGATATTGCGCCAGGCATGTGCCTGTGTATCCGTTGATGAACTGATGAATACGGCGCCATGATTCATGAATGAACCCTGGCATGTCGCTTGCGAATGGATTCTGTGAGTGGCGGCTTCGCTCTTCGTTCTGTCTAATATGCGTTCGACAAATGAAAACGCTCACGCGAGTAAACGACATCCTTTGTCAGTATCCTCTTGGTAGAATAAATATGAGAAATATTCAGAAACAAATTTAGTTCGGAGATTATTTATTTATGAACGTATGGGTTTTTAATGCTCCCAATGAGGATGCTGTTGACTTCATTTTCTCATCACTCAAGATTGGCATATCAAGATTTGGCTGGAGTTACATTGAAACTGCTGATCTTGAAAAACTCACAAAAGCCGATTGGCCAAAGCTTTCTGAGGATGAGAAAAAGTGCTTGAGCACTGGCAGATTTCTTCTTGAAATTAAACCCGGTGATTGGATTGTCCATGTCAATGTTCCTAAATGGGGCCATTGCACTGCTGTTCAAGTTTCTGGTGGCTATTCATTTGACCAGAAGAAGAATGAAATGGGTAAGGACTATACGGAAACGGGAGATTATCGACACCAGATTCAAATTGATCCAAATACAATAATTTCCTTCGATCGCAATGATCCTAATGTTCTTCCCTACATTAGTAGGCGCCTGAAACTTCAAGGACCTCACTGGAAAATCTATGATACTGGAAGTTTTGAAGGTTCTTTGGACAACCTAAAAAATAAAAGAGTTCAAAAATCAGATTCGGGTCTTCATGGGCTTTACCACCTTAAGAAAGATCTGAAGTCATCAATGCGAAAGATTACTGAAATGATTCAAAAAAATCATCCAGGCAAGTCTCTCGAAGATTTTCTATGCTTCATTTTTAAGAAAGTCCCGCATGTTGTCGAAGTAAAGAACAATGGATCGGGTTTTGGCACCGACTATGGTGCGGACATAATTGTAACCTATTCAACAGGCTTACCAATTTTAAATATCCAAGAAAACCAAAATATGGTAATTCAAGTTAAATCATTTGAAGGTAGCCATTCAGATTTAACTGCGGTTGAACAAATAATTACGGCTGTAAATAAATTTGACGCAAATATTGGATTGATTATTACTACCGGAGATTGCACAACTGAATTAGAAAAAGCAGTTGAAAAAGCCAATCTTGAACTTCTTGAAAAAAAAGAAAATAAAAGAATTTTCTTGATGACTGGCGGTGAAGTCGCAAGCTTTGTCCTGAAATTTGGGGCACAAGAATTGTTAGACGTATAAGAAATAAAATGTCGAACAGAGCGATGCAGCGGAATTTGGGGGCTCGTCTCCGATGATGTTGGGTGGTTCTTTTTGTCAAGCTTTGTTGGGTGTCCTAGCGAAGTTCCGTTCCCCCCCAAATCCGCTGATCGCGGGCGTTGGGCGAATAATGCGCTCACGCGGGATACATTTACTTCCAGCCCGTCACGGTTTGTCGTTGGTTTTGAATTAGAATCACGAAGGATTACCTTTTTTAAAGGAGAAATAAATGGGACGACCAACAATTTTGGCTGACATTGTCTTTCGACATTGTTCAAAGCCTGAAGATGCCGCCACCGATGCCCTTGTTTACTTATTGATGGCCAATCCAAATGTAAGGCACGAGTTTCAGAAATTCATTCAAGAGAAAGCATCAATCAAAATTCCCGATATTGTAAAATTCGAATCAAGAAGGCAACAAGATAGTGGCGCGTGCCCAGACATAGTGGGGGTCGCATCAAATGGGCAACAAGTATTATTTATTGAAAACAAGTTCTGGGCGGGCTTGACCGAAAATCAGCCGATTCAGTATTTGCTTGATCTGAAAGAAACTATGGGTCCTCAAGATTCTGGTCTTCTTCTTTTCATTTGCCCTGACCGGGCTTTGCCAATGTATAGTGATGAGTTGTTCCGAAGGGTTTCCGCTTCACATGTAATTTCTCGAGAGGTCAAATCAGCGAAACCATTTCATTGTATAGTTGAAGGCAGGATTTCTCTATTTGTTGCTTCTTGGCAGGGAATTCTCGAGGTTATTTCACGATCTGCAATTGATTCGGGCGAAAATAATTTAGTTGATGATACCGAACAGCTGCAGGGGTTGGTGGATCAAATTGATTCTGATCAAGCCTTTATACCCTTGAAATCCGAAGATTTGGGGGCAGAACATGGCCGACGCTGGCGTGAATTTGACCAAATCCAATGGGATTTGGTGAACCATTTGGTCAGCAACCCCCACAACATGGGGTATCACCAAAACAGCAACAAGGTAGACATTGGAGGCAAAGATAAGTGGGAGTCTGTTGTAGGCATTGAATTTGGTCTATGGGCCAAATTTGGTAGGACTCCATTTTGGATGGTGATATCACGGCATCAGCCTCAATTTGATTTTTTCCAAGAGGCTTTGCAACCATTGATTCACAGCACTCCTCCTGCTGCTTATGAAATAAAGTGGTGGGGAACCGACTGTGTTTGTGTTCCACTTCCTCCGCTTCTTGGAGTTTCGAGGAATGAAGTAATTAAAGATTTGATTGCACAGGTCTGCAAAGTAAAAGAAATCCTTCTTGAAAATGAAATGAAAAACAAATGAAAATGCCCAGCCCCGGTCCCCTCACTCCGACGATGGCTCTGTTCGGCGTCCGCTCCTCGCGGGCGTTATTGATGATCGCTTTTTTCAGGATCATGAAAAGCCCGGAGACGTATGACATGACTCTTACAACGCAGGACTCAATAGGCGCCGTACTTCAGGAGAGTCAAGTATTTTAGAAAAATGTCGAACGCCAGCGGTAACCATTCAGCCCCTCCCCACCGAATCGGCTGTACGAGTCGGTGAGATTACCGTACAATGAGGTTGTGATAAAAAAGACGGCTGGACCAAAGGTTCCTCGGAAAGACCTCGAGAAAATGCCTCCCACCGTGAGGCGGTTTATCGACGCTCATTGACAGTCAGGTGTTTATTCATGCGGTTCTCTCACCTTCCGGTGGGCCGTGCCGGGTGACGGGCAAGGACATCCTTCTCAGAATATGATCGAATTGCGAGCAATTTCTGATGTTGCGTGTTAAAAGATTTTCGTAATAATGCAGATCGACATCAATTATTGCGTATGATGAGACCTACTTCATGCTTGCCCAATGTTCCAGTTGCTCGGTGTGAAAATGAAACTGAAACACGAATACGGCGAAAAGCAACAACCACGCCGGCATCTGCACGAGGATTCCCACGCCCGTCACAAACGCTGAAGCGTCGGCAAGGGCAAGCGCCGAGGGCTTTCCCGTTTGGCTGAGAGACGCGATGGCGGCACATAAGCCATTTGCAAGGTCCAGAACTACATACAGCGGAAATTCCAGTCGATACACGTTGCCTATCTGATCGAGGGAAGAGTGGACCGAGGCATCTTCCTGCACGCGCCGTCTCTCTCTTTCTACCACGTACTGACACATGTCACCGGTATTGAGTTTTTGGTCGAATCCCATCTGAAGGGCCGGCATCGTATCAAGAAGAAATCTGGACGAGATCGCGGTGATCTTTCTGGCAATCGACCACGCACCCAGCATAAAAGCAGCACTGGCAGCCAGGAACACAATAACAGCCAATAGTGCATGAGAGGGAGTGAAAGCCTGGAAACAGGTGTTAAACAAGGATAGCAGCTCGAATCGACGAAGAACCAACAAGGGAAAGACGATGGCCAGAACCATCCTCAAGCAACTGAGAATCTTAAAGACCAGGATAAACTGTTGTCTGTCGATCTTCGTGTCACCATCACAGGCAATGGGAAACAGGACGACAACCAACGCCGCATGAATGATGGCGAGTCTCCAGACCAGATCAACGGAATCACAGGCGAGCAGAACTGGTACCAGCACGGCCACCCAAAAAAGGAAACCATTCGGCAAGCCATTCGGCGTCAGGTATTTCCACATGTCGTCAAGACCTCCGTTGTCTGAACATGAATTCGCGAGTCTGATCAGAAGACCGCTTCATCATGCAGGACGCACAACGACAGAATGTGACGCACACATTCGTGTCGCGTCGGGTGGTCGCGGAAACGGAGGATTCGTTCGGCGTGGTCAGGACGAGAAGGACCTGAATTTCAGTACAGGCTGGAGCAGGCATTTCATGATTTCTGCGCAGGCTGGTCGAATGTGTCTCTGAGAATCTGGTTTACTCTACCGACACGAACCAGTCAGTGACACCGAGGAATACCCGAGTTGCCACGCCCGAAAGCAACTCATCGGGCATTTTCACTACCGGGGCTGGTGAAATTCTTCGCTTCCCATCCGGAAATGGCTGGGGCCATTTACCGGAGTTGCACTGCAGCCACTTTCAGGGTTTCTCGTCCGATGGGATCTGGAAGCCGACGAGATGTCCTTTGAAACCGACGAACTCGACCGTGCTGTGGGCCAACACGTTTTTCTGCCCCGAAAAATCGACGTTGAAAAAGAACAACGCTTTGCTGCCATTCGGTTCTTTCGGACGCCACGAGAGAAACTTCACTTCCTGAACTTTCCCCTGTTTGGCCGTGATGCCGTTGAATAGTTCGTTGAATTTGTCCTGTCCGAATTGTTTCTGGAGAGCGATGTTCAGCATGTCGAAGGCTGCCTGCGGCTGCCCACCCAGACAAAGTCTCCAGAACTGTTCGGTCTGCTTCTCATACTTCGTTTTCGGACCCGCCGGAACCTTCTTGGTTGCCTGCACGAGTTGTTGCGCTACCGCTTCGTCAAGAATCGTAAATGCCAGAAGTTGCCCGTTCAGAAAGCTGATCTCAAGAGGAATCTCCTTTCTCTCAAAACGGAAGGTTCCCTTGTATTCCTGAACCCGCTCGCCCCCTGAAGTCTTGTCTGAAAAGTTCATGCCATTCATGTTCAGGCCTTGAAATGAACCATGCTGTTTGAGCAGTTCCTTGAAAAACTGGCTGACCATCTCGGGATCTGCTTCATTCAGCAATGACGCGTGCATGTATTTTCCGAATGATTCCGGCGCCTCTGTGTTCACATGATCGAAAAATGTTCTGGCCGCTTCCTCGCCGCTGCTCTGCCCGAACTTCAACAACACGACGAACAGAAACACGATAAAAAAGAAAAAACCGCAACCGAACTTCAGAATCGTTTTCATGGACTCCCCTTCACTTATATTAAACGTGTAATGCAATCTCGGAATGATGCACCATGGACACCGGACGTTTTCATACTCCTACTCGTTATCGCTATGCGGCGGAAGTTCGCTCCTGGTCCTCCGTGGGGGCGTACTGTTTGCCTCCTCGAGCGGGTCGGGCGCCCATTTTTTCCGGACTCGGTCAGGAATAATCGAGGACAATCTTCTCGGGGGGACCTTTTCGTGCGCATACCATGCGGGAAACAGAAATCGCAGCAGCAGTCGGAATGAGTCGACGAACGCTTCTCCGATGACCATTCCAGGCAGGAAGAAGACTTTCAGGAACGCGAGGAGCCGATTGATGTCGTCGGTGTTGGTCCAGGGATCGTCGTGTGACCCGTGACGCGACTCTTTCAAGCCCATGTATGAGCCAGGTTGCGGCCGAATGAAGAAGCCGAAGAATGTGTAGACGAACAACCCCCAACAGGCATAGATCAGCCTCGTTCGATTGAGCACCTGGTAGTATTCATGCAGGGCGTGAAAATAAAGCGCTATGAAGATGATAGCGAGAATGATGCGTATGACGGTGCCGAGAAGGGTTGGAGGCGGCCGGTCGACGACCGTCACCGAGACGGTGCCGCGATCGCTCTGATCTCTGACACTATCGCCGAGGTGTTCCGACAAACTCATGCTCGCTCTCCATTTTGAGGGTTCGCTCGCCTGATTCATGCATTATGCCACCGTAATGGTGCACATTTCGTATTAACACCATGATAATCCATCTGGTGGCGGAAAGGCGAACAAAACATGATACGGCGAGAGACGAAGAGGGGTATAGGGGATGCAAGTTCAGCGGAGAGGAAGACACTCATGTCGGAAAATCGAGGCGGTCTGGTGAGAGCGTTCCTGGCGATCGGGTTTGCGCTTTTTGTGGTGTGCTTTATCGTCTTCAAGAGCGGGGCGGTCGAGACAAACTACGAGACAAAACTGGTCAACGGCAAGGCACAGGAGAAGAAGGTCTACCGGTTCAACGCCGGCAAGATTCCCCTGTATCTGAAATCGTTTGTCGCCCCGGTCACCGGCAGCAAGGCCGTGGAAACGGAGTAGAAGCGCGGCTTCAATTCTTTTCTCAAAAAGCAACTGCGCTCGCTTTTCTTCGTTTGAAGCGAACGTGAGGTTGTGTGGCACCATGCATGAAAAAGCATCTGCAGCTCTCGGCGAGTGTATCGTCGAACCCGTTTTCCTCTACCGGTTCAAAATACCGGTCGGAAACCGGCTCATACTCCGTTTCGTGCCGCTTCAGGAATGATCTGCCTCGGCGGCACTTTCGCGAATGCTAAACCTGACCGGAGTACCGGTCGTTTGTCGAAGCGTTACGAATCAACAATCGGGAGGTATCGGATAATGGGTTATCTCAGTCGAAGTCTGGCTCTGGTACTGGTATTCAGTCTTGCCTGTGTTTGCGGGCTGCAGGCGCAGGAAAAAGCGGCGCCGGGGAAGTCGCGGGTCGAGGTGGTGTTCTGTCTCGATACGACCGGAAGCATGGGCGGGCTGATCGCCGGCGCTCAACAGAAGATCTGGAGTCTCGTGAACGGCATTGCGACCGGGAAGCCGGTTCCTGAGATTAAAGTCGGTCTTGTGGCCTATCGCGATCGCACCGACACCTACATCACTCAGGTTACCGATCTGACGGCCGATCTCGATAAGATTCATCAGAAGCTCTTCGAAATGAAGGCTGACGGGGGTGGCGACGGTCCCGAGAGCGTCAACGCGGCGCTGCATGACGCCGTGAACAAGATCTCCTGGTCGCCGAAAGGCGAAAAAGTCTATCGCGTGGTCTTTCTGGTCGGCGATGCGCCCCCGCACATGGATTACCCCGACGATGTGAAATACCTCGACACGTGCAAGGCCGCGGTGCTCAAGGACATCGTCATCAACACGATTCGCTGCGGCAGCGATGCCGAAACGGAAACCACCTGGAAAGAGATCGCCAGTCGCGCCGAAGGTCGCTATACCTCGATCGCGCAGAGCGGCGGCGTCCAGGTCGTCTCGACCCCGGAAGACGCCCGTCTGGCCGAGCTTTCGGGCAAGCTTATGACCAGCGGCGTCTACTACGGCTCTGAAGAAGAGCGCCAGATGGTGCAGGCGTCTCTCAATCGTGCCGAGTCCGAGTCGAAGAAAGCGAAAGAGTCGATGGATTCATCAGCTCTGGCAATGGAAGCTGACAAAGCCGAGTTTCGCGGCAAGATGGCCGGCGCAGCGGCCGCTCCGTCGGCTTCGGCGGAAATGTCCGGCATGGGTATGGGAAGCCACGTTGGTCGTGCCGACCTGCTGGCTCTGTATCAGAAAGAGGGCGAGGCCGGTCTGGCAAAGATCAAGGACAACGAGTGGCCTGACGACATGAAGAAGTTGAGCGCCAAAGAGCGCGTCGATTTCCTCAAGAACAAGATCGCAGAACGTCAGGAACTCGAGAAGCAGATTGAAGAAGCGAGCAAGAAACGCTCTGAGTATCTGCGTGAACAGCAGAAGAAGTCGGGCAGCGGCGATTCCGGGTTCGACGCGGTCGTGCTCGACATGCTGCGCGAACAGGGTGCCAAGCGCGGTATCGAATACAAGTAACCCGCGCTCGAAGAATGAAGTGGGTCGCGAGACATTGTCTCTCGACCCACTTGTTTTTCTGCCTTGATGATGGTAAGAGATGCGCGCCCGAGTTTCGGGAAGAAAAAGGTCAAACAACGAGAACGGAGCGATCTCATGTCTCATCTCTCGCATATTGAAGGGTTTCAAATCAACAGCGGACGTCTGCTGTTTTCCGGCTGCGACACCATCGAGCTGGCAAAAGAGTTCGGCACGCCGCTGTATGTGATCAGTGAAGATATTGCCCGCATCAAATGCCGACGCTATGTGCAGTCTTTCAAACGCCAACAGGTACAGGCCACGGTGGCTTACGCCGGCAAGGCGTTTCTGACGACCGGTTTCTGCGGTCTGCTCAAGAGCGAAGGCATGGGCCTCGACGTCTGTTCGAGCGGCGAACTCTATACTGCGCGTGCCGCCGGGTTTCCGATGGATCGCGTGCTCTTTCACGGCAACAACAAGACCACCGAGGAGATTCGCTTTGCGCTCGAGTGCGGCGTGGCCCGCTTTGTGGTCGACAACCTGTATGAACTGCGGCGGCTCGACGAGCTTGCCGGCAAGGCCGGAAAAGTCCAGTCTATCTTTTTCCGTGCGACGCCTGGTATCAATACGCACACCCATTCACATATTCAAACCGGTCATCTCGATACCAAGTTCGGCTTCGGCATCGAAAACGGTCAGGCGGAAGAGGCGATTCGTTTGACGGCAGGTTTGAAGCACGTTCGACTGGTCGGGCTGCACTGCCACATCGGTTCACAGCTTTTTGATCTGTCGTCGTTCCGAGCGGCCATCGGCATCGTGCTCGACTTCATGAGCGGCCTGCGTGGATTCTTCCCGAAAGACGACTGGGAACTCGATCTGGGCGGCGGTCTCGGCATTCGCTACACCAGCGAAGACCACCCTCCGGCCATCGAGGAATACGTCGATACGCTGGTTGACACCACGCGGCGCAAAACCGGCGAACTCGGCATGACCATGCCCCGTCTCTGGATCGAACCCGGCCGCTCGGTCATCGCGCCGGCCGGACTGACACTGTACACCGTCGGAGCCGTGAAGGTGATTTCGCAGGTGCGCACGTATGTTGCTGTCGACGGCTCGATGGCCGATCACCCGCGCACCGCGCTGTATGGATCGGTGTACACTTCGGTGGTCGCCAACAAGGCCGATCGTCGCCCGACGCAGGCGGTTGCCGTGGCCGGCAAGGCCTGTGAAAGCGGAGACATGATCATTTATCAGGCGCAGGTCTGTGAAATCGAGCCTGGAGACATTCTCGCCGTGTTCTGCACGGGTGCATACCACTACGCTATGAGTTCGAACTACAACCGCCTGCTTCGCCCGGCCGTCGTCGGTGTCTCGGATGGCAAACCGCGGCTGCTGGTCAAGCGTGAAACGTTCGATGATCTGCTGCGCAACGATGTGAACCCGTATGCCTGACCCGACAACCGGTACACCCGAGCATATGTTACTCGGCGATCACCAGCATTTCGTAATCTTCGGTCGTCAGGCGGTCGTTGCGACTGTAAGCTCCCAGCTTCGCTCCGAAGATCTCGATTTTCTTGAACCCGAGCGATTTCAACAACCAGGTGATTTCTGACGGAACGTAGTAGCGCTCGTTGGCGGCAATCTCTCGCTTCTCACCTGCGTCGTTCTCGATGGTCACGACCGATTGCTCGCGAAAGGTCATTAGATCGAACGTGAGGCCGTCATAACTCGTCGACCATTTGCTGACGTGCGTGTTGAGAAAGTCTTTCACCGAATGAAACAGCGGGAATAGTCCGTTCAGCGTCGTGAAGATGAACTTTCCTTTCGCGTGCAGCGCTTTCGCGGCGTTCTGCAGTATCTCATAGTTCATCTCGTCGGTTTCCATCAGCGGAAACCCACCTTCGCAGAGCATGATGACCAGATCGAACTCGTGAAAGAAATGCAGACTCCGGGCGTCCTGCTGCCGAACATCGATCGTCAACCCCTGCGCCGCCGCTTTATCGCGAGCCCGAGCCAATTGCGACTCGGACAAATCAATTCCCGTGACCTGGTAGCCGCGTTTCGTCAGCTCGATCAGGTGTCTCCCGGTTCCGCAACCGATGTCGAGAATGCGAGCCTGCTTGTTGAAGCCGATCTCCTTTTCGATGAAATCGCACTCGCCGATTGTTCCCTGGGTGAAAACCTCTTTGTCATACGTGCGGGCATAGTTGTGGAACAGCGTCTCATACCATTGTGTCATAGCGCATCCTGTGAGTTGTGATTGGTGGAGCGATTACGCCGTCGATCGTCCGGGTTGGTCTATGAGAACACGCTCTACTGAAGCGTCCCTTTGCAGGCAGACTCGATGATATTGTGCACCTCGTAGCTCTGTTGCGACGCTTCCGGCGGGTTGACCTCGTGGAATTCGTCTTCCCATCCTTCCTTCTCGAGCAGCCACAGACTGTAACGTTCGGTGTTGAAGTCGGGGTATTTCAGACGCTTCGTCGACATTTCCTCGCGGACCTTCTGGTACTCTTCAATCTTCTTCAAATCTTCGGGAGCCGTCGCGGTATAAACCGGCCCCACCTTTCGCGAGAGGTTTTCATCGAGAAAGCCGCTGACCCCCATTTTTTCCGGCAGTGAAGCGATCTCGGCGTCTATACGCGCATTCTCAGTGTCGAGCGCATGCATCTGTTCGAGCGTCAGGCGAGGCGTCACCTTGAAGACCATGCGAGCCTGTGTTTTCTTGCCTTGCGCTTTGATGATGGCCTGCCGTTCTTTGGGAAACTCGAGTTTCGGCTCGGCGTTGATGCGATTCACATTCATCACCCAGATATCACCGGCACGTTCGAACGTCAGCAACTCTCCCTCGAGATTCATTTTCCATCCTTGCGGCAATTTCTTTTCGATCAGGCCCAGAACCGTGTCGCTCGCGTTGTTCGTCGTTGGGGCGGCTAACGCGACGACGGAACTGTCTGCGCCTGAAGCAACCGGTCTTGAGTCGGACGTCGCGAGAGAGACTTCGCTCGTTGAGACGACATCCTGCGCACTCGTCGCAGCGATTGCCTCCGATGAAGCAATTCCCGTTATCGGGTCATTCGCGGACGGTTCCGCGCTTAGCGACGGATTCCATGAACCAACGAGCACAACCATGACCAATGTAATGACTTTTTTCATTTTCATTTCCTGATAAGAGATTCTTGTATGTCTATTGTATCAGAAGTCGAATGGCCACCCGGTTTTTCTCGCGGGAGGAAAAGGACGGCAATATCCTTCGTCAATCGGTTGGCGGGCAGAGAAACGCTTCCACCATGGAATCAGCGAATCGGCGTTGCGGAGCTGACTCGAAGAGTCGATATCTGTAGTTAACCATGTCACACCGAACAAACAAGAGCTGCGGGCTGTACGTCGGCAGATGGTAAAAAACGAAAAACACCCGTACACAGAGGGCCAGTTTCAACAGACCGGTCATCAATCGCAGATCCATCGCGCCTTGCTCGCTCTGAAGAATGTTGTCTTTGCGATCTCGACTGCGACACGACTTTTGACTTTTTTTGAAGTTCGTTGCATCACTTGTCTGTCATGCTACCATACGATCTTATGAACGACATGGAGTTCTCACCGGGTTTTCGGCTCAGTCACTTCGATGCGATTGTCATCATGTGTTTTGCGTCGCTGGGTCTCATGATCTTCCAAGACAATCGTATTCCCGGCGTAATCATCTGGTTTGTGGCGGGGAACTTTTTTCTATTCTGCAATGTCTTTCGCGTCGCTCGCCGGCTCGAGCTGATCTGGGCCGCCATCTTTCTGGCACTGACCGCCTGCAGCACCCGGTTTGGTGTTCCCGACTGGCCGATCACCTTCGGCGTATCCCTGGCGGTTACGATCATCGTTATCGGCGCCTCGCTTCGCTCACCGTCCTATCACGGCATTCTTTGGCAAAAGATCAACCCACAACTCCGCGAATGGTGGTCTTCTCAATCTGATCAAACTGGTACGAATGCATGAACAAAAACTGGGCGCTCGGAATCATGCTCGCGCTGATCGGGCTTTGCGCCCTCTGGTGGTTGCGCGGATACTTGGTCAGCTCTTTCGTGATCGAGAACCAGTCAGGACAAACGATCTCAGGTATCGAAATCAAAGTCACCGACCAAACGATCAGGCACAAGGACATTGGCCCCGGGGAAACACGAATGACCAGTTTCTATGTATCCGAAGAAGCCTGGTGTATGAACAACGAACTCGAACTGACTGGTACCCTCTCGAATGGAACCTCGTTGCGCGGTTCAGGTAAGGTTCAAGTCATCGCCAACGGTCATGTGCGCGCTGTTTTCAAGATCGAACCCGGCGGCAAGGTTCTCTTCAGCTATCAGTAAGATCTGCAGTCAGACACAGGCATCGATGTGTGTTTGGTGCAGATTCGCGCTCAACGCAGTTGAGAGAAGTCGTCATGATGCGAACTCGATCGTGCACTGAACGGATATGTTCGACAGGAGAATAACGAGAGAAGGGAACGAAGATTCCTGAGCGATCAGGGTCGTTCGTGCAGTTCGTCGAAAGCTCGTTTCTGTTCGAGAAGCAGGTCGATGCAGCGTGGCACCGTGACACCCGTCACATCGGCGGGCAGGCTGTCGACGATTGCTCGAGCCAACTCACCCGCAACTACTGGTCGCCTTTCTTCGAGCCATCGTAATCTGGCGAACCAGCGACTGGTACTTTCACCACTGAGCGTTTCGCCGGTATTGAGATAGACGAACAGCATCGGGTTCGGGTCGTCTAGCACCCCACGCAGAACCGTCAGCTTGACCTGATAGAAATCTTCACGGGTGGTGATTTCGCAGGATTCCTGCATCGGCCACCCATACCCGGGCTGGTTGACAATAACCCGGTCGGGGCCGGCATGCGGCCAACTCTTGATGGGGATGAACACGCTGAAACCGTACAAGTCAGGTGGGACATTTGTCTGGTCGTGTTCGACATAAGACGAGGCGATCGGTTTGTAGTCGAAGGTCCGCACATCGATGCGTTTCGGCACGTCGCGAAGTACGGTCGCGATTGAGTAGTAGTTGATGTTGGGCTTGATGAGAATCTCGCGATTCTGAGGCAGATACCCCGGCGCTGAGACGCGAATCTTGATGAGGCTTCCCTTGACGTCGCCCTGAATGAGCGCGTGGGGAATAATCACCATCAGACTGGTACGTACATCGACGTTCACCCGATACTTGCCGACGTTGACGACGGCTGCCCAGCCGATGTGTGTCAGCAGCAGAAGCAGGCCCAGCACGAGCAGGGGTCGGGCGTATCGCGACACAGAACAAAAGCTGTTTCTGTCAGAACAGATAATTCTTGCGCGCATGCTGAAATGATATCATGTCGACAACCCAAATTAAAGATGAACATTCTTTCTCTCGAAGCCGTAGGAAAGCGTTACACCTCTGCCCCCTTGCTTGAAAGCGTGACGTTCGGGCTTGAACACGACGAACGCATGGGGATCATCGGCCGGAACGGCTGCGGCAAAACCACGTTGCTGCGACTGATTGCCGGTGTCGAATCGCCCGATCAGGGGAGGGTGGTTCTGGCCAACCAGCGCGTCGTGGCGTATGTGCCCCAGAACCCGACTTTTACGCCCGGAATGTCCGTTCTCGACGCCGTGTTCGATCAGGCCGACGATCGACTGTTGCGCCTGCGGGCTTATCATCAGGCCTGTATGGCACTCGAGACCGCGAACGATTCGCACGACAAGCTTTCTGCGCGGGTCGCCGAACTCGGGGCCGAACTCGACCTGCATGGCGGGTGGGATCTCGAAGCCTGCGCCAAGTCGATTCTGCATCAACTCGGGCTGGAAGACCTCGGAAAACCGGTCGACGCCCTCTCGGGCGGCCAACGCAAACGATTGGCCCTGGCCCGGGGTTTGATCACCAGACCCGATCTGCTTATCCTGGACGAACCTACCAACCACCTCGACCCCGAAGTCATCGTCTGGCTGGAAGGCTACCTCGAGAACTACGCCGGAGCGCTGCTTCTTGTGACGCATGACCGGTACTTTCTCGACCGCGTCGTGAATCGCATGCTCGAGATTGAACGCGGCAAAGTGCAGCGTTTCGAAGCAAATTACACCCGCTACCTGGAAATCAAGGAGCAGCAGGAACAGCAGCGCGAAGCCGAGGCGGTAAAGCGCGAAGGGCTGATACGTCGCGAACTGGCGTGGCTCAGACAAGGTGCCAAGGCTCGTTCGACCAAGCAGAAGGCCCACGTTGATCGCGCCATGGCCGTGATCACGGCCCAGCAGGATCGCCCGGAACGCGCTCTTGAAATGTCTTCGGCGGCTTCGCGTCTCGGCAACAAGATTCTCGAACTGACGGACCTGACCAAGCGCTACGGCGAACGAACGGTGATCAATGGCTTTTCATACCGACTCAAGCAGGGCGACCGCATCGGCATCATCGGCCCGAACGGCTCCGGAAAAACCACGCTGCTCGAGATGATTTCCGGGCGATTGCCCCCTGATGGCGGCACTCGTGAAGTCGGGCAGACCGTCGTCATCGGATACTACGACCAGGAAAGCCGGGCGCTGAATGACGATCTGCGCGTGATCGACTATATTCGCACGACGGCCGAACATGTTCCAGGCAACGATGGAAGGACCGTCTCGGCCGGTCAGATGCTCGAGCGGTTTCTCTTTTCGCCTTCACAGCAGAACGCGTATGTTTCAACCCTGTCCGGAGGAGAGCGCCGGCGATTATATCTCGCGCGTCTTCTGATGGGTGCTCCAAATGTGCTGTTGCTCGACGAGCCGACGAACGACTTCGATCTGG
This sequence comes from uncultured bacterium, assembly GCA_964472075.1. Classification (GTDB taxonomy): domain Bacteria; phylum Muiribacteriota; class Ozemobacteria; order Ozemobacterales; family Ozemobacteraceae; genus CAYYIY01. The sequence continues at coordinate 9,074 of CAYYIY010000075.1, read as the reverse complement.
TGACGCTGATGGCGCTCGAAGCCTGGCTGGATACCTATCCAGGCTGTCTCATCGTCGCCTCTCACGATCGATACTTCCTCGACAGAACTGTGACCCAGCTTTTTCGCATCGAACCAGACGGTCGCCTGCGAGGATACCCGGGCAACTACTCGACGTATCTCGAGCTGCGCAATACCGAAGCGTCTTCTGAAATAACGCCCGATTCCGGAAAAACTTCGTCTGCCGGACGCGAAAGTTCGGCCGGCGCTCCTGTCGCGCAAAAGTCCAGGCCGCAAAAACGCACTTTCAAGGAACAGAGGGAGTATGAGGATCTCGAAAAGCGAATCGCTCTGGCGGAAACTCGAAAAGCAGAGATCGAGAACGCGCTGGCGAATCCAGAGGGTGATTATTCGTCGTTGTCGACCATCGCTCAGGAGCTACACGACCTGAATCAGCAGATCGACCTCGATATGAACCGATGGGCCGAACTCGCAGACAGGGAGTAGTGGAACAGCATGGACAAACAGCGCATGGTTGTGTACACAGCGATCATCGTCCTGGTGGTCGTCGTTCTGGCCCTGAACGCCCATTGGAATCGTCAGACGTCGGTTCCCGCTGACGACTTTCCTGTCTTCTCCGACCGGTCGCAACAGTCGGAGGTTGAGCGCGGAGCGGGTACCTTGCGCGATACCAAAGCATTCAAAGATTGGGCGAAAAAGAATCTGCCCGACGACTGAGCCGCGTTACAGGCTTTTTTTCTGCCTTAACGTCGCATTTGAAGCAGATTCCCGCGTGGTTTTCCTGATGCGCATGACGCATCTGCGAAATATTTTTCATGACGCACTTGCGAAATGTCGAAAGGTATCGTATAGTCATTTCAGGTAACCTGAGTTTCAATTACCACAAACATCAAGCGAGGTACAGACGTGGAAATCAAGAATTCCGTAGCAGTCATTACAGGTGGAGCCAGCGGGATCGGCGAGGCCGTCGCACGCTCTCTGGCAGCAAAGGGCGCCAGAATCGTCATCGGCGATATGGATGCCAAGGGCCTCGACCGGGTTGCCGGCGAAATTACCCAGGCGGGTGGACAAGTTGCGTTTGCGAAATGCAACGTCACCAGCGACGAAGACGTCGCCAACCTGATGGATCTGGCGATCGAGAAGTTCGGACAGATCAATATCTGTGTCGCCAGCGCCGGCATCATCAAAGACGGTTTGATGATCAACCTCGACAAAGAAACGGGCAAGGTCAAAAAAGCCATGACCACCGACCAGTTCAAGGCCGTGGTCGACGTCAATCTCGTCGGCAGCTTCATCACGATTCGCGAAGCCGCGATTCGCATGGTGAACAATGGTTACAAGGGCCTGCTGGTTCCGATTTCGTCGGTCAACAAAGCAGGGCAGACCGGTCAGCTCAATTATTCCTCGACCAAGGCCGCCATTGCTCTCTGGCCGAAGATCATCGTTGGTGAGTTCCAGATGCGCGGGGTTACCAATGTGCGCTGCGTCGCCATCGCCCCCGGCTATGTCGGCACCCCGATGGTCAAGGGTATGAACCAGGAAGCCCTGCAGGGCATCTTGAAGGGCGTGCACATCGGCCGTCTGATCGAGCCGGAAGAAATCGCCGAAATCATCGCGTATGCGGCGCAGAACGAAGCAATCGACGCGACCTGCCTCGAAATCACCGGCGGCCTGATCTCGAACGGCCTGGCCAAGTAACAGGAGCACAACACCATGAGTAAAGTCAGCATCATCGGCGCGTATAACACCAAGTTCGGATCTTTGATCGAAGTCAAAGACATGATCTCGTTCAAGAAGAAGATCGATGTCAACTCGTTCTACGATCTCATTATCGAAGCCGGCCGCGGCGCGATCAAGGATTCGGGCCTGGACCCGAAGGATATCGACGCGGTCTGGATCGGCTCATGCAGCCCGTCACGTTTCGTCAATCAGGAACACGTGGCGCCCATCGCCGTGCAGATCGACCCCTCGCTGCGTTTCAAGCCCATGACCCGCACGGAATGCGCCTGCGCTTCGTCTTCCGTCGCTATCTATGACGCGACCTATGCCATCGAAGCCGGCCGTTTCAAGAACGTGCTCGTGATCGGCGTTGAGAAGATGAACTTGCTCGATACCCCCTCGATGACCGCCACGCTGGCGACTTGTTCGTATTGGCCCGAAGAAGGCGCGAAGGGCGCCACCTTCCCCGGCCTGTTCGCCGAGCTGGCCAAGGCTTACCAGGAGCACTACAAGCTTTCCGATACCGAACTGCGCACGCAGCTCGCCCACATTGCCGCTCTCTGCTACCGCAACGCGGCTTCGAACCCTCTGGCGCACATTCAGAACGGCCCGGCGACCGCCGCCGAGATTCTGGCGATGCCGACCACGGGTCGCGGCTCGAACCTGTGCATTGCCGCTCCGCTGCACCTGCATGACTGCTCGCTCGTTACCGACGGCGCCGCGGCGGTGGTTCTGACCACCACCGACAATGCGAAGAGCACGAAGAAGAAGGTCGTCGAGATCGCCGGCATCGGCCATTCCGCCGAGTATCTGCCTCTCTCGAAGCGTCCGAACAAACACACGCTCGAAGCCGGTCGCAATGCGGTTGAGAAGGCCTACAAAGAAGCGGGCATCAAAGCGAAGAATGTCGATATTGCTGAAGTGCACGACTGCTTCACCATCAACCAGATTCTCACCACCGAAGCTCTCGGTTTCTCCGATCACGGAAAGGGCGGCGCCGACTACGTTGCCGGTCGCTACACCGCCGACGACGACCAGGTCTGCATCAATCTTTCAGGCGGCCTGAAAGCCAAGGGTCACCCGGTCGGCGCCACCGGTGCTTCGATGCACGCGCTGGTCTACAAGCAGCTGATCGGTGAACCCATCGGCCTGAAGCCGACGAAGAAGACCCCCGAAGTGGGCGTGACCTTCAATGTCGGCGGATCAGCCGTCACCAACTGCGTCACCGTGTTGCGCCGCATCAAGTAACTTCTCGCAATCGTACGAGTTCGGCTCGCTGTGTTCCGGCTTATAAACCGGTATTCAGCGAGCCGATTTGCGTCTGTGCGACTTGTTCGGCGTCAGACGATTAACTCGTATCCTTCGAGATGTTCGTGATCGTTGTCGTCAGGCGGTGCAATCTTTTCATATCGCCGACTTGTACCAACGCGTGCTGCGGTTTCTGAACAGACCACGATAAATGATGTTCCGGCCCGTTTTGAGAGTTTTTCCATGGCTGAAGCGCGATTGACCGTTCTGCCGGTGACGGTGAAATCCTGACGATCGCGTCCGCCGATTGTACCCATCAGGACCTCTCCAGAAGCTATTCCAATGCCGGTCTTGATGGTGAACATTCCGGCAGTCTGACGTGAACGGTTGAATGTCGCGAGCGCGGTTCGCATGTCGATGGCTGCATCGACGGCTCGCAAGGCCGGGTCAGCCTTGCCGAACACCGGCAAAAACACAGCCATGATGGCATCACCAATGAACTTGTCGATCGAACCGCCATGACGTTCGATGCATTCTTCCATCAACGTGAGATACTCATTCAACATCTCGACGACTTCTTCGCCGCTTCGTGATTCAGAGAGGGCGGTGAAACTTCGAATATCAGAGAAGAGAATGCTTGCCCGGAACCGTGTCGCCATCGCCCGCTCGCCGCTGCGAACGGCGTCCAGTGTCAGATCCGAGAGAAATCGGCTCATGAACTCCTTTTCCTTTAGCCCTTGAGCCATATTGTTGAAGCTGCGGCAGAGATCGCCGAGTTCGTCTTGTGAAACCGTCGGCAGTCGCACCTCGTAGTTCCCCGCCGCGATGCTCTCAACCCCCTTGGTCAAGGTGGCGACAGGCTCGAGAAAGAATCGGCGCAGCAGCAGCCAGATGGTTGGAATCAGCAGGAAGGGGAACAGAATGGCAACGACCGCTGTCCGCCCGCCAAGCTCAACGGGAATTTCATCGACTGGGACGATGGCCATGCCGACATAGTCGAAACCGCGCAATGGTCGCGCCAGTAGCAGATACTGCCGGTTGGCGATTGTCACGCGCAAACGCTGCATTCCGCCTTCGATGGCGCGACGACGCACAATCTGCTGCATCAGAGGCATTCTCGACAAAAAGTCGGGAAGAATGATGAAGTCTCCCTGCATGTTTGAGCCGAACATGTACTCCGGCAATTCTTCCTGCGGTCGATCGACCGCTTTTACCCGTAATGCCTCGCTCCACTGGTAGATCTGCCGACGTTGCATCCCTTTTCGTTCAAGAGTGATGAAGAACGACATCAGCACTTTGCGGTTTTCATCACGAAGAAGGTGCAGATACGACCAGAGTGTTTCCCCCATCAATCGATGACCGTCAAGTCGGTCGGTTGCCATGGCCAGTCGATACAGATTCGAGGCACCGAGAACCGATTGCAGGGCTTCGAGCAGCACCGATGCTTTCATGTTCCCCACACTGAGGCCATGTTTCCCGGAGGCCCGTGCGAACGTCTGCTGCAGAGCCGTCAACAGGCTTTCGATCAATTCGATGGTGTTAGCCTCGATTTCGTCGTCGGCAAAGCCGAAGAATTTCCCCGCCACGAAGATCGTACCCAACTCGCGGTGGACAATGTTCGGACGAATCGGAAGATGCATGGACGAATCAATGTCTCGATTGACTTCGAGTGTCAGACTGGCGATTTTTTCCGTGGTAAAAGAACCGGTCGACCACATAGGGTGCTCGAGAAATCGCTGTATCTCCGTGACCACTTTGGAAATCCTTAAATCCTGGCGGTTTTCAAGAGTTAACAGTTTTTTGTCGAGGTGAGAGTATCCGCGTGAAACGGCGATGACCTGCTGCCACTGGGACAGAGACTGATACGACCAATACAAGCCGATTACCGGCAGAATGCCGGCGATAATCAGCGTAACAGCTCCCTTGTTTGCCAGAGAGAGAGCGAGATGCTTTTCGGGGTTCATGAGAAGAAGCACTCCCATGAACGCTATCCACAGAATCCACAGGAAGGCAAAAGCGAGTGATGTGTTCCCGTGTTCTGTTGATGTTTTTGCCGAGGTTGGAAAGAGAGCGATTTTTGTCGCGTCGATCGGGGACAGATTGATGAATCCGACCATGCGGCTCTTGCTTTCAACGATGCCGGAACTTGCCGACGCCGATCGCGACTGAATCTCGTGCCAGGTGACCGGATCGAATCCATCAGGGGGTGCGTTGGAATTTCTGTCAACCACGAGAATTTTCTGGTCGACCTCAGGCAACCCGACGGAATAACGCTTCGCCACCCATTCGGAATTCTCCGCCAACGTGCGACTGATGTAACAACAGATGGAGCCATCGGCGGGAGCGCCTGGTGGAATGCGTTCCTCATTCATGTAATGACCACGAAGCAGATGTGACTGGAACGTTTTCGGATAAAACGACCCAAACATGATGTAGCCGCGCTCGCCACCCATGGTAACCGGGCGCATGAACAGGTGATTCAAAGATTCATAACGCCGATAGGTGTTCTGGAACAAGGTTTTGCGAGCTTCCTGAGCCTTTGCCCAGTCGCCACCCGTGTATGTTTTGTTCTTTTCTTCCTCCCAACGTGCATCGCGAATCATCGACGTAAGGCACAGCGATTCGGTGTCGGAAAATCCACCGCCGGCGATCACCTGCGCATTCGTATCAAAGAGCAGGTATTTGACCGCGCCGGGCGGAAACAGTTCCTGTATGCGGGTCTCAACACGCTTCGCGTTTTCAGCATCCATACGCTCGATGCCGCGAATCAATTCAAACATGGTTTCGTACAGAAGCACTTCCGGTTCGGCACGATCTCGCAGGATTTGCATGACATCGCCCAGTTCGGCACGGGCAACCTCACGAGATATCTCGTCGAATCGCAGCCGTGAATGCCGTTCCGCTGTCCAGAAGGAAAGGGTGAAGAGGCTGATGATCATGAATAAGAGAATTCGGAACGGCTTCTGATCAATCATGGGTGACCCCCGACGCGGCGGCGTCGACCGCGATCAGGCCGAGAACTTCGACCTGTTCTGTTTTTCCGCGAATGTTCAAAAGCGGTTGCTTATGCCAGACCCAACCGACCGGTGCTTGTCGGGGCTGCATGCCGGCCACAAGAATCCCTGCCGTATCAGCACGGGCAGCCAGTTTCTCAAGCCGCGCCGCGAGGTTTACGGTGTCTCCGATCGCCGTGAAATCCAGACGCTTCCGTTTCGAACCGATACTGCCGGTGACGGCTTCGCCTGCCGCGATGCCGACTCCGCATGCCACGGGAGAAAGCTGATCGATCTGCCTTTGTCTGTTCCAGATCTGTACCAGTTCGACGATGTGCGTTGCCGCATGAATCGACTGTTCCGCCGCACTTCTCTGCGTGCTTTTGTCATCGAGAAAGACGGCCATGGCGGTATCGCCGATGAACTTGTCGATCTGACCGCCGGCTTCTCGCACGGCCTGCGAGCACAACTCGAGATAGTGACTCATGGTCTGCATGGCTGCTTCAGGGGTCAGTGCGGCCTCGAGACGCGAAAAGTCGCGAATCCCGGCGAACAGGATGGTCAAGGGTCGACGCTCAGCTCTTTGTATGAGTTGTTCCCCGCCGCTTTCGAGAAGATCCGAGCGCAAAAACCCGCACATACGCGATCGTTCGAGCAGACCTTCAACCATGCCGTTGAATCGATTGGTCAGTCGTCCGAGTTCATCGGGCGCTCCAGCGGCCAGAGATACGGAAAGATCGCCGCGGTCGACCGAGCGAACCGCCCAAAGAAGGGATCGTACCGGTTCAAGAAAGACTCTGATCAGATCAGACGCGGTTATCAATGCGGCGATCAACGCCAGCAATACCACCAGGGCCATCTGCCCATACGTGAGGGCCGTCGATCCTCCTGCTTGAAGCGGTGAGAGTACCAGTGCTCGTTTGCGTAATCCGCGCAGTGGTCTGCCGATGGCAAGGTATGACACGCCATGACGACGAATGGCGGCGTGAAAGGTTCGCTCGGCATCAATGCTTGTTTCAAGAAATTGATTGATCTGTGGAAAAGGTGACTGTTCGCCTTCGAAGAAGAGACTCATGTCTGAACCGCTGGTGATGATCTGCGAACGCGTTTCTTCCAAAAAACGGTCTCTGAGTGCGGCAAACGGAATAGAAACGCTGAGAAAAGCGCTTTTGGAGCCGATGGTATCGTAGGCAAAGGACGAAAACATGTAGTAATAACGATTGCCCAGTTGCTGTGGTTCGAGATGATCGAGCATTGATTCAAGCTGATCAGGCTTGAGAATGAGCGTTCCAAGTGACGAGGTAATTGATGCTGTCGAACTCGAAATCTGATTGAGAGGAAATTTGAAATCAGTTGCGCTGAGAGCGCCGAGAACGAGATTGAGTTGTGTTCTGCTGCCGGTCGTATCGTCTTCGAAAGACCGCTGGAGATGCAGCCCGGACACGTTCAGGTAGATATACTGTAGAAGCCCGACCGAACTCACTTTCCTTAGAAGGTGTTCGAGGTGCTCTTTCTCAATTCCCTTGCCGATTTCCGGAAGACGCATTGTTTTCAGGAGACCGTTCTGCACGCTTAAAACGCGAGAAGTCACTCCCTGCTCGAGCGCCATCAGCATGGACTCAAGACGTTGTTCACGAACCGCGTTTTCCGCTTTGCGAACCAGATTCGCCTGCGAAATGGCTTGAAATAGAATGACAGTGATCGGTAAACCGACCAGCAGAGTCGTTACAAGGGTGAATTTTGCCGAAAGGCTGAGAGAGAGGGGCTCGATACCCAAGCCGATTCGTACACATTTCCAGATGAGAAAAGACAAGGCAAGCCAGAACAGGACTCGCAGCCATTGCAGGATGTTCGGCAGGAGAAAATCCGGGAACAACGGCATCTGAACCCCGACTGCAACCATGAGGTCGGGATCTTCGGCTCGGGTGTGGGCGATATACAGATCACGCCCCAGTTGCATTTCCGTTTCTCCCTGACGGAACCTCGCGAGCAGTCCGACCAGAAGGTTCTCACCCAGATTCCCCATTTGATAGGCTTTTTCCGATGAAATGCGATATCCGCCGACCCAGCGGTCAGGGCGCGTGTGCTGCTTCATGGCCCGCTTCAGTTCCCAGTCGCGGGACGAAAAACGACGGGGCACGAAAGCAAAGCAATGACCGATCACGGGAGTGCCGGAGGCAAGATTCGGCTGCAGCGGAATGACGGAGAAATAAAACGGCAGGGTTTCATACAAAATGTCGATCACCTTGTTCATGCCACCGAACAGGTGATAGGGCGGTACTAATTCGCTCAGCATCGTCTTCATCAGGCTGAACGCAAACGTTTCATCATTTGCCGTGACCGAGGGGTGTCTCGTGACCACGCGTGCGAGCGACTGCCACACCCGCGTGCCGCTCGTGTCGGGTGGGGCCAGAACCAGCCGGCAGTTCTCATCAAACCAGTAGTATCGACTGGTGACCGGCAGGCGCTTCTTCAGTCGTGACTGAAGGCGCTTCGCTTCTGCTTCCGTGAGTTGCTTTACTCCGGCGGTTTTACGCAGATCTTGAAGAATCCGCTGCACCGTCGGGGCCACCTGCATCTCGTTTTCGACCGCCGAATACAGTTCAGAAGCTTTTTGCGCGTGAGCCTGCCTCACTTCGTCGGCGAACTGTCTCGCCAGATCGCTGATCACGCGATCGAAGATATAACCGGGAATCAGGATGAAAACCAGAATGAGCATGATCCAGCCAAGGAATTGCCATGGCCCGGCCCGTTCGTTTGCAGGCGAAAAATCGATGGATCGCTTTGATGATTCCGATGAAGTGGGTTCAGTCATGCGGTTGTCTTGTCTGTTCCGTGTGTTCGCATTGTATCTGACGATTCGTGGAAAAGATAGTCGTTCACTGGAACCGTGATCTGTTGTAAACTGTCGCCGTCACGGTCGGTTCTGGTCTCGCGCAAATTGTTCGCACCGGAGGCATCCATGAAACCGCGCAAGCTGTGTGTCGTTACTGGTACGCGAGCAGATTACGGTCATCTGTACTGGTTGCTTAAAGACATTCTGTCAGAACCAGACCTGAGTCTTCAGCTCGTCGTGACCGGCATGCATCTCTCTCCTGAGTTCGGGTTGACCGTG
>CAYYIY010000074.1:728-24630 GCA_964472075.1 uncultured bacterium | reverse complement strand
AGGAGTGCCGGAAGCTGATACAGACCTTTTTTTGCTTGTTGCGCTTGTACCGTTCCCACATGAGCTGCGCCTCATGCTGCGCCTGTCCCTTGAGATAGAAGGCCTTGGCGCGCAGGAAAAACTGTTTGGCTTCCTCCTCGTTCCCTTTGAGAGCCGCTTCTTCGGCCATGGTCGAGAACTTCACCGCCAGCTGCCGGTACAAATCTTCGCCCGTTTCTTCGGCGGCCTGGCTCTGCGACCGTTTCGAAATATTGAAGATACCGGCCTTGCGCAGAAAAATGTCGACCAGATAGAGCATCAGAGCCAGTACGGCAAAGAAAGGCCAGAGCGGCGAAAAAAGGCGAACCTCGGCACCGATGATCGGCGGAGCCAGAGGCTCCGCCCAGGCCTTTTCCCACAATTCGCCGCCACTGCGTTCGGCGATCTGTCGCAGACGTTCCAGGTCGGTGACTCCATCCGCCCACTCTTCAGAAGTATTCACCGGCAAAGGCAAATCCCCCAATAACACGGCTTCCGCTCCAATGATCTGTCCGGAATACACCCCGGGGGTCAGACATCGAAACTCAGCGACATAGCGCCCGAGTCCCTCATCGCGAAACGGAACAGCTTCGGCCCCTCCCGGCAGATTCGCAACATATAGCTTCATCGGGCGGCGCTTACGATCACCGTTATAGCTGACATCAACTCGGACAGTCACTCCGTTCTGACTGACTTGAATCTGCCACGGGTCGCGCGCCCCTTCCGAAAGCTCCTTGACAATCTGCCGCATCAGTTTACCCAGGCCGTCCCATTTGGCCCAGCGCGAACTCCAAACCGAAAGCAGATCGGTGGTTAACGCCATCCCGCGGCCGAGTCCGAATCTCCATTGCACGAGAAGCGGGTCGCCGCTTGGTGTGACAAGCAGCTCTTCAGCTCTTGGCTTAAGCTGCGTCACATTCACCCCCGACACTTCGGGGAACTCATCAGTTTTGAACCCGCGTACGGCTCCGCTTCCCGACTTCAGCACCGGCTTTATCTCCTGTTCGACAATCGGCGGGCCGACCAGACGGTTGAACTCTTCGCGAAACAGCTTCGGCAGGTCGGCAAAATCAGGGCTTGAATAAAACTGGCCACCGGTTTCGTTGGCAATGGTTTCAAGCACCATCGGATTGATGTTATTGCCCGCACCGATCGTCGTGATGGTGATTTTCTCCTGTCGAAAGTATTCGAGCAGGCTCTGCGCCGCCTGAAAGTCCGCCGGCACCCCATCCGAGAACAGAATCACGTTCTTACGTTCGAAGGCGGTCTTGCGCAGAGCGGCATATCCTTCTGCCATCGGCAATGAAAAGATCGTCCCACCGCCGACTCCGACCTGATCGAGCAGAGCGCACACATGATCGGGGTTGTTCACCTGCGAAAGCGGCCAGACCCAGTAGGGGTAGTTATTGAACACGACAATTCCCAGAACATGGCCGCGACAGAGGCGTATCACCTCTTTGGCCGCTTCCTTCAGATAGGACCACGGCTCGTTGAACATGCTGCCGGAGGCATCGAGCAGCAGAACCATCGCCAGCGGTTGATTCACCGTAACGCGCGGCATGCGCACCGGCAGAGCCTCTTCGATCGGCGAGTCCGTGAACTCCCCCAATCCGAAGGACCGGTTTCCGCCCAGCATGAGCAACCCCATGCCTTCGCGCACCGCTTCGCGAATGGCAATCTGATGCTTTTCCTGAAACACACTTTTGGGAATATTGTTCAGGATCAGACAGGGGTAGTTCTTGATCTCGGCAAGCAGCTCTTTGGGTGCTGATGCCGGAGAATAACTGAGATAGTCCACCCCTTCCTGCCGCAGCAGATTGCGCAGAAAACGCCCCGACACTTCGTCCCCCTCGATGATCAGGGCACGCGGCAGCGGTTTCACCTGAACCAGGGCGCGACACACATCGGAATCCGCCGGAATCAATCCTGCGTTCACCTGCACTTCCAGAACCTGACGCCCGGTTTTTCCCGGCTTCAACGAGAAGGCATGCGCCGACAGCCCTTGGTTCACGTTGACTTTTCTGGTCTCACGCTGAGTTCCACCCAGGGAAACCGTGATTGAGTTGGTGCGGGTATGGCGACTGCGCAGCAGAACCCGCCCCTGAAGTTCTTCGCCCATGTAGCACTGTTCAGGCACGATCAGCCTGACAATGGCTGTTTCACGTTCGGCCGATCGGCTGTCGAGAGGCATCACAATCACGGGCAGATTCGATTGTCCTAGTCTGGTTGCCGCAGATTCCCATTTTCCAGCGGTATCTCGGCCGTCAGAAAGCAGAATGACCTGCCCCCGCTGTCCCGGCGTAATCAATCGATTCGCCTGCTCAAGCGCTTCGCCCAGATTGGTTTCCGGCTCACGGGTCAGGCTTTGCAGCTGCCGCTCCCACTCCTGGCTTCGACTGAGCCGTTTCTGAAAGTCTGCCGCATCGAGCGTCTGTCGAATCCGTCCATCAAACAGCACGACTTGTACCTGTTGGTTTCGAGGCAGATTCGCACAAAAAGAGGCTATTTCGGCACCTGCTTCTCGCAAACCTGCCTCATCGACCGACGGCGAGATGTCGACAAGAAAAACGGTGTTCGCCGATTCCTGAATCGTATCACGCTCCCAGCGCGGATCGGCGAGAGCCAGAACGAGAAGACCACAGATCACCAGTTTCAGTGTCAAGAGCAGATGCTTCCCTCGTGCCGTCACGAAAATCGGCGAACGGATCCAGACCAGAGCGAGCAAGGCCACGGGAATAATGACCAGCAATGCTTCAGGGTTTCCGAGATACAGGGGAAAATTCATGGTCAGTTCCGCCTGATGAACAGATACCATTCACCCAGCAACAGCACGAACCCGAGGGTGAGCAAACCGGTCCAGGGCGAATCTTCCTGCTCTTTCAACTGTTGCCCGATCTTCTGCACCTGACCAGGCGCGAACGGTTTCCCCGGTGACAACCGTGCCTCTTCAGGCGCACCCAGGTTGACCGCGACACTTTTTCCTGAAGCATCGGGCAAGGGGTGAATTCCTGCCGTATCCGGCGCCTGCGCGCCCTTCCAGATGGCGGCAAGCGCATCCTGGCCGACCCGATAACTGAGTCTGGGGAATCTCTCGCGCAACAGATACTCGAGTGAGTTGTACAAGAAGACGGGAAGAAAAACATCGTTCTGAATTGCCTGATCATCGGGGTCGAATCCGGCATAGACCCGAACACTCTCGTGGCGACCACGTCGGCGACGCTCTTCCGTAATGATCGTTCCGCCGATTCCTTCCAACAGAGGGACACCGGGGAGCAATCCCGCTGAGAGCGTGCCGCTGGCGACCGCGTCCCAGTTGATGTATCGCATGAGCGGATGTCTCACATCCCACTGAACGATATCTTGCGCCGGGACAAGGTTCGACGTCATGAAAGACAATCCGGACAGCCCGCTGGGAATGTCCCTTCCTGTCGTCGTCAGAAGAGCGACGGTTTCAGAAGCGGAAAGTCGATCGACCATCTGAAACTCGATCAGCGGAAGCACGGCACGCAGGCGATGCAAGATCGAGCCCGGAGGAGCATCGAGGGCAACGACCGGGCGAATACCGGCATCGCAGAGAAACCAGCTGTCGTCGGCCTTGGAAACATTCAAGGCATCGGGAACCTCGAGATCGAAACGAAAAGGCCCCGACCCAGGCAGCTCGACATTTATCAATGCTTGAGTATCGGGGTCAATCGACAGCGGCACCCCCGGCACTGTCGTATCAGAAGCGGCAACGCGAAGAGTACCAGCCAGAAGTCGCGAATTCTCGTTGGTAATACTGACTTTTGCCTGAACGGTCTTTCGCGACGGGTTCCAGAGTGCTTCGACATCAGTGATGGCACAGTTCTGGCCCTGTTTCGCAAAGATTTCGACATGCAGAGAGGTCTGTGGCAAAAACGTGCGAGGAACCTCGAGGGCCAGGGTGTCGGTCAACAGGTAGATCTCATCCGGTTTCAGGCCCTCAAGATCTCGCAACTGGCGAAGCACCTGCTCGGCCGTCGGACTACCCGCATGGCTCGGATGAAGTCGTTCGAGTGCCCCGATCGCAAGAGACGGATCATCAACCGGGGAGACACGACAGGCCAGATGATCAGAAAGGGTCCACAGGGAAACTCGGCCCCGGTGACCGCTCAGAAGGGCACGTGCCCGGTCTCGAGCCGCCTGCCACCGAGACGGAGCAATATCCTGCGCCTGCATCGACGCCGACTGGTCAATGATCACCACACGCAGGAGTCCACCTGACCCGAGAAAAGCAGGGCGCGCCAGAGCAAGAACGACAAACAGCAACACCAGAAGCTGCAACAGCAGGAAAACCGAGTTTTGAAATCGTTGCAGGAATGAGTTCGGCCGAATTTTCGCCAGCACCAGACGCCAGATGGCATTGGACGGGACGTTCTGGCGTACAGGCCGCGACTTGAGAAAGTAGAGCGCAAGAATCGGCCCCGCGAGCGCCAGCAACACAAGATACCACGGGAACAGAAACATCAGGCCCCCCTCTGACACGGAGCCTGAAACATCCCCAGCAGGGTCGTTTCAAACGGTGTGCTCGTCAAGCTTCTCTGATAGGCCATCTGCTGCTGTACCAGAAACTGTTTGAGCGTGTCCAGCTCCTCGCGCAGCACTTCTTCATACACGGTCAGAATCTGGTTGCTGATCTGAAGCGAAACCCGCGACCCGTCTTCACTGTCGATCAGATCGACGAGTCCCGCAAGATCCGGATTCACTTCCTCAGGTGCCAAAATCTGCACGAAGGTCACTTCGAATCCTCGAAAACGCAGACGCTTCAGCCCCTCATGCAATTCGGCCGTGCCGAGTCCGTCCGAGAGGACAAATGCCACCCCGGGGCGCCGATGCCTGACCAGAAAGGACTGCACGGTCGCGCCGAAATCGGTTTTCCGGCCGCTCGGTTGAAGTTTCTCGAGAAACCCCATCAACCGATGAATGTGCCCCGGCCGATAGCCACCCTCCGTTGCCGGGCTCAAACCGTCGGAAAAAACCTGCAATCGAGCTGCATCCTGGTTTTGAAACGCGATGAACGCGATTCCGGCAGCCAGTCGCCGTGCATGATCAAATTTGCTCGGCGAGCCGAAACCCATCGATGCCGACGTATCGAGGAAGATGCTGACCTGCAGATCTTCTTCGCTATGGAACTTCTTCACGTAGAGTTTTTCGAGTCGACCGTACAGGTTCCAGTCGATGAATCGCAGGTCGTCACCGGGGTGATAGTCCTTGTATTCGGCAAATTCAACCGACACGCCGCGGTCGAGGCTCTTGCGATGACCGATCTTCTCGCCGCGAAAGTGTCTTCGCGTCATGATGTGCAGCAGACGAAGGCTGCGCAGAAACTTCAGATCAAACAGCATGAATTCACCGGGTGAAAAATTCTTTCAGATACGTTCGAAACTCGTCTGGAATCCGATGTCGCTGGGCAAACTCGTCGACCTTGCGGCTCTGAGCCGCGCGCTCAGCAGCCAGCTGTTTGGTTTTCAGCTGTTCGGGGGTCAGTTCCGGCGTGCCCTCAAATGCTCCGAGACGCTGCGATGCCGAAGCCATGATCCGTTTTCGCTCGTTCGGGTCCACGAGTCGGTCATCACCTGGTTGAAAGGGGCGTTTCTGGTTCATGCGCTTCAGCGGGTCTTCATCGAGTTCTCCCCCCGCCTTCGTGCCGCCCGCCCCCTGACCGTTCCGCTTCGGTTGCCCCGACGTATCTCCTGATTGCTTCTGGTCCGCCAGGCCCTTCAACGTTTGCGCGAGCTGACGCATGGCCTCCTTGCTCCTGGCTTCACTTGCTCCCGACGCCGCCAGTTGTTTCAAGAGCTGCTGTGTACCCTGATCGGCCTTCTTCCCCTCGCCTTCCAGAGCTTTTTTCGCCGCCTGTGCGACCCCCTTCGCCTGCTGTGACCCATCAGCGCCATTGGAAGACTGGTTCTGCGACATTTTTTCGGCTTCGCGAGCCGCGCTCCGGTAATCCCCGTTCGTGAGGGCCTTTCCGAGAGCTTCAGTTGCAGGGTTCTGCTGCAGTCCGCGACCGAACGAATTCAGGGCCTTTTCCGATTCTCGGTTTCCCGAACCGGAATTTTCCGCATTTCCCGTGGACTTTCCCTGACCTTTGTTTTGGCCCGCCTGAGGAGAGCTCCCCTGCCCTTCTTTGCCGCTCTTCCCGTCCTTGCCATCCTCTCCCTTACCTCCATTCTTTCCGTCTGTTCCGCTCTTTCCCTCGCCTCCACCTTTCCCGTCACGTCCATCTTTGCCATCGGTGCCGGACTTTCCGCTCCCTGCACTTTTACCCTGACCATTGCGACCTTCAGACCCGGATTTCCCCTCTTGGCCACTTGTACCTTCTCCGTCTCCAGACTGTTGGTCTTCTGATGATGATATATCCTGAGACGTGTTCTCAGACCCGCCTGTCGAGGTGTTGCCCGACTCTCGCGAAGACAAAACCCGAGGCCAGGGCAGCATGGCCAGAAGATTGGCTATGATGAGTGCAACAAACAAGGCCCACAGTATTCGCGAAATCACTCTTTGACGTTTGTATTCATCAGGAAAGGTGAAGCGCTTCGTTTCTTCATTTGCATTCATCAAAAGCCCTGAGACCAATGGGTTCTGCGCTTCGTGCAATTGAAATTCCTGAGCCGAGGCCATCAGATCGCGCAGGCGATACTCGCTGTCGACAAGGCGAGCCACACGGGGGACGGGAATCGTCTGCGGATGTCGCACCCAGAGATGCCAGAAAAGCAGCGGCAACGTGCAGCCGCCGAGAAACCAGGTCCAGGCGAATTTGTACAAACACCAGGCCAACACAAGACAGCACGGAACCAGCAACCCAGCCAGAAAACGTACTTCGCGCCCACGCAGCAGACGGGTTTCCAGAAAATCCTTGCTGCGGCGCAGGCCGGCGACGAACGCATGCATCGTTGTTCAGGCTCCCTTGGCGAGATCTTTCCTTGAGTCAGGCCTGTCACGGAAAAACAGATAAAACAGGGTACACGCTAAAGCATAACATCCGAAGGTGATACCCAGACAAAAATCATAGCCATGATTCTTGATCCAGCCCCCGGAAAAGAACATGGAAACCGCCCAGCAGAGGTTCCAGGCAGCACTGTCGAGGGCCGATGCACGCGCGCGCCACGCGGCGGGAATGCGCTCCATCAGCATGCCCTGCCGAATCGGAATCGCCATGTTCATGAATGCTCCCCGAAAAAAGTAGGCCGCTCCGCACACCCAGAATTCATGCCGCCAGGCCATGATCGCCATGAACGGCAGCGACAACCCCTGTGTCAACACGACCCCGCCCATCAAACCGAGTGAACGGGACAACCAGGGCGACAAAAACCCGCCGATAGCCGTTGCCAACTGTCCGGAGGCAAAGACCATGCCGATCTGCTCGACCGAAGCCCCGACCCAATCACGAAAGTAGAGATTGAAATACGGAACAATCAAACCCGCTCCGAGGCCGATGAGTCCTGAAGTGATGACGAAGCGTGCCATCAGGGAAAACGGTGCGGGTTCTGAGACGGATTGCCCCTGTTGCGCCGGACGCGACATACCTCCCCCAGATACGCAATTATCCGAGGTTTTCCCATCTGACACCGGCAAACGCGGCGTTCCCAGCACCCCGCGCGGCAATCGCAATGCCGGCCACACCGCCAGCACCAGAAAGCCGACCCCCACGCCCAGGGTGAAACGCAGAGCTTCTGTTTCGTTGTGCTCCGGCACCAGTTGCAGAAAGTGAAACAGGCGCGGCAGCCAGCCGGCGAGAAGACCGGCAAAGATGCTCATCACCAGACCCATCGAAAAGTTCAAGCTGAACAGAAATGGTCTCTGACGTCGGCGGCTGTTTTCCTGCAGAAATGGTTGAATCGTCACCATCATCGCCCCGTTGCCGATGCCGTTGATCATGCATGCCAACAAAACAATCGTCGACGCATATGAGAAAACCACCAGAGCGTAGCCGGTTACCAGAAAGGCCAGGCCGACCAGATAGGTGGTACGCCGCGAGGTTCGATCGGCAAGCCATCCCATTGGCATGGAAGCCAGCGCGGCCGCGACTGACTGCACGGCGAGAAAGCGCCCGATCGTCTGCTCATGATACCCGGCTCCGCGCAGATACAGGTTCAGCAAAACCGCAAACATGCCGGCACCCAGCCCCACCAACCCTTGCGCGGCCAGCATTCGCCTGAGCGTCGGCGAAAACGTCTGAACGATGAGCCAGTAAGAATCCATGGGTTCCTTTCTAAGGCGGATGACGGCGAGGAAGTTGCTAATAATTCGGTCTGCACCCCTGATACACCGTGCCCGCACGGCTCAATACTTCTTAACACACGATGTCTGGGGGCGCGTATGGTATACTAGGAAAGAAGAAGCTGTTCAAGCTCAAACTCACTTTTTACGGAGGCAGTTCGATATGAAAAAACTCGTCTTGGCTCTGATCGTTTTTGCGTTGTGTATCTCGCCATTGCTGGCAGAGAAAGCGCCATCTGTCGCGCAGAAAAAGGAACTGCTTTTCTGGGGCAAGGGCTTTGCATTGAACAACGGCGTTCAGACGGTTTTTCCTCTCGACCTGTCTATTCACAAGGTGTACTCAGCCGATCTGAAGAAACCGCCCTCCGAAGCTGAAGTCGTCATTGTCGCCAAACTGTTGATCGCCAAATCCGCCTACCCCGTTCGCATCATCAGCCCGAAGCTCGAAGCCTTCGAAGCTGATATCATGGAAGCCAATGTCACGGACGATGCCAAGAAAGTTCCGATCCCCATCGGTCACATTACGCTGAAAGTCGGGGCTGACATGGGTGTCGGCAAACTGAAGATCCAGATTGAAGATCAGAAAGACCTTTCAGGGCAGTTCGACGTTCTCGTGAACGACATCACCGATCTCATGAGAGTGTTCGAGATGGCCATGCAGAAGAAAGCTGAGTAATTATCGAAGCATTATTCTCGTTACTAACGAAGAGGGCAGTTCCTGCGAACTGCCCTCTTTTCTCATCGCGGAAAACATCGATGCACAAGCCGGTGGCCCGGACTGCCAAACACAGGGCCGACTCTCAATCGATTCTTGGACGATGTGAGCAATCTCGACATCCATGAGTTTCGCTGTTCTGTTCTCTGACACCGGACACGCAAGCGCTAAAGGATTTTTGCTGTCACTCTGATCGCCTGTGCCCGCCGCACCAGAACACAACTCGCTCTCGTTTCAGATTCAGAGAAAGTCGGCCACGAATTTGGCCGGCCAGACGACATACTGTGCCAGATCTCCGGTCAGGAATGCCGTCGCCTTCAGATACAGCGGTGCCAGCAGAACCCGGTCGAGTCTGAGGCCGAGAAAGGCGATCAACAGTAAGAAACTGTATGGTGCAAGCATTTCATACTTCTCGCGAACCGGTTTTCCACCCAGCCACATCAACACTTTCGAGCCGTCGAGTGGAGGAATCGGTAACAGGTTGAACAGAAGCAGACCGAGGTTCATGGCAAAGATGCGAAAACAGAGGCGAAACAGATAATTGCCCGTAGGTGTCACAGCCCCGGCCTGAACCGAGTCGATCGACCAGGCAAACTTCAGGCTCAATCCAACCAGCAGGCAGACAAGCAGGTTTCCGAGAGGGCCGGCCAATGCCACCATGCCATAGCCGCGTTCCGGGTTATGAAAGTTCTGCGGATCAAAGCGAACCGGTTTGCCCCATCCGAATGCGAGCGGAAAACCGGTCAGGGAAAGATACAGCGGCAAAATGGTCCCGATCGGGTCGAGGTGCTCGATCGGATTCAACGAAACTCGCCCCTCTCGGCGTGGGGTCGGGTCTCCCAGCCGATCGGCGGCAAAGGCGTGCATGAACTCGTGCACACCGATGCCGATGACAAAGGCGGGAAGATCGAGCGATAGAAGGTCGGTGAGGTTGGCCGGCATAGAAAAGTCGATCGAACCTTGACATCATATCACAATTCCCGCATCATACGCGCGGACCCGCGATCAGTCTGATGGAGGAAAACCCGCATGAAACCTGATTTTCGCACGTATCTGGAAAACAACATCGTCGCTTTCGACGGAGCCATGGGCACGATGCTGTATTCCAGAGGAGTCTACATCAATCAGTGCTACGAAGAACTGAATCTCACGAATCCAACGCTGGTGCAACAGATCCATCAGGACTACATCAAGGCAGGCGCCAAGGTCATCGAAACTAACACGTTTGGCGCGAACCGCTTCAAACTGAAAGCGTTCGGGTTTGCCGAAAAAGTCGGGGCTATCAACTACCAGGCGGTGAAAATCGCCCAGGCCGCCATGGGAAATCTGGGCTACGTCGCAGGTTCCATCGGACCGCTGGGGATTCGCATCGAGCCGTGGGGCAAGACGTCGGTCGAAGAAGCCGAAGAGGCATTTTCCGAACAGGCGAAAGCGCTTCTCGAAGCGGGAGTCGATCTCTTCATTCTCGAAACCTTTTACGACATCAACGAGATTCATCAGGCGATCAAGGCCATCAAGAAGCTCTGCGACAAGCCGATCGTGGCTTCGATGACGATCAACGAAGAAGGAAACGCGCTCTACGGAACCTCGCCCGATGTGTTCACCCGCAAGCTCGACGACTGGGGCGTCGATATCATCGGTCTGAACTGCTCAGTCGGTCCCAAGGCGATGTACGACACGATGGAAAAAATCCGGACCATGACCGGTCGTCATCTGATCGCACAGCCGAATGCCGGCATGCCTCGCGTCATCGATGGACGCACGATCTATCTGTGCAACCCTGAATACTTCGGGGAATACGCCAAACGGTTCATTCAACTTGGCGTGCGAGTTCTGGGCGGCTGCTGCGGCACCACCCCCGAGCATATCAAATGGATGAGCAATGCGATTCTGGCGCATTCCGGCGCGACCCAGAAGTTCTTTTCGCAATCTCTGCAGCAGTCGGCACGCATGCTCGAAACCCCGCCCGACGTGCGCATCGTCGCCCCACAAGACAAATCGCAATTTTCAGCCAAGGTCTGCCGCAAGGAGTTCGTGGTCTGCGCCGAGCTGACTCCGCCCAAAGGCTGCGACCCGACCAAGGTGGTCGATGCCGCTCGCGCGCTGAAAGGCGCCAGTGTCGACGCCATCAATATCCCCGACAGCCCGCGCGCTTCGGCGCGCATGAGTCCGCTTTCGCTCGCCATTCTCATCGAGCAGCAGACCGGCATCGAAACCATTCTTCACTACTGCTGCCGTGACCGCAACATTCTCGGGATTCAGTCAGACGTGCTCGGTGCCGCCGCCGTAGGACTGCGCAACATTCTCTGCATCACCGGCGACCCGCCCAAGGTCGGCAACTACCCCGAAGCGACCGCCGTCTTCGACATCGACGCCATCGGTCTGACCAACGTCGTCTACCGCCTCAACCACGGACGCGACCTGGGCGGCAACCCGATCGGCAAGCCGACCGGTTTTTTCATCGGCGTCGGCGCCAACCCAGGCGCTATCGACCTCGATCTCGAAGTGCGACGCTTTCGCTGGAAAGTCGACGCCGGCGCCGAGTTCGCCATCACGCAGCCGGTCTTCGACACCACGCTGCTCGAACGCTTTCTCGAGCGTATCGCCGACGTTCGCATTCCGCTGATTGCGGGCATCTGGCCCCTTGCCAGCCTGAAGAACGCCGAGTTTCTCAACAACGAAGTCCCAGGTGCTTCAGTGCCGGAACCCCTGATGAACCGCATGAGAGCAGCACCGACTCCCGAACTGCAACGCGAGGAAGGGATCCGTATCGCACAGGAAGCCCTGCTCAAGATTCGCCCCTGGGTGCAGGGTGTGCAGATCAGCGTGCCGTTCGGGCGAGCCGAATTCGTCGGTCGGGTGCTGGAGGCGATGAAGTAACATGACGACATCATACAAGCCATCTCTGACGCCAGAGCAGTTTTCATCATTATTACAAGACGGAGTTCTCGTGTTCGACGGCGCCATGGGCACCAACCTGCAGCGCCAGAACCTGACGGCCGATGATTTCGGCGGGCTGGAAGGCTGCAGCGAAGCGCTCAATCTCTTCTGCCCCCAGGCCCCGCGAAAGGTGCATACCGACTTTCTACGCGCCGGCTGTCGCGTGGTCGAATCAAACACGTTTGGGGCCACGAGGCTCGTTCTGCAGGAATACGGACTCGAGCATCGAGTCGATGAGATCAATCGAACCGCGATCCGTATCGCCCGCGAAGCGATTGAGGAAGCCCGTAGTCCGCACCGCTGCTTTGTCGCCGCTTCCATCGGGCCGAGCACGAAGCTGCCGACCCTCGGTCACATTGCCTTCGCCGAGATGCGCGATCTGTTCGCCGAGCAAATCGAAGCTCAGCTGCTCGGCGGAGCTGATCTTCTGGTCATCGAAACCTGCCAGGATCTCCTGCAGACCAAGGCGGCGCTGCTTGCCGCGCGGCGCGTGTTTCGCAAACTGGGTGCCCGCTGCCCGGTCATGATCTCAGTTACGCTCGAAGCGACTGGTACAATGCTGCTCGGCTCAGATATCGGAGCGGTCACGACGATTCTCGAACCATTCGACGACATCGACGCCATTGGCATCAACTGTGCCACCGGTCCCCTTGAAATGGTGCGGCATGTCGAGTATCTGAGCCGGTACAGTAACAAGCCGATTTCGGTCATGCCCAACGCCGGTCTGCCGGAAAACGTCAACGGCAAACCTTTCTATCGGCTGACTCCGGCGGAACTCGCGCAATATCATGTCGACTTCGTCAAGCGCTGCGGTGTGCAGATCGTGGGCGGGTGCTGCGGCACCACCCCTGAGCACCTGAAGGCCGTTGCCGAGGCGGTTCGATCTCTCACCCCCGGCAAACGCGATCTGGAAACACTTCCTTCCGTCGCCAGCCTGTACCATTCCGTCAGCCTGATTCAGGAACCGGCTCCGTGCATGGTGGGCGAACGAACCAATGCCAATGGTTCGAAGGCATTTCGCGATCTGTTGCTGAAAGACGACTGGGATGCCATGACCGCCATGGGCCGCGAACAGGGTCAGGGCGGCGCGCACCTGCTCGATCTTTCGGTTGCCTATGTCGGCCGTGATGAGGCCCGCGACATGCAGACTCTGGTTCCCCTGTTCGCTCAGCAGGTCAAGCTGCCCCTGATGATCGATTCGACTGAGGCTCCGGTCATCGCTGCCGCCCTCGAGCGACACCCCGGACGCTGCATCATCAACTCGGTGAACTTTGAAGACGGCGGCAAGCGCCTTCGCGAGGTTGCCGCCATTGCTCGCGAGTTCGGCAGCGCCTTGATCTGCCTCACCATCGACGAGGAAGGCATGGCTCGCACCGCTGATCGGAAGCTGGCCATCGCCAGGCGTCTATTCGATACGCTGACAGGGGAATTCGGTTTTCGACCCCACGATCTGATCTTCGACCCTCTGACCTTTACCGTCGGCAGCGGCGAAGCATCTCTGCGCGATGCCGCCGTCCAGACCCTCGAAGCGGTCAAGCGCATCAAGAAAGAATTTCCGGGGTGTTTCACCATTCTCGGCGTCAGCAATGTGTCATTCGGGCTGGCCGCCGAAGCCCGCGAGGTCCTCAACAGCGTCTTTCTTCATGAGGCGGTACAGGCCGGCCTGTCGCTGGCTATTGTGAACCCGCGCGGCATCATTCCTCACTACAAGATTCCGGAAGACATTCGACAGCCGGCCCTGACCCTGCTTACCCACCCCGACCCGACCGGAGCCTCTCTCGCCGCCTACATGGCCGCGTTCTCAAGCGGGGTGCGGAAAACCGAAAAAGCGGCGTCGACGGCGACACCGACCGAGCGACTGCGTCTGAAGATTCTCGACGGCGATCGATCGGGGCTTGAATCGCTTCTCGACCAACTGCGACAGACAATCGCTCCGCTCGATATCATCAACGGCCACCTGATTCCCGCCATGAAAGAGGTCGGTGAGCTTTTCGGTCGTGGAGAGATGCAGCTTCCCTTCGTCCTGCAGTCGGCCGAGGCGATGAAGACCGCCGTCACCCTGCTGGAAAAACACATGGAAAAGCGGCCCCCCGACCCACGCAAGAAGATCGTCCTGGCCACCGTACGCGGAGACGTGCATGACATCGGCAAAAACCTGGTCGACATTCTGCTTTCGAACAACGGCTTCGCCGTCACCAACCTCGGCATCAAGGTCGACATCGACACCATGATCAAGGCCGCCCAGGACGAGCAGGCGCCTGTCATCGGCATGAGCGGGTTGCTGGTCAAGTCAACCGTGGTCATGAAAGAAAATCTGGAAGAGCTGAATCGACGAAAGTTCACGCCAACAGTCATTCTCGGTGGTGCCGCTCTGACCAGAGGGTATGTCGAAGAGACCCTGCAACCGCTCTATCAGGGTCGGGTATTGTATGCTCGCGATGCGATGGATGGCTTGTCAATCATGCAGAAGATCACAGCAGGCGACTTTGACTCGAACCTCACTCGGACTCAACAACCTTCTATTTCGCCCTCTGAAGTTTCGTGCGGCTCACCGACGACCGTGACTTCCATCACCTCTCCCGTCGCACTTGCCGCGAAAGTACCGGCAGCTCCATTTTCAGATGTTCGTCAGATCAAGTTTACCCTCGATGAGGTTCTGCCGTTTCTCGACAAGATCAGTTTGTTCAGATCACGCTGGCAGTATCAGCGTGCCGGTCTCAGCGAAGAGGGATATCGTCGCCTGCTCGAGAATGAGGCCGAACCCGCGCTTGCGGCATTACTCGAGCGCAATCGGCGAGAACACATCTTTCACCCCCAGGCGAGCTACGGGTATTTTTCCTGCCGACGCGACGGAAACGATCTTCTCATTCTGCGAGCGGATGGCGTCGAAACCGGTCGGTTCACCTTTCCGCGTTGCAGACAGGCCCCGCACCTCTGCCTGTCAGACTACTTCCATGCAGACGCCCCCGATCTCATCGGGTTGTGGGCCGTCACCGTAGGTCCGCGCGCTTCCGAACTTGCCGCCGAATTGTACAAGCAGAATCACTACCGCGACTATCTGCACCTGCACGGGTTCAGCGTCGAACTGGCGGAAACCACCGCCGAACTGCTGTTCCGGCACATGCAGAAAGAACTGCGTCTGAGAGATCAGATTGCCGGGCCTGACCTGCCGCGAGCCGGCCTGCGATATTCGTTCGGGTATCCCGCCTGCCCCGATCTGTCTCAACAGAGTCTTCTGCTAAAACTTGTACAAGCAGAGAAAATCGGAGTCTCGCTCACCGAGACGTTTCTCATGGTTCCGGAACAATCTGTTTCCGGCATCTTCGTTCATCACCCGGAGGCGAAATACTTTGCCCCGTAACCCATGGAATCGTTGACATTTCTCTTCAACTCTTTCTGGGGCGGCCTGCGTCTGCTGCTGTCAGCAGACGCGGAGGTGATGGCGATTCTCCGGCTTTCCGTAAAAATCGCCCTTGTCTCAACCGCCGGCGCCACGTGCGTGGCAATTCCCGTCTCCTGGTACGTTCACAATTGCACACCTCGCCGGCGGCATCTTCTCGCCCTGTTTTTTCAGGTCCTGGCCGCCTTTCCGACCGTCATCATCGGTACACTCTGCTTTCTGCTGCTCTCGCGCAATGGTCCTCTGGGAGCACTCGAACTTCTCTACACCCCCACGGCGATCATCATCGGTGATCTGCTGCTGGCCATTCCCCTTGTCTCGCTGTTTCTGATTTCAGCCTTGAATCTCGTGCCGCAGGGTCTTGTCGATACGGCGCGCAATCTCGGCGCGCATCGATTCCAGCTGGTTCGGGTCGTTTTCAATGAATGTCGCGAAGCGCTATTGATCGCGGTCTGCACGGCCTTCGGTCGAGTCATTTCAGAAGTCGGCGCCGCCATGATTCTCGGGGGCAACATCCGCGGACTCTCGCGAACAATGACCACCGCGATTTCGCTCGAAATCGGCAAGGGGGAAACCGAACTCGCCCTGGCGCTTGGTATTGTCCTGCTGATCGCCGCTCTGGGAAATGTCCTGCTCATCGGAAACGCTCAGCATATCCTCGCTGCCGTCAGTCGTCTTGCCCCCTCACGACACTTGAGCGCTCCACCGGCTGACCATACGCCGCTCTTCTCACCACGTGAACAGCAGGTAACTGCGCGTCTCAACGGCATCAGCAAGTCGTTTCCCTCGGCCCCCTTGTTCCAGAATCTGACCGCCGACCTGCCGCTCGAAGGCGGAACCTCTCTTCAGGGGCGCTCGGGATGCGGCAAAACGACCCTGTTCAAGCTGCTCGCCGGTCTTGAAAAGCCTGACGCGGGAAGCGTTCACGTCAACGGCAAGGTCATCCTGGTCTTCCAGCGCCCATACCTCTTTCACGGAACCGTCGAGGATAATCTTCTGTTCCCGACCCGCATGCGCGGAACCGGAAGGCCGCAGGCCCAACGGCACGTATCGCAGCTTGCACAGCACCTCGAAATCAGCCATCTGTCGCAGCGCAACGTGCGTCATCTCTCCGCCGGAGAAGCCGCGCGCGTCTCGTTCGGGCGCGCACTGGCCGCCGAACCTGATCTGCTTCTGATCGATGAAACACTTGTTCATCTCGATGAAGACTCGCTCAAACCCATCTGTGAAACCCTCAGACTCTTCGTCGCCGCCGGCGGTCGCTTCATGCTCATCACTCACCAGGAAGCTCTGGTTTCCCGTCTGTGCAGCCGTCGACTGCTGCTTGCCGATGGGCACCTGTCGGAGTTGCCCCAGCCCTGTTGATAGGTTTTTCCAATCAACCGCGTGAAACTTCCGGTCATGGAAAACGTATCGTATAATAGAGTTATAATTTTCGGTCACGCGGAGGCTGTCGCCATGCAACAAAGAATCCTGTTTCTTCTTCTTCTCACTATGATCGCCATCCCAGGGTTCGGCCAAAATAACCCGTACGCAGAAGACCTGTCGCTCACTGCCCCGTCGAAGGTCGTCACCCCAGCCGACACGACCAAGGCAGTAGAGCCGCCTGTTGTGTCCGGCACCGATGCCCCTTCCACCACTCCCGAAGCTCTGGTGGCCGAAAACACCCTTCAAGATCTGATCAACAAGCTGCAAGCTTACGTGAAAGCGAAGAACTGGAAAGCCGCCGCAGACGCTCTGGCGCACATTTCCAAGGTGACAACCGATGCCAGGGACAAGAAAGGCAACGTGCTGCCCGGCCTCTTCACCCAGATGACAACCGGGGGGCTCGACCAGGCACGCATCGATGCCTTGAAAGGGCGCTTCACCTCGCTCAAGAATCAGATGTATCTCGAGGGAGCGGCTGCCATGGTGCGCGAAGGTCGCAACTTCGAAGACTATAACACCAGCAAGGGACCCGGCGGCGGCAACGTGGCTTGTGCCTGGCTGATGTCGAAGGTTCTGCAGGCTGCCGGTATGGTGCCTGCCGGCTGGATGGAACCCGGAGCTTTGGCACTGACACAACGCTTAGTGAAAGAATTCAAGTGGAAGAAAGTTCCTTCGACGGGTGGCCCGAACAAGGGCTCAATCACGGCCAAGTCCATGAAACCCGGCGATATCATCTTCTGGGATCCCTCCGACCACGTCGGTGTCTACCTTGGCGACGGCATGGCAATGTCGAACAGTTCGTCCGCTCATGTCGGCACGATTCACCCTGTCTCAGGCTACTACGACGGCTGGAAACCCCGGTTTGTCGTCCGCCCCCCAGGCGGAGCCTAGACCCATTCTGCGTTCAAGCGGCTGCGTCAGCAGCCGCTTTTTCATTTTCTCAGACCGGTTCTCAGACCAGTATCACTTTGCTATACTGCACCCGCACAATCTCTTCAGGAGCTCAAGACATGGCTCATCGCAAAGCTCGTTCATACCAACATGTGATCTTCCATCCGTTGTTTCTGATGGTGCTTTTCCTGACCGGCACAGCGATTCAGGCGCAAGGCACAGGTGATATCTGTTTCTCCCCCGGAAGTCAGGAACGGCAGCTCGGGGTTCATACCAGCCCTGAAGGCCCCAACAGCGGCCCACTCAGTATCCTCTGCTCAGGAGACGGACTCGTTATTCTCGACAGCTTCAATCATCGCTTGTTGCGCACCGACTCGAGCGGCGCCTTCAAGGGTTCGATACCACTGCCCGCGAACGGCCGGTACAAAGACATGGCGCGTCTTGCCAACGGTCAGATCTGGGTCATCGATGAGGCCGATCGTGCGGCATTTCGCATCTCGGGTGGCGGCGTTCACCAGGCCTTTCTCCTGCCGAATGACAGCGGTCCTCGGCAGATCGATGCTCTCGTCGGTCTCGGCGAGCAACTCGCCGTTATCGACTTTCGCACCAGAGCGGCCTATTTCCTCACTACCAACGGCTTGCTCACGAACGCTGCCAGCATTCCCGCCGCTCTGTCTTTCGTCGCCGATGCACAGAATCGCCTCTGCTTTCTCGCCCTCAGCGAGAGCAAAGATGACAACTCTGACTCGTACGATCGCCTGATTCGGATTTCTGCCGGAGGCAAAACGGCTGAGACGCGTCTTCCCGGTAAGGGATGGTATGGCGCGCGCCTGATCGGCTTTACCAACAACAACCAACCGATCATTCTGACGGTCGATTCCTGGGAACCGATTCATCGCCGTTTACTCATCTGTAAATCGGACGGCACTCATGAAACGATCGCCGAATGCGATTATCCTCTGCTGTTCGCCACCCGCTACGGCAGCGTCGGCAGCAACCGTCTCTGGTTGAACCTCTCGCCCATCGACGCACGACAACTTGTCTTTCGTTTGATTCACCTGCCGTAATGCGCGTTCTCGTTCATCGAATTCTCACGTTAAAGAGCGCCGGCTCAGCTGCACCTGGCCACTCGGTACAGCAGACACGGCTCGCTCACCCTCTGGTAAGCTCTTGAAGACGTCTGCGCGCCTCAGACCAAGACTTCTGATCCTCATCGGTCTGTTTCTGCTTGGGCTGGCGCCACGAATCGCCGTTCACTGGCAACTCATTGAGGGCTATCCTCGCTACTACTATCCGCCGTCGATTTCCGACATGGCCATCTATCACAACCTCGCCGTCGAAGTGGCCGGCGGGAATGTGCCTCAGAAACTGTTGCATCACAACATCCTCTACTACCACATCCTCGGTTTCATCTACTGGTGCGGCGGCGATCAGGAAGTGATGCTGCTGTTGCAAAACCTGCTGGGTGCTTGTCTCGCCCCTCTTCTCTTCCTCATCGCCGGCAGATATGTCGGCCTCTTCGAAGCAGCTTGTTCCGGCATCTTCGCCGCCTTGTACAAACCGTTCATCTTCTATGACCAGTTTCTCCTTCTTGAAAGTCTGCAGAATGTCTTCTTCGTGGTTCTTCTCTACTTTTTGTATGTACAAACGTCACAGCTGCTGAAAGTCCTTTTCGTGCCGTTTATCCTGGGGCTGCTTCATCTGATACGACTCAACGCCCCCTTACTCTGGCCCGCTGCTCTCTGGAATCTTGCCATGCAGGGCTTTTCTCGCCGTTCTCTTATTCTCATGATCGCTCTCTGGTTGCCGTTTTTCTTTGTCGTCCCCTTGTACAATCAAATCAACGGCGGAGCCATGTTGTTCGGTACTCTCAACTTCGGCGAAAACATGTATATGGGGAACAACCGTGACTCGAACGGAACAGTCGACTACTCTCCCACCTTGCTTGAACTGCAGAAAGTTGAACGCACTCTTCCCGTCAAGGAAAGGGCCTCGTTCTGGATCCGCACGACACTAGCCACCTGGGATTCGCTCTGGGGTCTGGTGCCCCTCTTTCTGCGAAAGCTCTGTCTGACCTGGGGAGCCTGGGAAGTCCCCAACAACATCAGCATGCAAGCGATGGAAGGCTGCTCGAATACCCTGGCCGGCAAAGGCATTCTCTCGTTCGGCGTGCTGGCGCCCTTCGGACTTCTCGGACTCATCACCTTGTTCTCAAGTCATTCAGAGACTCGTAGATCCTGGGCCATCAGCCTGTCTGGCTGGTTACTGACCTGGACAATCGTCATCAGCCTCTTCATCGTTCTCGGAAGATATCGTCTGCCTATGGGCACCATCCTCTGCCTTGCAGCAGGTTCGGGACTGCATGCGCTGGTGAGTCCGCAAGGGAATTTCGTGCGACGCGCCCTGTTGCTGCTTGCGCTATTCCTTCTCGTGAACGTTGTCATCAATTATCAGGCATTTCTCGGACTGCCGTTGTTCGGCTTTCCGCCCTCGTTGCGCTACTGACAAACGATGTCCGTTCTCAGGTCCTCAGATGCCCTTGATTCCGAGATGTTCAGGCACCTGGCATAGAGAATCGACGAAATTGACGCCCGGCTTCCGGCGTCGTAACCGCAACGGATCGATGATCAATGCGGACATGCCGATTCCCGTCGCGCCGCGGTAGTCGATTTCCACAAAGTCCCCGACATAGAGTACGTCTTCCGGTGCCAGCCCGGCATGAGACAACCCAAGCCGAAAGATTGCGGCATCTGGTTTTTCACACCCGACTTCGTACGAGTCAATGATGAACGAAAACCTCTCAGCAAGATTTGTCTGCTGCAATTGATATCTCACTCGGCCGTCACTGTTTGAGATCACCCCGAGATACAGACCCTCTTCCTGCAGGCGCTCAATCGTCTCATGTGCACCGGGAGCCAGGCTATCCCACAGGTTACTGGTCACGTGATCGTCCTTGAGCCGTTTCAGGAACGTTTCAAGCCCGTTCCATTCCGTCGCCTGGCGACCGGTCGCATGGGTGACGACAAGACCGAAATACTCACGCCACCACTCCCCATCGAGGCGACGCCCTTCGGCCAACCGCTCATCGAGCGCGGCCGAGGCGCGATGCACCCCCTCGAGCCATCGCTCAGAAGGCAATAACGGACCGATCTCGGCAAACGTCGAGCCGATGCGTCCGGGGTTGGGAAAAATCAAGGTGCCGCCGACATCAAAGAAAACGGCTTTGAAGTTCATAAAAAAAAAAGACCTTTCCTGATGAACATGATACGATACCGCCAGGAGAAAGAAAACCATCGTATGAGAGACATCCCTCGCCCCGGTCTTTCCTATCTGTTGCCGGTCAGTCGCGAGCTTCACGCGACGCGGGTGTATCTGCGGCGCTTCAGACATCGCGACGCAGGCCCGCTTCTCGAACTGCTCGTCAACAATGAAACCTGGCTGGCCATGGGCCTGCCGCCGCTTCCGGCGAAGTTCGCGCTGTCTGACATGAAAAATGAGATTCTGCGCCGCCAGAGGCTCGAGCGCCAGGGAGCGCGCCTCGATCTCGCCATCTTCGACAAGGAATCAGACCGACTGGTCGGAGAAGTGTCGCTGCACAGCATCTCATGGGGAATTCAGCTTTCCGGCGGTCTCGGGTTCTGGCTTGCCGAATCATCTGCCGGGCGCGGACTTATGAAAGAAGCCTTGGCCACGATGTTATCCTTCGTTTTCGAAGAGAGTCCTCTGCATCGCATCTGGGCGGCCACCACAGACTGTAACACGCGCACCCAGCAACTGATGCGACGACTCGGGTTCCACCATGACGGAACCATGCGTCAGGAACTGTTTCTCGCCGGCTCCTGGCAGGACATGCATCACTTCAGCCTGCTTCGCGATGAATATGACACCCTGGCCGAAAGTTGGATCAAAAAAGGGTATCTCGGTATTCGAAAGCCCGACGGTCGATCTCGAAGATAAGAGCGATTTCAGAGCGCGGCAGCCCCTCTGGTAAGTGCCATTCACCCGCCGCCCGGTCGTGCGCAGGCGCAATCGATGCGTGATGTGTCAGGGATTAAACGAGGCTTGGGCCAGGCACGTTTTATTCACCGAGAACTGTTGCTGCGTCGTCAGGCGTGCTCTACAGTTCCTTGCCGTGTGATGACAGATACTCCGCCACACCATCGGTGGTGGGCTTCATCCCGGGTTTGCCTTTGTTCCAGCCCGCCGGGCAAACTTCGCCGCTCTTCTCAAAGAACTGCAGAGCATCGACCATACGCAAAGCTTCATCAACATTGCGTCCCAGCGGCAGATCGTTGACCAGCTGATGCCGCACCTTCATCTGCCGATCAATGAGAAATGTGGCTCTCAGAGCGACGGACTCATTCACGAGCACATCGTAGTCTCGACTGATCGACTTCGACAGATCTGAAACCATGGGAAAACGCACCCAGCCGAGACCACCACGTTCAACGGGGGTGTTCTTCCAGGCGAGGTGAGAGAATTCTGAGTCGACGCTGACACCGATGATCTCGGTGTTGCGTTTGCGAAACTCGTCGAGTCGATGATCGAAAGCGAGAATCTCGGACGGGCAGACAAACGTGAAATCCAACGGGTAGAAGAAGAGGATGCCGTATTTGCCCTGAAGAAATGATTTGAGCTGAAATCGCTCGTTGATACTGTTGTCGCCCATTACCGCCCTGGCTACGAAGTCTGGCGCATCTTTCCCGACGAGAACTCCCATGATTCCACTCCCTTTGAGTCTTTTCTCTGCCAAACATCTCTCTATTCTTTTTTCGAAATCGTGTCAAGCAACAACAGATGGTTTATAATAGCGCCGGTACACAACGCGCATGTTCGCGAAACTTCTTCCGGTGAGGAAATCGACATGAAACCAGGTTGGAATTGGGATCTGACTCCGTTTTTTCCCGGCTTTAACAGCCCCGAGATGGTGTCATTCAAAGACCGCGTCAAAGCGGATCTTGCCCATCTGATTGAACGAGCCCAGGCCAATCAGGCCTTGAAAAAAGACAACGTTGGCGACTGGGCCGCCATCTTTGCCAAAACCGAAGATCTGTATTCGCGCGCCTCGCATCTGTTCTGTTACGTCGGCTGCCTCGCCTCGACCGATGCCCGCAACCAGGAGTATCAGCGCGAAGCCGGACAGAATGCTCTTCTTGAAGCGGAACTGACCAAGCTCGAAGTCGAACTCAAGCGTGCGCTCAAGAAAGCTCGCAAAGCCGACTTTGCCGCTCTGCGCGCGCATGAAAGCCTGAAAGACGCCGAATACTTTCTCGATCGTATGCGCGAGGAAGCACGGCGTTCCATGCCGACCGAGCAGGAGGTTCTTGCCGCAGAACTCGGCGTTGACGGCATCTCCGGGTGGGGCAGGTTGTACGATACCATTTCCGGAAAGATGGAGTTTGATATGGTTTTTCCGGACGGGAAGACGGAAAAACGCCCCATGGCTCAGCGCCGCAGTCTCATGGAAGATCCCGACCCGGCAGTTCGAAAAGCTGCGTTCGAAGGCGGCAACAAGGTCTGGGATCAATACGCCGACGTCTGCGCCGGTGCCATCAATCATATTGCCGGCACGCGCCTGACCCTCAATAAGCATCGCAATATCAATCACTTTCTGGATGTCGCACTGTTTCAGGCCCGCATTTCTCGCCCCACGCTCGACGCACTGTTTACGGCTCTCGAAAAAACCATTGAGATCCCGCGCCGCATGGCACGAGCCAAAGCGAAAGCGCTCGGTCTCAAAGCCCTCGGCTGGCAGGACCAGGAAGCGCCTCTCCCCATCAAAAACGAAAAACGCTTCGAGTGGGAGCCGGGCAAAGCCCGGCTGAAGGAAGCCTTCAATGCGGTGTTCCCTGAACTGGCCCAGTTTCTGCAGATGGCCATAGACAAGAACTGGATCGAAGCGGAAGTCAAGACCGGCAAGCGGCCAGGCGCCTACTGCACCGGCTCGCCGTACATTCGCGAATCACGTGTGTATATGACCTTCGGCGGCAGTCTCGGCGATCTGTTCACTCTCGCCCACGAGATCGGTCATGCTTATCACACTCATGTGATGCGCGATTTGCGGCCGTTCGCCCAGTCGTATCCGATGCCGCTTGCCGAATCAGCCTCAACCTTTGCCGAGATGATCTTTTCCGACGGCGTCATGGCCGACCCCGAGATTCCGCCTGCTCTCAAAGGCAATCTCCTGAATATGAAGATGGGTGACGCCATCGCCTTTCTGCTGAACATTCCGACACGCTTCACCTTCGAGAAAAACTTTCACGAAGAGC
>CAYYIY010000074.1:0-660 GCA_964472075.1 uncultured bacterium | reverse complement strand
ACACGCTCGCGGAAGGTCAGGAAGATCCGCTCTTCTGGGCTTCAAAACTGCATTTCTATATCACAGAAGTCACGTTCTATAACTTTCCGTACACGTTCGGCTTTTTGCTCAGCCGCGGTTTGTTCGCCCGTTTCAAGAAAGAAGGCGCTGACTTCCTGCCAAAGTACAAGGAGTTTCTGCGTCTCAGCGGCTCCTATTCATGCGAAGAGGTGGCCAAGAAAGCACTCGGTATCAATCTGAGCAAGCCGGACTTCTGGATCTCTTCCATCCAGAGCATGGAAGACGATCTCAAGCTGTTCGAAAAATTCGTGCTGAAGTAAAATCGACCGTAAACCTGTCCCGGTCGCGCACTCTATTCACCGGTTCACCTATAAAACGCCGGATCAGCTGATGTAGAGGCTGTTCCGGCGTTCTTTCCGTTTTCTTTCGGTGGCGTCTCGCGTGTGAACTGTTTCACGAGAAGCACTTCCAGACGGCTCCTGATGCTCTCGATGATCGTGTTACAACTACGTTTCACAGACAGCTCATTTGCCTCGTGTGACAAGCACCAGATGAAGGTATTCAGCCATAGTTTCTCGGACATTTTCATTCACTTGGGAAACGGCCTAAAAGGATTCAGCCCAGCCTTTCGGCTGGGCTGAACATGACCCTGGCGGCGAT
>CAYYIY010000073.1:21381-25011 GCA_964472075.1 uncultured bacterium | reverse complement strand
CTGCGGAAGATCTATCCAAGGCGCTCCGGTTTTCAGAACCCAGAGAATCCCTTCGAGAACTTCTCGGTTGTTGCGGCGTGGCCGACCGCCACGTTTGCCGGGCTTTTCGGATGGAAGGAGAGGAAAGATTTTTTCCCATAACTCGTCGGAAACAAACGGTTTTCTTCTGGCCATAGGTGAACCTCCTATGGTCAGTCAAGCACAAACCGTTGCAAAGTACAATAGTCATGCGTGTTACAAGGTTTTGAAATGACTTCTAACCTCCGTTTGATCGTTTTCGCATTACCCACTCATACGCATCAGTTCCGAGCCATTCGGTCTGATTCGAATGATGAGTCTATGGGGTAGTTCTCGATAAGTCCGAGTTAGCCGTCTGAGTTCATGGGCAGTGATGCAGATGATGGGCATCCTTGTCTCGTTTGGCCAGGAACATTATACCTCGCACGCTTTGTTCCCGAGTGCATTACACGCGAAAACGGTATGTAACGAACCTGGACCGTAGAAAATGGAATCCTTCGAGCATAAAGGTTCGCGAAAATTCAAAGAGGAGAATACAGCAGCATAGAGAAGTGCCGTAGGTGAAAAGAGCGACAAAGGTTGATGAGATAGGCGAACTGAGGAAAGAGAGGGGTATGGAAGAAAAACGACATCATGGCTGGAATCCCGATATCCTGAACATACCAACGCTTGAGTTCACCCGGAAGCAGTCGGCGATGCAGGATTGGCAATACGAAAAACATTTGAGCGGCGTTCAGAAGCAGCCAAGCACTCGCGGCTCCGGTTGCCCCATAACGAAAGGTCAGCCACAGCACGAGAGGTACCTGAAGGAAGATTGTGACTATACCCGCAACAATGGTCAGGTTGAGCCAACCGCAGGCGACCTGTAGCGAAAGCGGTAGATACAGCAGAGAATTCATTCCAGCGCTGAGGATCAGTAACCTTAGGATCGCGTATGAGTGATCGGCAGTGACGGAGCTTCGGGTCCACAAGGTCAAAAGTTCGTGTGAAAGACAGGCCACAACGGTGACAGCCGGCCACACCATGATGGACATAAACTGTGTGCTTTTGTGATAAAGCTTTGCCAGGTTGCGTTCATCTTTGAGGGCGGCAAGCTGAGCGAATCGAGGAGAAATGACATTGGTGAACGGTGCAAGAACCTGCGTTAAACCGGATGCCGCAGTACTTGCCAGCATGTAGTACCCATACGCGTTGAGCGGCAGCAGGCGGCTCAACAGGACTTTATCGAGCTGACCCTGAAAGGCGGACAGAAGTGACATCCCGGTGACTCCTGCGGCGAACTTCCAGATGTCGCGCAGGCAAGAGGAATGAAATCGCGCGGGTTCAGTGCTCGCCGGCATCAATTTCCAGAAGAGAACTGCTGCTGATGCAACGTGGAGCGAGTAAACCAGGATCTGCCACTTGAGAAAAGCCGTAATCGTCGATGAAACATACCAGAGAACGCAGAGGGCGCCGACATTGCGAAGTGTCTCAAACGCGACCTTCAGGGCATTCAGGGGGAGTTGCCTCTGCAA
Source organism: uncultured bacterium (assembly GCA_964472075.1). Taxonomy (GTDB): domain Bacteria; phylum Muiribacteriota; class Ozemobacteria; order Ozemobacterales; family Ozemobacteraceae; genus CAYYIY01. The sequence goes on along the minus strand of CAYYIY010000073.1, from coordinate 23,479 downwards.
ACCCGTTAGGCCGCCCGAATAAAGAGCATAGGGCCAGCGAAACACCATGGCCAGCCCCATCATCATTACGGCAGACTGGACGGTATCGAGAGGAATGGTGGCCGCGTTTAACCAGCGATGAGCAATAATCGGAGCAAACACGACCGTCGCGATGCCGAGAAGCATGGCAATCAACCAGTAAACAATTTCAACGGTTCTGGCCAGATGGTGCATGTCGGAAGCTTTATCCGGCTGTGCCGACAATCGGGCCATCTCGCGATTGATGGCTGCTGAAAGTCCTAGGTCGAGAAGGGCGAAAACGCCTGCGAGAGTGGTAAAAAAGCCTGCAAGACCAAAAGCCTCGATTCCCATTGCCCTGACATACAGAGGAATGAATACCATAGCCATGACCGCCGGCCATAGGCTGCCCACGAAATTTGCCACGACGTTGAGGCGCAGAGAAGGAGGCACAGGGGGCATCGTTCTGGAGGTTGTGGTTCCCAGGTGAGGCAAGTGGTTGGGCATCAGATGTGATGATTCAGAGGTCATTCAGGCGCTTGAGTTGGACCACCGCTGATACTCGGATGTTCTCACAAGAACCGAAACTGTCTCCCACTCTCAGAAGAGGCTGCCTGCTCTGCAGCAGGACGGACACGCTGGAACTGAACCGACAAAAGCCGGCCTGTGCACGTGTTGCCTCAGAGACTGATAAGGGCGGTCGTTTACTATTTGAGAAATGACATGGTGAAACGAGTCGTTGTCTGTACACCCCGAAGAGGGTATCATACACACGGCCCTTTGCGGGAATCATTGTCTCGATCATGCGGTTGTCGTAACGACAGTGGAGCATTCATGAAGGTTTGCGTCTCGATTCCGGTGCACGAACAACCGGAAGTAATCTACGACCAGATTCGGAATTTTCGGTTTTATTTTCCGGAATGTGTGATCGTGCTCCATCAGAGCCGTAACTTCGAGTGGCCAGCGGGTAAACCGCAGCGCCTGAACGTATCGCAGTTTGAGAATGTCTACTTGAATCCAGAATCATTACCGACATGGTCGCATTGGGGCAGCTTTGCGCACGTGCACAACGCGAATTTTCGCTTTGCCGCCAAGACCTTTGACTTTGATTACTTCGCCATTCATGCCAGCAACGATATGATGGTGAGGCGCGTTGACCCGCGGTTCATCGCCGCGGTCGATGCCGGTGTTCGTACGGGGAGAGTGCCGGAAAATACGACATTTGGTCAGGGTGTGCGGGCCTGGAAAGATCGGGATTTTGCCAAGATGCGCAAGCATCTCGGCACCGATGAAATCTATGGGGCAATGGGCGAAGGCTCGTTCTATAAGCGCGAACTCTTTGCCGAGATCGTCGACATCATCGAAAAATTCTACGACTATCGCCAGACCGACCTCGCTTATGAACGCATGGAATTCTACTACCCGACTCTGGCGCGAAGGCTTTGTCGATCGGAGTTCGCGCATGGCTATCTCTTCTGCAGTGTGACGCTCGGTCTCGATTTCGTTTCACGGGCCGTGGTCGACCTGGTGCGATCCGGTGACTTTTCACGCGAAAAACTGCGCCGAACTTCGTTTCGACATCGATGTTTTCGCGTTTCCTCGTTTCATGAGCTGAAGAAGCGCAGTTACGAGGTGGCGAAGCGATTCACGAAGTTTCTGTTGCGTTCATGGCAGACAAAGACACTTGACCTCAGCGGTCGAATCAAGGACGATGTCGACCTGTCGCAGCAGTATACCGATGTCGAACACCTGTATGCCGTCAAACGTGTGGATCGCTATCTGAATGACTCAGTACGAGTCTATATACGCGAACAGATGTCTCGTGATGCCGGTATGTGGCATCGAGAATCAGAACTTGTTCGACTTCGATCGAGCCGAGCGGGTTGCAAGTGAAGACCTTCGTCTTTCGGTTGTTACGGATGTTGCCGGCCGTGATAAGGGAGTGAATGAAACATGTTGAAAGATCGTCTGGAAAGGTTGCTGGCCAAACGTTGTACGTTGCTCGGCGTCGGCCCCATGAGCGTAAACTGTGTCGACGCGGTGATCGAACTGGCGAATGCGAACGATTTGCCGCTGATGCTGGTTGCCAGTCGTCGACAGA
>CAYYIY010000073.1:0-21363 GCA_964472075.1 uncultured bacterium | reverse complement strand
AGTTCGGCGGCGGCTACGTGAACAACTGGACTTCGGAAAAATTTGCCGACTATGTCATTGACCACGATCGCAACGGCAAAGTGATTCTGGCCCGCGACCATGGTGGTCCCTGGCAACATCCCGTCGAAAAGGAAAAGGGATTGAGTTTGCGTCGCGCCATGGAATCGGCCATGGTTTCGCTGAAAGCCGACATTGACGCGGGTTTTCAAATTCTTCACATCGATACCAGTGTCGACATTCATGGTCGACCGAGCACTGACGAGGTTCTCGATCGAGTTTTTGAGTTGTATGAGTTCTGCTGGAGCTATGCCCAGAAAGTCGGTCGCAAGATTCTGTTTGAGGTCGGCACCGAGGAGCAGTCGGGAAGCACCTACGCGCAGGAAGAGATCAGCAAGACGCTCGAGTATCTCGAACGTTTCTGCCTGAAAAACAAGCTGCCCCTTCCATTTTTCGTTGTGATTCAGAACGGCACCCGTGTCATGGAGACTCGCAACGTCGGGTCACTCGATTCGCCGCTGCGGGTCGCGGATGAAATTCCTCCCGAGATTCAGATTCCCAAAATGGTTGAGGTCTGCCGCCGTTTCGGCATTCTGATGAAGGTGCATAACACCGACTACCTGTCGGATGACGCGTTGCAGTGGTATCCGCGCCTTGGTATTCATGCGGCAAATGTCGCTCCTGAATTCGGTGTTGCGGAAACGAAAGCCTTCGTCGGAGCCCTTGAACGTTTTCTGATGTCTCGCGAAGCCGAACGCTTCCTGCAGATTGCGTACGAATCGAAAAAGTGGGATAAGTGGATGCTGAGCGATACCAGGGCAACAGATCGTGACCGTGCGATCATTGCCGGGCACTATGTGTTCTCGCGTCCCGAAGTCGTGGAACTGAAGGCGCAGGCTCGAGAAGCCATGAAGCGACAGGGCTTTGAACTTGACTCGTATTTGAAAGAGCAGGTGAAAAAGGCCGTGTATAGATATATCCGTAATTTCAGATTGGTACTGTCATGATGAAAAAAGTCGCAACCATCATTCTGAATCGCAATCTCCCTGAACCGACCGATCGGTTGGCAGAACACCTGAAAGTTTATGATAGTCTGCATACCGACGTGTTTGTCGTCGAGGCAGGTTCCGATACAAACCGACTCTCAAAATATTGCACCTGGTACGCAGACTGGCCCGAAGCGGTCAAAATCGGTATGCGCTATTCTCGAGGCATGAACTTCGGACTCTGGAACCTGTGGAAAGAAGGGCGCTTTCACGAGTATGAAGCCTTTTTCCTGTTGACCAACGATACGGAACTGCGTGCCGTTCCAACCATCGAACCGCTGCTGAAGATTCTCGAAGAGCACCCTCGCGTCGGCATTCTTTCTCCCTGTTCAAAACGCTGGGGTGAGCGTTTCCTTCTGACCGAGCAGAAAACCAAGTATTTCTGGTTCATTCATAACCATGCCTTTCTCCTGCGACGTGACTTCATCCTCTCGATTTTTAATCAGGAAGAACCGGGTTATCTGCACTTTCTCTTCGACGGGACGAATTTTCGCGGGTACGGCAGCGAGAGCGAGCTGCTTGCCAAAGCTTATGCCAACGATTGGGCAGCAGCCATTTCAAGCGAAGTCTGGGCAGAGGAAAATGAAAGCTATCTGTTGAACCGGGCCGACCTGATCAAGACCGAAGCCTATGACGAAAATCTACGACTGTACATCGAGGAAGGCAAACAGTGGATGCGCCGCAAATACGGATTCAACAGCCGCTGGTCCATGCAACAGTATGTGAAGGCGTTTTACGACCGTTTCTTTGAGTTCCATCCTGAATTCGAACGATTCAAAGTGTGAGGCAAAACGATGAAAGTCATTGAGAAACCGTGGGGGAAGGAAGAACTGATCGAGGTAAACGAACGCTATATGTTCAAGCGCCTCACCATGCACAAGGGGCATCGATGCAGCCTGCAATACCATAACCGGAAATGTGAGACGATCTACGTTCTCTCCGGGCGCTTGAACATTTCATTCGGGCCGGAAAAGGAAAAGCTCGAGTCGAAGATTTTTTCCGCGAATGAAACCATTACCCTGGTGCCTGGCGTCGTGCATCGTATGGAAGCGGTCGAAGACTGCGTATATCTTGAGGCCAGCACGCCCGAGCTCGATGATGTCGTACGATTGAGTGACGATTACAAAAGGGAAGGAACATGAGCTACCGCGTTCTGATTCCCACCGCCGGTACCGGTTCGCGTCTCGGGGGACTGACGAAGTACATCAACAAATCGCTTGTCAGTATTGCGGGGCGACCGACGATTTCGCATATCATCGAACGTTTTCCCCGGGATGTCGAGTTTGTTATCGCTCTCGGACATAAAGGTGAACTTGTACGCGAGTTTCTTACCCTGGCGTATCCCGATCGAAAGTTCCATTTCGCGACCGTCCATCCTTTCGAGGGGCCGGGGTCGGGGCTGGGGTTAAGTGTCATGGCATGTCGAGAGTTTTTGCAGCAGCCATTCATTTTCATCTCATGTGACACCTTGGTTAAAGGGACTATTCCCTCACCAGATCGCACCTGGCTTGGCTTTGCTGAAACCGCATCTCTTGAAGGGTATCGCACACTTGAAATCGACAACGGGAAGGTGAAGTCCGTATGCGAAAAAGGAGTCGGGCGAGCTGGGACTCATAAAGCCTATATCGGGCTTGCCGGCATCAGCGATTTTCAGACATTCTGGAAGGCGATGGAGCAGGGTGGAACTACGGCAATTACAACCGGTGAAGCGCATGGAGTGCGCGCATTGCTCGATGGCGACGTCGCAGCGGTGGAGTTCGACTGGTACGATACGGGTAATCCGCAGGCGCTGGAACACACCCGCAATGTGTTTCGTGAACCTGGGGCACCGAACATTCTCGAGAAAGCGAATGAAGCGATCTGGTTCGTTGAAGATCGCGTGGTCAAGTTTTCGGACGATCGAAAATTCATCGCCAATCGATATGCGCGCGCACGTCTCATTGCAGACTATGTCCCAGAGATCATCGGCTGTGCGGAGAATATGTACTGTTATCGCCGCGCCAAAGGGAAGATTCTTTCGGAAGCGGTGTCGGTACCGCTGTTCAAACGTCTGCTGGATCACTCGCAAACATTCTGGGAGCGTCGAACTCTCAACGGAGCAGACGAACAGAAATTTGTCACTTCGTGCATGAGATTCTACCGGGACAAAACGTTCGAACGGGTGGTTCAGTTTTACCGAACGTTCGATCGAACCGATGACACGGAGACGATTAATGAGATCGCAATGCCTCATCTCGACAAGATGTTGCACGATCTTGACTGGGACTGGTTGGCGCGTGGTCTGCCCGGTCGATTCCACGGGGATTTTCATTTCGAGAACATTCTGTATGACAAAGCAGCCGATCGATTCACTTTTCTTGATTGGCGGCAGGATTTCGGCGGCTCGCTCGAAATCGGTGACATCTATTATGACCTGGCCAAGCTGTTGCACGGACTGATTGTCTGCCATGAGTTGATTGCGGCAGACGAGTTCGATGTGAGTTGGGAAACCGGTGCCATTACCTGCGACTTTCGGCGTAAACAGATTCTGGTCGAGTGCGAGCATTTCTTCTATGAGTGGCTCAGTGGTAACGGATATGATGTGCGGAAAGTGAAAATTCTGACCGCGTTGATCTACCTGAACATCGCTGCCCTGCATCACTACCCATATTGTCTCATGCTGTTCGCTCTCGGAAAATCAATGCTGCGGCGAGAGATGCTCGGTGCTTCGATATCAGCAAGCTGATTGAACTGGAACGGAGGAACGATGAATTTGAAAGAAATCTGTCGACAGTACATGGCCGCCTTTTCCCGAAAAGATCTTCACGCCCTCGAGTCCATGTTTGATGAACGTGTGACGTTACGTGACTGGGACATTTCGGCCCAGGGAAGAGCTGCAGTGCTTGAGGCAAACGCAAAAATCTTCGCGGCGGTTGAATCGATCGTCGTTGAACCGCTGAATCTGATTCAGGACGAGCAGACGGTAGCCTGCGAGATGAGCATCACACTTAACGGAACAGATCGACTTCTGGTGACCGACATCATCGAATTCTCGGAAACGGGAAAGATTCGAGCTGTGCGGGCTTACAAGGGATGAGCATGCAGTTGATTCCGCGTCGAGCCTGTGCGGTTACCGGGAAAGAAGATCTTGAACCGCTGTTCACCTTTGAGAGTTTCCCGGTCTTCATGGGCTGCACAACTGAACCGGAGAGCGCCGATCTGAAAGCGAACATGGCCTGGGCGATCAGTCGTGGTTCCGGGCTGATTCAGTTGCAGGATCTGATTCCTCTTGAAATCCTCTACCCGGCGTCTCACGGGGCGGGATGCATCGGCGGCTTATGGCAGAAACATCATCAGGCTTTTGCCGATTTCATCTGCTCCTTTTCTCCCAAAGCGGTGTTTGAGATCGGTGGGCATCACGGCATTCTGGCCAACAACTGTTTCACACAGCGAGACATGACCTGGACCATTCTCGAGCCGAACCCGGTGAACACTGACCAGACAAGGATTCGCTTCATCAAGGGATTTTTCGATCGTTCGTTTCAGCCTGATATGCCGTTTGACGCCATCGTTCATTCACATGTGTTCGAACATTTGTACGAGCCGAATGAGTTCATGAAGACGGCGCAGCGATTATTGCGGCCGGGAGAATATCTGCTATTTTCGGTGCCTCGACTTGAACTGCACATGCGCAAGCATTTCATTTACTGCATTGGCTTCGAACACTCGATCTTTCTTACCGAGCCCTACATTGAATATCTGCTGGCGAACAACGGATTCGAACTCGTACGCAAAGAGTATTTTCTCGACGATCACAGCATCTTCTATGCGGCGCGACGGACGAACGCAACGACGCAACCCGGACTTTCGCCGAAGCTCTACGAACAGAATCGCAGTCTCTTTTGCGAGTATCTTGACTACCATCGTTCGCTGGTGGAAGAGTTCAATCGACAACTGGCCGGTACGACGAGACCGGTATACCTGTTCGGAGCTCATGCCTTGTCGCAGTATCTGCTCGCATTCGGATTGAAGCCGCAGTCGATCGTCTCATTGCTCGACAATGATCCGAACAAACAAGGGAAGCGTCTGTACGGTACCAGCCTGCGAGTGCAGTCTCCGAAAGTGTTGGCGGAGCAGCAGAATCCGATTGTCATTCTGAAAACCGGGGTGTTCAACGAGGAGATCAAACAGCAGATCCGCACGACGATCAATGCGAATGTCGAGTTCTGGGAATAGCATCAGAAGATCAGGTGCGCGACGGAGTGATAGGACAATCGTGAAGCAATCAGCAGGGAGGTGTGCATGAACCCGAAACCGCCGAAGTATTTTCTGTTTGATGTAGACGGAGTGTTAACCACCGGTCAGTTTCTGTATTCAGAACGTGGAAAGGAATACAAGGTATTCGGGCCTCACGACAACGATGGCATCAAATTGATTGCCGGAAAGTTCGAAATTGCCTTTCTCACCGCCGACAAACGAGGTTTTCCCATCTCGAAGAAACGTGTGGCGGAGGACATGAAGCAGAAAATCGTGCTGGTGTCTGAAGAAGATCGGTTGCGTTACATCGATGAGACCTATGGGTTGGCTGATGTCATCTACATGGGCGATGGCTACCATGACGCGCCGATTCTTCGCCAGTGCGCGTATGGAATCGCACCGCAGAACGCGCGCATCGAAGCTCGCGAAGCTGCGAAGTTCGTGACGCCCTCGAGATCGGGTGAGGGGGCGGTGCTCGATGCCTGTTTGCATGTACTGTCCGTGTTTTATCCGATTTGAAACGTGTCAGCGCTTACTGCACGACCTTTCCCGTAAACATGTTCTCCATTGCACCATGCCCCGAAAGATAAGGTCCGGCCGAAGATCGCCGCTTCAACTCAACGGGTTTATCTACGTTGGTGCGCTTGTCTATGCTGAACCGGTTGCCTTGTAGACCGGAAATGCGTAGACTGCGGGCATCTCTGGTGCGGAGCGTGTATGAAAAAGTCTGTTGATCCGTTTTTGCCTCCCCTGCGTCCGGGAACACTGAAAGGGCTGGATTCGCTGGCCGGTCTGCCTTCCGATCTACCCAAAGAATCGGCGGCTGATCGTGTTGTCGGGCGTCTGACGCCGGCAAAGCCGTTTCCGGTGGTGGCGCCCGAAGATCAGGCTTCCAGTCGTGAATGGCGTATTCAGAAACACTTTCTGTCGTTGTATGACAAGCATGGCAAGCCGTTTGCCCGCTTTCTCAGTGATCTGCTCGATATTCTGCTGAGCGGGTCGATTCAGAACCGCCTCGTCAGTGAACTCATCGAGGCGAGAGTCCAGGAAATTCGGCGCGAAAAGGCGGAAGAGGCGCGCGAAAGCGGGGCCATCCATCGCAAGGTTACTCCCGGTCGCCCCGTCGATGTCACGATTGGCGGCGAACCGCGGCAGATTCCGCGCCATTTTCTGAAGCGCAAAAGCCTGATTGCCGGCATGCTGCTCAACACCAAGGAATTTACGAATTTTCAGAAGCTCTGGAATGCTCTGGAACAGGTAGTTCGCACCCGTGAAACCGAGAAACTGCTGAGCGGGCTGGACCGCACCGGCCGCCGCACTGTTCTCGAGCAGGTTATCGGCCGCCTGAAACTCGAAATCTGTTACGAAGATCTCGTCGCAGCCTGGGTGCTGCTCGAAGCTGATCAGTTCGAAGATCTTGAATGGGCCTATACCGAAACCCGCACGCTCAGCATCGTTCGTCCGGCCTTCTACGAAGATCTCGATACTGCGTATCGCGAAGCCAAGAAGCTGCTGAAGCTGCTGATTGCCGAGTTCGAAGAGACCTTTCCGCCCGAACCGGCAAAAAAAGAGGCGGTGATCGACTATCTGCGTGAGATTCTCGAGGTGTACACGCATCATCACTTCGTTCTGAAGTATTTCAACCAGAGTCGCCCCGCCCTGACGAAGAAAGAGTGGGAAGCCACGCGTCAGGAGCTGCTGCTGAAGATCGATACACTGAAGGCTGATCTGTTGCGGGTTCGCGACGAAAATCGCCACCTGTCCGTCGAACGCGATCAGGCGGTAGCCCAGATGCGGTCAGCGGTGCAGACGGCCGAGGAAAGTCGTCTGCAGCTGCAGAGGCTTGATCCGGCCGAGGTGACACGCCGTCAGCGAGCCATGGAATCTGAGATGAACCAGCTCAAGACCGAGCTGACCGAAGCCCAGGAGGAAGAAAATCACCTGCGCCTGCAGCTGCGCAAGCTCGATACCGAGAATCAGAACCTGTTGCAGCAGTTACGCGATCTGAAAGCAATTCCTGACGAGTCGGCGAAATCGGTCGCCGGTATGCTCGAAGGCAAGCGGGTGGTCATCTTCGGCGGGGTAGGCCGCGATCACTATCTTCCCGTGTTGAAAGAAGCGGGAGTGCGGGAAAGCGACTTCGAATGGTACGAAGGATATCGCACCATCAGCCAGAATCGCACGGCAGAGATCATGGGACGCTGCGACTTCATCGTGGTGATCACCAGTTACGCCGGTCATCTGCATACCTGGCAGACCCGTTCTTCCCGAAAAGACGGGCAGGTCCTCGAGTATATTCACAACAGCGGCACTGGAACCTTGCGACAGAAGATCATCGAGCGCTTCGGCCCGGGTGACCGTGCCGACGGCAAATGAACGGGCACGGCATAAAAAGCTAAATCCAACTGTTATGACTCACGTTGAAAAAAGTGACATGACCCCCGAAGAACTCTGGCGTGAAGCTCTGAGAGGTCACCAGCCGTCGTGGGAAGCCCTGTACCGCTTGCTGGGGGGGCGTTTGTACCAGTTCTTTCTCAAAAACACCGGAAAGCCCGAACTTGCCATGGACAAGACGCAGGAAGTCTTCGAACGCCTCTGGAAGCACCGCGAAGCCTTCATCGACGGCAGTTTGAACACCTGGGTGTTTCGCATTGCCCGAAATCTGCTGATCGACCTCTGGCGTCGGAAGCCCCGAGCCGAGATTCTTGCCGAAGACCCGCCCGAGGTGGTCGATCCGGCGGTTGGCGTCGAAGAAAGTGTGCTGACCAAGCTCCATCGGGAAGACATGCTGCGCCACATCGATGATTCGCTGGCTCTGTTATCTGAAGACGATCGCTTGATTCTCGGGGTCGTCTATCTGGGCGGGCTTTCCCTGCCGGAACTGGCCTCAGTCATGGAGATTCCCCTCGGAACCGCCAAGACAAGATGCCGCCAGGCCCGGCTGCGACTCGACCGATTGTTACAGGACCGCTTGAAGGGACAACATCCCGTGCTGGAGGCGAAGGAAAACGCATGAACTGCCAGGAATTCCAGGAAAAACTTCTCGAACCGACTGCTCTTGCCGCGTTCGACCAGAACCCGGAAGCGGTTGCGCATGCTGCCGCCTGCGCCGAATGCCGCCGTCAGCTTGAGTGGAGCCGCAAGATCGCTGACGGGTTCTCGGCTATGGCTCAACGTGAGCCGCCGGCCGAGCTGCGCGCGCGTATTCTCCGCATTCCGGAAGTCATGGCCGAAAAACCGGTGACACAGAACTCGACCAGTGATGCCGAAACGGGGTGGTTTCCCGGGTGGCGTTGGCTTTCCGGCATGGGTTTGAGCTTTGCCGGGGCTTTTCTGATCTACGTGTTTGTCGTGCGCCCCTTTGACACCAGCATGTCTGTTCGCGAACCCCTTCGCTCTGACCCCAAGGGAACGCAGATTTCGACGCTGCCGGCCGTCCCCGCCGCTCAGCCTGCTCCGACAACGACGGCTCCGGCCGCCGCGGTCGTTCCCGTTCCCCCTGAAAATCAGATGTCCGCCGTGGAACTGGCGAAGGCGTCGGCTACAGAAACCACCACCGGAACAGGTCAGGTGCCGCCCGCTGATTCCGTTCAGCCCATCCCGACGATGGCTCCGACAACCTCGACAGGTGGCTTAGCAGGTGCCGGTCTCGCCGGCCGACCTGCTGAGCCGGCGGCCTCGGCTGTGTTTCAGGTCGCTGCGGCACCGGCTGAAAGCGCGAAGAGTGCAATTCCGGAAAAGGACGGTGTGCAGGAAGTTCCGACCGTGGAGATGGCATTCGCCCCGCCCCCGAAGGTGGTTGGAACGCCCTTGAATACCGTGGTTGGTGAGCCTCTCGTCACGGAATCAGGCACGACTGCGGTGCCTTCGGCTCCGATGTCGCCTTCTGTCGATCATGAAGCGGAATCTTTCGATAAAAGCAGGAACGGCGCCGAGAAATCCTTCATGATGGCGAAAACCACGAAAGAAACCAAATCCGAAATCAATCGCGGCAGACATGTGCCTTCTTCAGAAGGTGACATTCTGTTGCGCGAGGCCGTTCCGGCAGATGCTTTTGCTGAAGAGAGCAAGACAGGCTCTCTCGATGACCAGCCGTTACTCGACACGGCCGCTACCGGCGACCAGTTCGCTCGCGATTTCCGCGCATCGAAAAAAGAAACTGCCGCCATGCCGGCGCAGCGATCATTGCCGGATCTCGAACATCGCAGAGGACGTTTGCTTGAGATTGTCCAACGACACGCCGACAAGGTGATCGAAGGCCCCATCGATCTGAACCAATGGATTCTCGCCGGATGGATCACGGTGAAGGAGCGCATCAGCCTCGCCGCACCGCAGGGACGCAACTGGGTTGCCCGCCAGGAATCGGGTTCCTGGAAAATTGAACTGGAGCCATGAAGAGGCGTTAACACTTTTTTACATTGCCGCTCGGTTTCGCGAGAAGCCTTGTCAGAACCGCTGTTTCGTTGTGAAACGGCGGTTCTTGCCGTTTGAGGCGGTCTTGCCGATGCTTGCGTGCCTGCGTGTGAGCCTGTATCATGCCCTGCGTTGAAAATCCTTATCTGATGGGCATTTGCAATGAATGAAGCGAGACGTTTTTGCGTGAATAGGGCTGTTTTTCTTCTCGTGGTGCTGTGGACCGCGTCGGCGCAGGCTGAGCCGGCCTCCGAAACCTGGACCCTGGAAAAGTGTCTGAGTTGGGGGTTGGCCAATCATCCGGCGTTGGTTCAATCCGAAAGTCTGGTGAACGTGGCCGAGTCGCGGGTCGAACAGGCGCGTGCCGGCAGGTCGGTGAAAGTGTCGGCGGGGGCCGGCTGGACGCGTAAACGGCAGGAATTCAGCCGCACGGCCGCTCGCATCGGAGGTTCTGACGATCTGACGGACTCAACCTCAGAGTCGCTGACAGCTCGAAAACTTCTCGCAGACGCCGGAAAGACGCACGACCGCGTGCGCGCTGCTGAAGGCTCGACACGAGCCTCGCAACAGGACCTCGAATGGCAGCGCGTGCAGTTGACCGGCTCGATCAAGACGGCTTACTACCAGGCCATGCAGACCCGTGCGCTGATCGACGTGCGCCGCGAATCACTGGCTCGCTTTGAAGAGCACCTCGGAAAAGTGCGCGGCCTGGTCGAGGTCGGAAATCGGCCTCCATACGATATTACCAAGGCTGAGGCTGACGTAGCCAATGCGCGCGTCGAAGTCATTCGCGCGGAAAAAAATTACCGCAATGCTCTTGCCAACCTCGCGGAAGCCGTTGGCTTCGAGGGATCTCTGCATGTGGCGGATGCTTCCAGCAGCGTCAAGCTGCCGTCTGCTCCGGCGTTAGACCGCGATCAGCTTTTTCGTGAAGCCATGAAACGTCCTGATGTGCAGGCGCAGAGCGAACGAATCAACGTGGCAGGGTACCAGTTGTCCGAGGCGCGCAAAGGCTTGAAACCAACACTGAACGGATCGGCTAATTACAACTGGGCCGGCACGGCTTCGCCGCTCGACCGCAGCTGGACGGTGGGAGTCAGCCTCGAGTATCCGCTGTTCGACGGACGGTTGACGCGCCATCAGATTGCCGAATCGAAGAGCAATCTGCGATCGGTGAGTGCCCGTCGTGATCAGCTGGTGCTGTCGATTCGGACGAACGTGGAAACGGCGCTGAACGGAATCGTCGAAGCGTTTCAGAGGCTTGATGCCGTGCGCACGCTCATGCAGCAGGCGTCCGAAACCTTGAATCTGGCTGAAGGAAGATACGAAGCCGGCGTTGGTTCGCCTATTGAAGTGACCGATGCGCGGAATACCTACGTGGCCGCGGCTGGTGATCTCGTGACGGCTCAGTATGACGTGCTCATCGCCCTGGCGAAGCTCGACCAGAATCTCGGCAGACTTCCGAGTGAACTGAATTCCTCTCAGAATCAAGCGGCAGCTGCCGAACAACCGGTACAATCGACGAACACCTCAACTGGAGAGCCTGTTCCGTCGGTTGCGTCTTCGACCCATAACTCTGAAAACACAGGAGACTGATCATGAAACGCTGGATCGGTTGCCTTGGAATCCTGCTTATCATCATTGGCGCCGCTTCTTACGGCTTGTACCGTTACTACAAGGGAAGCAAGAAGGTCGGCTGGGTGACCGAGGAAGTCGACCGTGGCGATATTCGCCAGGTCATTTCCGCGACCGGCTCACTGTCGGCACTCAAGACCGTCGAGGTCGGTTGTCAGATCTCCGGTATCGTCGCCTCGATTTCCGTTGATTTCAATGACCGCGTGACTGCCGGGCAGTTGATCGCTCAGATCGACCCGTCGACCCATGAGGCTCAGGTCCAGCAGGCGACGGCAAACCTGATGCAGTCACGTTCTTCAGAACGCAATCTCATTGCTCAGAGACAGAATCTGCTCGCTTCTCAGCAAACGGCCGCGGCCGATCGAGATGTCAGCCGGGCCAATGCCCGCAAGGCAAAGGTGGCTCTCGAAGATGCGCAGCGAAACCTCAAACGCATAAGCGAGCTGTACCAGCGCAAACTGGTTGCGCAATCTGATCTCGATAGCGCGCAGACCGCCGTTGATTCGGCCGCTGCGGCTCTCGAAGCCGCCGAAGCGCAGGTCAAGGCGACGATCAGCAAGGAAGAGGCGGTGAAAGCCCAGATCGAAGCGATCACGGCGCAGCACGAGGGAGCATTGGCGCAGATAGAGCAGATGACGGCGCAACTGAACGTCGCTAAAATCAATCTCGAGAGAACGCGCATCTATTCCCCGGTTGATGGGGTGGTGATCTCACGAAACGTCGATGTCGGCCAGACGGTAGCGGCGAGTCTGCAGGCGCCGACCCTGTTCACCATTGCCGAAGATTTGCGCAAGATGCAGATCAATACAGCTGTCGACGAAGCAGACATCGGAAAAGTGCGCGAAGGGCAGAAGGTGTTCTTTACGGTTGATGCCTATCGTGGTCGCGAGTTCGTCGGCACGGTTGATCAAGTGCGGCTTTCGCCTACTGTAACCTCGAATGTCGTCACGTATGCCGTCATGGTGAATGTGGAAAACACCGATCTGGCGCTGAAGCCCGGAATGACGGCCAGCGTTGAGATTCTTGTCGAGGAAAAGAAGAACGTGCTGCGTATTCCAGCCCGCGCCCAGTTTTTCCGCATTCCTGATGAATACCGGGCGCAGGTGGCCAGTGACACCCCGCTCGAGGAAAAACCTGATGTGACGCGCATCTGGGTTCTCAATCACCGACGCCCCGAACCGCGTGAAGTCGTGATCGGCCTGTCGACGAGCCAGTTGGCCGAAGTTGTCGGCGGAAATCTCGGAGTCGGTGAGCAGGTGATTATCGATACCCGCAAGCCTGGGGACACGAGCAGCAATAACGGTTCCTCGTCGAGCATGCGCAGCGGTATGCGCGATTACCGGCGCATGAGCCGCGGACGCTGACCGGAGCCGAGTTGAATGATGGCTTCTGAAGCTCAAGTCACACCTCTCGTCGAGGTGGTGAACGTTCGAAAGACCTACTTCATGGAAGGGGTCGACGTGCATGCTCTGCGAGGGGTTTCCCTGCGCATCATGCCTGGTGAGTTTGTCGCGATCATGGGGGCTTCAGGCTCCGGCAAGTCGACGTTGATGAATATTCTCGGGTGCCTCGATCGCCCGACGAAAGGCCATTACCTGATCGAGGGCAGCGATGTTTCCGGCTTCGACAAGAATCAGCTGGCCGAAGTGCGCAATCGCAAGATCGGCTTTGTCTTTCAGGGGTTCAACCTGCTGGCCCGTACGAGTGCCCTCGAAAATGTCGAACTGCCGATGATCTACGCCGGGGTGCCGGCGGCGGAGCGCTTCAGACGCGCAACCGAAGCGCTTGCTTCCGTTGGTCTGGCCGGCCGTGAGCAGCATCACTCCAGTCAGCTTTCCGGTGGTCAGCAGCAGCGCGTGGCTATTGCCCGTTCGCTGGTAAATCACCCGCCGCTGATTCTGGCTGACGAACCCACCGGAAACCTTGATTCGCGCTCGAGCGTCGAGATCATGGGCATCTTTCAGGAACTCAATCGCCAGGGCATCACGATCATTGTGATTACCCACGAGCCTGATATTGCGGCATTTGCCGGTCGTCAGATCGTCGTGCGTGATGGTCTGATCATTTCTGATCTCGTGAACGCAACACCGCAGAGAGCGGTTGAGGTGCTGGCGAAGCTGCCGAAGCCGATCGATCTGGATAATGGAACCGAAGACCAGAATGGCGGGAATGGAGGCCGGTCATGACGTTCTGGAGTGTGATTCGCCTGGCCTTCATCAGTCTCGGCCGCAACAAGACACGCTCGTTTCTGACCACTCTTGGTATCATTATCGGTGTCGGGTCGGTGGTTACCATGGTCGGCGTCGGTCTGGGTGCTTACTACTCCGTCCAGGACGAGATTTCCAAGATGGGAACCAGTCTTCTGATGGTCATGCCCGGTTCGCCGAGTTCTCGTGGCAGCCATGGCCCGCCGGGTACCATGACCAATATGACCGAAGATGATGCCTTTGCCATTGCCCACGAATGTCCCGCAGTGCGCTATGTGTGCCCGACCGTACGCACGAGCGGACAGGTGATCTTTACCTCGCAAAACTGGTCGACAACCGTCATGGGTGTCGGTATGGATTATCTGCAGGTGCGCAACCTTTCCCTGACGGCCGGGAGTTTCTTCACCGAACGCGATGTTCGCAGCGGGAGCAAGGTCTGCGTGCTCGGGGCAACCGTGGTAAAAGAGCTGTTTGGCTCGGCGAATCCGATCGGCCGCAGCATTCGCATCAAGAAGATGCCGTTCGAGGTCATCGGCGTGCTTGAGACGAAGGGGCAAAACAGCATGGGCCAGGACCAGGATGACATCGTGCTTGCGCCTATTGCTACTGTCCAGAGGCGCATGATGGGCATTACCCACATCAACATGATCATGGTCTCTGCGGTGAGTGACGATCAGGTCGAAACCGCGAAAACCCAGATCGAGCAAGTCTTGCGACGTCGACATCGGCTGTCTTCGACAGATAACGATGATTTCATGGTTCGCTCGCAGGCGGATATCGCCGCCATGGCCGGGTCGACGTTGGGAATCATTACCCTGCTGCTGGGAAGCATCGCCTCGGTTTCTCTGTTGGTTGGAGGCATCGGCATCATGAACATCATGCTGGTCTCGGTGACCGAGCGCACACGCGAAATCGGCATTCGCATGGCAATCGGCGCGAAGGGGCAGGATATTCTTGTACAGTTCCTGGTCGAAGCGATCGTTTTATCTTGTTTCGGCGGAGTTATCGGCCTTGGCGGCGGCAGTGCGCTCATCTATGTCATTTCGTATTTCTCTCCCTGGCCGGCTCTGGTTTCCGGCTGGGCGGCCGCCGGTGCCTTCGCCTTCTCCGGCATTGTCGGGATCTTCTTCGGCCTGTATCCTGCCTGGAAGGCCTCACAACTCGATCCAATCGAGGCTTTGCGGTTTGAGTAACTTGTACTGATTGCGCCGATAAGATAATGGGTCCGCCGAAACGGCGGACCCATTGTCATTCAGGACGTGAGAGAGTGCTTACTTACCGCAGGGCGAGCATTCCTTCTTGCTTTCGTTCGCCTTTGCTCCGCAGACGCACTTGGCGGGGTCGCCGTAGCAGCCGCAGGGACAATCAACTTTTCCGCAGGCGGAACAGATGTTCTTCTGTTCTTTGCAGGCGCTTTTCATGGCGGGGCATTTGCCGGCGCATCGGCCCTTCTTGCAGCAACCCTTCTTGTAGCGATGATAATTACCTTTGTCTTTGCAGCCGTCCATGGCCGGGCACTTGCCCTCGCCGGACTTCATGTCTTTGCAGACGCACTTGGCCGGGTCGCCCTTGCAGCCGCAGGGACAATTCGCTTTTCCACACTGCTTGCCGCAGTCTTTTCCCTTGCACTCGCAGCGATTTCCATGACGATGATGACGGCGTCCGTGGCGGCGCATCTTGCGATCTTTGCAGGTTCCGTCTTTTGCGCATGGGGACTTGATGTCGGCTTTCTGGTGAGGCGTGGTCATCAAGGTGGGTTTCTGGCTCGCGGGCATGCCGAGGGCCGCTCTGATTTCCGCTTCCTTTGCCTTGAGGTTCGCGAGATCTTGTTGTTCCGCCTCAGTCAGATCAGCTTTGTGGGACAGAATGACAATCTGCGTCTTCAACTCTTTTAAAGCGTGAACCTGGTCGACGAACGCATCCGTCTGCTGAGCCAGGCTCGGAATTGCGAACAGGAGAGCCGTTACGAGAACCGACAACCAATAAGAACGCATGTTTACCTCCAGAGAGATTTTTTGGTGCGACTGACATCAAAGAATATACCACACTTTTGGTATCAACGGCTTAGAAAGACGGGTAGCGAACTCTAAATGCCACTTGTCACGTATCTATATGCCGAAGAGGGTTCTGTTTTCGAGTCTGAGAAGCATCAACTGAAGCTGATCTCATTTTGAAAAACAGGAAAAACGTGATGCAGGATCTGTTCTGCGCCGGGCTAAATAACCCGAATGGCAAAATGTGGACAGCGCGGGGCGCAGTATCCGCAGAGGACACACCGTGAACTCTCTGAGCGCGCTTTGCCGCCTTCCAGTTTGAGCGCCTCGTGTTCACAGAACCGCATGCACTCTCCGCAGCCTTTGCAGAGCATTTCATTGATGAAAAGCCGCCGCCGTTGTGAGTTGACGCGCTGAACCAGGTCTTCCGGGACTTTCCGTTTGTTCGCGATCAGCACGTTCATTTCAACTTCATCGAGACTGGTCATGCCGACAGCCGCGGCGTCGATTTGTTTTTGTGTCAGTGCCCAGTTCAGCACTTCTTCGCTGCGGTGTCGCAGATGGCCGCCGCCCATGGCTTTCATGGCGTAGACGCCCTTGCCCAGGGTCTTGGCGCGTGACAACAACCGCATGGTGTCGTCGAGTCCGGCGTCGAGAATACCGAACCCGACCTGATTGACGATCGGGTGCAGGATCTCGATGCGCGGGTCTTCGACCAGGGCCGCGAGAGCTTTCACCGAGTGCGTGCTGGCCCCGATGGCTTTGATCACTCCGCGTTCTTTCGCTTTCTGCAGCGCTTCTACGGCTGATTCCCTTTCCTGAAGGTCGTCTGCGCTTCGCACCGCATGCAGCAGGAATCCGTCAATGATGTCGAGATTCATTTCCCGGCGTGCCTGCTCAATGGCGGCCAGCATCTCGGTGCTGGTGCGTGCCGTCGATTTGGTGGTGACGGTCACTGCTTCTCCACCCCAGTCGGCCAGGGCCAGCGCAACATGTGGATACGAACCGTACATCTGGGCGGTATCAATGAAGCGAACTCCTCGTTCAAGCGCCGCGAGAATGACAGCAGCGCCTTCGCTGGGCGACAACCCGCGCTGCATCGGACTCATGGTCAGGGTGCCGATTCCGAGTGCCGTAACCGATATCCCCGTATTTCCGAAAGTTCGCGATTCCATGCCAAATACCTCGCCTGAAATTCCCTGAACGGTGTTTTTATGGTAGCGCACGCCGTTCTCGCGATGCAACGGGCATTTACCCTGTTTGCATGTGTCGCCGGCCGTTTGGTTCCTGTCCGCTTTTCCCTTTGCGACCACGCAACGAGTGATCTGTTCAGTCTCGCGCCACTGGCGCTCTAGAACGGACGAGCAGATGGCCGAGGATCAATCGGCGTTACGGCGTAGGCAGAGTAGATGCCTGGAGTCCTGATTTGGTCGGCAGAGGAAGCAGATCGGCCGGTAGATGTCGACTCAGGATCGAATCGATGACCCCGATTGCGGCCGCGGCGGCGAGGCTGTGGTTCTGTTGCAGGCCGGGGCCTTCGAGGAAGACGCTCTGGCCCTGAATTTTCGCCTTGAGTGCACCGATCGCGCCCGGAAGGGGATTTTCGTTCATCGAAGCTTCATTGATACTTGCGTGAGTCGATTCGGGCGGCGCCGCGATCTCGCGCATGACGTCGATGATCTGGCTCAACAACAGGGTGCGGGCATCATCATGAACCAGAAATGCCTGAAGCTTCGTCAAATCTCGACCGATCAGGCATCTGAACCGCTGCACCTCGCTCAGAGGGAACGGCGCACCCAGAGACGACGAGGAGCCTGCGGTGTCCGCACTGTCCAGTTCCAGAGCCAGAAGCGGCTTCATTCCGGCCATTTTCACAAATGTATTCCATTTGTCGCTGATCCGATCGCCCGCTCCGGCCAGCGCGTCCAGAACCGTTCCCTCGAGGTTTGACGGAAACACCATCAGATACCCGGGGGTGACGTGCAGCAGAATCGGGTTTTCGCGAGAGTTCTGAAGCCGGCTGCCGACGGAGAATCCTTTGCCTCGGTTGATCAAGCGCTCGGGCGAAAACAGGCAGCGCCAGTTCGCGGGCTCGATGTCGCCCGAGACGATGATGAGAAATTCAGACGAATCGCGCACATACAGCCAGAGTTCGTCCGGCACAAATTTGAACCGATCGCGCAGAAAGACCAGCGTGGAGAGCAAACGGCTTTGTTCGGTCTTCATGGCGGCAGCAGACTCGCGTACCGTCTTTTTGCCGACTTTCTGCTGTATCTCGTTTTTCCAGTTGAATCCCCACGCCTTCCCTGCGGTGTAAGCGGCAGAAACGGGGGGAATGCTGGAATCGACCGCACGCGGAGCCGTCTGCTCATCGATGATGGTCTTCAGGACCGGGCCGAAACGCGAATAGAGGCACAATCGCGCATCGGGAAGAGCGAGAGACAACGGGTCGGAAGCCGCCGCCGAAACGGTAGCCGCGAGAAAAACACAGAGAACGAGCCATTTCTTCATACGCATTCCTCCGCCTCACCCTATCGGAAGAAAGAGTCTTTTGCCGAATGTTTGCCGTTGAGCAGTGTCAGGCAATGACGAAAGAAGGTGAGAATTGAGCTTCTCTGTGAGCTTCCGCTGCGGAACAGTTCAGAAATCGTTGACTTGTGCCGATGTGACGGCCGTATGTCGACAACGGTTGTTTCCAGCTTTTTCATGTCAGCATTCAGACGGTCGGGAAGAGTTCGCGCCTGGTTTCTGGTGGCGCTTGTTCTTCTGATGGCTGGATCCTGGGCCTTCTGGCCGGCGATTGTCGACGCCGGTGCCTGGGTTCTGGCCGGCACGCGATGGTCTGAACGTGACGAACAGACCTACGAGCAGTTTGTGAAGTCACTTGGCGAGTCGGGCTATGGCAACCTGAATCGTTTCATCCGCGACCCGAAGGTCAACCCGCTCTACAGCGATGAAGACAAGAAGCTGAGCTTATCTCCCGATTGTGCCGATCTGCCGTATTTGTTACGTGCCTATGTCGCATATAAACTGCGGCTTCCATTTTCCTATACCTCTGCTATCACCGGGAAAGGAGGCGGAGACGAACGGTATCGGAACGGCAATCGTCCGACCCGCTTCAAGACTCACTCCGACTTCGTCTCGGCCCAGCAACTGTTCAATCAGGTTGTGCTGATCAATTCCGGCTACTATCGCATGTCGCCCGAAATCGAAGATTCAGACACCTACCCGGTGCGAATTTCGAAATACTCGATCAAACCGGGCACAATCTACTACGACCCGAATGGCCACGTGGCTCTTGTGTATCAAGTGACCCCTGACGGCCGTATACGCCTCATCGACGCGCACCCCGACAAATCGATCTCGCGGCCCTGGTTCGGCTCGAAGTTCGCCCTCGGAAGCCGCAAACAGGGTGGCGGTTTCCGCCAGTGGCGCCCCGTTGCCGTGACTGCAGACGGTTCGGTGGTGCGCCAGATCAATCACAATCTCGTGGAATACTCTGATTCAGACCAATATCAGTCGATGTATGCCTTTCCCGGAACCAATGGGCTTTCATATTTCGACTACGTGCGGGCGAAGCTTTCGGGCAGCGGTGGCAGAATCAACCCGACGGAAGAGTTCCGCCTGATGATGGCCGATCTCTATGAAGACGTTCGCTACCGTGCTCTGGCAGTGGATATCTGCTTGAAAGCCGGCATCCATCGCAAAGAACACCCGGGGTTCCTTCCCTGGAACATCTACGGCACGGATGGGGAATGGGAAAACTATTCCACTCCGTCTCGAGACGCTCGTCTGAAGGTGGGTTTCGCTGAGCTGTTCCGCAAGACGGTTGAGATGGTGCAAATGGCGGAACAAAGCGATCCGCGACTGACCTATTCGGGTGGGGCGCGCCAGCTGGCTGCTGAACTGGCGGCGATCTACGATGCCTATTCGCCGCAGTATGCCATCAGTTATCAAAACTCGGCCGGTCGCGAGGTGCGTCTCTCTTTTAATCAGGTCGTGAAGCGCCTGTTCCTGATGTCGTTCGATCCGTATCATTCGGTCGAGTTGCGGTGGGGAGCGACCGGTGACGAGCTGCGATCGGCCGCCGACACCCCCTTGAAAATGAAGTTCTATCGCGATGAGATGCGATTGCGACACCAGCTTGAGCGTTTGTACAACTGCCAGACCGGTCTCGACCTGGGGCCGGCCACGCCTCCCGACGTCGATATACGATCGTGGCTGGCGAGGTATCTGCAGGGTCAGGGTTCGACGATGGTACTGGCGCAGTTGCCGACGGCACTGCCGACAGCGCCCATGCCGGCGCCTCTGGCAGCCCCGGCAGAACAGTCCCGGCCGGCGGCAGATGCGACCCCTCCGATACCGCCTCTCTTGCCCGAGAAGCGTTCTGAGCCGCGCTTGGTGTTTGCTGCCCCGGCCGTGGTTCCGCAGGCTCAGAGTGCAACCGAGCTGCCCCAGCCGGTTGTCGCTGCGACCGTGCGGGCCGAAACCAGCCTGGTGCCGGTGACGAATAGTTCGGCTCGGCCGAAGAAAGCCGCTCAGGTCGCGACAACCCGTGAATACTACCAGTTCGCCGATCGAGTCATGACCGGTGTCGATGAGGTTCTCGCCGGAATGTTCCGTTCATCGAACGGGACCATGGCGAAAGTGACGAATGCGAATACCGAGGGTGACGCCGAGTTTTCTCCCTGACCGGGGTCAGGTTTGTGGCGCCGTGAGCCGATGGTACAGATAAGGCTCGTAGCGAGTATCGAGTATCAGGAGGATGAACATGATGTATGGCCTCGCACTGATCATAGCTGTAGGCTTCTTTACCTCTCTGGTTGCAGAACCGGAAAGGTGGCTGGCACGTCTCGCGAATTTCCTGCGCGACTTCAAGCTGCATCAGGGATTTTGATGGCTTTGCCTCTGGTCATCGATGCCGCCTTCACCCCGGGAGAGGTCCAAAGCCTCTCCCGGAAGGTGTGCATTGTCGTCGATGTCATTCGATCTTCATCGACGCTGGCGGTGATCATGTCACGAAACCCGCATCAGGTGATCTTGACGCCGACCGTGCAGAAGGCGTTGAAATACGCTTCCCAGCAGAAGGTGCACCCGGTTCTCTGCGGAGAGCGCGGCGGTCTGCCGCCGGAGGGGTTCGATCACGGGAACAGCCCGAGGGAATATCTGAATGTCGATCTAACGGGGAAAACCGTCATTTTTACTTCGAGTAACGGCACGCGAGCGATTGCCGACATTGCCATGGCGCCTCATGTGCTGATGGGCAGCTTTCTCAACTCATCCTATGTAGTCGAAGAATCTCTCAAACTGGCACAGGAAAATGGACTCGATATTGTTGTGGTCTGCGCCGGAAGAGAAGAGAAGTTCGCCCTCGATGATGCCTACTGCGCTGGACACTTGATTGCCCGTTTGGCCGGAAGTCTTGGAGTTGATCAGCCGTTTGTTCTGGCTGACGGAGGTCAGGCGGCTCTGGCTATGTGGGGTTACTATCGTGATCCTGAGCGACTTCTTCGGCAGAGCGGCTCGGGCCAGGATCTGGAAAAGATCGGCCTGGTCGATGATCTCAACTTTCTCACGCAGCTCGACACCTTTTCCTGTGTGCCGAGTCTGGTGAATCGCAATAATCCGAACCCGCCGCACGGTTTTTCGCTGCTTTTGTAAAAAGATTTCGGAAAGTGGCGCCGTTCTCACGGCCCTTTTCCGCGGAAACTCATTTGTACAAGCTGACTTTCAAACTCGTACACTTTTTTTAAACAAGAGTGTTGACACGAAAGCTCAACAGTGGTAAGATCATCCTTACCCTCCGGTGATACGGGGGCCGCGAAAAACGAAACC
>CAYYIY010000072.1:0-25260 GCA_964472075.1 uncultured bacterium | reverse complement strand
TTGGTCGTTCCAACGATCTCGACAATGACGGGCGCGAAGCTCTTCGCGTCATTCCAAGCATTGACGGCTTGCGTGTTTCCTTCGCTACCGCCGTTTCCAGCCACACCTCCTTGTACAATCCGACCTCGTACGGGCAGTCGCCGACCCTGGCCTCCTACACCGACGCTTCCCTGCTCGACGATTTTCTAACGGCAAACACCCGCAACGACAGAAGCTTTGCGCGAGAGGCCGTTAATTTCATCATCGGGGTTCCCTTCAAACGCGGAGCTGTTGAGGACGTCTATCTCAAGCTTCTGGTACGGCGCATCGACATGACAGACGGCAGATTCGACGGTGTCGCCGCCGAGTATCAGTTGATTCACACGTTGGGAACATCAGTGTCGAGCGGTACGAAAACTCTGCTGCTGTCAGGTGCGACACCCATTGTCGGCGCGGTCGCGGCAACGGATTTTCTCCACGATTATTCCACCGCTTCGCCCACGCTGTTGAGTTACCTCGACACGACCATCGGGTTCGGCGGCAGCAATCAGACAGTTCCGCTGCTGCGTGCGGAAAACCCGAAACTCGATCTGGCCGACATTCGTCAGGCCGACACGTATTCCGAGGCTTACTACCGGGTCAACTCATCGCTGGCTCTCAAAGACGAACTCGGCTCGGCGCGCGCCCCCCGGGTAGGCGATGTCTTCACCGCGTATTTTCCGAAAACCCGCCACTACGCGATGTTCAAGATCACCAGTCTCAATGCCGAGCTGAAAACCGTCACGGTCGACTACTACGTCAACAGCACCGCCGAAGAACCGCGATTTTTCTGAATCTGAGGTCGTGAGTCATCTCGACCGCAAAGCAGCAAAAGCCGGCGACATGGATGCAACCCGGATGATCTGATGATCTGCGGCACGCTGTTCGGCGTGGTCTCGCCGAATCCTTTTCGAGTATGCGGCGAACTTCTTCCATGCTGATCAACACAGGATCGGGAATAGGGAGATTCAGGACGGCGAGCAGACCTTCGTTCTGGTGCGCGAAGGCGACCACTGGTATTACGCGGCGGTGAAGGCAACGAAGTCTCGAAAAGCACTGTTTGTGACCTCGTTTCGCCGCACCTCTCAGGCTGATGTCGATCGAGTTCGTCGCAAGGGAAAGACCATATGGCGGAAATAGAAAAAGGGCTGCGCCTGGTAGCCCCGTGGTCCCTGCGTGACGGGCTGCTGTGAGCAGGCAGATGGATCACGCAAAGTGCGGGAAGAGGTGGGATGAGGTGAGATTTGCCGGGATCCGCCGATCTGGAGCGGGATAAAACCGGGTCAAAAAGCCCCTTTAAAAAAGAGCCGACCGGTCAGGTGTACACAACGCAACCCCCAGATCGGTCACTTAGTTTTGACAATCACCATCGTTCACCATGTGGTAGTCGAGGAGGTATAATTTTCTTTTTTCTACCCCAGAGCCGAGTATCTCTTCGATCTTCTCTTCACAGGAGAATTTGTATACTTGCGTCTTGATAACAATCCCCTCAAGCGAAAGGCTGTTCCTGTTTTTGATCACCCCTGAATAGACCTTGTTTTCGTCAACGGGTCTGATTTTCCAGGTTCCAAGATCGTTATCAGCCTTGATGACATGGCCCACTATGTCGAGCTTCTCGACGCCCAGATCTTCGACTTTATTCAGCCAGTCCAGATTTGTTTCAGCTTGCACTCTCGTAATTGTTCTTTCAATAGCATTTGTTGAGATAGCATCAGCCCATTGAAGTTTAATTGGTGAGTTGTTCTTTACAACTGAGTTCAGAAGCTTCATATACGTTCGAACACAGTGACCACGATAAGATCTCGCAATAGAGATAAACTCTTCTTTGTCATTTGCGGAAGTAACAAACTTCTCGATAACTCCCATCGCTTTATTTATTGGCGCTGATCCAAACAAATCAACCATGGCCTTTGTCTGTAAATGAACTTTAAACGAACCGGATGAAAATCCATACACTTCAAGCAGGTAGTTTTCTATTTTTTCCAGCTCAGCTTTCAATCCTTTATTAACAGCCATATAGGCAAACTTAACCAAAGATTGAAAAACGGATAACGCCTCAATCAGATGGTTTGCCTCAATTCTTGGTTCGTATTGTGCTTCGGGCGCATCAATCGAAAACCTCATTATGCCTTTATTCTTTTCAACCGCTTCCCGAACGAGATCTGAATCCGACACTGGTTCCGGCGATAGAAAAAAACCTGTTTCTGGAAGCATGTGCTCGGCAATGTCACTTCGATTCAGCATGGAAATGGGATGTTGATGATTGCCGAAATCGGAAATCTTGCATTCAAACCATTCTTCCAGTTCAGGGTTGACGAACATGGATCTGAGATCCAATTTACCGGAACAAAATCGACCTAACTTATCGGTTGAAACAGGTATGCAAATGTATCTATCGTATTCCGACAAGTTCTCTGCAAGAAGACAGATATACTTTTGTGAAAACTGATCGCACCCAACAAACAACTGAATGCCGTCATAATAAACCAACGTTCTTTCGAGACGAACATTTCTATTCATTGTTGCCTCGACTTGTTACAAGAGAACACGATGATAGAATGTCATAATCGACACAATTCCACCATGTGTAATGGTAAGAATTGCTTCCCGTCTGAAGAACCAAGCCGCTTTTTTCATTCAAAACAAGCTTAACAGTATATTTGTTTCTCTTCTGCGACGGAAGTAATTTCAGTTTTTCACATTCCATCAGGCAAGAGTTTATTGAAAGTCCCTTTGCCATGCACTCATCTGGAAAGTTTCTGTTTTTACTTGTCTCCCATACGCTCCGGAAATCATTCATGGTGGGCGGAAAACAAGATACGTTTCGGTAAAATTCGATGCTGGGCGCACAGGTGGCTTTCGAGGGCGGACACTGTGGCGGTAGGTTAGGCACAAAACGCATTGTCATCGTTCAATTCCAAATCTGTCTCGTAGGGACTCCGACTGTATCAGTCAATTAAGTGTACCAAATAATGCCAGGCGAAGAAACTATTTGTCTTAGAGTTTTTCGAAGGTGCAGATGATGCGCCCCTGATGATCGGGATCACCTTGAACGTTCATAACCTGTTACCAGCTTGATCGTAAAAATGGGCATAGGCATTGCCTTTGCTTATACCACTCAGAAGCTTAGATATCATTTGCATTAGTTGCATTTGATTATGACTTGATTCGTTAAAAAACGAAGCATTCATTGTGATGTGAAACGAAGGCCATTTCATGTTGATATCTCCGATGAACTTTGCCCTTGGATCGATATCTTTAACTTCACGAACAAACCTGTCAAAAACATAGTTTGGTGAAACATTTGATTCTGTATTCGAACTCACTGTAGAGTTAGAACTTTGATTGCGCTTGATAGCATCATTCGGAAACATGATCTTTCCAACTAAAATCAAGCCAGCAAAAAATATGTAGAAATACAAAAAATAGGTTAAACAGCCGGTGAAACAGCCCCAAGTTGAAAATTTCTTGGTCAAAATTGATGCAGGCACCGCATTTTCTGTCGGTTCCTGTATGGGTTCTTCAGTTTGTTTGATATTTCCATCTTCTGTGGCAGCAAGCATTTCGCCGCAGTGTTTGCATTTTATTGCCTCAAATCGGATTTCTTCAGCGCAAAAAGGACATTTTTTAAACTCGTTGTGCTCTTCTTTCACTGGCTTCCTCACTAATTCAGAGTTTTTTGAAGGTGCAAATAACGCGGCCGAGGATGGCGAAGTCGGAGGGGGGGCTGGCGGGGGAGATGGTGAAGGGTTTGTAGGCGGGGTTGATGGAGGAGACTTCGATGACGCCGCCGGGGAGGCGTTGGAGCTGCTTGACCATGATGGTGCCTTCGATTCGGATGACGTAGATACCGTCGGGTCTGGCGTCGGTGGCGCGGCGATCGACGAAGACGATGCTGTTCGAGGGCAGGTCTGGTTCCATGGAGTTGCCGGTGAGGTGGATCATGCAGAGCGATTTCGGGGGAACCCCGAGCACCTGGTGGATGAACTGCGGGCTGCAGAAAATGACCTTCTCGACATGCTCTGAGTCGTTCAGCGACCCGCCCCCAGCCGACCCGGTCACATTGTAGAGCGGAATGCCGATCGCATCACCCTGCTGTGCGTCAACGCGAGCCTCCGGCCGCATCGGGCCTTCACCTGAGACGAGCCAGGTGGGAATGACGTTACAGGCTTTACAGACTTTCATGATGATCTCTGCATCTGGAACGCGCTCACCACGCTCATAGCGAGAATACGTGTTCTGCGGCACGCCGATCAGTTCACCGAACTCCATTTGGGATTTATCGCTTCTCAGGATAGCCAACCGACTGCCAATCTCTTTCGCCAAAGTACTTTCAAGTTCGGGGCATGAAGTTGAAAGTGAACTTGAAAGTTTTTTCGTTTCTTTCAAGTTGCCCTCCTGACCTTTTGTGATCGCGGTTTTGGGCATATTCAACTTTTCTCCAAAAAACTCGAACTTGAAAATATCCCAATTGGGTTGACAATGATCCCATTCGGGATTATAATATACCCGTAAGTCATAAAAATAAAACCAATATGAAGATAACCCACGAAACCAGTTCTTTCAATGTAAATAGCGAAGCCGAGTGTGTACCGGCTCCGAAACAGCTTCAACTCTGGGATCAGCCGGGAGTCGATCCAACTCAGCGTCTTAAAGCTGCCATGCGCGAAGCCCTTCATTCGTGTGGGTTGTCACGATTGAAGGTCGTGAATGACATGAATGCTCTGGCCACCGTTGAAGGAATGACCTGCGGCGGCAAAAGCCAGAAGGTCACCGAGCCTCTACTGGATAAATGGTGCGCTGCGGGATCGACCGGGTATGTCATTCCGCTCAGATATATTCCCCTGTTCTGCAGAGTGGTCGGATCTGTTCTGCCTCTGATGGCGCTGGCCGCTCCGATCGGGGCGGAGGTTATAACCGGTGAAGATATCAAGCTTCTGGCCTGGGCTCGCCTCGAAGTGGCGCGGCGAAAGGCTGAACGTGACGCGAAGAAAGCCGCGCAGGAGGTCGGAATCGATGATGAATAAACGGTTAATCGAGTTCAAGAAGTGGATGCTCGATGTCGGACTGAGACAGTCCGACATCGCCCGCAAGGCCGGTGTCACACCCATGACCATTCACCTGGTGATGAAAGGGTGGGCAAAGAGCCGTCGCATTGAGGGCATTCTGCGCGAGTTGGGATGTCCGGAAGAGCTTTTACAGAACCAAGCGTCGTGAGGATGGATATGAAAACCGACTGGGTGAAAGACTGGTTTCTCGCAAGTGAGTTGATTGGGCTCCCAGGAGTTGCCACCACGGTGCAGGGAATCAACTACACTGCCAAGAAAGCTAACTGGCAATCCCGCCCTCATCAGGGTCGGGGCGGTGGCCGGGAATACCACATTTCATCGCTTCCGGCAGAGACTCGCACCGCGATCGCTTTGCAGCAGACAAACGCCGCGCTTGCCGAAGAAGAACAGAAGCGTGTCGAAGCCAAACAGCAGGCCGACATTCAGGCATTCACCGACAAGCTCAACGCCGAGGCCCGCGAGAAGCTGGCGGCCATTCATCGGGCCAAAGAAGAGAGCCTGAAACAGTTTCACAAGCTTCCGGAGTGGCGACAGAAGCGGGCCGAAGCGAAGTTCGAGATTCTCAAAGCCTGCACCCTGTTTCTGAAGACCGGCGACCACTGCAAAATCGCCGGCATCGAAACGTTCATCAACGCCCTGCACCTCGGCCAGGTCGCGATTCCGGAATGGGTGGAGCAAACCATCAAACTCAGCAGTCTGCATCAGTCGACGATTCGTCTCTGGTACCGCCTCGAACAGGAACGGGGCATGCTAGGACTGGCCGATCACTACGGCTCACGCCGGGGCACCGGGAAGATCGACGTAAACCCTCACCTGCAGGGCATCATCATCGGCCTGCTCGAGAAAACTCCGCACATCAAACCGCTGCGCATTCAGGAATACCTGGCGGCGATGCGAAAGTCGGGCCGTGAAGACCTGCCCGAAGTCGGCTGCAAGTCGATCGAACGCTGGCTGAAACGCTGGATCGCCGATCACCAGGCGGAATACCTGCAGATGACCAACCCCGACGCGTTCAAGAATCAGTATATGGTCGCCGCGGGCGACGCCGACGAGAAGGTGACCGAACTGAACCAGCTCTGGGAAATGGATTCCACCCCTGCCGACTTGATGTTTCCGGACGGACGATACTGCATGATCGCCTGCATCGACGTCTACTCACGACGGATGATGTTTCTGATCGCGAAGACCTCGAAAGCGACGGCGATCGCGGCGCTTTTGCGCCGATGTCTCATCGCCTGGGGCGTTCCGAAGGTGCTCAAGACCGACAACGGAACCGACTACAAGAGCAAGATGATTCAGCGCGTGGTGCGCGATCTGTCGATTCGTCAGGAGTTCTGCCCGCCGTTCTCGCCCGAGCGCAAACCATTTGTCGAACGCGGCATCGGCACGTTTTCTCACGATCTGATCGAGCTGAAGCCCAACTACATCGGCCACAACGTGGCTGAACGCCAGGCGATCGAAGCCCGTCGAACCTTCGCGGCCCGCCTGATGAAACACGGCGAAGTCATTCAGATCTCGACGACGGCGGAGGAGTTTCAGCTGTTCGCCGACGAGTGGGCCGAGTATCGGTATGCCCGGCGCATTCACAGTTCACTGCAGGGGCGAACGCCCTTCCAGATGGCGGCGGAATGGACCGGAGAGCTTCGCCGTATCGCCGACGAACGAGCACTCGACCTGCTGATCTCGGAAGAACCGAAAGGCGGCGGCGACCGCATGGTGAGGAAGGACGGTTTGATGATCGAGAACAAACAGTATCTCGATCCGCACGGCATTCTCGGCATGTATGTCGGCCAGGAAGTCTTCGTCATGAGGCACGCCCTCGATATGGGCCGAGTACTGGTCTATCGCAAACTTCCGGAAGGCGGCATGGAGTTTTTGTGCGAGGCCCACAACGAACAACTGATGGGCGTGAACAAGCTCGCCTACGCGATGGCGATGAAAGCCGTGCAGAAGCGCTTTCTGGGTGACCGACGCGACGAACGCAAAGAGTTCAAGAAGCTGTTGAAGCACGTCGACATCGGCCAGGCCATTCTCGACCACGACAAGGCGCAGGCCGGAACGGTCGTCGCCTTCCCACGGCCGGCCGAGACGCATGAAACCCCCGCGCTTTCCACGTTCGCGGAGGCGGCCAAGGCTGTCGAGGCCGCGAAGCCCATGACGCCCGAGCGGATCGAGGCTGAATCGGCGGCGGCTCCGGTGAACCCGGACGTGCAGAAGCGGGTGGCAAAGATCATCAACATCGACTCGCGCCGCCAGGACCAGGACGAGGACACGCTCAAGGAAAACCGCTTCAAACGCTGGCTCGAGATGCGCCGCAAGAAGTTCGAGGGCCTGAGCGCGGAGGACGAGCGCTGGCGAACGAGTTACGAGGCCACCTCGGAGTTTCAAGGCCGGTTCCTGGTCTGGCAGGACTTCGACGGCAGGGAAGAGGTCGGCTGAGGCCGGCATTGAACGAAAAAAAGAGAGCCCCGGCGGAGAGCACCGGAGCTCAAGAACTGAGTCAAGAATCTGGAGGGAACTATGCGCTATCGAATGATCGATGTCAAGAACGTCTCGCGTTTGTCTGAAGCCGGACATGCGTTGTTGAACCGGGCACAGGGAATGCCCGGTCTGGGGCTGGTCTGGGGAGAAACCGGATACGGCAAGACCACGGCGGTGACCTGGTTCGTCAACCAGTGTCACGGAATCTACGTACGGGCTCTGGCGACCTGGTCACCGGCCGCGATGCTCGGTTCGATTCTGAAAGAGCTCGACCTTGCTCCACGACACATGAACTGCGCCCGGATGGTCGAACAGATCATCACGGAGCTGGCCGTGAGCGGTCGCCCGCTGTTCGTCGATGAGGCTGATTACGTTGTCGACAACAAGCGGATGACGGAAACGCTTCGCGATCTGCACGACATGGCTTCTGTCCCGGTGATTCTGGTCGGCATGGCCGGCATTCAACGCAAGATCTCTCTGCGTCAGCAGTTCTCTGGTCGCATCGCCCAGTGGGTCGAGTTCAAGCCCTGCGATCTGGCCGATGCCCGCGCGCTGGCGAACGGCCTGTGCGATGTCGAGGTTGCCGACGACCTACTGGCCCGCCTGCAACATTCGGCCGCGGGCTCGGCCCGTTTGCTGGTCGTGGGTCTGGCCCGCATCGAGCAGAGCGCCAAGGCGCGCGGGCTCACCCGGATCACGGCACAGGACTGGAAACGCGGCGAGGACTTCTTCCTCGGCAACGCGCCCGGAGCGGACAGAAAGAGGTAAGCGATGGCGCTCAGTCACACTCGACAGGACATTGCCGTTCGTAAACGAAAGATGTGGCAATCGATGCGGATTCTGCGCCGATTCGCTCTCAACGATATCGTCATCACCGCATGCGTTCCCTATTCCGTTGCCAGAAACTACGTCACCACACTGATCAAGATGGGAGTGGTCAGAAAGATCAAGAGCCATACGGCTCGCTGGGGCGACTTCGCTCTGTATGTGCTTCAGAAAACGGACAGTCCGAAACCTCCATTTCAGCGACGGAGGAGAATCGATGAGTGAATGGATCGACGTATTGAGGCAGGAGTGCGAAAAGACCAGCCAGGCCGCCGTTGCCAGACGGCTGGGCGTGTCGGGGGCTCTGGTCAACCAGGTGTTGAAAGGCAGTTATAAGGGCAATGTATGCCGCGTTGAAGAACTGGTGCGCGGCACGTTCATGCAGGAGACCGTGTGTTGTCCAGTGATGGGCGAGGTTTCGAAGCGCCGCTGCCTGGACGAACAGACGCGACCGTTCGCGCCGACGAACCCGCAGCGGGTGCAGCTGTATCGGACATGTCGGGAATGCAATCACAAGGGGGGGAAATCATGAACAGGCTTTCAAAGCAGTTGGCGAAGCTACGGGACATGACGGCCGTCACGGCCCAGGACTACGTGGACATGCTGGTGATGGTCGAAACCATGGCCGGGTTTCTGAAGCAGGCAGCCGCCGATTCCGTGGAACTGGCGAAGGCCGTGCGCGACGACTACGTGAGTCTGGGCAAGGTGCGCGACCTCACGGTGAAGCTGAAAGAGAGCTCGGCCCGCTTCTACGGCGCGGCTGACAACTTTCGCGAAAGTATGAACTGGCATGCGCAACTGTCGACTGAGTAGCGAACAGCCGGGGGTGTGCTTCATCAAGCAGGTGCACGCCCGCGTGCTGGTGTCGTTCGGGGAGATGCGCCCCTGGTGCTGGAGGTGTTGCGACTGCCTCTCGGGGCAGGTGGTTTACGAAAAACTTGAAAGGACGGGATTTTATGGTCGGAAGAGTCACGAAGATCAAGAGCACGGCGGCGCTGCAGGTGCCGCAGACCCGGGCGGAGGTGGTCGAAGCGATCGCGGAGATCGGCCGGCGTCAGCGGGAGCGGACCCGGATCGAGACGGAGATGAACGACGAGCTGGCGAGGATTCGCCAGAAGTATGAAGAGCAGGCCCTGCCGCACACGGAAGCGATCAAGTCACTGGTCGAGGGAACGCAGATCTGGTGCGAAGCGAATCGCGTCGAGCTGCTCGGCGCGGACGAAAAGACCAAGACCGCCAACCTCGCGAGCGGAACCGTGCGCTGGCGTATGACTCCGCCGAAAGTCGTGTGTCGCAATATCGAGAAAGCGATCGAACAACTCGAAGATCTGCGCCTGAAGGACTTCATCAGGATCAAGAAGGAACTGAACAAGGAAATGATTCTGACGGACCCGGAAGCCGTGAAAGCGGTGAAGCTGATCAAGGTCGAGCAGAAGGAAGAGTTCGTGATCGAGCCCTTCGAGACGTCGATCGAGGAGCTTGCCCGGTGAGCAAGTGCAAATCATGCGGCTCGGAGCTGATCTGGGTCAAGAGCGACCAGGGCAAGTCGATTCCGTTCGATGCCCGGCAGACCGTTCTGCTGGTGCCCGATCTCAACGGGAACAACGTGCTGACCAAGGGGCATGTCTGTCATTTCGTGACGTGCCCGCACGCGGATCAGTTCAGGAAGAAGGAAGGCTGACAGGGGAGAACCCCCAGCCCCGCCGCAGTCGGGAAGGAAGGCTCGTGGTGCGGACCAATGGCGGTGCCGGTTCAATTCCGGCCGGGGCACATGATGAGGAGGCGATATGGCGGAACCGACGAAGATCGGAAACAAGGTGGACGGGCTGAAGAGCGAGACCAGGGCGATGCTCGAACGCATGTATCGGCAGCATCAGGCCAACGTGAAAATGCTGCAGGACCGCGGTTACAAGCTTTGCGTCTCGTGCCGGTCGGTCTGGATCGAAGGCACGACCGCGCGTAAACAGTGCGCCGTCTGTGAACACAACCTGCGGGAAGGCCGCGTGCTCTGCCGCGAGTGCCGATCGGTCTGGATGAAAACCGGCGACATCTGCCTGAGCTGCCAAACCGCCAAATCGCGAAACGTTAATCGATAGGACATTCGGAACGGGAGGAAATACAGCAATGAACAGTGACCAGACCAGGCGGAAAGAGCTGGCGATGATTCACCTCGCGAAGCAGCAGCTGCAGCTCGACGACGAGATGTATCGCGACGTGTTGCGCGGGGTGTGCGGGGTCTCTTCGTCGGCCGATCTGGATGCCGACGGCCGCCGGAAACTGCTGGCCTGGTTTCGCGATCGCGGCGGCTGGGCATCGAAACGCAGAACGGAAGGCCACCCCGGCAAACCCCACAACTTCAACGACCCCGAGCGCGGCCCCTACTTTCGCAAGATCGAAGCCTTTCTGGCCGAAGCCCGGCGCCCCTGGGCGTATGCCGACGGCATGGTGAAGCGCATGTTCCGAGTCGATCGCCTGGCGTTCTGCACCGTGGCCCAACTGCGCACGGTCATTGCCGCCATGAAGCGCGACGCCGAGCGAAACGGCAGGAGAACCGCGTGACTGAAGAAGAGCTGTTGACCATCGATCGTCTCTGGCAGGTGCTCGAAGCCGCGAAAACGCCGGGTGAGGCCGTGTCAGCGCTCGAAGATCTGGTGCTCGAACAGCGAACGTGGTCTGATCGTTGTCTGATCGAAAGCTCTGCTCGAGCCCTGCTTGTGATCGAACATTTCAAGGCAAGGAGCCGCAAGCCATGAGCGATGAGATTCTGTTCGCGATTCGGGATGAAGCCGCGCGGGGCCGCAATAAGAACGGACCGCATCATTCCGCGCATGAAGCCTGGGCGGTCTTGCGTGAAGAAGTGGACGAGCTCTGGGATGAAGTGAAACAGCGGCGCCAGAACCCGGAACTGATGGCGACGGAAGCTCTGCAGGTCGCGGCCATGGCTCTGCGTTTTCTGCAGGATGTCTGCCCTGAAGACGTCGTGAGGCGAGTATGCAAACTGCGTCGAGCCACCCTGACGGTTCTGCCGAAGACCCGCTGAATGCGCGGGCGGCGGAAGTAATCGAGGTCTCGAACGCTTACATCAGAGCCATGTTGAGCAGAGACCGGGCGGCGATGGACGAAGCGGGCCGGCGGTGGCTGGCGCTGGCACCAGATCAGGAGGGAGGTGCGGCCGATGAAGACGAGGGACCAGTTACCGGAGGTGCTGAGGGACATGGCGGACACGGTGGCCCGCTATCTGGCCAACCGTGCCCCGCAGATTCCGGAAGCCCGTCGGGAGGCCGCCGTGATGGCGATCGCGGAGTACATCAGGGGTCGTTACAAGGGCTTGGAAATCATCTTCAAGAAACGCGACCTGGACAAAATCGATCATGAAAAACAGCTGCGATTCTTTTTTTAAAGACTTTACCGATCGTTTCGCCGCGATTCTGCGCGAACAGATGCCGTCGCTCACGGAAGACGAAGCCTGGGCTTTGGCACGAGAATCGGCAGACAGCCTGCGCAAAGAGTGGGCCGGTGAAAAGATCTACATTCCGAAACGTGAAGCGGCGGATATGGCCGCTCGAAACCTTGAAATCTGGACCCGATTCGACGGAACCAACTCAGACGATCTCTGCCGCCAGTATGACCTGACGATCTCGAGGCTGTATCAGATCGTGCGGGCCGTCGATCTCGAAATGAAAAACAGGGAGAAAGACCTTTATGACGAAAGCCTTTGACCCGCGCGCGTTCGCGATCAACGAACTGGCGACCCGGCTGAAGATCAGTTACCAGGCGGCCCGCATTCTGGTAAACGAACTGGTCGATCACGATCTGGCTGAGCCGATCAAGAGCTTCTGCGGCCGCAAGAACCGGTTTCGCCTGACGCCGTTGCGCAACGAAAACCGGAAATGGCGTGAAGTCGTTTCGGACGACGATCTGATAAGCACGGCGCCGAACGCGAGAAACCCCGAAAGGAGCGGAGCATGAGCAGCCCGGTACCGGTTCGCGACATCTGGATTCTGGCCCGACCGAAGCTGAAGGGAGGCCGGAAGTATTACGGCGCCTATCCCAGCGGCTTTCTCGAACGAGCCCGCACGATTCTCGGGGCTTCGATCGACACGCCGGTGCTGCATGTCTGCAGCGGTATGGCCCGGTATTATCCGTGGCCGCGCGGCTTCGGCAGACTCGACAAGACGCTCGATCTCGACCCGTCGACGAAGCCCGACTTCTGTCAGGATGCCCGCGAGCCGTGGCCCCTGCGCTCGGTCGATCTCGGCGTCGTGCTTCCGGAAAGCACCCCGGCTCAGCGCCAGGTTGGCTGGACCGCGATCATCATCGACCCGCCGTATTCAGAGTCCGACGCCGATCAATACAAGGTCGGCCGCGATGTCTACCCCAGGCCGTATGAGCTGTTGAAACGAGCTTCAGAGGTGCTGAAACCCGGCGGTCGGGTCGGCATTCTGCATTACGAATGGGCGCGCGCCCCCAAGGAAACCCTGCGGTCGATCGCCGTATTCTCGGTGCTCATCGGCCAGGGCAACAACGGCCGCATCTTCAGCGTCTTCGAACGTGTCTGAACGACACAGATCCATCCTCAGTTTGCCCCGGGCACCGCGCCCGGGGCTTTTTTCTGTAACTGTGTAGAAGAATCTGAGGGCGGTTTCACCTATATCTGAAGCATGTACAAACCCGAGTTTTTCAGACTTGAAGAACTGGTGCCGAAAACGGTCTTTCTGGCTACTGCGCCGTCAAAGCGCGATCAGCTCTGGTGGTTGTTCGATGAGCGGCTGCTGATCACGATCGACGCGTTGCGGCGCCGATTCGGGCCGATGATTGCCAATACCTGGCATCACGGCGGCAAGTTCAATTTTCGCGGCTGGCGACCGGGCGATTGCCCCGACGGAAGCAGGTATTCGCAGCACAAGTTCGGCCGTGCCTGCGATCTCGACCCGGAAAAAGTGACCGTCGACGAGCTCCGCGAAGACATTCTGACCAACCCCGGTCACGAGGAATACCATTTCATCACCTGCATTGAAGCCGATGTTCCCTGGCTGCACCTCGATTGTCGCAACTGGAATCGAGACAAGAACGGCATTCTCATTATTCGAGCCTGACGAAAAAGGAGACTCTATGCCTGATACCAAGCCTTTCTGGAAGTCGAAGACCCTGTGGTTCAACCTGCTGGCCGGCGTTCTGATGCTCGTCGACCAGAATGCGGAGTTTCTGCAAAACGTGTTGGGCGAAAATGCTTATGCCTGGGTAGCCGCCGTTGTTGCCGCCGGTAACGCTTTTTTGCGAACTATCACCAACAAACCGATCGCCGGAACCCCCGCGCCCGCGCTTCCGGACCCGAAGCAATGAACGCCATTCCCAAGAGCTCCATGACCCGTGAAGAAGTGCAGGCCATGCTGAATAGAATGAACCGGCAACAGCGGCGCGCCTTTTGGAGCGCCGTGAAAATGGCCCGTAAGGGCAAGAAAGGGACCGCATCATGAACCTCGGAAATCTCGCTCTCAACGCCGTGAAGGGATTCTTCGTCGACGAACTGGTCGTCAAAGCGCAGGAACTCGTGCTGACCGCCGAGAACAGCAAGCTGAGCGGCAACCAGAAACGCCAGCTCGTGCTGCGGAAACTGCGCAATCTGCCTGGGGAACTGGGCAAGAAGGTGAACCAGTTGCCCCGCTTCATGGTGAACCTGCTTCTTGAGACCGTGGTCGCAGACGTGATCGAACGCACCCGCAAAGGGTAAGGGGGGCGCATGGACGCTGCAACTATCGGCATTATCGTCACAGTCGTCATCGCCTGGTCTACCCTGCTTCTGGCGGTCATCAAGCTTCTGCTGGATCGGTATTTGTCGGCGGTTTCAGCGCAGATCGAGACCCTGCAGAAGGAAAACGCGGAGCTGAAGAAAGAAATCAGCAAACTGCGTGAGGAGCTTCCGGTGCTCTACGTGCGACAGGACCACTGCAAAAACTGCCGCGACGAATGGACCCGCATCATCGGAACCATCGATCAGAAGCTGGAAGCCGTGGCCGATCGGCTTTCTTCGAAGATCGATGAGCTGAGAAAGGAAATGTATGGGAAACATGGATGATTTCAAGGCCGTTCGCCTGAAGCAGATTCGTCGCATCGTGCTGGAGCTGCTAAAGCTGGTCGGGATGACCGGAGCGAATGAGGGCATCATCATCTCGGTGGTCAACTCGCGCAAGCTCAACGTGACGACCTTTGAGATGCGCAATGAGCTGGATTATCTGGCCCAGCGCAACGTGATCACGGTCGATCGCGGCAACACCTGGTTCGCGAAGCTGACCCCGGTGGGCAGCGACATCATCGACGGCATCACCCCGACGCCGGACTGGATCGCGGCCGAATAATGCCCAGGAAAAGCACAGTCACCACGCTTCCGCCGGAGGTCAAGACCTGGCTCGACAAAGCCCTGGTCGAAGGCAACTTCTCCGGCTACGAAGCCCTGGCACAGGCGCTGGGCGAGAAGGGATTTTCCATCTCGAAAAGTGCGCTGCATCGCTACGGCAAAGAGTTCGAAGAGACCATGGCCGCCGCGAAGATCGCGACGGAACAGGCCAAGGCCATCGTCGACGCGTGCCCTGACGACTCGGGCGCGATGAACGACGCCCTGATCAGGCTGGCCCAGCAAAAAGCCTTCGAGGTGCTCATGAAGCTTCAGACCGACCCGACGACCATGAAACTCACGTCGATCGGCGAGATGGTCGCTCAGCTCAGCCGGTCGTCGGTCAGCGTGAAGAAGTGGATGGCGGAAGTGCGTGCCAAAGCACAGACGGCAGCGGAGACGGTGAAGAAAATAGCCGGCCAGGGCGGACTTTCGGCCGAAGCGATCAAAACCATCGAGGCGGAAATACTGGGAATCACACGATGAACGCGGGTCAGAAGGGCTACTTTCTGCCCTACCAGGCAAAGTGGATCGCGGATGCTTCGAGACTGAAGATCTGCGAGAAATCGCGCCGTATCGGCATGACCTACGCGCAAAGCTACGAAGACGTCATCGACGCCTCGCGCAAAGAAAAACCCATGGACGTCTGGTTCTCGTCGGCGGACGAGTCGGCCGCAAAGGAATACATTCGCTACTGCTCGCAGTGGGTGAAGCTTCTGAAGATCGCCGCCGAAGATCTCGGCGAGGTCGTCATTGAAAAGGAAGACGACATCAAGGCACTGGTGATTCAACTGGCGACGGGAAAGCGCATTCACGCGCTGTCGAGCAACCCGAAAGCGTTTCGCTCGAAAGGCGGCAAGCTCGTGCTGGACGAGTTCGCCTTTCACAAGCAGCCCGAAGAGCTGTGGAAAGCCGCGTTACCGATCATCACCTGGGGGTTTCCGGCCCGTATTCTGAGCACCTATAACGGCAAGGGAAACCGGTATTACAGGCTCGTTGAAGACGCCAAACGCCCTGGTTCGAAGTGGCGCCTGCATTCGACGGACATTCTGCAGGCGGTCGATCAGGGCCTTGCCGATCGCATCATGGGTCGTGACTTGACACCCGCCGAGCGCGAGGAATGGCTGGCGGAATGCCGTGCCCAGGCTGGTGACGAAGAGACCTGGCAGCAGGAGTTCCTGTGCAACCCGATCGACGAGGCGACGGCTTTTCTTCCGTGGGATCTCATCGTTTCGGCGGAACACGCGGACGCGGGCATCCCCGGAAAGTATATGGGCGGCCCGTGTTACGTCGGCATGGACATCGGCCGCAGACGGGATTTGACGGTCATCTGGGTGATCGAGAAGCTGGCCGATATCTACTGGACCCGCGAGGTCGTGCGGATGAAAGGCAAGTCGTTCGCCGAACAGGACCATGAACTGGATCGCATATTCGACACCTATCGCGTGAAGCGGTGCTGCATCGACCAGACGGGCATTGGTGAAAAGCCGGTCGAGGACGCGAAAGCGCGGCACGGAACCTATCGTGTCGAGGGCGTGATCTTCAGTTCGGCGGTCAAGCAGGAACTGGCGACGACCGGCAAACGAGTGTTCGAAGATCGCCTCGCGCGCATTCCAAAGGATAAGGCGATTCACGAATCGCATCATGCCGTGCGCAAGGTCATGACGGCGGCCGGCAACCCGCGCTTTGACGCCGACCGCTCGGAAGTCGGGCATGCGGACGAATTCTGGGCGCACATGCTGGCCTTGCACGCGGCCGAAAACCCGCCCGCGCCGATCGAGTTTCAGACGACCGGCGAGACCCGCGAGACATCTGACTTACACGACTATCTGGAGTAGCCCATGAAGATCACCGAACGACGCGCCGTTGCCCGGATCGACTTCGCCGAAGCCCCGATTCGCTCTGCCGACCTGATGCGGGAGATCGCCACGGTCGGGCGCGACATCACAATTTCCACTTACGGCGGCGCCATGTCGCCGAACGACGACACGCTTGAAACCCGCGGCGGCTACGATTACAAGCTCTACGACGGCATCGAACGGGATTGTCACGCCTTCGCCGTCTTGCAGAAACGCAAGCTGGCTGTGACTTCGCGAGAGTGGCAGGTCATTCCGGGCGGAGAAACACCTCGGGATGAAGAAGCCGCTGATGTCGTCCGCGAACAGCTCGAAGAGCTCAACTTCGACATGCTGTGCGAGAACCTGCTCGACGCCGTGCTGAAGGGGTTCGCCGTCGGAGAGATCATCTGGAAACCAGATACCGAGAGAATTCTGGCGGCCGAGGTGAAACCGCGTTCACAGCGCCGTTTCACATTCATGAAAGACGGCACCCTGCGGTTGAAGACGAAGGAACAGCCGATGCCGGGCATGGAGCTGCCTGAGCGCAAGTTCATCGTGCATCGGTTCGGTTCGAAAGACGACAACCCATACGGTCTGGGCTTGGGCACCCGGTTGTTCTGGCCGGTCTGGTTCAAACGGAAGGGAATCACGTTCTGGCTCACCTTCTGCGATAAGTTCGGCAGCCCGACGGTGATGGGCAAGTATCCAGCAGGAACGACCAAACCCGAGCAGGACAAGCTGTTGGCCGCGTGTCGAGCTGTGAGCAGTGATTCAGGCGTCATCATTCCCGAAGGCATGATGCTGGAGTTCCTCGAAGCGGCGCGATCGGGCCAGATTACGACCTATGAAAGTCTTGTTCGATATTGCGACGAGCAGATCAGCGAAGCCGTGCTGGGTGAGACCGGATCGACCAACCAGAGCGGTGACGGCGGCTCACGCGCCCGTGACGAGGTCGGCAACGAGGTGCGGCTCGAAATCGCAAAGGCGGACGCCGACAACCTCTGCGCCACACTCAATCGCAGCCTGGTGCGCTGGATCGTCGATCTCAACCGCCCGGGCGCCGCTTACCCGAAGGTGTGGCGGGTGTTTCCCGAGAACCTCGCCGCGATCGCCGACGTCGACAAGAAGATCTTCGATCTGGGTTTCGAGCCCGACGAGGAATATATCGAACAAACCTACGGCCGCCGGTGGAGGAAGAAGGCGGCACCGGCGCAGAGCACGCCTCCGGTTGATTTCGCCGAGCGGGACATGCCCGCGCGGTTGAACCGCCTGGCGAAAGACCGGGCACTCGACCAGGAGACAATGAAACAGGCCGCTGAATCGCTGGCCGGAAAGTATGAAAAACTGCTCGGCAAGCGGGTCGAGGATCTGCAGGCTCTGCTCGAGGAGACTGGCGACCTGGTGACTTTCAAGAAACGCCTGGCGGAACTTCTGCGAACCACGCCGGCGGGGATCGTTGAGACGCTCGACCGGGCCACCTTCTCGGCTCGGCTCATGGGGCGCATTCCGGAGGGCGGCAAGTGAACGTTGAAGCGTTCAGCATGGAGCCGAAAGCGGCCGTCGAGTTCTTCAGGCAGAAGGGCTTGAAGACGACGTTCTCCTGGCAGGACATGCTGCACGAGGAGCATTCTCGCAATTTCACTGTCGCAAAAATGCTCGATATGGCCCTGTTAAAAGACGTTCACGACGCCGTTGATGAAGCCGTTTCAAAAGGCATGACCCTGCATCAGTTCCGCGAACGGCTCGAACCAATTCTGCAGGAAAAGGGATGGTGGGGCCGCAAGGAGATGGTCGACCCGGCGACCGGCGAAGTAGTCGAGGTTCAGCTCGGAAGTTCCCGTCGTCTGCGCACGATCTTCGAGACGAACATGAAGACGGCGTATGCCGCCGGCCACTGGGATCAGATCAAAGCCACGGCCGATGTGCTGCCGTATCTGCAGTACAGCGCCGTAGACGATGACAAGACGCGCGACGAGCATAAAGCCTGGGACAACCTGATCCTTCGCTGGGATGATCCGTGGTGGAAGACGCACTTCCCGCCGAACGGCTGGAACTGCCGCTGTTCAGTGATTCAGATGACCGAACGCATGATGAAGGAGGCGGGCAAGGATAAACCCGACCAGGCTCCGGCCGGCGGAAGTTACGTCTGGATCAACCCGCGCACCGGCGAAGAGATGCAGATTCCGGACGGCATCGACCCCGGCTGGGCCTACAACCCCGGCGAAGGCCGAAACAGTGATGCTGTTGAAACGCTGTTAGAGCGCATCGCAGAGGTGCCGCCGGCAATCGGGGCAGAAGTGTGGGAAAGTCTCACGGAAGAGGTGAAAGACCTGGCGGCGGAGTTGTTCGCCGAATGGGCTGATGAGGTGCTCGAGTCTGGAAAACAGGAAGGTCGCATTCAGCCTGTCGGCGTTATCGACCCAACTGTCATGAGCGGCGTTGAAGATGCCGGTGTTGAACTTGAGACATCGCTGATCACCGTGTCAGATCGCGTGCTACTGCACATGAATCGCGAGGCCAAGCTGCAGACGAAAAAAGACGTCGGCGTCGATCGAATCAAGGAGCTACCGCAGATCATCGACCGCTGTGAAAACGTGCTCTTCGACCTGCAAGACCCGGCTCTGCTCTATCTGTTCGAGCTTGATGATGAAGACCTGATCGGCAAGTTCGTGGTGCGGGTGAATGTGCAGACCAAGATGAAAAAGCCGGCGGGAAAAGTGAAAGTTACCACCAACAGCGTGGTTTCGGGTGGGAAAGTGAAGATCGCCGACGTATCTGGAAAACGATATCGCTTGGTCAAAGGAAAGCTGTAAATGCCCAGGGGGTACGCCACTCTCCCCGTAAGAGTCGCCTTGCGGCCACCCAACTGGACCGGCGATGTTCCCAGTTGTCAGGGCACTCACAGCTAATCTGAATATAGATTCGATCACGAAGGAGGTCAAGGCAAATGTCGGGAGTTCGCATCGAATACGATGACAGCCAGGTCATTGCCATGCTGACCGCGGTGTCCGAAAAGACTCGCAACATGGAATCAATCATGCGCAGTATCGGCACCGTGCTGATCGA
The DNA here is from genome assembly GCA_964472075.1 of uncultured bacterium. Taxonomy (GTDB): domain Bacteria; phylum Muiribacteriota; class Ozemobacteria; order Ozemobacterales; family Ozemobacteraceae; genus CAYYIY01. The sequence goes on along the minus strand of CAYYIY010000072.1, from coordinate 5,572 downwards.
ACGCAACCGCATGCGCTTCGACCGCCAGGTCGATCCGGACGGCCGCCCCTGGGCACCGACCAAGCGCGGTGGGCAGATTCTGCGACTGACCGGCGTGTTGTTCAACTCTTTGCAAGTTGGTGAAGTCACTCCGACGTCGGTGGAGGTCGGCACCAACGTTCCGTATGCCGCCGCCCATCAATTCGGCTCGAAGCCCTATGTCATCAAACCGCGTCTTGCACCCTATCTGTGGCTCCCGGCCTATACTCGCAAAGTGAGCCAGGTGAACCACCCAGGACTGAAACCCCGCCCATTCCTTGGAATCAGCCCTGACGATCGCGACGAAATCCTCACCATCCTCACCAACTTCTTAACCGAGTAGGAGGCCTCACATGCCATGGTCTGACAAATCAGTTTCCCCGGTGATCTACACGCCGGGGGCGGGGGAGATGACGCTGGATAGCGGGTTGTCGATCGTGGGCGGGAAGATCGTATCTGCGAGCGTTCCGACGGAAAGCCTAATTGTTTTTCTCGATGCGAATTCCTACGTTTTCGGAGATTCGGGAACAAAAGCAAGATGGAATAACAAGATCGGAAATAACCCATCATATTTTGAGTCTACAGACGGCGACAATGCAAAAAAACCGTATCTGTTAAACGGTAGCATTGTTTTTGATAAACCGTTTCCTTGTCCATTTTATGGAAGTTTAGCACAGAGTATTCCGCAGCCGTTTACTGTTATTGCTTTCGGATACGTTCCTCCGCTGACAGGCGTCGTGAACGTCCTGCACGATCAGGAAAATCAAAGAATTTTGAGCGGCCTCGGCGTTGCCACGGGGTCAGCGAACTACAACAACCCACAAGCGTATACAGCAACGGGCAACTTTTCAACGCCAATCCTTACTAATCCGATTTCAATGCTGACTACCGTTTTTAACGGTTCTTCTTCAAAAATATATATCAATGCTGGTGTTCTGAACGGCAGCGGCAACGTCGGAACAACAGGCATTTCCGCCTCCTATCCGCTTGTGCTTTTTGCGAGGTATTTATATTCTGGCGATTCAATTCGCTTTAGCGGAAGTATAAAGGCCTTCCTGATCTACTCGAAAGAACTGAGTCCTTTAGAACTTTCGACAATATACACTTCGCTACTATCTTTTTCGACATTAAGCGCCACCCTCCTCCCCGCTGACGCCTTCCAACCCACCACACCAGCGAAACTAGCCACCCTACCGCAAGCGACTCTGACGCTCGACACAACCGGCGCGGCTGGTACTGTCGCGCTATATCTCCAGCACTACAACGACGAAGTGGCGCGGTGGGAGAGCTATGCAGGTGTTGCGGACGAATGGACGGAGATCGGCACCTACAGCAATACCACAACCATCGACCTTCCTACCCTTCCGGCGAGAGCTGGCGAAAAGGTGCGCGTAAAGCTCGTCTTCACCAGCAACGACGGCACCGCACCGGCCCCGGCGTTCGTCTCCCTTAGCCTCTCGTGGACGAGTGACGTTACCGCACCGATTGCGCCGACCATTGGATCGATTCTGGGGGTCGGGGGCGCGAATGCGTTGTGCAACCTTGGGCCGGTGCCGGCAGAGGCGCGACACATAATCGCCGAGGTCAATGTCGATGACGCTGGGTTCGTGCCGCTTTCGAAGCGGAACAAGATCGAGAGCGGGCAGGGGTATCTCGAGTTTCTCGGGCCGCAGGATGCCGTAGAGCAGTCCGGCGGGCGAAACTCGGTTCAGGTGCTGGTCGAGAATCTGACGCTCGGTCAGACCGTTCAGGTTCGCGCCAAGGCGGTCGACGCGGTCGGAAACGTCTCGGCCGCGACTGATTCAGACATCATCACGATCGGCGGCAGCCTGCCCCAGCTCTACATCGAAGATGCGGTCGTGTTCTCGGGCGGCACGGCCAACATCCGCGTCCACCTGGTTGGCCGGACCGACGACGAAGTGACGGTCGACCTGGCGACGGTCGAAGGCACGGCCACAGACCCGGAGCACTTTACCGAAGTCTCGACGACCGTCACCTTCGAATCGGGCAGCGACGAACTGCATCGCTGGGTCGACGTCGAGATCAACGCGATCGGCTCTGAAACAATTCTCGGCACACTGACTTACAGCGTCGAACTCTCCAACCCCGTCGGCGCTCTGCTCGAACGCGCGACCGGCACGGTGACGGTGAAAGGCATTCTGGTTCAGCGCGTTCCGACACATCGCATGACGTTCAAACAACGAGCGCCCATGAAACTCGTCTGGAGGCAAAAAGCATGATCGAAATCATCACGGTTCGCGGCCTGGCCCGGCCGATCGAGTTCGAGTGGCAAAACCCCGACGGCACGCCCGCCGATGCATCCGGAATCACCTGGCGTCTGGCTTGCAAACCTCTCGCCGATGCGCGCGATGAAACCTCTGACATGCTGTTCGACCCGATCATCGGCATGGGCACGGAAGAGGGCATCGTCACCTTCGAGCCCACCGAAGCCGACATGCTGAAAATGGCTGCCAACACCGCGTATCTGTTCGAGGTCGAAGGCAAAGACGCCACAGGCACGCCGGTCTGCAAAGAACAGTTTGCCTGGCGAGTCACCCCGCGACTGATGACCGACTGATAACAGCCGAAACCGGCATCAGATCAGATAAATATGCGAAAACCAGCAAAAACGACCGCCGCAAACGGCCCAAATTTCAACGATCGATGGTCGGATCGACCTCGGACCCGTCGAACACCCTCGTCGCAGCTTTTAAATGGTTGTTAAATGGGTTCGTATCGATTTTTTAAACGCATGAAACTCGGCCCTTAACCGTTCGTTCGCCCACACGATTTCAGTAATCGACCCCGATGCCGGTGTAAGCCGCTCGGGGTCGTTGTTTTCTGTAACACTGTAGAAGATTTCGCGCATCACTTCTGGCATTTTCGGGTCACACGTCCGCACAAACCATCAACGGAGGCCCTTGAATGCGTCGTTATCTCATTCTGTTCCTGATCGTTCTTGCCATCGCTCTCACCATGATGGCCAAAGCCGGCGACACCACGCTCATCGTTCCCGCCGGGAACAAAACCGCCAGCACCGACTACGTCGTTCCGACGATTGAAACGCCGACGACCGGCTACAAGACCGTCGCTGCCCCCATTGTTTCGGTACCCGCCGCGACCGCCGTCTCAATCGGCACGCTTCCCGCCGGAACCAAAGTCGTCGAAATCTATGTCGCCACCGGCGGCAACACCGTGAACTACGGCCCGGTCGGCGTCTCGAGCGGCACGTCGTATCCGAACATCGCCGCCGCTTCGAAAGTCTCTTTCACCGTTTCGACCACGACTCCGGCAATCTATCTTATCGGCACCAGCGGCGCCGCGACCGCGACCGTGATGGCTCGGTAGTCGACGAGTGCCATGAACATGATCGAAATCTTCAAGCCCGGGCGAGTCACCGCCGGTGACGGCCGCGAGCTGGAGTTCACGCAGGACGATCTGAAAGCAATCGCCGCTGCGTATGATCCGGCTCTGCACGAAGCCCCGCTGGTCATCGGACACCCGAAAGCCGATCTGCCCGCCCACGGCTGGGTGAAGCGGGTCGAGTTTTCAGATACCGACCATCGTCTGAAGGTCGAGCCCAACCAGGTCGAAGCGCAGTTCGCCGACATGGTGAAAAGCGGTCGGTTCAAGAAGATCAGCGCCAGTTTCTACACCCCCGACAGCCCACGCAACCCCGCGAAAGCCGGCCCGGACGGCAAGAAACCCTATTACCTGCGCCACGTCGGTTTTCTCGGTGCCATGCCGCCCGCCATATCGGGCCTCAAATCCGTCAGTTTCAACGCCGGTGAAGAAGGCGTCATCGAATTCGGCGAAGCCGCAAGCGCCTCTACCGAAGCCGAAGACGCTTTACCTATTTCCAAGGAGGAACGCATGACCGTCAGTCCGGAAGAGATTGCCGCCCGCGAAGCGGCGCTAAGCAAGAAGGAACTCGAATTTGCCGAACGGGAAAAGGCCGTCGTCACCCGCGAAACCGCTCTGTCGGAACGCGAAAAGACCGTCGAAGTAGCCGAAACCCGCATTCGCAAGGCTGAGTATGCCGACTTCGTCGAAAGCCTGGTCAAGGCCGGCAAAGTTCTGCCGACCCATAAGGCCGACCTGATCGAGTTCATGGATGCCGTGAACGATGTCGGCACCATCGAGTTCAGCGAAGGCGAAAAAAAGGTGCAGAAGTCGGCTCTCGACTTCCTTAAAACCTTCCTTTCCGCCCTGCCGAAACAGGTGGATTTCAGCGAACACGCCGGCGAAGACACCAACACCGACGAGTCGCCCGAAGGCATCGCCAAAAGGGCCGTCGAGTTTCGTGAAGCCGAGATCAAGGCCGGTCGCGTCTGCTCCTTTGCCGATGCGGTCGAGCATGTCAAAGGAGGCAAGTAAGCCATGTTGAACCCGCTTCTCACTAAGTCTTTCAAGAACGGCGGCGCGATCGTCACCAGGTATCGCATCGTCAAGTTCGGGTCTGACGACGATACCGTCGTCCAGGCTGCCGCAGCGACCGACAGCCTGATCGGAGTCGCCGACTCCCTTGGTGCGGCCGCGACCGATACCCGTGTTGAAGTCATCATCAACGGGATCGCCGAGGTCGAATACGGCGGCAACGTCACTCGCGGCGCTCTTCTGACCGCCGACTCAGACGGCAAGGCCGTAGCCGCCGCACCCACCGCAGGCTCGAACGTGCGCATCATCGGTGTCGCCGCTCAGAGCGGTGTTGCCGGCGATATCGGTTCCGTCATTCTCTCCCACGGCTCGATGCAGGGCTAATCCCAAGGAGCAACCATGAGCAACAAATCCCCCTATCCGATTCAGCCTGAGTTGACCTCAATCGCGATCGCGTATCGCAACAAACGCCTCATCGCCGATCTGGTGTTGCCCCGCGTTCGGGTCAGCAAACAGGAATTCAAGTACACGAAGTTCGCGATGGGCGACCGGTTCACCGTGCCCGACACCAAGGTCGGCCGCAAGTCCGCCCCGAACCAGGTCGAAACCAGCGCCGTCGAAACCGCCGGCCTGATCGACGACTTCTCTCTGCTCGACCACGTTCCGGTCGCCGATGTCGAAAACGCGCCCGCCGGCCAGAACCCGATCGCGAACACGACCGAGTTTCTGACCTCGCTGATCGAACTCGATCGCGAAGTGCGCGTCGCGAGCCTGGTGTTCGATGCCTCTCAGTACGGCACGAGCAACAAGGTCACCCTTTCCGGCACCGATCAGTGGAACGACAACATCGCCAGCGATCCGATCGCCGACATCATGAACGCAATGGATGCCTGCATTCTGCGCCCGAACATCATGGTCATCGGTCGCCAGGCGTTCAGCAAGCTGGCCACGCACCCGAAGATCATCAAGGCTGTCTATCGCAACTCCGGCGATTCGGGCATCGCTCCGGCTCAGGCCATCGCCGACATCTTCGGTCTCGAGCAGGTGCTTGTCGGTGAAGCTCTGGTCAACAGCGCGAAGAAAGGGCAGACCCCGTCGCTCTCGCGCGCCTGGGGCAAGCACGTCGCCCTGCTGAACAACGATCCGATCGCGGCCCGGGCCGGCGGCATGACCTTCG
>CAYYIY010000071.1:0-25297 GCA_964472075.1 uncultured bacterium | reverse complement strand
AGAAGTGCTGGGCGGCCAGCAGGAATGTCCGAACTTTCCCGTTGCCTGGGAAGACATGCCCTGCAACAAGACTTTCGTCGAAATGGGGCGGCTCGACCCCCACCCCATCCAGGTTGGCGAAGTTACGGTCAATTATCAGGAACTCAACCATCCGGACTCGGTGTTCGGCTATGCCTTCACGTGCAACGGCAAGCGGTTTGTATATGCAACCGACACCGAACATCGTGACATGCCTGACCCGCGCCTGATGAAACTGGCACAGGATGCCGACTGCCTCTACTACGACAGTCAGTACACCCCATCTGAGTATCGTGGCGATGCAGGCTCTCTGACCGGCAGTTTCCACAAGTTCGACTGGGGACACAGCACCTATGAATGGGCCATCAAAAGCGCATTAAAAGCGAATGTTAAAAAGGTGCTGCTCGGACACCACGAGCCCGTACGCAACGATTTCCAACTCGAAAGCCTGCTGGCCGAAGCGCTGCAGTGCCGCGACGCCTTGCTGGCTCAGCCGCAATATGCCGGCCGCACACTTGATGTACAGCTGGCCCGCGAAGGAATGGAACTCGCTTTCTGAACTTCTCTCTGAACTTCTGAACGAATCTCGTCAGACTACTCGAGTGTCATTTTGATCTTGAGTTCCTTGTAGTTCGTCGGCATGAAAACGGCCAAACGTCGCTCGCAGTCAAGATCATATACCAATGCCTGGTCGGTTTCGCGAATGTAATCCGGCTCGCCCAGCATCTCCTTGAGATCCTTGAGGGTGACGTATTGATTGTTGTATTTCTCGATCAGATCGTGCACCATGCGGGTGCGAATCAGCTTGTCCCCTTTCATCCATTCAGCTGTCACAAAGGGGGCCAGACCTACCATGCGCGGCACCAGGATGAACCAGAGGATATACTGAAACCCGATGCCCAGCGCGAACAGACTGCCCACAATGAGATAGTGTTCGTAGCAAAACCAGCGCACCTTGAGAAGTGCCTTCTGGATGTCAAATCCGTGCCAGGCAAGAAAAGCGGTCACCAGAGCGATCGCAATCAGGCACTTCACGAAAAAGCGCCGCCACTGCACTTTGTCCGGACCCTCGAGATACACCGGAATCGCCGAAATGAACAGCAGCACGAGAATGCCCATGCCGCTGGTGGTCAGAAAATCATTCAACCATTGCGCGCCGAAACTTTCTCCGATTTGCTCGAGTATTTCAGGTTGCCTCGCCATGGCTCTCTCCTCGGTGATCAGATCTGCGGGCGGAACATTCGTCCTTCAATCACTTTGTACACTTGTTTCTGCACGAAAACATCCAGCAGGTCGTGAGATATCAGCCCCTGCTTCACTTCGTTGAACATGATATCAAGCGCTTTTTCGCGCGGCAATGCTCGTTTGTACGGGCGATCGCGCGCCGTCAGCGCATCATAAATATCGCAAATGGTCATCAACTGCGACTCGAACGGAATCGCACCGGTCTCCAGATGATTCGGGTATCCGCGACCGTTCAGCTTTTCATGATGCGCAAAGGCAATCTCAGGCACACGCTTCAGGTGCTTGGTCCAGGGAATTTTCGACAGGAAGTTGAACGTATGTGTCACGTGCGACTCGATTTCGATGCGCTCTTCCTCTGACAGCGACCCCTTGCGAATAGACAGCACGTGCATTTCACGCTCGGTCAGATACTCGATCGTCTGCCCGGCCGCATCGACATACCGACGCTGCGCAATGTCGACCAGTCTGTTGAAGTTCCCTTCCTCGAGAACCGTCGGCTCATTGGATTGCAGCAAGAACTGCAGCGCTTCATCCAGTTCCTGCAGTTGCATACGGTAGTTGGCTTCAAGGGCATTTTGCAGGGCACGATAATGATCAATTCCGCGTTCGAGCACCAGATCGAGACATTTGTGATAAAAATCCGCTTCCATGCTTTTTCGAATGAGAGCAAACCGCTTGCGCAGGCTCTCCGATTCCCATGGGAACAGCTTTTTCGCCTTCACCAGCACTTCCTCACGAACCCCGACCTTTCCGAAATCATGCAGCAAAGATGCATAGCGAATCTCGGTCAGACGCTGCTTGTCGAAATGAATTCCGGCATACGGCCCGCTGCCGATTGCGTCGATCGTCTCGGCAAAATGAACCGTCAGAGCCGCGACACGTTCGGAATGACCGCACGTCGTCGGATCTCGCGCTTCGATGGCGACAATCGACGCATGCACAAACCCTTCGAACAGGCTTTGAATATCCTGAACCAATCGGGAGTTTTCAAGAGCAATCGTAGCCTGTGAAGCCAGCGAAGAGACCAGATTCAGATCTTTTCGCGTGAACGGCTCGATGTTTTCCTGCAGCAGTTTCTGACCTGGGACCAGTGTTTGATAGTCGCGGCGGCGATTGATCAGCTGCACGACTCCCAGCACTTCGCCGGCGTGATTCTTCATCGGCACCGCAATAATCGACTTGGTTCGATAGCCGGTATTCTCATCAAAACTGCGATTGAACGAAAACGAAGCAGCACTCGGAATCATGTAGGCATCAAGCAGCGTAATCGGCTTGCCGGAGAGAGCCGCCGCTCCGACGATGCTCTTGTCGTTGATCGGAAGCAGAATATCTTCACTGACCAGCCAGTTCAGCGAAATGTTCTGTGACAGCTTAAAACGCAGGTTGGTCCCGCCTTCCACGAGATACAGACTGCCGGCGTCCGCGTGGGCAATCTCGCGACTGCGGGTCAGAATCATCTTCAGAAGACGGTCAGGATCTTTCTCAGAGGAAAGCGCCATGCCGATCTCGTTCAGTTCTTCGATCTCTTTCTCGGCTCGATCGAGTTCCTGCTCAACCGCGCGCACCTTCTTCACCTTCAGAACCGCATCCGCCGCCAGACGAAAGGTTTCCGCCAGCCTGCCGGATTCAAGGTTCGGTTCAAGGTAGAAGAACGGTCGGTTCTGGAACATGCCTGAAAGATACTCGCGCCCCATCTTGTCGCCGATCACCACGACCGGGCTTTCCACCGGGCCGAGAAAAATCATGTCGAGAAACCCAAGCAGCTCCTGAATGAGCAGTTCTTCCTGAATCACGTAAATGCCGAGCTTCTTGCCCTGCAGCCAGTCTTCCTGACCGTGTGCAAAAACCTGTACGTTGTATCCGAGACCACGCAGTTCAGCGATGATCGGCCCGTTCTCGAGCTTCTCGCTGACATACAGCACGACACTCGAATTGTCCTGCCCGGGAAGGCCGACGTAATCAGCCCCGGCCATGCCGAAGTTGCTCCAGTCCGTCTGGGTCATGTGACACAAGCCTCTTTCTCAAAAATCACCGGCTCACTGATTGTTGTCAGTATATCATGATCGGGCCAGACAATCTGATTTCTCGCCGATTTTTATGCCATTTTGTTCAGTGCCCCGTCGAGCGGCGAGTTCCGCCGGGAACGCTCTTGAGCGACAATGAGATTCTTCTGCGGGAAACATCGACTTCGAGAACGGTCGCGACCACCTTCTGTCCAACCTTGACCACATCAGCCGGATCACGCACGTAGCGATCAGCCAGCTCACTGATGTGCGCAAGTCCGTCCTGATGCACACCGACATCGATGAAAGCGCCGAAGCGGGTCACGTTGGTTACGATACCGGGAAGCTTCATTCCCGGTTTCAGATCTTCAATCGCATGCACGGAATCATCAAAGGCGAACAACTCAAACTCGGCACGAGGGTCACGACCGGGGCGCGCCAGTTCCTGCAGAATGTCCTGCAATGTCGGCAGGCCGACCTCTTCATCAACAAAACGTTCGAGTTTGATCAATCGCCGTCGCTCCTCGCTGCGCATGAGTTCTTCGACGGTACAACCCACGTCTTTCGCCATGCGCTCGACCAGCGCATAACGCTCGGGATGAACCGCGCCGGCATCGAGGGGGTTCGTACTCTGTCGAATGCGCAGAAACCCGGCCGCCTGTTCAAACGCCTTGGGGCCGAGACGCGGCACCTTGCGCAAATCCTTTCGGCTGAGAAACGGCCCGTTCTCCTCACGCCAGGCAAGAATGTTCGCCGCCAGCTGCGGCCCCAGCCCGGACACATAGGTCAGCAGACGACGACTCGCCGTGTTCACCTCGACACCGACCGCATTCACGCAACTGCTTACGACATCGTCGAGCCCTCTTTTCAAGGCATTCTGGTCGACATCGTGCTGGTACTGTCCGACACCGATCGACTTCGGATCGATTTTCACCAGTTCTGCCAGAGGGTCCTGCAAACGACGTCCGATCGATACCGCGCCGCGCACGGTCAGGTCGTGATCGGGGAACTCTTCACGTGCGGCCTCAGATGCCGAGTAGACGGAAGCCCCGCTCTCGTTCACCACAATGACGGGAATCGGACGAGGCAACGGAATAGCGCGCAGCGCAGCTTCCGCTTCGCGACTTCCGGTGCCGTTGCCGAGAGCAATGGCCTCGATCGCATATTTTTCGCACAAAACCGGAACGAGATCTCGCGCCTCCTGTATTTGGCGTTCAGAGCCGACAAAGTAGAGCACGGTATGGTACAACAGCTTTCCCTGCGCATCGAGGCACACGGTTTTACAGCCGGTACGCAACCCGGGGTCGACCGCAAGCACGGCTTTCTGGCCGAGAGCGGGTGCCATCAGCAGTTCGCGCAGGTTGCGCGCAAAGACCTGGATGGCCTCGGCCTCGCACCTCTCACGAACCCGGCGACGTACCTCCGTCTCAAGCGACGGCGCCAGCAGACGATCGTAGCCGTCTTCCACCGCCTGCCGCACCTGCGCGGCCGCTTCCGATCGCCCCTTCACCCAGCGACGATCCAGCAGCGGGAGAGCGCGTTCGTCCGGCGGCCGAATCTTCAGCCGCAGAATCCCCTCGTTCTCCCCTCTGAACATGGCCAGCAGACGATGCCCGGGAGCGCGCACCACCGGCTCGTTCCAGTTGAACCAGTCGCGAAACTTCGAGCCTTCCTCTTCTTTGCCCGGAACAACGGTTGAGAAGATCCGTCCCTCGGTTTCAAACAGAGACCGCAGGTTTTGCCGCGTGTCGGCGTCTTCCGATACGAGTTCGGCGATGATGTCTCTGGCACCGTCCAGTGCGTCTTCCACTGTTGCCACTCCCTGTGCCGGAATGACGAATGTCTGCGCCGCGTGCTTCGGATCAAGCGCCGGTTCCTGCAGCAACAGGCGGACCGCCAGCGGCTCGAGCCCTCGTTCTCGCGCAATCATCGCTCGGGTTCGCCGTTTCGGCCGAAACGGCAGGTACAAGTCTTCAAGTATCGCCAGTGTTTCAGCAGCAGCAATTCGAGCCTGCAGATCTTCGGAAAGCAACTGACGCTCTTCGAGCGATTTCGTGATCGCCTGACGGCGGTCTTCCAGTTCCTGCAGGCGACCGATCTCGTCTCGAATGGAGCAGATCGCCGTTTCGTCCAATCCGCCGGTTCGCTCCTTGCGATACCGAGCAATGAACGGCACGGTTGCCCCCTCCGCAAGCAGTTGCGCAACGGCAGCCACAGCTGACGCCGGTAGATTGTACCGGCCGGAGACTTTCGATATATGCTCTGCACGCAGGTTTGTATCACCTGCTTGTGGGCTGTTCACGATTTCCCCTCCTGTTCTCGATCGCCACCGACGGCTTTCGGCTCCACGACAAACATCGAGAGTTTTTCCACTCGTACCAGACCAAGTTTGCGCAACTCACGCCATGTCTCAGCCAACTCGGGGGCGGCTTCACTGCCTCGTCGCAGCAGGTTGACGAAAGCCTCGGCCAGCTGCGGATTCTGCAGAAGCACGCCAAGATCTTTCTGCATCAGACGGATCCTGTCCTCGGGAGCCGCCGTCTTCATCTCAGGCTTGAACGAGTCAAGCAGCTCAGGCTTCACACTGCACTGGCGAGCCATGGTGCGCAGTGCCGGCCGCAGATAGGCGATGACCTTCTCGGCGGTTGCGTCGGCTTGCGGCGGCAGAACAGCATGCGTCACCAGATCGACGGCCGGCGTGCGGCCTTCCTCAGATGCCGTGCTGCCCTCGCCATCAGCGTTAACATCCTTCGCTCCGCTCTGCAGAACCTGCCAGGCGGCTTCCGGCGGAAAGATCACGCCGATGGGAGCGGTCGGACGCGGCAGTTCCGGCGGTCGCGGCGCAACAGGGGTCGGACGCAGCGACTGCATATCAGAGACGTCGAGCGGCAACAGAGCGACACCTCCAAGGGCGCCGACGAGTGCGACAGCGAAGATCTGCTGCGGGCCGGGCAGCCAGTTGTCACGAAACCGATACCCGGTCGCCGGCAGAGCGGGAATTCCCAGGTGACGCAACACCTCGACCACCAGCAGATTCAACGCGGCGACGCTGCCGCAGCCAAGGAACCGGGCATCAGCTCCGGCGTGCAGGAGACTCAGCAGGTGATGGCCGCGCCCCGGTTTCAGTCTGTTACGGGCCACCGCCACGTTCGGCAGTTCGATCGGCAGACCGTGATGAATGTATCTGGCTCGCACGAGATCCGCAACCCGAGAAGCTCTCAGCCACACAGGCCCGGTACGGAACTCGGGGGCTTCAACGGCTTCGAGCAAGGAACGAGGCAGACTGTCACGCGAAGTGGTGCGTTCCAGAAGCTCTTCCATTCTGCCGAAGCTCGGATTGTCGCCGGTCAGCAACGGCGGCGGCAACAACTCAGCCGTGTATTCGACGGTCACGGGCTTGCCGGACTGAATGAAGATTAAAATGCCTCCGGTTTCCATCACCCCGGCTACACGCAAGTCTCCCTCGCCGTGCAGAATCATCGGCACCGATGCCAACCGTGAGTAGAGAGGCATGGGCAGCAGGTTGTCGCCGGAAGACAACCGGACCTGAAAACGCACCTGCCCTCGCGCATCACCTTCCGTTCCAGTTCTCGAGGCCAGAACCAGCTCATAGTCCTGGCAGCTCCAGGCCTGCGACTCCGGGGAAAACAGGCCGGCCAGGGTATGAACGCCGAACTGCCAGGGATACGGAAGAGTCGCCGGTGCCCAGGTGACCCACTCGCTCGGCGGAGTAGACTCGATTGCCATGGCCTGGGCCGACGTATGCATTTCCGGTGCGGGAATGGTCAATCGTGGCGTAAATGCGCTTTCGTGAGCGCGTATCGGTGCTGCGCCGAACAGCCATCGCATGACCCGACCAAACAGTCCGGTTTCCGGATCTGCTGAATTGGAAGGTTGCCACGAGGATGTTTCAATGACCGGAAAAGTGATCGACCCATTGGCGCCATCCTCCTCGCGTAATTCGGACTTGCCAAGCAGTCGTTTGGCTCCTGGCAGCACCTGATCGAGATCCTCGTCGTCATTTCCCTTTTCGTCCGTCTCCGTTCGCCCAGGAATCTCGTGAAACAGCTCGAGAGGCACGTCGCTGAGTGACTCCGCCTTCAGGGTCTCGAACAACAGGTCGCGAAACGGCTCACACGCGTTCTTCAACTCGATTTCCGCGAGGATTTCGGGCATGAGAACCTTGATCCAGCTGCCATATTCATCCGCATGTTCGGGCAACGAGGCCACCTGTGACAAGCGCCGGACAAAACCGGCATGGCGCCACCGCTCCCAGGCCGGTGTCCCGATTTCCGGAAATCGCGACTGAAAGCGGGCCGGCCAGCCGAAGTCGAGGATCTGCCCGAGCCTCTCTCCAAGTCGTTCAAGCGGCCCCTGCAGACGAGCCGCCACCGGAAAGTTGCGCCGATCGAGATAGGCATACATGGCTTCTTCGGTTCGCAACGGCAGCAGAATTTCCAGCAGGTCTCGCAACCCCTCTTCGCCCGGCCCCTGATACAGACACGGCAGCAGGCCCGACGCCAACTCCCCGCCGTAATCCTCCGGACGCTCGAGCAGCTGCGTGTCCAGCAGAAGCCGGCCCTCTTCGGCATCATAGACGGCCGGCGCGCTGCTGAGAACTTCGCCGACCGCGGGAAGCATCATCCTGACCCGAAGTCTGTCGATGGCGCGAATCGCCCCTGATGTGCCCAACAGCTGCAGTCGCGAATCCTGCCAGCCGCCGGCGAGCAACCCCGGTCGTCCCAGTCGTATTCTCGGAACAATCGCAGCCAGACTGCGTATCAGGCCTCGTATCGACAATATCTGTCGTTGAAAGTCGCCGGTGCGATCGGTCACTTTCTCTGTCTCGGGTACAACTCGATAGGCATCGCGAATGCGCTGAATGCCCTGGGTCAAATAGAAAGCATCGACTTTTTCCTGCTCCGACCCCGACGCGCGCACGACCACCCGAAACCGACCCGTGCGTGCGAATTCCTGTTCCAGCGAGGGGGTGTCGCTGAGATACAGCGCGCTCTCATCGAGATGCACAAGTCGCATGACCGGCGGATCAGCGGGAACATCCGGCCCGACTTCGCGACAGAGACAGACTCGCCATGAACGGTCGAGACGTCGCGAGTACGAAGTGAGCGTCGCATAATTATGCATCAGAAGATGGATGAGACCGCTGTCATTCCTGAGAAGCACTTCGTCGCCGTATGCCACCACCGCTTCATGCAGTTCTTTCAGAAACTGCTCAATAGTTGCCACATCAGGCTCCGTGGGGATCCTGAACGACCGGCACAGCAGCGGAAACTCGCGCACGCCGGATTCCCAATACCCGCGTCGATTGCCGAACCACGCGAAACCGCGAAATCCCACGGTCTGATGCGCCGGCCAATATCGACCGTCGTCCGTCAGGATAAACGACTGTCCGGCCAGCACTCCCTGCAGTGCCACCGGATCGATGGTCTCCTCCCGAAGTCCGCGTTCCAGCCACTCATACACCACGCGGGAAATCGGACGCGCGGCTTCCGCATGCTCGAGCAGATTACGCGCGACATCCACCAACCCCACGGCTGTCAGACCACGAATGCCCAGCTCGGCACAGAAATCCGGCCCGAGCAGGGCTTCGGCGCGCGCGTCACAGAACAACGAAAGTCGACTTCCGATCAAAACCTCCACCCCCGCTGAACGTAGAAACAGATCGCCCGGACGTCTCAGTCCTCCTTCTGCATCAATGAGCCAGGCCTGTTTTCTGAGAGGCAGATTCTCGGCAATGTATCGATTCCCGGAACGCCAGTGCCAGGCAAGAATCGCCGTCAGGCCGAGAGCCGCTTCCAGGCTGCGCGGAGGAGTCTCCAACACCCGGCGAAGCCGTTTTTCATCCGGAATCTCCATGACCCCGAGCCGAAGAAGTACAAGTCGTATCTCAGCGGGATACCGGATTGAAGAGGGTCTCTGGAACTCTTCACCGAAGACGTTCGCCACCGCCGCTTCCAGTTCGTCCGGGGGCCAGATCAGCTCAGCGGCCGGAGTGAAAAAGCCCTGGGCGTTCTCCAGAAGAATGTTCCGTAACGATGCGTCGGCCTGCTTCAGGTCGTCAAGATATGATAACGGCCTGCCTTCAAGCGCCTGAGCAAACCCCGCAAACAATCGTCCGGCGGATTCGCGGTCTCCGGCGTTTACCGCCTGTCGATAGGCGGGCAGAACGTGTTTCAGCAGCAACTCGCTCACCGGCGGCTTTCCGACACCCAGTCGCAATACCAGCAGCTTCAGCAGCCGCTCGGGAATCGACGGATGCGGAAAGCACTCGACAGGCAGATGCTCAACCGGGGACTCAATCACGAGGTGCGTCGGTGCGACCAGTGTGCCCGTCCGCGTCGGGAAGATCTCGGCCCGTGCGAGAAGCGCGCACGCGTCAAGATCTGGAAACACCTCATGCTCATTCTCGAGCAGCCAGTCGAAGAATTCACGGCGAAAACCTTCATCGACGGCCGGAACAACCCCAACGGAAAACCGCCGGATGTTCCTGTCTTCCCCCGTTTCGCCCGCTCTCATTTCTGCAAACTCCGCAACGTCATCGGAGTATTCAGACAAGCTGTCCCTTTCGCGTTTCGACGGAAAGGGACGCAGCGCCGCCAGTCTGATGACCTCGGAGACCGGATAGGCGGGAAACCGATCCTGTCGAAAAACACTCCTCGGCAGAGCCGCTCTGAAGGCAGGATCCATGATCTCGCCCTCCGCACCCAGCCCGCGCAATAAAGCGATGGTTGAATCATCAGCGGTGAACAGGGCGCGAAACACCAGACGGCCGGCAACATCGACCATCGGCAGGGTATCACGCCTTTTTTCATCTGTTTCGTACCGGTCGTTCAGATACTGAAACACGATCGCAACGCGCTGAACGGTAGACAGAAATGGATTCTGTTTCGCCAGAACGCGATCGGGAACAGCAAACTCCACCACCAGTCTTTCGATCACCTCCCCGACGTCCGCTGGGGCCAGAGCCGGCTTCAACGCCCGAAACGCGGGCTGCGCCTCGTCGATCAGCATGCGCTCCTGACACCATGCCTCTTCAGGAGAACCATGATCGATCAACAGATCCAGGGTCTCTCCTTCGAAGATCTCACGCGCGGGGAGAATCTGTCCCGAGCGGGTCGGCCAGATACAGAAGGCGTTGACGAAGTCGTTCGCCGGTGCCTGATTCTTCCGCGTGACGGGCGGAAACTCTTTCAACACATCAGTTCGATGCTCGACCAGATACTGTTGTACCATCTTGAGATAGGCTTCCTGCTGATGCGGGCGACGTTCCCCGCTGCCGGAATACGACTTCTGCAACTCCGGGTGGCGGATCAATACGTCCAGGTTCGCCCAGCCTGTAACATTCTGCAGAACCGGCCAGGCGATATTCTGAATCTCTTCATCGAGCAGTCGCAGTTCGAGAGGACGAAACAACGGGCGCCGCTCGGCGATACAGGGGAAAACCGCTCGCGGATGCCAGCCCGACTGATCGCGCAGCATGCCGCACTCGCCTTTCTCGTCGGGGAAGATGGGCAGCCCCAGCAGACGATTCATCAACGCCTGAGGTACCGACCGGTACGATGCCATGATCAGGCGCAGAAATCGGCGTATCCCGTCAAGGTTCCCCAGCGGCGGAAAGGACCGGGTCCAGTCTTCCCGTTTCCTGGACGACTGCCAGAGGGCGAGAACGTCCTGAATCAAGTGCTCGATCAGATAGGGAGCAACCTGCTTTTCCAGACCGAACAGCTTCAGAATCTCAAAGCCGCGATCCTCAATATCCAGAACCTTCGCACGCGGAATGTGCCGCACGAACTCCAGAACGGCGGCATCGGTCGGGAGTCTGAGCGCATCAGCCGGTTGATACTCACCGCTCTGAGAACGAAACAACGGTTGTCTCAGCAGCCGTTCAGGCTTCTGCAGTCGCACCTCGTCGGCATGACTGATGAGATAGGCCTGAACCCGGGCCACGTTTGACGGCGTCGGTTCGAGTCGAAACTCATCAGGGCTGTCCGGAGAGAACGCCTGACAGACCGCAGCCGTGCCGAATCGACGCACCTTGATCTGTTCGAGCAGCGGGTGATTCTGCAGACTCCAGAGCAGAAAACGCGTGTCGGGAAACAGAATCGGAATGTCCGGGTCGTTTGGAATGTATACCTGCTCCGGACCGCTCAGACAGCCAAGACGACCGGCACTGTCAGGCCAGATGATCATGTGCGACAGTTCGCGAATGACCGGTGCACGCAGCTCGGAAACCATTTCAGCCAGCAGTTCATGCAAACGGCGCACCCGCTCCTCGTCGAGTCGTAACACCTGCATCTTTACATCATGAATCAGCGAATCGATGCCAAGCTGCGGCGTGACGACGGCTTCCAGAAACCGCCCTAACACGGAACCATAGAGGGGGTGTTCGAGATCGGCCAATGCTCGGCAACCGGCATACAGATCGATCATCCGTTTCCCGTTTGCGCCCTGTTCGTAACGAATCACCGATTCAGGGGAACCGAGGTCGTTCGCCGCCGCCGCGAAACCGCCGCCCTGTCGTGGAAACACCGGCAGCGCCGCGGCACGCTTCTGCAACATCGGACTGCAGTCAACGAAGATCTCGAGCAATACCTTGAGCCGCGCCGGGTCGTTGAGAACGCGCATCGCCAACTCGGCCGCCGCCGGCTGTTTCCTGACCAGTGCCGATTCAAGGAAGTCCAGCAGCCATTCTTCATTGAGACGAGGCAGTCGCAGCCAGTCGAAGAGCATGTCCGCCCGCTGTCGCGGAGACTGCCCGTCAAACACGGACTGCATCATGGTATCCGTGTCCGGATGCACAAACGGCATCAGGTCTTTGAACAATTCTCGATACCGTCGATTGCCGCGCGCGGGCTTCTGATAGCCTTCATCGGGCACTTTTCGCCAGAGACCTTCAACATCGAACAGCAATGGCAGATCGGCATACCGCCGCAACAGTTTCCTGCCTGCCGCTCCTTCCACTCCATCTTTTTCGCGCTCAATCGCGGCCGTCAGCACGCCGTAAAGCCGCAAAACCTGTTCGGGTGTCGGGTTCTGCATGAAGGGCAACGACGCATACGCCTCCCGAAGCTCGCCGGTATCGGCGCAGGCATCGGCCAGCATCTGCAGCAGTTCACTCACTCCGAAGAACGACGCTCCCAAAGACACCGCCGCCAGACATTGCCGATCGGACAACTCGGGAGACTGGGCATAAAAGCGATTCCCTGACGCGCGGCCGCTCTCGCCACGCAACGGCACCGGACGATTGCCGAGAAAAGCAGCAAGCCCCGGATCAACGATCAGCAGTCGGCTCGGAGAAACCAGGTACCCTTCTGCGCCCGGCACGCAGGGAATCTCACGAAACATCTCGGACAGACGCGGCAGAATGGAGCGATAAAAAGCGTCGGGAAGTTCGTCCTCGAGGGGCAGAATGTCGAGCAATCCCATTCCGGCCCTGGTCGAGCGAGAGAGACCCGGTGCATCGTCGGCAGCCAGAATTCGTTCGGCGAGAACGCGCAGACCGTCAGGTACGGTGTCATACAAGCGCCGGTTCCATTCCGAACTTTTCGAAATGCGTTCGCGATCGACCAGAAGATCGAAATGACCCTGAACAAAAAAGCGCAGACCGCTGATCTCAGATGTCGGGAGAAAACTGTAGACGGTAGAAGCATCACGCGGCAACGGCACGGGGTTTCCCTGTGAATCAACTCGGACACCGACCATCACTCCGGTGCGACTCGACTTGCCGGCTTCGCGCACGCCGGCGAAGTCGTATTCGAGATCTGAGACAAGATACGCGCTTGTCTCATTATCAGGTTCGAGTGACAGCGTCGACTGGAAACACCGCTCGCCACGCACCAGACGTTCGTGATACGCCCGCCGCGCCGGCCCGCCTGCGGCCGCGGTCAATTCGAATTCGATGTGTTCCATGCGCCGCAGCGTGATCAGGACACACGGATCGATCTGTATCGCTCGTTCGTATAACGCCTTCGGTGAACGTTTTTCATCAAGTCCAACCCGGTACGGAAGCACGACAACGGTCCCTTCCTGCGGGACATCCGTCGGCCGCTGCGACAGCAGCCTTGGGATGGAGATGTCGGCAATCTCGAAACAGAGATCACCCGAAAAAATCTGCGGCCGATCGGTCACTTCATATACGGCTTTGAATCCGACGCCGAAGAAACCGATCTGTTCCTTGCCTTTGGTGGTCTGCCCGATGGATGTCACGCCGACGAGATCTCGAATGTCGAAGGGAATGCCGTCGTGAAACACGACGATGCGATGTTGATCAAACACTACCCGCCAGCGAACCGCGCCGGCATCTTCGGCATTCTGCAGCAGCTCAATCAGAAAGTGACCCGGGTCGGCATACACGCGACGCGACAGCAGTTCTTCGGCATTCGCCTGCGACACGGCTTTCGGCAGCGACTCGAGCAACGCTGCCGCTTTCACCGTCATGTCCCGGCAGAGAGCGGCGAACGCCGCGGCGACTTCCTTGCCGGTTTCCAGGGCGGTCTTGCGCAGTCGCTCAAGGACGACTGCGGGTATTTGTACAAGTTTATCATGGCTGATATCATTGATATTACGAGCTATGATGCATTGTCGCACCTGCTCTTCGAGATGCTCCAGCCAGGCCTGACGGTCTTCGGAAAACATCTGCTTGCAGGTGCGATCGACCAGGCACATGGCCGTGAGACGGTTGAATGGAATTCGCTCTAAAACCTCGCGCAGAAGCAGACCGACTTCAGCTCGGCGCGGTGCAGCGAGCGGCGCACCCTCGACCGTGAGAGAACGAAGAACCTTGCGAATACCGGTATCAGGCGTCTCGATCAACAGACCAGCCATTCGCGCGCGCGCGTTCGGGTTCGACAACAGGCCGCGCTCGACCACCGCACGACATAGCCAGGCAAGAGGGTCCGAGTCGGCCAGTGCTGCACACTTCTTCAACAGCTCTTCTTCGCGTCCGGGCTTCAACTCGCGGCGCAGATACTCGATCTGGTCGGCCAGCGGCAGACCGGCAAACGACGAATCGGCGGCGGCCGATGGTTCAGTCTTATGACGTGCCATGCAACAAACTCAGAGGACGATTCCCGCCCACTTGCGACGCACCCAGTCGCGCGCCAGCAGAACATAGTCGCGCTCAGGGGTGAATACTTCCAGGGTGACGGTGTCGTCGTAACACTCTTTCAGAGCGGTCAGTGTTTCGTCCCAGTCGATCGTGCCGATTCCCGGCGGCAGATGCTGGTCTCGAGAGCCGTCATTGTCGTGCAGATGCACGTGCACCAGCCGTGAGGCGAAATGTCGAATGAAGTCCGCCGGTTGCCGCTGATTCAGATGAAAATGCCCGATATCGAGATGAAACCCGAGGTCAGGCAAGGCCTGCAGCAGACGATCGAGGTTTTCCCGTGACTCGGCAGCCATACCGACCGGCTCATACATGATCTGCAGGCCATGCGGCGCAGCGCGGTGAATAAGGTCTGCCAGGGTTTCGATCTGCCAGGCCAGCGACTCGTCGGTCGAAAAAAGCGAGCTTGATGCCCAGTGCGCATGAATCGTCGCGCGCTTCACGCCTATGGTTTCGAAAGCCTGAAAGTAGGACACAGCAACGTCGAGCGCCGCGCGCCGCAGTTCCTTGACCGGAGAGCCGATCGGCAGATACCAGGCCAGGTGTCCGACGGCAGGCAGGTTCCAGCTTTTGAGCGAGTCGCGCACGGCAAGCGGATCAAAAGCCCCGATAGCCCCGGACTCGGGTTCGAGAAACAGATCGACGAAGTCAAAGCCGTTGCGGCCGATCCAGTCGATCTCGGAAACAAGAGAGCGTCTTGGGTGGGTGGGATAGCCGAGTTTCATGGTCGCATTCTACTCGAACCAGAGAAAACATGATACTCTGAACCGGCTGAATTTCCCCTGGGGAGAACGAAAATATGTCCTCGAAGGTCTTGTCGATCGTCTTCACTGATATCAAGGGCTTTACCGAGCGCACGTCGCAGTCAGACCGCGATTTTGCCGTGCGCATTCGCAAGAAACACGACGAACTGCTCAAACCCATCATCGCGGTCTATGGCGGCAAACTGATCAAGACGATCGGCGACGCGTTTCTGCTGACCTTCGAGAGTCCGACCAATGCGGTGCTCTGCGCCATGATGATGCAGCAGACCCTGCGACAATACAACAGTCAGGTCGCGACACCGGAAGAAAAGATCGAGATTCGCGTGTCGATCAATACCGGAGAAGTTCAGGTGCAGGATTCCGACATACTCGGAGAGCCGGTCAACGTCGCCTCACGTCTCGAAGGCATTACGGAGGTCAACGAAGTCTGGTTCACCGAATCGACCTACCTGGCCATGAATAAGCAGGAAGTCCCAACCAGTTTCATCGGGGAGTTCCGTTTCAAGGGCGTTCCAGAGGCACAGAAGATCTACAGAGCCATCATCGATCCTGATTCGGAGATCTTCAAGAAGATGCTGTCGGCTCAGGAACAGCGAGTGACAGCAACTCCATCGGCTCCGTCCGATGCAGCCGTTTCCATTTCCTTCGGGCGCAAATCCCTCCTCATCCTGGTGGTGCTTGGCTTACTCGGCTTTGTCGGCTGGCAAGCTCACCGCTGGTCGCGGGTAAAGACCCTGATCGATGAGATTCCGACTCTGACACAACAGGGGGGCTTTCTTGCCGCTCGGCAGGGCATCGAAGAATTCACCCGGCTCGACCCGCAGAACCCCATGCTTCAGCGCATCGGCAGCGACTGGCTTCTGGCCCTCGTGCGCAGCGAAGTGAAAGCCAATGGGGCGGCATCAGGCTCGTCAACCCTGCAGCAAGCGTATGCCGCGTTCCCGTTTCTGCAACCTCATGCTCTCGCCGAGGCCGAAGTGAAAGTCGCTGAAGCCCTTGCGTTGGTGGATGAAGGCAAGAAGTTTGAAGCCATGCGAATCGTCGATGCGCTCGAGGCAAGTCATCCGAAGGATTTCGACATCGTGCGTCTGGTCGCTCACTTCTACGACCGCACCGGCATTCACTGGTACCGCGGTCTGGTGACCATGGAAGCCGCCTATCGCCTGGCCCCCGAGAAAATGGCCTCCGATCCCGCCTTCCTCGGCTGGGTCGAGTATTTTCTCTCACGGGTCTCGCCGGAGGACGACGTACCGACGTTCAGGCAACTGGTACAAGAGCGATTCCTGCCTCAGTTTCGTTCGTTGCTTGAAGCCGGCCTCTACGATCCCGATCCGGAGAAATCGGCTCTGCGCCGGAACGCGCGTTTTTTCCTGACGACAGCGTCTCCGCCCGTGAGCGTTGATCTGTTCCGTTTCAATGCCTGCGATCTGGCCGTTCAATGGCCCAATCTCAGTGACCCGAAGACAGCGGCAATCTCCGACTTTTTTCTCAACTCCGAATTTCAGTTCGCCAAGGCGACCGAGGCCTCTGAACGCGCCTGGATCTCAAGCATGACCGTGCAGCTCGAAGACGTGCGCAAAAAGGCCGAAGAAGCATACGGGGAAGACGCGCGCCGCAATGGAGTCAATGCGACGGCAACCAGACGCCTCGAAGCGCTGCGCAAAGCGCTGAACGTTCTGCAGTCGCGCCTCTGATGCCGAAACTCGCTGCCGGCTGGCCGTTCATTCTCGAAAGTGTCACTCGCCTTCGCGGGGCCGGCCGGTTTTCGCTGCCCGCCTACTCTGAGTTCATGCCTCCTCCGCGGCTGGGAGTGAAGCCGACCGGTCAGATTGATCCGACCGTTGATATGGAGAATGATCCGCTCGGGTGGCCCGTAAGCGAGTGGGAAGAAGAACTCGAACTGAAGCCCGGTCTCTCCTTTGTCGCGCGTCAGATCATCGACGACGTGCGTCGATTGTATCAGGGCCAACGCCCCCCCAACCTGGCCGGCCCACAGGATCAGAACCTGCGCGATAACCCGGCCTGGCCGAAGCATCTTGCCGAACGCGCCCCGTCGTTGTCGCACGAACGCTTTTCGCTGCTGACCCCACTCTCGTTGTCACGCACTCAGGACGACAAGGGTCGCGTGCGTTGGACCCTGTTCGGCTCGAGTGATCTCGGCCCTGAATATGCCTTTTGGAAGAGCTTTCTCAATTCTGACAACCCGGACAAATCGGCCATGTCGTTTTCGATCTGGGCGCGCGCCATCCTGAATCGCGCCTATGGGTTGTCGCTGCGCTCTGACGAAGATCTTTTGAATTCCGGATTCGGCGTGTTCCCTTCGGGAACTGATCCTGAGTCTCCCGATTGGACGCGGCATTCATTGTCCGGAATACTGGACAAACGTCTGGTGCTGTCAGCGCCGGATCATGCCCCGACCACGACTCTGCAGTATCTTCTCACCTTCACTCCCTTTCAACGTCTTCCGGAATGGGTTCAGTCAGCGTATCTGGCCGGCAGGCTTCACCTGCTCCCCTGTCCCGCTTCGCTGATTTTCTGGTATGCGCCCCCGTTTCGGCGTCTGCAGACCCAATTGCCCGGGGCATTGCAGATTCCGCTGCTGCGGCTCGTTCCCCGGCAGGAGGCCATGAAGGGCCTGCGGGTCCCACAGTCGGGTTGGTTGCGTGAACCACGCGGCACACAGGAACTGCCTCCACTGGCGGAGCCTCTCACCAAAACCACGTTTGCCCGCACGAACCGCTGGAACCGGTTTCAGCGCTATCAGAGCGTGCTCGAAACCTCGACGCTCGAGGAAAAAGTGTCGCAGGTTCTTTTCAGCACCGACCTGCAAGCACTCGGACTGTATGGGAAACCCATGGCGCGCAATGCCCAGCTCTGGAGCCTGACCGGAGAACGTATTCTCAACGGCCCTGCAGCAACACCCGAAGAATTGACACAGGCGGCATCCACGATCGACGCAGGCGGCATCTTCGGTTACCGTTTCTACTATCCGCCCATGCGGGCCGGAGCATTGGAAGTGATCTGGCACCGGCCGCTGGTGGCCTGGTCGTCTGAACCGGGTCAGGCAGAGTGCCAGCTGACTGACGCGCCCACGGGTATTCTGGCTGCATCGTCGCCTTCTGCTTCCCGCTCGCCCGGCACAGAATTGTTCCCGCGACTGCTGCGTCGCCCCGAACATCTGGCCGCTATTCGCGAGTTCGCGCGCACGCTTCCTTCCGATTATTACCTGTGGCAGACGTTTTTCAATACGTACAAACTATTGCACACTCGTCAGCTGCTCAATCGACCATTACCTCGTTCCCTGGCTCAACAACTGCTTTCCAACAACAAGCGCGAATCGCTCAATGACTGGATCCGCGAGTTGCCCGGCAAAGCCTTCGACACCGCGACCGGCCACGAGCTGCAGAACGCCCTGCACGATGCGGTCACAGACGACCCTGCCGAGCAATCTCTCGAAACCCTTACATTGAACCACTCGGCAACGCGTGAGTTTGAAGAGTCCTACTGGAAAACCATCGCTTTTCTCGCGCATGGCTCTTTCAAGACCATGAATAACGCCGATCCATCGACTGCCTCCTCCCCAGCTCATGACTCAGTACAAGGAAAAGTGACACGAGATCTTGACCGTATCGGCGATTGGCTCATTAAGGAATATCAACGTCTGATTCGACAGCATGAACTCGAAGGTTCTGTCCTGGTGGGTGAACTGCCGTTCCGCTGGGAGACCGACTTCCCCTACCCCGCTCTGGGCGGCTGGAGTATGAATCAGCGTGGAGACGGCAAAGAGCGGAACCTTCTGGTCGTCATACCCGGTCGTAATCGCGGCGAAGCGGTCGTGATGGCCGACCACTACGACACCGCCTACATGGAAGACGTCTTCGATCGCAGCCGGGGTGGCGACGGCACACGGCGCGCCGCCAACGGCGCCGATGATAACTTCTCGGCGACCGCCGCTCTGTTGCAAGCCGCACCCATCTACTTTGAGTTGTCACGACGCGGGCTGCTCGAGCGTGATATCTGGCTTCTGCATCTGACGGGCGAAGAGTTTCCGGCCGACTGTCTTGGAGCGCGCAGTTTCTGCCGCCAACTGATCGAAGGAACGCTGGCGTTGTCGATCGGCAGCGAAAAACGGCCTCTGGCTTCGGTTCACCTGCACGGAGCCGTCATCCTGGACATGATTGCGCACAATCGTGACACGGACAAATACGTGTTTCAGATCTCGCCCGGCGAAGGTCGTGAAGCCATGGAACTGGCCGAACAGGCGTATCTCGCCACCACAGCCTGGAATCGGCTCGCTCGAGAAGTCAATCGCCGCCCGGAACGTCAGGGCAAGAGATCGTCCCGCAGCGCCGACCCGACGATCATTCCGGCACCAGCCCCGCTGCCGATCATGGATGGCGAGATCCGCCCCGAGTATGACCCCCGCAGTTCACTGTTCAACACCGACGGCCAGATCTTTTCCGATGTGGGCATTCCCGTGATTCTGCTGATGGAAAACTACGACATCAATCGCCAGGGCTATCACGACACCCACGACACCATGGAAAACATCGATCTCGACTACGGCGCCGCCCTCGCCGCCATCGCCATCGAAACCGTCGCCCGCCTCGCCACCCGTCAAACGCCGGCCCGGTAATCACTTCTTGAGCAACTTTGATCGCAACTTGCAGATCGAAGAAATCGATTCGATCTCGCGATCAGAGATTTCGCACGCGATTCAGCAGCACCGGGGCATGTTTCACGGTTCGCGAATACCGGACGGCAGGCCGACCGAAGGCCATGACATAGCCCAACTTGTGGTTCTGAGGCACCCCGAGGCGTTCCGTAAAACCCGGAACCAGGCCTTCAAAAGCCCACTTTGCCAGGCCATCCCAGACGGTACCGACATTCCGGCACTGCGCGTAGAGTTCGAAATACGAAAGCGCGATCAAACAGTCTTCGTGAGGGCAGGGGCTGTCTTTCGGAGCAGAAGCCATGATCAGATGCGGGGCTCCGCGAAACAGAATGTCGATCTTCCTGGTTTCCCACAGTTCGACGAACTTCGCATACATGGCCAGTCTCTCTGGCAGTTGGCCGCTGCGAACGACTTTGCCGAGTTCCGTCATCAGCTCCTGACGCATGCGGTCCATGGTCTGCAGATCGTCGATCACGGTAAACAGCACCTGACGGTCATTCACCCCGGTCGGCGCCTGCCAGGCAACCTCGACCAGTTTCTGAATCAGCTCGGGTGGCAGATTTTCGCGCTTGTATGCCCGAACCGAACGACGACCCCGCATCAGCAGTTCCAGGTGTTCCGGTTTCGGAAACGGCTGATCCAGCTTCAGACAGTCGGTCGCTCGAAGACCCAGAATCGAAACCGCCTCGACCGGGCAGATGGCCAGGCAGTGCTGGCACCTGATGCACTCCTCCTCCTTCTCCGGAACCATGCGCGCTTTCCCCTCATGCAGCGCCAGCACCCGCGCCGGACAATCGTGAACACACGCACCGCACCCGGTACACCGCCCTTGATCAACGGAAAAGTTCAGCATCATCTGCCCCCTTCTTTTGTTTTTTCACTGCCCAGGTTGCTTCCCTGCACTGTACCCATTTCTCGCTCCACGTTCAATACTGTTCACCCATCATACAATACTCTGCAGTATCGTTTTCATACTTGTCGGTTCCGGGTTTCATTCTTATAATGGTACAAATAGCAGCGGTTTTTCCGGTGCTGCCATGGGGGTATCGAGCATGAATTGGCGAAAACTGGCCGGGCAGACCCTGCTCCTGGCAGGTTTGTTGCTGCCGCTTCCGGTGAATGCGTGGGACTGTAACGAAACGCACCCGGCGATTAACGAGCTGGCGGCCAAGCTGTTCATCATGAAAAGTCAGGCCGACACCTTCGGCGACAAATACCGTTCAGCACCCATCGAGTTTCGCACCCTGTTCAAGGGAAGCGCTCTCAAGAAAGGCACCTTTTCTGAGAATGCCAGCGTCAAGGAAACCATCACTGCCAATTTCATCGACTGGGTGGCGCGCGGCGGTCACGATGCCGACGTTCCCGGCTTCGTCATGGCCTTCAGACATTTTTATGATCCGGTTTATGAGCCTCGTTACCTGACCTGGTTTCGCCGTTGGTTGAATAAGCCTGATAAAGATGACTTTGCCGGCGAAGAAGCTTTTTTCAACTCGTACAAATACAAAGCCGACGAATGGAACATCAACAAACCGGAAGGCGATAAACCCGCGAAACTGCTGTTCCAGCCGAAAGTGATCAAGCCTCGTATCGACGGAATCACCTGGGCGGTCAGCCACCCCGACAACGAACATTCCTGGCTGAACGGGCTGAGAGCCTACAAAGCCGCCATGGAGAACGACCAGGCGGCGCTGGGGAAACAGACCCGCGAATTCGCCTTCGCCAAAGCGTTTCGCGCTCTCGGCGAGACGCTGCACATGGTCGGCGACATGACGCAACCCGCCCACACTCGCGCTGATTCGCACTCTGTCTATGAGCCGATCGAAAAGACCGTCGACGGTGCCATGGTGCGCCGCGTGATTGGCGAAAACTGGAAGAACATCGACTTCAAACCGACGAGCGACTTTTTCTGCGAACGCGGCCTTCCTCCTGATCAGCTCATGAAGGCGGTCGCCGCCTTCACGAACGCGCGCTTTTTCAGCAACGATACGATCTCCGACTACGAAAAGTGGGTGTTCCCGCGCAACCACAAGCGCCCCTACCCCAGCCCGCTGCTATCGAAACTGAAAGAGGTCAAGGGCACCTACTACTCTTTCTTCAAAGATGTCGGCTGGGTCCCGCTGGCAAAAGAAACGGGAGCGTGGTTCTCGATCGTGCTTCGGAACAAGGAAAAGATCAATCAGAAAAACCCGAAGTTCAATGTCATGCCTGAGATGGCTGAAGATCAAGCGAAAGTGCTCATTCCGATCGCCGTCTACACCGGGTCGGAACTCATCGATCAGTTTTTTCCAACGCTGGAACTTGATGCGCAGATCACTTCGAGCGACGGCAACTCGTACACTCTCGCAGGCGAGCTGAAGCACCTGATCGATCACGACCCTGAATGGCAGAAGGTCGGAGAAATCAAATACAGCGGCCCGGGATATGTGCTGATCAACGGCACGCGCAAAGTGACCTGTGCGTTCTCGGCAGGCACACTGCAGCCGGTAACGTTCAACGCCGATTCGGGTGATACGCTTCGCCTCGTCGTTGAATCGGGAGCCCGCATCATTCGCAGCAAGACCCTGAAAGCGCCGTAACTCTACCTGGTGGCGGCGATCGGGCAAGCGGCTCCATCGAGCGACACATGAAAAAACGCCCGGCACTGGCCGGGCGTTTTTGTTTCGCGAACAAGAGCTGATCAGCGCAAAGCGATATCCTCGATCACAAACTGGCGCGGTTCGTTCGCATTTTGCGACTGATACAGCGTTCCCGTGGCTTTGAGAGGTTTTCCGACCCAGGCCGCAAAGTCCGGCCAGTTGTCCGCCTGCACCCAGCACAGCGCGAAACGGACCACGGCATTGTGACACGGCGATGTCTCATCCTCTGCCTTGAAGACGTAGACACCCGCGATGCGCGTTCCATCGGAAGTGACATGCGCCAGAGTGCCTGCGACCCCGTCGATCCGCATCGGCGGCGGCGGCGGTGGCGGCAGAATGACGGCAACCTGCACGATCACGAACAACGGGTCGGCAACCCACGGCAACGGGTGCGCCGGATCAACCGGAACAGTGGTGACCTGTCCGGAACCCGAATTTCCATCAGCGTAACCGGGGGCGCTCGGTGTCGAATTCGGTGCCGCAACCGAGGTGGCTTCGGGCAAGCGCGGCATCGGGTCATCCAACTTCCAGGGAAGCGCCGCCAGAACGCCCTGAATCTCTACCATCCCGGCACCAACGCAGCTTTCCAGATTCGCCAGTGTTTTCGTGCGGTTTCCGTTGGCGTCAATCTTGATCAGCGTGATATGGTCTTTTTCCGACAGATAGGCGATCGTCATCGGCGAGGCCGACAGACACTTTTCAGCGCCGTCAACAGCATAGGTCACAGCTTCAGCCTGCAGCGCATACTTGAACGACTGCCCCTCGAGCACCTGCGGCGTTTCCAGCTTCACGACCGTGCCCGTCATGGTGTACGGAACGGGAGTCGGATCGGTCTGCTCGGGCGGCAGAGGCAAGGTGAAGTTCAGATTCTCGGCTCCGCCCACCCAGATCAGCAGGGCGATCGCCTTGTATTGAGTCTCGCTCAGCGTGAGCCGATGCGCGACGGCGACGCGGCGCACCGAGGCGATCAGCTGCGTCAGATACTCTTCCTGTTTCTGCAGGAAACCCACGGCAACGCCGGCCGGATCAGCTGACGAAGCCCGCAGCGCGCGAAGCGGCGTGTCGGCATTGGTCGAGTCGATGCCCGCAAAGCCGTAGGTCGGCACATCGGCTGAGAAGCACTCGCGAATCATGTCTACGGTGAACCCGGCCTTCACGAGCACGCGCACCACCATCTCAGCGAAGCGCAGCTGCAGGCTGCTTTCGCTTTGGAAGATCCGATGCAGGTCTGCCGGAGTGCGGGCGGCTTCGATCTTGGCCTTCAGCGTCTCAATCAGAGCCTTGAACTCCTGCAGAATATACTGGTCGGAGTTCAGCTGCGCCAAAGCATCGTAGACGGAATCGAGCAGTCGGAGTTTGCGTTCACGATAGCGACGCAGAGCGGCTTCATCGAGTTCATCGGTCGAGCCGCCGGCGTTTTCGACTTCGGCGACCCCCGGCTCATAGATCAGAGCCTGATCGGCGTCGTCGATAGTCTTCCGCTGATCAGGGCTGACGCCGAGTTCCTGCGCCTTCAAGGCCATCTTTCTGGCAAATACTTCCCAGGCTTCCGCGGCGGTCATGTCACCAGCCTCGATCATCGCCTGCAGCTGGGTGTGCAGATCGAAGGCGTAAGCCAGCAGCTGATCGGCAACCGACCCGAGCTTCTGCTTGCGCACCTGCTCGCGGGCAATCACGCCCGATACGATCGTTCCCAGAGCCGCATCGGAAAGCCGTCGCAGCGAGGTCTCGGGAAGGAGAGCGTACAACTCTCCAAGATTGACTTTATGCGCCTGACCAAGTCTAGCGGCCTGACGAATGATGCGAGCGCCGACGCCGGTGGTCGAATCAATCGTCTGCGCATGCTGTATCGAACCGGGCAGAAACTGCGGCAGAACGCCTTCGAGTTCGAAACCGGCCGCCAGCGCTCGAATGATCAGATTCCGCCAGCCGTAGGGGTTCACGACTTCAGCCAGCCGATAGTAGCCGTTGGCATCGGTCGACGTCTTGCCGAGCACATGCTCGTTCCCGGCTTCGTCGAACGCGATCAGCTCGACCACAGCACCCTTGAGCGGCTGAAAGCCCGCGCCCGCCACCTTCGCGCGCACCACCGTTGAAGCCGCATTGTAACTGACATACCCATCGATGGCGGTCTTCCCATCGGGTGAAGGGCCGACCGGCGTATTCACACCCGAGCCGCCGCCACCACCGCACCCGGTCAGAAACTGCGCGGCAATCAGGGCCAGAAAAACAGAACTCAGGCGAAACCAAAGACTCTTTTTATGATGCATGCCTGCCTCCTCAGATAAAACGTATCCAACCTCATATCGGCAAAAACCATTCCCTCTCTGAAGAGGCAGGCAAAAGACCATGTCAGCTTCGTTTTCAGGGGTTCCCCCATCGGCAGAAGCGAACGAGCAGACCAGCAGTTCTCGGTCAGGGTCATTTCGTTCTCCTTCGTTTTTCCGTTGGCAGGAGCGAAACTTGTGAGCCATTCGGCAAGAGGCGCGAAACGTCAATTCTACTTGATCACGATGTTCACGATGGCCGCGCCCATGCGCAGATGGTCCTCCGTGAGCGTGAGGTAGCGGTAGCCGTAGAAACGACGTCGGTCGAGACTCATGACGCCGACGAAGATGCGATCACCCACTGCCGCCGCACGGTTTCCCGCCAGATCGGCCCAGGTGCAGGTGTACCAGCCGTCAGCCTCGATCGGGTTCTCGTCATGCGCCATCTGGCCTGTGCCATGGCGATAATTCGTCATGTTGCGGGCCATCATGATATACGACCCGCGCAGTGTCAATGAGCGGTGTTATGGTGCCACTTCGTGATCGCCTTAATGGAGCCACTCT
>CAYYIY010000070.1:19458-26108 GCA_964472075.1 uncultured bacterium | reverse complement strand
TCCCGACAGAACACCCCTCGGAAATCCGTACCAGACCGCAGGGTGAGAATTGCTGTTCTCCTGGGTAGGTCGTTGTCATCGGTACCCTGATGTGATACTGTACTCCTTCTTTCGGGCGCGGGTTGAAAAAATGTACGACCGTGTCCCGTGAGGTTCTGGGTGATGAAGCACGCGAATACGAGCGGGGAGGGCAGCATGGCACAGATAGAGAACGGATCGATAAATTCAGAAGGAAAACGCGAACACTGGGGAAGTCGCATCGGCCTGATTCTCGCCATGGCGGGCAATGCCGTCGGACTCGGGAACTTTCTGCGATTTCCAACCCAGGCGGCGTCAAACGGCGGCGGCGCGTTCATGATTCCATACTTCATCGCCTTTCTGCTGCTCGGTATTCCACTGATGTGGATCGAATGGGGCATTGGTCGGTACGGCGGCAGCATCGGGCACGGTACCGTACCCGGCATCTTTCGCAAGATGGCCCCGAATCATCGGTGGGTAAAATACATCGGGGTGCTCGGTGTCATTCTGCCATTGTTCATCACGATCTACTACAACTACATCGAGTCGTGGACCCTCGCATACGGCTACTTTTCCATCACCGGGCAGTATCAGGTACAAGGCTCGGATCTCGCGGCGCGACGGGCCGAAATGAAACGTTTCATGAACGAGTATCGCGGAATCGCGGCTTCCGTGAAGGTACACCGAGAAGTGACCGCGGCCGAGATCGAGCAGATTCGCACCATGACCGAACCTGCATCGGTGCCTGCTCAGTTGCTGTACAACGCCGATAAGCACGGGGCCTGGGACGCCTTGAACCCGAAGATCGATCAATCGCAGCGTCCGTTTCAAACGATTGATCTGCAACCGAAGTATTTCAGCGGTGTCAAGCTTGCCTACCTGTTCTTCCTTATCGCGTTCGCCTGTAACTTCTACTTTGTGTACCGCGGCCTGTCATCGGGCATCGAGCAGTTGGGGAAGATCGGGATGCCGATTCTGTTTGCCTTCGCCGTGATTCTCGGTTTCAGGGTACTGACCATGGGAACGCCTGAAGGCTCGGCGTATTCCGTCGCCGACGGGTTCAGCTTCCTGTGGACGCCGCGATTCTCGGAACTCTCATCGGCATCGGTCTGGCTGGCCGCGGCGGGACAGATCTTCTTCACGCTGTCGCTCGGCACGGGCGCGATTCATGCGTATGCCAGCTATCTGTCAGAAAAGGATGACGTCGTTCTGTCGGGTCTGGCAACGGCGTCGACCAACGAGTTTGCCGAGGTCGTGCTGGGCGGCTCGATCGCGATTCCGGCGGCGGTTGCCATGTTCGGACCCCAGATGACGCAGGAGATCGCGAAAGGCGGTGCTTTCGATCTGGGCTTTCAGTCGTTGCCGATGGTCTTCTCGAGCATGGGTGGCGGTATGTTGATGGGGGCCCTGTGGTTCATTCTGCTGTTCATTGCCGGAATCACCAGCTCGGTCGCGCTGCTCATGCCGGCGGTCACTTTCCTGAAGGACGAACTGAAGTGGGCGCACGGAAAAGCCGTGACGGCGGTGCTGCTGCTTTCAGGGCTTTGCTCGCACTGGTGTATCTTCTACATCAATCGAGGCGTGCTCGATGAGATCGATTACTGGGCGGGAACGTTCCTGCTGGTGGTGTTCGCGCTCATCGAAACCATCATGTTCCTGTGGGTGTTCGGCGGCGAGGAGGCCTGGACGGAAATGCACCACGGCGCTGACATGCAGATTCCGAGCGTGTTTTACTACATCATGAAGTATGTCACTCCGGCGTATGTGTTTATTATCATGCTGGCCTGGGGCTATCAGGATGGTTGGGGTACGCTCGTGATGCAGAACGTGGCTGTCGTCGATCGGCCGTTCATCTGGCTGACGCGCCTCGGATTGCTTGCCGTGACTGGACTCTTCGTGTTCTTCATCTGGCAGCGCTTCCGGGCTGAAGATAACGAGACGATCGCTTTGCCGGCCGTTCTCTGCGGTCTGCCCCTGGTTGTCCTGATTGCGACGTATCCGGGCCTGCTGTCGATCGATACCAATGCCCTGCTGTTCCTTGTCTGCTCATGGAGTTTCGTGTTTCTGCTGGCCGGTTTTTCGATCAGAACGATGCTGACCGTCCCGGCAAAGGTGCACGACGATTTTCCTGACGAGGTCGAGAACGAGACCAAGTCATCATCATAAAAGGCTTTCGACCCCTCTGAACGCCTCAGGGCCGAAGTGGGGGTTGATTGTATCGGGTTTCGGGGCCGGAATACCTGTTCCGGCCTCTTGTTTTTTCCCCCTGAATCAGAGAGAATACAGGTTCAGTCATGACACTCACGAAAGACACACGACGCCGCCTGGCGGCCATTCTCAAACAGGCTCTCGACACCGATGAACCACTCGAGCAGACGCTGGTTCGGCTGCAGAAAGAGGCGGGTTCGGCTGCGCCGGTGTTCGAAGCGATCGCCCGCATTCTGCGTAACCAGCGGTTAGCGGAGGTTGCCCGATCCCGGGATTCCTGGTTCAAGGCGCTGGGGTGGTATTTCGCCCGATTGTTCATGTGGGGTGCCCTGCTGTTCGCGGTCGGTGCATACCTTGCCTTTGGGGCACAGGCGGCGAATGCGGTAACCTGGGGGCTGTGCGGGGCCGTCGGATACTACCTGCTGATTCAGGTATGCACGCCGCTTCGTTTGCGAAAAGAGACCGGGCACCTGCTTCATGCCTGTAATGCAGAGCGCGAGGCGCTTTTTCTGGTTATCGCCGCGATTGAAGCAGAAGACGGAAAATCATGATTCGACGCTGGCGCGGCTGCCTGCTGTTTTTGCTGTTGCTGATCGCCGTAGGCTCAGGCGCTCTCTATTACCTGTATTCCGTCACGTTCGAAACCCCCGGCTGGATGCAGGGCACGCTGCGCCAGTCATTGACCCGGCGATTCGGGGGGCCGGCTGTCTTTGACAGTATTTCCGTGTCTCCGTCCGCCGGCCGTCTGGTCATTCGAGGTCTGCGGGTGGGCGAACGACCGGAATCGCCGGCGCTCTTCATCGATCGTTTGCAGATCGAGTGCGACGATTTTGCGCATCTGACCGCGTTTTTACGCGACGAGCGGTCGGCTCGCATTGCCCGATTGTCAGATGTCAAAGCCGATGCGAGCCGGCTGAACGAGATCGTGCGAAAAAAGGCGAAGGAGCGAATACCAGGGGAGGTGCACCCGGTCGAGGCGATCAGTGGTGAGCGTCTAACGCTGTTAAGCCCGGTCGGAGTCTGGACGTTATCGAGTCTTGCGATTGATATCAAGGTGGTCAGCGGCTATACCACCGTTCGCGCGCAGGTGACGGAAAATCCGTTCGGCGGGCGGTTGACGGCCAGTGCCACCATGTCGTACACGGACGGCGAAAGTGCGGCACACGTGATCTGGGAACGGATTCGTCCTGATCCGATCATCGGCCTCTGTCGCTGGCTATACCCGGATTGGCCTGAACTGATCGGCGAGTGGACCTTCAACCTCTCCTGGCGGGGAAACCTTGAAGAGCGCTTTATGGCTGGTGCGGATGGGTGGAAAGATCTGCTCGGCAAGGAGGTAACCGGTTCGGTTGCCTGTTCCGAGGGGCTTTTCCGTTGGCGCGGAATCACGGCAACGACGAGTCTGGTGCTCGGCCGTGAGGTGGACCAGCCGTGGGAGGGCCGGCTCGGTCTCGAAATGGCGAGCGGGGTCGCCCGCGTGGAAGCCGGTTGGGACCCACTGGCGGACGGTTGGGGGAATCTTTCGGTGCGCACGGTCTGCAATCGCCTCGAAGTGCCGCGCGGCCGGCTGGAAGAGATCGCCTCTCTGCCTGCAACGGTCACCCCCGGCGTTCTGAGCACGGAGTTCGACCTGTTTACCAACGGTCTGCAGACCACCTCATCGGGCACCGCATTCGCCACGGGGTGGAGCTACGGCCTGATATCTTCATCGAGTATTGCGTTCAGCTGGTCACAGAAAGAGGATGGCATTGAAGCAACTGGGACCGTTGAGGCGCCGGCTCTGCGTGTTGCCGGGAGCGGGCGCATGTCTTTGGCTTCAGACACGCGAGGAGCCTTTTCGTGGAACGGGTTGGTTCATGATTTTGCCCGCGACAACTGGCATCGCCTGTTCGATATCGATGTACAGGGCCGCACCGAGGGTGAGGTATCTCTGAGCGGGGTCATCGATCGCCCCGAAACCTGGAAGTATGAAGCCTTTCTCGAAGTGCAGAACCCGTATCTGTTCGGCCTCGACACCGAACATCTGTCGACGCGGTTGTCTGGTGTGGGCGCTGCCTGGCAGTTGGTCGACCCGGTACTCTCTATCGGCAGTGGTTCATTTGCCGAACTCACTGGTACGATCGGGCATTCCGGTTATTCGGGAAAACTGCGGGTCGAAGGTTTTCCGCTGGCTCGTCTCGGCGTACCGCCGCAGGAAGCTCGCGGAGAACTGTCACTCGCCGGGCAGCTTTCGGGGTCGCTGAAGCAGCCGGGGTTCGATGGCGACTACGCGCTTGAAAACGCGGCCTGGCAGGGGTTGGCCTTCGAGTCGCTGCGCGGGCATCTGAAATGGGCGCAGTCGAAGTTGACCTTCGCACCGCTGGTGGCGATCGTTGCCGGAGGCGGGGCGGTGGACGGCGGGTTCGAGTTTGATCTGAAAAAAGAGCATCTGCTCGGCCTGCGTCTTGGTTTCAACGACTTGCCGATCGAACACCTCGGGTCACTGATGCCACCGGAGGTCGCCGAATTGAACCCGACCGGCAGCGTCTCGGGAACCGTTCGACGCAATGTTGACGGCCCGGATCTGTGGTGGGAATTCAAGGTTGGGGGCGACCGAGTCACCCTGGCCTCAGAGACGCTGCGGCGCTTCAATTTCGACGGAGCCGTTTCCTCGGACACGCTGGAAATTCGCTCTCTGGATGCTGCTTTCCTGGGTGGTCAAGTCGAGGTTCACGGTCGCGTCGATCGCGCGCAGGCTGACCTGGAGATCACGGCGAAGGATCTCGAGATTCGTCACTCGCATCAGATCCAGCGTCTGGCCAGCCCGAGCGCCGGAATCTTTTCGTTGCAGGGGAACATCGAGTTCGGAAAGCGCCGTCGTCTCGGGTATTTCACCCTGTATGGCAAAGATCTCAGCGTGCGCGGCCAGAACCTGGGCAATCTGGGGGCGGAAGTCGCCATCGACAGTTCCGGGTTGAAGATCGTTCGCGCCGATCTGGATCGTATCGGCATGCAGCTTGACGGCAAGCTGGGTTGGGGGGGCGGCAACCCGTACCAATGGAAACTGCAATTGAAGCAGACCGATCTGTCGTTCATTCCGTCGTCGAGCGGTTGGCTTGAAGTTCAGCCTGGCGACGTCATCGTCACGGGCACGATGGAAATGTCCGGGAACTGGGCAGAGCCGCGACCGCGCGAAGCGCAGGCCCGATTCGAGTCGATCGAGGTGCATCGCGGAAACGATCTTGTCGTCGCCAATCGTCCTGTCGACATTCGATTTCAGAATGAGGCCTTCGAGATTCGTTCCCTGGAGCTGAAGTATCGGAATGGGGTCTTCGGAGTTTCTGGTATCTGGAACCCGCATGGGAACGCGGCCTTGATGTTGAGTGGCAAGGACTTTTCCGTGGCGGCTCTGGCGCGTCTGGCCGGAGTGCGAACGGAAGTGCCGGAAGGACGACTTTCGATTTCGGGCGGCGTGAGCGGCATCTACCCGGATATCGAGTTGAAAGGCGATCTGACCGTTCAGGAACTGGAATTTCGCGGCCGCAAGATCCCGGTGCTGCAGGCCAAATGCCGCGTGAACCCGGTCGGTATCACCGTGAACCCGATGACGGCCGAGTTTCCGCGCAACAAGATCACGGCGGTCGGTTCGCTGCCGTTCGTGAAGGGCGGCCTCGGTTCGCTCGACCTGCAGGTCGAAGTGGCTTCAGGTCCGCTTGACGATCTGCCGGTCTATCTGCCCGAGTTTTTCAACACGGCGAAAGGGTGGGGCAAGGCCTCGCTGCATTTTTCCGGAAACCCTCTCTACCCGCAGATCACCGGCGTGGCACGCGTGCACGGCGATTCGATCGGTTTCAAGGGAATGAAACGACCGCTGACGCAGGTGGAAGTCGGCGTGAACACGGAAAAAGGGCTGGTGCGGATCGAACCGATTCAGGCGAAGCTCGGCCGGGGCATCTTTTCCGGTTTCGGCGAAGTGGATTTCCGCGAAGGTCCGGGGTCGCTGACGGTGAAGCTTTCGGGACAGAAACTCGACGTGTCCTGGGGACGCATCGACATAGAGCGAGCATCGGCCAGCGTTGACGTTTCCGGTAACTTGTACAATCCGGTGGTGGTCGGTCGGGTCCAGATTCCGAAAGGCAAGGTGCAGATTGCCGACGATCTGCTCGGCAAGACCTCTCTCGATCTCAATCTGCCGCTTGAATCGTTGCGTTATACCGTGTATGTCGATATTCCGCGCAATCTGTGGCTGAAAAACTCGATGCTCAATGCCGAGATGCGAGGCAAGTTCAAGCTCGACGGCGATCTGAATGACTGGCAGCTCGACGGCGGGATCAGCACGGTGCAGGGCTGGCTGACCTTTCAGCGGCGCAAGTTCACCATCGATAACGGTGAAATCAAGTTCGGCGAGCAGGACAAGAAGTTCGATCCGCATATCTATTTCAAGT
>CAYYIY010000070.1:17095-19402 GCA_964472075.1 uncultured bacterium | reverse complement strand
TGTATTCCTCGCCTCCGCAATCGGAAGGGACCCTGCTGGCCATGCTGACGCTCGGGCGCAGCATGGATGAGGTCATGCTCGGCACCGGCGACCGTGTCTCGTTTGAAAAGGAAATTCTGGATGGGTTGAAAAACACGTATTTGTCGGGGCTGCTCAGTTCCACGCTTTCTGAAGCATTCAACCTGGACGAGCTGTATTTCGACTCGCTCTTCGACCGGACGACCGGGGTAACGCGATCGTTTCTGCGCATCGGCAAATACATCGGGTACAATGTCTTTCTGGCGTATGAAGGCACCCTGTCGAACGACGGCATGAAGACGTATATCATCGAGTATCGGCTGCCGCGCGGGTTCATGTTGAACCTGGAAGTCGAAAAACCCCGCAACAATACCCGAATTGGGATAAAATACGATTGGAAATTCTAACCGAGAGGGAAGAACATGACGGATATACGTA
Organism: uncultured bacterium; assembly: GCA_964472075.1. Classification (GTDB taxonomy): domain Bacteria; phylum Muiribacteriota; class Ozemobacteria; order Ozemobacterales; family Ozemobacteraceae; genus CAYYIY01. The sequence continues at coordinate 18,946 of CAYYIY010000070.1, read as the reverse complement.
ATTTCTTTCTGCAGCTAGAGACATCGCTGGGTTCCGGCATTGCCATTACGCGGGCTCTGCAGCTGATCAGTCAGAATCTGCACGGTTCGTTGCGACGCAAGGTCGAGGGTATGCGACAGGCGATCGAAAAAGGATCTACATTTTCCGATGCCATGAGACTGGCGGGGCGCCCGTTTGAGAAAATGCATGTCAGTTTCATTCGTTTCGGGGAACAATCGGGCAACCTCGACAAAGTGTGCGGGGCCTTGGCGAGGCATGCGGAAAAAGAAGTAGCCGTCAGCCGCAAAGTCATCAATTCGATGCTCTACCCCGGTTTCGTGTTGCTGTTCGCCGTTTGTATGGGGCCGATTCTCGAAGTGATCATGGCGGGCAAATCATACACGGAAGGGCTGCCGGGCGCAGGCATGAATGCCGGTATTTTTGCACTCGTGGTCGGGGCGTTCTACGGGTTGTATGCCGGCGGCGCCCTGTCATTCCTCGATTCGATCGTGATTCACCTGCCGTTTTTCGGCGGCATTCTGGAAAAGCTGGCCCTGGCTCGCTTCACTCGCGCTCTGGCGGTCGGCGAATCAGCGGGTGTTCCCTTGGTAGAAGCGCTGAATACCGCCATCGACGTGTCGGCCAACTCGTACATTCAGCAGCAGCTGGCGCATCTGCCGCGTCACGTCGGCGGCGGGAAGGGCATTTCGAGCGGCCTCGAGCGGGTGACCTGTCTTCCGGGGACGCTGAAGGAAATGATCATGGTCGGCGAGCAGAGCGGCAAGCTGTCGGAGATGCTCGAAAAGACCGCCGTCTACTTCGAAGAAGAAGCCAACAATCGCATCGACGGGGTCATGAAGGTGTTGCCGGCTCTGCTGTTTCTGGCCGTCGCTCTGTATGTGGGCAGCATGATTATTCCGATTGCTCAGAACATCTTCGGCAGCGGCATGGGAGCCTTGAGCAAGTAGGACATTCTCAGAGTCGAGATTCCTGGGAGAGCGCATGAAAGAATGGATTGAGCGCCTGTTGAACGTTCGCACCGGCGAATGGGGCGACCTGCTGTTCTTCTGGGTGCTCAATACCCTGCTCTGTACGGGCCTGGCTCTCGGCGAATCGCTGGCGGAGACGTTGTTCCTGAAGCGCATCGGCGTTGATTTCCTGCCGTTCATGTTCATTCTCTGTTCGCTGATCGCCATCCCGATCTCGCTGCTGCTCACGCATCTGCAAGGATCGACGCGGCAGACGCACCTGACAATGGGCATCCACGGCGTGGCGATGGTGATGATTGCCGTCTCGGCCTGGCTGATTCAGACTGATGTGCTGTTGTTCGGGCGGACGATCGGCACTCCCGTGTTCTATCTTGCCGAAGTGCTGCTGACGATCGTCTTGGGCACGCACTTTTCGGTGCTGGTGTCGAACCATTTCACCACGCTGACCGCCAAGCGGCTCATTCCGCTCATTCTGTCGGGCACCGTCACCGGCTCGCTGGCAGGCGGCTTGATTCTGCATTTCTATGCGCATCGACTGGGTGTCGTGCAGCTCATCTGGATCTGGCTGGCTCTGATCGCGGCTTCTCTGGCCTGGTATCTGATCTTCTGCCGGCGGGTCTTCGTCGGCACGTTACGTTTGCAGGAAGAGGATTCCGCGCCGCAGTATGCGACCGGCACGTTCATCGAGCGGTTTCTCTACGAGATTCGCGCGGTCGGCAGCAGTCCGATTCTGCTGATGCTGGCGGTTTCGACGCTGCTGATGACCATGTGCCGCTTCTTCATCGAATACCAGTACAGTGACATTTTCGGGCAGGCGTTTCACGACGAGGCTGATCTGGCGCGATTCTTCGGGGTCTACACGATCATTTCGAACGTGCTGGCG
>CAYYIY010000070.1:3039-17079 GCA_964472075.1 uncultured bacterium | reverse complement strand
GTTTCAGAGTTTCGTCACCACTCGCATGATTCAGAGCCTCGGGGTCAGCAACGCCAACCTCTGCTATCCGATCACCTCGTTTGCGGCCTTTCTGGGAACGGCGTTGTCATATACCCTGCCGATGGGGGTGTTCGCCCGCTTCAATCAGGAAGGACTGCGCCGCGCCCTGTTTCACCCGGTCAGCAATCTGTTCTATAACGCCATTCCCTCGAAACGCCGGGCGCGTTCGATCGCCTTCAACGAGGGCATCGTCGTTCCGGTCGGGTCGGTCCTGGCCGGCCTCGTGCTGATGAGCGTGACCGGGCGTATGCTGTCGGTGCTGGCGCTGATCATGACCGGAACCTGGATCGTCGTTTCGTGGTGGCAGCGGAATATTTACAGTCGCAGCCTGGTCGACATGCTCAAGCGTTCTCAGATCGAGCGGCTCAGTCTCGAGGAAAAGAGCATCGGCGTGCTTGATCAGCAGACGCAGATTCTGGTGATCGAAGCCCTGAAGGATTCTCAGGACGAGGTCGTCGACACGGCAGCCGACCTGTTGTTGCTCTATGGTCGCCCCAATGCCCGACTGGCGGTGCTGCGGCAGGCGGCTACCGGGCGCACCAGCACGCAGCTGATGCTGATGCGAAAACTTGCCTGTTACCCCAGCTCGGATACCCGAAATCTGCTGCTGCGGTCTCTCGACAACTCGGACGAACGGGTGAAACTGACGGCGCTCGAGTGCCTGATCACGTATCCGCACGATGAGCAGATTCGTACCGCGGTCACCGAGTTTCTCGATTATCCGGATGTTCGGCATCAGGCGGCGGCCGCTGCCGCCGTGGTGCGCGGCGGCGACCTGGTGCAGATGATGAAGTCGCTGATCATTCTGCAGAAGCTGCTGTTCAGCAAGAACCCGGAAGAGATCACGATGGGCATCGATGCCCTCGGAAAAACCGGGGACGAACGATTCTGGGTGAATCTTCGCACTTTTCTCGGTTCCGACAAGCCGGAACTTCGATTGGGAGCCATGCGATCGATGAATCGCATGGTACGAACCGGCGAGATTCATGAGCACCTCGGGGTGCTGCAGAACCTGTTACGTGATCCGGTGCGCGAGACGCGCACGCTGGCGATTCAGATCATCAGCCGGGTGCGAACGCCGCACAGCATCAGTCTATTAGTTGACGCGCTCTCGGACTCCAGCCCCCGCAATCGACGCCTGGCCATGGAAGGCCTGTCGTTCTTCGGCAACGAAATCGTCAGCCCGCTGATGCTGCTGCTCGACGATCCGCGCGCGAGTATTCCGGCCCAGGAAGCCGCGGTGCGCCTGTTGAATCTGTCGCAGGATCCAGACGTGCACGAACGCTTGCAGCGATTCGCGTTCGATCGCATCAAGGCGATGTACGAGTACAAGCTCGACGAACAGATTCTGCGCACCGAAAGCCGGCAGGAAGATACCGATTATCTGGCGACGGTGCTCGACGAAAAAGCGCGTATGCTGCTGAAGCTTGTACTGGCACACGTCGCCCCCGATCAGCGCAGTTCCGAGGCCCGTCAGGTGTTCAAGAACCTGTACTCGGCGAATCAGGAAATGATGAGCAATGCGATCGAAGTGCTGCAGTCGATGGGCGAGCGCACCCTCATCTTCCATATTCTGCCGATTCTCGAAGGGTTGCCGCTTGAACAGATCGCCTCGTACGGAACGCGCATCTTTCGTCTCGAAAGTCGCAACGTGCAGATGGTGATCGGGCGTTACCTGCTCTCGCTCGACCCGCATCTGAAAGAGGCTTCCGTCTACACCATCGGACGTCTGCGGTTGTCCGAGCTTGAACCTGCCGTTCGCAAGATTCTGAACAGTGAAACACTGTCTCCCGAACTGACGCAGCTGATCGAGTGGGCGATCGATCAGATGACTGTACGCGTACGTTCGTGGAACGCTGCTGGAGAGCAAAAATCATGATCACCGTCGAAAAGATTCTGTTTCTCAAACGGATTCCGATTTTCAAGAGTCTGAATACGACCGAACTGCGCATGATTGCCGAGGTGACGCACGAAGAAGAGTTCGCGGTGGGGGAAGTCATCTTCTCGGAAGGGCAGCAGGGCGATTGCATGTATTTCGTGTACGAAGGCCGCATCAACATCTTTGCCGGCAGCCCGCCGAAGATTCAGGTGCTGCGCGTGTTCGAGACCGGCGACTTCTTCGGTGAGATGGGGTTGTTCGATGACAAGCCCCGGGCCGCGTCGGCAATGGCCATCGATCAGGCTCGCGTGCTGGTGTTGCGCAAGGGCGACTTCTGTGAACTAATCTCGGAATACCCGGAAGTGGCGTTGAGCATTATGAAGGAACTGAACCAGCGTATTCGCGCCACCAATCAGAAGCTGACCACCGTCGAAGCACGACTGATGGACAAGACCAGCCAGGTCTATTCGCGCGAGTATTTCATCGAGTGCATGTTCAATATCTTCCTCAAGGCCAAGAAAGAGGAAGTGTCACTGGCGTTTCTGTGCCTGCGTCTCGAACTCAAGAACCAGGACGGAACGGCGATTGCTTTGGACAGTCTGCGTGAACAGCTGATGGGTGAGATCGGGCGCGTGCTGCTGCTGCATCAGCGACCGAACGATCTATCGGCGCGTTTTTCGGGCGACAAGTTGATCGTGCTGCTGTATGAAGCCACCAAGGAAGGCGCGCGGGCGTTTCATCGCCGCATTCAGAAGGATGTCGAGAAATCTCTGGCCACGTTCCAGGAAGGGCGGGATCTGCGGGCGAGCCTCCATGTCGCCGTCCTCTCCTTCCCGGAAGACACGCTTGAACGGGAAGGAATGCTGGCGCTTATCGAAAAGTCCTGAACATTGCACTGCATCGATTCAGGGAAAGGCAGAAACCATCATGAAAAGCTCTCTCGTGTCGGCGATCTGGAAACAGGCTTTCATCGTCGGAATGCTCGTCTATACCATGTTCTGCGGCGCGGGCCTGCGATCGGCCGCGGCAGCGCCGGGATGGGAAAAGGAGATTCTATACTTCGTGCTGCTCGATCGCTTCGAGAACGGCACGACCATGAACGACTACGATGTTCAACCACGGAATCCGCGCGCGTTTCACGGCGGCGATCTGCACGGTCTGCTGCAGCGACTCGATTATCTGCAGGAACTCGGGGTTACGGCGATCTGGCTGAGTCCGATCTATCAGAATCGGCCCATGCCCTTCTACGGTCAGGATGCGTATCACGGCTATTGGCCCTGGGACTTTTTTCGCATCGATCCGCGCTTCGGCAACGAATTCAAACTGAAGGAACTGCGCCGAGAACTGAGGAAACGCAATATGAAACTCGTACTCGACATGGTGGTCAACCACGCCGGGTATGATGCGCCGTTGGTACGAGCGCAGCCGTTTCTGTTTCACGACAACCCGGAGATCTCGGACTGGAACGATCGCAACCAGGTGGAAACGTATGGAGTGTTCGGTCTGCCCGATTTCGCCTCTGAGCGCGGCATCGTGCAGCAGTTTCATCAGGCGGTCAGCTCACACTGGCTGCAGCTCGCCGAACCCGATGGATTCCGTCTTGATGCTGTGAAGCATGTGCCGCTTTCGTTCTGGAAGACGTTCAACCGCCGTTTGTCCGATACGCAGGGGGATGATTTTCTGCTGCTCGGCGAACAATTGCAGGGCGACCCGGCCGTGATCGGCGAGACGCTCAGGCAGGGCCGTTTCACGTCGCTGTTCGACTATCCGCTGCATTACACCTTGATCGATGTATTCGCCAAAGGAGGTTCATGCACAGCGCTCGGGCTGCGTTTTGCGCAGGACTACCGCTATGGCGATGCCCGACGCATGGCGACGTTTCTCGACAATCATGACGTCGAACGATTCTACTCGCTCTGTGGCAATGACCTGCAAAAGTACCGGCTGGCACTGATTGTCATGATGACCGCGCGAGGAATTCCCACGTTGTGCTATGGAGATGAAACCCCCCTCGTGTCGACGACCGGCGTGTTCGGCACGAACCGTCCGGATATGAAATTCGTCAATGATAGCGAGGCATACGGTCTGGTGAAGATGCTGATCGCCCTGCGCAAACAATACCCGGCCTTGCAGAGCGGCGTTCAGCAGCACCTCGGCATGTCGAATTCCTGGTATGCGTTCGCGCGTCTGCTCCCCGATCAGGCGGTGATCACGGCCGTCAATAACAGCTCACATTCCGTGCGACTGGCGCTCGAACTACCCGGAAACGTGAGCGAGCACGGCGTCGTGACCGATCTGCTGACGCTGACTGAGGGGCGCATTCGCGGAGGTAAGCTGCACGTGCAGGTCGAGCCGAAGGGCGCGGTGATCTATGTGGTGAATCCGACGCGTCCTTGCGGGTTTGCTGAAGCGTGCCGACGTGCTGAAGCCGCGCTTCGCGATCCCTTCGTGTATGGTCGGGTTCGAGTGACGTTTCGCCTGACCACGAAGCCGTCGGCGGAAGGGAAGGTCTTTGTGTGCGGCGCTCTGCCTTCTCTGGGCGAATGGAATCCCGAGCGAGCGGTTCCGTGCGTGCGTGATGCCGCCGGGACCTGGTCGGCGACGGTCGATCTGCCGGCGCGCGCGGTCACTGATTTCAAGTTTCTGGTGAAAGCGGGTGACAAGGTCATCTGGCCTGACGGTTGGTGGAATTACACCCTGGAAGTTCCGTCGACTCGTCGTCTGACGGTCGAGAAGCCCTGGATGCAGTAAACAAGTCGGCTCGACGAGCCGGTTCCTTCATAGATATGTTGCTAATGCCCTCTCAACGCCATCTCTACCGTGTTGCGGCAACGCCGGCATCGGACGCACGCACACGGTATCGGCTTTTCCTGTTCGCCTGCATGATCTGGACGTTCGGTTCAGCGATGCTCTGTGCTGAAATCGTCAAGGCGAAAGGAGAGGTTCGCGAGGACGAGGGACTTATGCAGGTCGAGATGACCTTCGACCCTGCCGGCGGGCCGGTTCAGGGAACGATTACGCTTGACAGCACAGGCCCGAACCTGGTTGTCGAGGTCATCGACTGGTACGGACAGAAACGCGAGGTGGTGAAAAAACTGGGCACCGCGCGTACGCGAGTGAATCTGACCTTTTCAGGCCGGCTGAACGGCCAACTGATGACCGGCACGACGAAAGGGTCTTTGACCTACGAAACGTTCCCTGAGAAAAAAGCGAAGTTCCGGCCCCCGGCGGCCCCCGGCCGGCAACAGCCGCCCGAAGAATACACCACCATCGGCGAACGTCGATCTGCCACGGTTTCGCTCGATGGGCAGAAAATCGAGGCCGGGTTCGATTTCGCCGCGGGCAAGGCGGGGGGCGCCTTTTACTATCCGCGCGGCGAGTTGCACAAAGGAACACCCGGCGCCGAACCCGCGATCGACAAGATTCCGTTTGAAGTGACGTTTCCCCCGCAGAAGGTCCTTGAAAAAGTCCAGGTTGTCATGCAGGTAAAAGACGGCTGGAAAGGCGTTGCAGCCGATGGGGTCAGTGTCCTCGAGCTGGTCGGACCATTGCCGAAAGGCATGAGCGTGAAGAAGGGAAAAGCGCTTCTTGTCGGTCGCATCGAACAGAGAGAGTGGAAGAGCGAACTCGCGCTGGCGGCAGCCAACCGCGAAGAGGTGCTGGTGCGTTTTGAGGCCCCGTCGTTTATCGACGGACCATGCGCGGCAAGAGTCGAGGTTTCCGGAGAGCTGGTCGACGGAGCCGGCAGCACCCGACCCTTCTCCGGACAAGTCAGCTTCGAGGTGGTTCACCCGCCGGTAGCTCTGGTGCATGGCGTCTGGTCGAATCGCGATGCCTGGGAATCCTGCCTGCGCACGCTGAACTGCATGAATTATACGATGGTGACGCGGTTTGACTATTCCAGCCAGAACAACGGAAACCCCGAAACGATCGCCACAAATCTGCAGCAGTGGCTCGATTCGACAACCGGCGGGCCGTTCGCGCTCGCGAAGTCGCGTGGAATTCTCACGTCGAAAGTTGATCTGGTCGGGCACAGCATGGGAGGCTTGATCATTCGGCGGCTGGTGGCTGACGACCCGGGACAAAACAAGGGACAGTACAAGCGGGTGCGGCGTGTCGTGTGTGTCGGAACTCCGCACACGGGTGCCCCGTTCTGCGACTGGTTCATCTACTTTTCCCGCAGTCGTCGAAAGCCGACCGATGAGGACCGTGAGCGCCATCCCGACGAGGTGCTGGCGCACCCCTACTGGCAGAAGGGGTATCGCGAGTGGAACCCGGAGTCGTTTCGTTGGCTGGTGAAGACGGTTCGAGCCAAGAAGAACCTGGACAATTCTTTCTTTCAGGATGGTGACGCCGTCTCGGCCCTGTCGACGCGCAGCGATTTTCTCAAACGTCTGAATGCGGCAAACGCCCATGCGCGCGATGTTCCCTACTTCTTTTTCTATGGCGATCGACCGCTGATGACGCAGGAGGATGGGGACCCGAAAGCCTGGCTCAGCAGCGCCGGCATGATCGACACGTTTTCCTGGGCACAGAATGAAGTGATGTACGACACCTTCTTCGGACATCTGTGCGCGACCGGTACCGACGGGGTCGTTCCGGTATCGAGTGCGAAGGGAGTCGGGTTGAACTTCAAACCTGTGCGCGCGGCGGGAATTCACGCCGATCACATCGAGATCACTCAAAACTGCGCCGAACTGATTTCCTGTGCCTTGTCGGGCGTCTACGATCGATCTACGCCGAAATTCGTCATCGGTCGTCTGAAGAGCCCCGCGCATCTGCATGCGTTTGATGCTCAGGGACGGCATGTCGGAATGACGGAAGATGGTCGGATCGAACGCGGCATTCCCGGATCCGTTTTCGTCGGTCCGGAAGAGGTGACCGGAGTGCCCGAGAGCATCTTCGTGCCTGACGCAACGAATGTGCGGTTTGAAGTGCGCGGCTATCAGGACGGCAAATTCGGACTCTACGTGCGCAAGGAGTCTTCGTTGGGCGTGGTCGAAAACGGCTATCACGGTGTCGGCGTCCGTCCGGGTCAGGTCTGGAAGATACAGGCGACGGAAGCGAATGTCGGCAGTCTGGAAGGTTCGGGCGGCGTCGCTCAGCCGCAGTTTGCCAAGTCGCGACCGTACGAGTCGGGCGGCCTGGAAAATGAGACAGGTGGTTCATTCGGCGTCGGCATGCCGAGCGGGACGACGGATACTATTCTGTCTCTCCTGATCGGATTCGGTATCGGTGCCTGGTTGATGAATCGGTTTGTCGGCCGGAAACGTCGCAGACCGATGGGGTATGAGGGTACGTCACCGCCGCTCGAAATCAAGGTCGACCACCTGGCGACCCATCGATACGATGAGCCGATGCGACCGTCGCAGACATCGGCGCCCGAAGGAGCGAAGACGATTGTTGAGCCGATTGTAATGGCTTCACAGACAGGTGATTCATCGTGGGTGACGCCGACGGAACCGACGACCGCACTTCGCGAAGAACCATACGAACCCGCGGTGCAGCAGACCAAAGGAAGCCAGGAGACCGTGGTCGAGAACGGCCAGGTGCGCGCGGTGTTCAAGGGTTTCGTCTACTGCCCGTTCTGCGGTGGTGAACTGGGCGTAGATGCCCGGCACTGCCAGCACTGCAAGTCGCGCCTGCCCGAGTGGCCTGCTGAGAAGGACTACCCCAAACCATTTGATTACTCACCTGCGGCTTTGGCCGCAAAACGCGCACGAGAAGCCGTGCCTGCGTCGATCGTGCCTCCAATGTCAGATCCGCATGCTGCTCCAGCAGAGCCTGTTTCAGATTCTCGACCTGGACAAACGACATTGCCGCCGCATTCGCCTGCCGGTGCCGTTCCATTTCCCGCAACGGTTGAACCACCAGTATTTCACGGCTGGCGCTGGTTCTTCATCGGACTCTGGCTCGTGTCGATCAGCCCGATGATTCATTGGCTGTACTGGCTCGACCTGTTCATCATCTATCGCCTCTGGAAGAACGGCGCCTGGTTCCGTGCCCTTTTGTTGATCGGCTGGGGTTTATCTTTTCCCATCGCCGCACTGATTCTCTCCGATATAAGATGAACATCCAGGAGCGAGAAACATCAAGGAATTTTCCTCAGAAGAAGGTGAACAAGGAATGGTGATGCACACGGGAAAAGAAAACAGTAGTCAAACTCCTGTATCACTCGGACATCTTGCGTCTCGAAAAGCCGCTCGCAAACCACAATGCGGAGAAGTTGGGGCTATTACTCAACGAGTGAAGATCGATTTCGACACTCCCTGGGAAACAGGGGTGAAGCAGAATATGCAACTTGCGGCGATGATCGCTGTCTTGATCGTCATGGCAGGTCTGGTTGGCGGACCGAAGGGTGGAAAGCCCCACCCTGAGGTATTGATCCTGTTACCGATTCCACTGCTGTTTGCCGCGTGGTACTGGTTTCGTCGACGGTCCGTGTCGGAATACTACATGGCGGATCTGAGAACTCGGCAGTTAATGTTTTGTCGTGAAGAGCACGGGGTGCGAGAAGAGAAGCTTTTTTGCTCGTTCGATGCTGTGTTCTGCGTGGGACTCTCGGCAGTGAAACATTCCACGAAGGGTGGATATCGATTTGAATACCACGTGGTGCTTGTCGATCGGCACGCTCGCATCACCGTCATGAGCGATCCTTCACGCAACATTCCCGAAGTTGAACAGAAAGCTCTTTTATTGGCCGAACTGCTTGGCTGTCGATTCGAGCCGACCCAGGGCATGACCGAGTTGGTCGCCAAGCTCAACCCCGGCTCCGCCCCGACTATCTCACATCGCTCACTTGCGTGAGAAACAGTTCTTATCATCAGAGTTCCCGGCGGTAACATTTCCCTGACGCTGCAAATCCAGGATTCGCCGTTTTTCGACGTGATCGCTTCCCTTGAAAGGACTCGTAATCACCCGGCCCGCCGGAATAATAGTCCGAGTTTTATCATGACAAGAAAACCTCTGCCGGCCCGTGAACGAGCATAAGTAATGAACGCCTGACCATACGGTCAGGCGCTCTGAGATTAGACGTAGTTGAGCGAATCAGGCTTCGGCGCCCAGCTCGACTTCGCGTTCGCACTGTTCGATGAGCGCTTTGAGGTTCTCGGCTTCGAGACCGGTAGGGGTCTTCGCCAGGAACTTGCGCGCGCAGTCGATGGCTTCATTGAACTGCCGCTTGCGGCCATAGATGACGGCCAGGTTGTAGTAGACCTGATGGAAGTTGGCGTCGATCTCGAGCACGCGCCGGAAGGCGGTGATCGCCTCGTTGATGCGGCCCTTCTCGAACTCTTCGACGCCGATGTTGTAGAACGCCGAGGCGTCTTTCGGGTTGATCTCGATGGCCTTGCGCCACAGTTCGATCGCCTGGTCGAACATGCCCTTGTTGTAGTAGGCAATCGCCAGTTTGTTGCGGGCTTCGGCATCCTGCGGGTTGTACTTGATGACCTTCTTCCAGATGTCGATCGCTTTGTCGTACATCTCGCGGTTGTGATACGCCGTGGCGAGATTCGACAGAATGTCGGTGTCTTCGGGCTTGTAGCGCAGCGCCTTTTCCCAGCACTCGACCGATTTGTCGAACAGTTCGAGCTTGATATAAGCGATGCCGAGCTTGTTGTACAACTCGCCGTTTTCCGGGCTGATGCGCACGGCTTCTTCCCATTCGGCGGCGGCCTTGTCGAACAGATTCTTCTGGAAATACGCGATACCCAGATTGTTGTGTGCGTCGACATCGTTGGGCGACAGTTCGACCACGCGGCGCCACGAGAGAATCGCGTCATCGATCAGGCCCTTCTCGTCGAAGGCGTTGCCGAGCACGAAGTGCGCGTTCGGATTATTCGGATCAAGCTCGATGGCCTTCTTCCAGGCGTTGATGGCGTCGTCGAGACGGCGCTTCTGCCGGTATGAGTGTCCGAGTTTGAAGTAAATGTCCGGGTCGGTGGCATTTAGATCGCGCGACCGTTCCCATTCTTTGATGGCTTCGTCGAAACGCTGCAGATTGTAGAACGCGATGCCGAGGTTGTGATGCGCCTCGAAGTGGTTGGCGTCCAGCTCAACCGCTTTCTGCCACTGGAAGATCGCTTCCTGTGTCTTGTTCAGCTTCGAGTAGGCGATACCGAGCTTGTGATGCAGCTGCGGATCATCGGGAACGTACGAACTGGCGCGGTTCCAGAACTTGGCGGCTTCGTTGAAGTCTTCGAGGCCGCAGTATGCATTCCCGATCTTCTCGCAGATGTCGGCATCTTCGCTGCGCTTCTCGCGCACGGTATTCCAGTAGGTGATCGACTTCTTGAAGTTGCCGGTGTTGTAGTGAGCGACACCCAGGTTGTAGTGCGCTTCGACGTCGTTCGGGTTGATCGAGATGCAGTGCTGCCAGCAGTCGATTGCCTTGTCGAGTTCATCGAGCTTGCCGTAGGCCGACCCGAGTTTGAAATACACTTCGGAATTGTTCGGTGTGATCTCGAGAATTTTCTGCCAGGCCTCGATCGCTTCGCGGTGCATGTTCAGCTTGCTGTAGGCGTTGCCGAGGTTGTTGAAGATCTCGGGCTGGCGCGGGTTCAGCGCGAGCGCTTTCTTCCACTCGTCGATGGCCTGCTGGAACATCTCGAGCCGGTAGTAGACGATGGCGAGGTTGTTGTGCGCTTCGGCGTTCTTCGGGTTCAGTTCGATCGACTTGTTGAAGGCGATGACGGCCTTGTCATCGAAGCCCTTGTTGTAATACGCGACCCCGAGGCGGAAGAAGATGTCGGAATCTTCAGGGTTCAGCGCCGAGGCTTTTTCCCACAGGTTGATGGCCTGTTCTTCCTTGCCCAGATTGTAGTAGGCGATACCGAGCTTGAAATGAATCTCGGGGTCCTGCGGGCGAATCTCGAGACACTGTTCCCAGTTCTCGATCGACTTGGCGTCGTCACCCTTGTTGTAATAAGCGATACCGAGGTTGTGCAGCACCTCGAAGTTCTTCGGGTCGAGCGAAACCGCGATCTCCCATTCCTTCAGTGCTTCGTCGATGCGGTTCAGCTGGTAGTATGCGACGCCGAGTTTGAAGCGGGCCTCGCTGTTCTGCGGGTTCTTGATGAGCGACTGGATCCATTCGGAGATGGCCTGCTCATACTGGCCCTTCGTGTAATAAGCGATGCCAAGGTTGTAGTGAGTGGTGGCTTCGTCTTGCAGGTATGTGCGCTTCATGCGTCCTCCTCGGGTCGGGGTTTCGTGGTCGGCGTGCCGGTACGATCGGCCGTCGCCGGTGTGTTCTGGTCAAGGTGTGAAGTCAGGGCGGAAAGAGTCTGTTCGATGCCTTTCAGCAGCATATTGATACGGTTGCGGGGAATCTGCATCTCGAACGGAATGCGATACAGATGCAATCGCTTCGGGGACGGTTTGATGCCGGAAATGAGCGGCAGAATGGCTGGTCGTTTCGGTTCGAGAGCACGGAAGAAGCCGCCGCGTGTGACCGGGCCGCGCGCGAGAATCGTGAGCGGAACGCGACCCTGCAGTCGTCGGCACTCCTCGTGATATTCGGCAAACAACGCTTTTTCGAGACTCTGCAGAAACATCTGGAACGAGTAGGCGACGGGCCGGAAACGTGGCCGTGGCCCGGCTTCGGGGTGAATGTCGGGTTCGGCGCGTCTGACGATCAGGAGCCGCGTCAGATGAGGGCTGCGTACGTCGAACGAGACGTCACTGAAATGCAGCGGCTGCAGATCGGCATTGAAGGTCAGAACCGGGTGCATTCGGGGAATTCTCGGCGGGAGAACCGGCAGAGTCTGCGTCTGGGGGCTGATCGAAGACGGAGCCATCAGAGCCAGATGCAGGAAGGTGCGTGAAAAACGAACCGGGCGAATGACTCTGAAGGCATACCGCCCTTCTTCGCGGGCTTTCTGTTGATAGGCTTCAGGCAGGCGCTGCCACGACATGCGCATCGGCATGGGCAGGCGGTCCGGGAAGCAGAACGGCAGATGGACTTCGAAGGCCTGTATCTCGGGCACGGCATCGGCTGAAGCTGCAGTCGTGTCGGTATCCATGAGCCTCTTGATCGCGGGGGGCGGCCCGAAGAAGATGCGTGACAACTGCCCCTCGAGCATCTGACGCTGCTGCTGAAGAGTTTCGATCTTTGCCGTCATCAGCCGCTCACGCTCGATCATCGCATCGAGTTGCTGTTTGGCTTCATACAGCGGCAGATTTGCTTTCCTGATTTCCTCGATCTCTTTCAGTGCCAGCTCGTGAGCGGTGCGCCAGTTTTCGCTTTCGCCCTGCAGGCGCTGAATTTCATTATCACGCTCTTTGATGGCTTCTTCGAGACCGACAATGACTTGATGCAGGTTTTCGGTTTCTTCACGGGCGGCCGCTGCTGTCTGCTGATGACGTTTGACTTCCTCCTGCAGGCGCGTCGAACCCTGACTATAAGAGGCGAGACGCTCTCGCAGTGTCTGGTTCTCGCTTTGCATTGCTTCGAACTGGGACACGGCATTGGCAATGGTTGCCTTCTCGTGATCGAATTCCTGTTGCAGGGCATCGAGACGTGCCTGCAGTTCTTCGCTTTTATGCTGCAGCTGCTGTTCTCGTTCTTCGAGAACGCGTACTTTCTGTTGCGCGGCTTCGGCCTGATCTTTCCACTCGCGCATCTGCTTGCGCAGCGTGTGGCTTTCTTCAGAGGTGCTTGAAAACTCGCCTGAGGAACCGGGTTTGACCATCGAGGCGGCCATGGCTGCGGCTTTAGCCAGCTCCTGGGCGCGCGCGGTGGCGGTCTGGGCTTGTTTCTCGAGATCGGCGGCCCGGCGTCGTTCTTCGACAAGCTGCGCGGCGAGCGCGGCTTTCTCGGTTCGCAGCGACTCGACCTGCGCGGCATCAAGCGCATGAGCGCGAGCCGTTTCTTCGGCCTGCTTCAGGGAATCTCGCAGCATACTGTTGTCGCGCGCCAGGGTCTGCATCTCGCGAACGATTTCCGGGGGAACCGGGTCTTTGGCATTCGCCTCATCAAGTTCCTGTTGCAGGCGCTCTTTTTCGCTTGCAAGGTTTGTGTTCTCTTTCAGAGCCTTGCTGAGCTGTTGTTCCAACTCGGACAAACGCGACTCCAGCGCGGCTGTTTCGGCGGCGCGAGCCTGTTGCCGGGCGGCAGCCGCCAGCTCTTCTTCACGGCGTCGCTTGAGTTCGGCGATCTGCTGCTGCGCTTGATCTCGCTGGCTCTGCAGCTCGGCGAGCTGCTTCTCGGCTCGCTCGAGACCGGCACGCAGATCTGCCGCCTGCTGATGTTCCTGAAACCCGCGTCGCAGCTCTTCCTGCTGTTGCTGGACCTGCTGTCTCAGTTGCTGCAATTCAGCCAGAAGTTCAGGCGACGGTGAGGCCGGCGCACCCGCCGCCGTGGGAGACGGGGCCTGGGTGGCGCCTGCGGCATGTTGAGCCAGCTGCTGTCGCAGCCTCTCGTTCTCTTCCTGCAGGACGTCGATGATGTGGTTCTTGTTCTTGATGTACAGGTCGACGCGTTGCGAAAAGGACGAGAGATCCGGGTTGCGGCTCTTCAACGGATCGTCATTCATAGGGGCCAGAATATCACAGGGGAGTAGGCTCGTAAACTGGAATCACGTGGATTTCAAACGACTCGTCGACGGCGGCAAGTGTCTTGTCGGCACGAGCTTCAGCAGGGGGTTACATGCTGGTAGATCGCGACCGTCACATTGTCGAAACCACCGGCGAGAATCGCGACCTTGATCAGATTCTCGGCCAGACCGCGATAATCGAACTTCGGGCCGGGTTCGGCGTTCTCGATATTGTGCTTGATCGTCGAATCTTCAACATATCCGCACAGGCCGTCTGAGCAGATGACCAGAATATCGCCGGTATACAGCGGAATCCGCCGTCCTTCCGGCTCGACCTGAGGCGACACGCCGAGCGCGCGCGTGATGATGTTGCGATTCGGGTGAACCTTGGCCTGTTCGGGGGTGATTTTTCCCTGGTCGATGAGCTCCTGTACGAGCGAGTGGTCGCGGGTGATCGTCTGCAGCTTGCCTTCGCGATACAGGTAGGCGCGGCTGTCACCGACATGTACGATCGACAGAATATCGTGAAAAATGACGGCTGAAACGAGCGTCGTACCCATGCCTTCC
>CAYYIY010000070.1:2031-3024 GCA_964472075.1 uncultured bacterium | reverse complement strand
GCTTTCTGGAAAATGGCATTGTTGGCTTCGATGCACGAATCGGCAAGAAACTTCTGCAGATCGACATGCTGCAACTCTTCGGGGGGACGGAAGAAGAGAGTCTTGAGCAGGTTGTCTTTTGACGTGCGGACGGCCATCATCGAGGCAAATTCACCGGCGGCCGCACCGCCCATTCCGTCGGCAAGAAACAGTGCCGTGAGCATATCGGGCTGCCCCAATGGGCCGGTCCATTTTACCTGCACCGCTTCGGCATAATCTTCGTTGTTAGGGCGAACAGAGCCTTTATCGCTGAGTGTGAGAAATTTCATGGTGTCCTCCCGCAAGACTCACGCATTCTACCTGTCACCCCTCCATTCGTCAACGAAAAGGGGAAGGGGAAAAAGGAAATCTGGAATGACTGCTGACAGGAATGATTAACCGATACGGTGTCGCGACTCATCGACAGGCGGTGCCGACATATTGATAGCGACTCGGGAGCGATTGCCATAACGATACAGCTGTCGAGCGCACAACAGCGGCAAACCGGTAAGAATGACCCCGCCGATAATGCCGTACAAAAGATCGGGGTCGGAAAGATGTGTCACAACCTGGATGAGAATGATCCCCCAGAAAAGGCCGGAAACACTGAAGATTACGTAGGAAAGCAGCAGCGCGACATTCGACAGAAAGGTCGGTGGCGCCGTGATGGATTGCGAGGGCTGAGCGATGAGAGTGCCGGCGGCTGATTGAGAAACGGGGGAAGCGACCGCCTGACCCGCAGACGGTGTGGCGGAACCCCCTTTTTTACGAAGCTGGTGAAGTCGTTCGAGAGACATTTCGCGACCCTCGGCCAGCAATCGATTGATGGTTCTGAAACAGAAGACCGGTGAACCCAGAAACATGACCAGGACGAGCAGGTCCTGACCGCTGAGCAGAAAGGCATCATAGACGCCGTGAATGACCACGGCATAGACGAAACCGCTGACCAGCAGGGCGCGCCGTTTCTCGCCTTCA
>CAYYIY010000070.1:0-2021 GCA_964472075.1 uncultured bacterium | reverse complement strand
GACCGGCATAATAGCCCATGATCACTCCGCAGCACATGTGCATGGGAATCGCCATGAGCGCGCGAATGACCCCGACGCCGAATCCTTCCTGCAACACATAGAGTACGTTCTCGATGCCGGCGAACCCGAGAGAGGCGGCCGTGACATAGACGATTCCGTCGTTTTCTTCGTTGAATTCGGGGTTGTCCCAGTGTTGCAGTCCGGCCCAGAGTTTGCCGGCTTCTTCGATAAGGGCGATGCCGATCAGGCAATGAACCAGCAGAGGGCCGAACTCCTTCGGCGGCTTGCCGAAGGCATACTCGTAAAGGCCTTCGAGAATGACGACTGGAAGGGCGACGGCGATGCCATGCCACAAGGCGCTGTTAACCAGATGGTCCGGTTCAGGTTCTGCGCGATCCATGTAACGCAGATAGCGAAAGAATGCCCAGACGGGCAGCAGGGCGACGATCAGCAGAAAAATCACGATGATTGTACCAGTTCTTATGCTTCCGGACGCTGATCGCCCGGCTCCCAGACCTGGACACTTTCCGAGTCGAGCGGTAAACCGGCGGGTGGGCGTACCCAGTTCGGTAGATCGATCCAATCCGGCAATCCGAGAGTTCCGGGCGGTAGTCGATCGGGTTTGCCGACTTGGTGGCAGGGCCGCTCGAGCGGTCGTTGATTCGCAGAGGTTGATAAGAAAAAACGAACCTGATCGGCAACGGTTTCCGGGCGTGACATGAACGTCGAGTCGAAGTCGGGCCGCTCGGGTCGGGTGACGAGAACGCGCGGATCTCGGTCGCACGGCGAGGCGCGTGACAGGAGAAGAAGCGTTGCGCTCCAGTGTGCGGCTCGAGGAACCCGCGGTGCCATGTCATTACTGCAGAAGGAGGGCACAAAGCGTGTGTGTGCGGTCCCGGCCGGCAGCCTGGCGGAAATGGAACGCTCCGGGACCTGAGGCGAAGAGATGTCCGACGGGTGTTCGCGCGGCGCCACTTTTTCAAACGATGGAGGGGCGAGGGTGAGCAGCGAACAGTACAGAATGCGCTCCTGCGTGCGGAATGGCACCGGATAAGCCAACGGAGCCGGGGAATCTCGGCGCAGCAACCCGTGGGCTTCGGGAACGAAATGAGGCGCTCCTTGCATCAACCGTCGTTCCGGTGGGGTGAAGGCGGG
Source organism: uncultured bacterium (assembly GCA_964472075.1). Classification (GTDB taxonomy): domain Bacteria; phylum Muiribacteriota; class Ozemobacteria; order Ozemobacterales; family Ozemobacteraceae; genus CAYYIY01. The sequence continues at coordinate 866 of CAYYIY010000070.1, read as the reverse complement.
CAAGAGATGGAGTGACAGGGGGTGAAGCCGGGAAGTCGAGGCTGCGGCAGACACGAGATTGAGCGGTCGTTCACGCCGCGTCTGAAAGCGGAAGCGCATGTCGGCAACCGGGACGACAGGTCGCGGAGAACGTGGGAGACGGTCGAGACGGGGCCGTTTCGGTGCACCGCGGGTGAGACCGACGACACGTGTTTCCCATGGCAGTCGATCGATGTTCCAGACCGGGGGCGGGAACGCTTCGGGGGAATGGCGATACGTGGTGACGAGGTCGAACCGATGCGGCACGGCTTCAGAGAAGGTTTCGTGAAACTGCGGTGTCACCGAAAACGGCTGACCGACCAGGTCTTCCAGTGTCGGAGAACTTTCCGGTGTCACCAGAAACGGCAGCTGTCGATCTCGACCGAGCGGGTCGAGAACCGGTCGCCACGGATATGTAAGCGAGCGGAAGCGAGCCAGGTATTGTGCCTTCGGCTCGACGGAACTCGGACGAGCGAACCTCTGCTTTTGACGCCGCGGGAGAGACCGATACAGCATCGACCAGACGTCCAGAATTTCCGCAAAACTTGTTTGTACTGGTTGTGCGCCGGCGAGAGACTCTGGGAAAGACAACCTCGGCGCTGCGGTGATGGAACCTTCGCGATACTGAGCGGCGGAACGACAGAAAGACGGCATGATCGTGCCGCGCAGTCTCGGTGACCCTCGCTCGCATTGTGCCGGAACGGTCTCGGGAAGACGTTCGAGATTCCCAAAACGGCAGAGCAGGAAGGGGCTGAGGATGAGAAATCTGCCGCGGAACGCCTTTTCCCGCTCGATGGGAGCCATGCGAAACGGCAGAAGGTAGAAGGGGTGTTCCCCTGGAGTGGGCC
>CAYYIY010000069.1:0-27089 GCA_964472075.1 uncultured bacterium | reverse complement strand
GGCAGATAAAGACCGAATTATCTCAAACACGACGCGCCGGGTTCGCCCGGCGCGTCGTGTTTTGTCTCCCATCAGGAAATCAGGGAAGAGGTCTTGTCGGGCAGGCGAAGACGAGAACATGTCCGTCGGGGTCGAGGCTGTAAGCGGCATCATCTCCCCAGTTGCGCGGCAGCAACGGACTGAGTTCACGAGCCCCGTGCGCGAGAGCACGAGCGTGAAAGTCAGCCGGCTCATCAACCGTGAGATACAACTCGGCGCGAGGGACTCCGGAAGCCTGGGACGGATCAGGCAAACCCGGCCCGAGCAGTCGTTTGATTCCGGCCTCCGGCATCAGGCCGAGAACCACGCCATCTCCGAGTCGAAACTCGGTCATGCCCGGCACATCGAGCGTCGGAGCCGCCTGCAGTACCTGGCGATAGAACATGGAACTCGCCTGCTGATCGGCGACATACAGAATGATGTTCGTTTTCATTTCTCGCACCTCATTCCGGCTTTCGCCGTATGGATTTTCGCGTTACATCGATTTGCCAGCTGCTTCGACGAGTACCCGTATGCCGTTGCTCCGTCACGCAGCAGAGGGGTGAATTCGGCAGACCATGATCAGTCATCTTTCACCGTGAGTGCTCTGATACTGCCAGGGGAAAGCTGCGCATCACGGTGTAGACCGGGCCGGACGGCTTGAGTTCACTCCTGATCAGCTCAATTGAGTTCACCAGCCACTCTCGATCGACGGCAACCTGGACAAATCGTGCATGTTCGGCCTTACGGCGCGCCAGAGTCAGATGCGGACGGAAAGGCTTTGGATCACACCACGGCTTCAAATCTTCATGGAGAGACTGAGCCAGTATCGGCAGTTCGACTGATTGCGCCTCGACGAACCAGATGCGCGGATTTCGGGTATCGGGAAACGCGCCGGTCTCTCCGAGTTTTACCGGAAAGGCATGGGCAATCTTAGCCACCGCTCGCTCTCCGGCATGCATCACCGAGGGGAGATCCGCTTCGGGAACTTCGCCCATGAAGGCCAGCGTAATGTGCATCTGATGGGGGGCAACGAGACGCCAGTCACGGTTCAATTCGCCTTGTACTCGCATCAGACGCTCGCGAATATGATCGGGAATTCGGACGGCAAAGAACAGGCGAAGCACCCCCGGCTTCCCCTGCGGCCGCTGCAGCGAGGTCGTCAGATGCGGCGAAGGTCGGGGCAAGCCGGAACGTGTATCTGGAGCACTCATTTCGCTGTTTTCAAAGCATCGAAGAGAAGTTTCAGGGCGGTATCGGCCGTTCGCTCTTTGATCTGTCGGCGAGACCCCGGCCAATTCAACAAGCGTGCAGTCTCATTCTGCGGCCCGGAAACGGCAACCCAGGCTTGTCCGGGTGGACAGCCGCCATGCGGGTCCGGGCCTGCAACCCCGGTCGTGGCGATTCCCCAATCGGCATTCAGGCGTTCACGTGCACAACGAGCCATTTCTCTGGCCACAGATTCGGAAACAATGCCGTTTGTCGCAATGAGCGACTCCGACACCCCGAACGTCACCTTGGCGGCCGGGGTATACGCCGTGATCGCCCCCCGAAACCACGCACTCGCCCCGGGAACATCCGTCAGCTTGTCGGCGATAAGACCGCCGGTCAGTGATTCAAGCGTCGCGACGGTCTGCGCTCGTTCCTGCAGCCGCTTTCCGATCGCTGATGCCAGGGTTTCCTCATTCACCCCGTACAAGTAGTCTGCAACGACAAGACTGATCTGATCAACGATAGGGCGGGCCAATGCCTCTGCTTCGGCGAGTGAAGCCGCTCGCGCCGAAACGCGAATATCAACGCCGGCCTGTCGGGCATAGGTGCCGACGTAGGGGTTCACCCCGCGCGTCAGTTCACCCAGATGCTCAGCCACCATGCTTTCGCCGATGCCGCTTGTATGCAGCGTCTGTTCCCAGAAGCCGGGCTGCGCAAACGTCAGCCGAGGCAGCACCTGCTCAACCCACATCCTTTTCATTTCGGTCGGCGGGCCGGGCATATTCACGATGACCCGCGCCCCAGCCCGGGCAAACCATCCGGGAGCGGTGCCGATCGGGTTGTCGAGAATCTCGACACCTGGTGTCTTCCAGGCCTGCTTCTGGTTGCCGATCGGCATCTGTCGACCGCGCGCCTTGAAGAAGGCTTCGATGCGGGCAAGCACCACCGGGTCGACTTCCGGCACTTCACCCAGCACTTCGCAGACCGCCTCACGGGTGGGGTCGTCATCTGTCGGCCCCAACCCGCCGCTGGTCAGCACCAGATCAGCTTCCAGCAGTGCTTGCCCGACGGCGTTCACCAGCAGCCGGCGATCATCGGGAACGACCACAATGCGAGCCACGTCGGCCCCGCGGCGCGTCAGCTCGCCGGCGAGAAACGGCGCGTTGGTGTCGGCGATTTCTCCGAAGAGAATCTCGGTGCCAATGCTGATGAGAACAACCCGGTTCACAGAATGCATAGTCGCGTTATACCCGAACCGCAGGATCCAGTCCAGTGTCATGTCACTGCAAACCCGACCTGCGGCATTACCAATGGGCATTCAGAGGCCCCATCAGGGCGATTTGAGACCCGCGCCTGAAGACAAGCGAAATGCGCTTGAATCTTCTGAAAGCAAGAATCGACAGCACGATTCGTTGCGACATCGAAATCGGGAACCTTTCTGCGGCGGCACCGGTCTGATAGTATGAAAAACTCATCACGCACCCGATTTCTCGAACACGAAACTCGGGGCATGAAAGGACCATTCGTATGTTGAAAACCACTATGCTGCTTGGCTTGCTGACGGCGATGGTCGTCGTGGCCGGCGGGGCCATCGGCGGCCAGGAGGGAATGACGATCGCGTTGATGATGGCCGGCGTCATGAACGTGGTCAGTTACTGGTTCTCAGACAAGATCGTGCTGGCCATGTACGGCGCGCGGCAGGTAAGCGAACATGAGGCTCCGGATCTGGTCGGCATCGTACGTGAGCTGTCTCAGGCAGCCGGAATGCCGATGCCGAAGGTTTATGTCATTCCATCTGAGTCGCCGAATGCATTCGCGACGGGACGGAACCCGAACAATGCCGCGGTGGCGGCAACCGTCGGCATTCTGCGCATGCTGACGCGAGACGAGTTGCGAGGGGTCATGGCCCACGAACTGGCTCATGTTCAGAACCGCGATATTCTGATCAGCACCATTGCCGCGACGCTGGCGGGCGCCATCACCTACCTCGCTCAAATGGCTCATTACGCCGCGATGTTCGGCGGTCGATATCGCGATGACGACGATCGGCGCGGCAGTCCGTTGGCCGCATTGCTGCTGATGATTCTCGGCCCGATTGCCGCAATGCTGATTCAGATGGCCATCTCACGATCGCGCGAGTTCGAAGCCGACCGTCTCGGCGCGCAGATCTGCGGCAACCCGCTGTCGCTGGCCCGAGCGCTGGCCCGCCTGGAATCAGGGGTTCAACAAGTTCCGATGCACGAAGCGGGGGGAGCAACCGCCCATATGTTCATTGTCAACCCGCTCAGGGGTGGGGGGATCGCCTCTCTCTTCTCGACGCACCCGCCGATGGCCGAGCGAATCGCCCGCCTGCAGGCCATGGCGGCCGGTCGCGCCTGACCTCACCGAAAGACACACCGCAGAGACCGAAGGCATACGTTGTCTTGCCGAACACGGCCGACTTCGTTACTTGAACGCCATGCCCTTGTGTCGCACATCCTTGCCTTTGAGCATGAAAATGGCGATTTCAGCCAGATTGGTGGCGTGATCAGCGATGCGTTCGAGGGAACGGCCGATCGCCAGAAAGTCCAGCCAGCTTTCCGCCTGTGCCGGGTTCTCATGCAGATTCTGCAGCACTTTCTGAAAAAGATCGCCGAGAGCCCGATCGATGGTGTCGTCCGATGACAGAATGATATCAGCCAGGTCTTCATTCGGACACATGAGGATGGCCACTCCATCCTTGTACACGCTGCGAGTCATGATCTCGAGTTCCGTCAGATCGTTGGGCGGAATGCGAAACGCTTCTTCATGCAGCTCCATGGCTCGCCGACACATGACGCATACCTCATCACCCACACGTTCGAGATCGACCGCTGCCTTGATGCTTCCGATCAGGAAGCGGAGATCGGATGCCGTCGGCTGGTACAAAGCCATGATCTTCCAGGCGAGGTCGTCGATTTTCATCTGCAGACGGTTAACGTCCACCTCGAGATCGAAGATGCGATCAAATTCCGCCTGATCGGCTTCGTACAAGTTATTGATGGCTCTTATCAGCATCTGCAGAGTGGTATGGCTCATGAGGTCGAGCATCTCGCGCAATTCTTCAATTTCCTGGTCAAGGTGTCTGCGAATGGTCATAAAAAACTTTCCTTGGTGGATGTGAAAGACCGGTCTGCATCTTCATCCGTATTTTCCTGAGATGTACTCTTCGGTTCGTTTGTCGGTCGGTCGTCGGAACAGTTCGGGGGTCGGCCCGAACTCGATGAGTTCGCCCAGCAGCATGAATCCGGTGAAGTCGGAAACACGCGCCGCCTGCTGCATCGAGTGGGTCACGATGACGATCGCGTAATCCTTCTTCAACGCGAAAATCAGCTCTTCAACTTTTCGCGTCGCCATCGGATCAAGCGAGGAACAGGGTTCATCCATCAGCAGCACGGCCGGTCGAATGGCAATAGCGCGCGCAATGCACAACCGCTGCTGGTAGTCGGCAGAGAGCGACAACGCCGGGATCTGCAGACGATCCTTGAGTTCGTTCCAGAGATCAACGGCTTCAAGGCTCTCCTGTACTATCCGCTCGATCTCTGATTCCTTTTGCGGCGCATCGATACGCAGACCGAAAGCAAGGTTCTCATACACGCTCGCCGGAAACGGATTCGGGTGCTGAAAGACCATGCCGACCCGGCGACGCAGTTCCACCGGTTCATAGCGCGGGTCGAAGATGTCTCTGCCGAGCACCTGCAATGACCCGGTCGCCCGCGTTTCGGGCACCAGATCACTCATGCGGTTCATCAGTCGCAGAAACGTCGACTTGCCGCAGCCGCTCGGCCCGATCAACGCCGTTACCGCCCGGTCCTGCATCACCACCGAAATGTCTTTCAGCGCGTGAAACAGACCGTAGTAAAAGTTCAGGTGAATGGCTTCAATAACCGGTTGCAGCATCAGCCGAACTTCCCCGCAATATAATCATCGGTGCGTCGGTCTTTGGGCAGGGTGAAGATTTCGCGTGTCGGCCCGATTTCGACCAGTTCACCCAGCAGAAAAAACGCGGTGACATCAGAAACGCGAGCCGCCTGTTTGGTATTGTTGGTCACCAGAATGCAGGCGGTTTCCTTTTTCAGATTGAGCAGTGCTTCCTCGATGCGAGCCGTCGAGATCGGGTCCAGCGCCGAGCACGGTTCGTCGAGCAGGAGCAAACGCGGTTTCAGGGCCAGGGAACGAGCAATCGAGAGGCGCTGTTTCTGCCCTCCTGACAGCCGCAGAGCATTCATCGACAATCGATCCTTCACTTCGTCCCACAGGAAGGCAGCCCGCAGAGACTCTTCGACCAGACGATCGAGTTCACCGCGGTTGGTCTGCCCGGCCTGCCTCGGGCCGAAGGTGACGTTGTCGTAGATCGACATGTCGAGGGCCAGCGGCTTGTCGAAGGCGAAGCCGATGCGGCGACGAATCTGGTAAGGGTCGGTCTCCGGCGCATAGACATCGGCACCGTCAAACAGGATCCGTCCCTCGATTGTCCCAGGCTGACTGACCTCCTGCAGCCTGTTGATCAACCTCAGAAAGGTCGACTTTCCGCTGCGACTCGGTCCGATAATCGACAATATGCTTCCGGCAGACATCGAAAAGGAGATGTTGCGCAGAGCCGTCTGCGGCGGCGGCCCCGGATACGTAAAACTCAGATTCTCAATTTGTACGAGTTCTTTGTTCATCATGTCGTTCATACATCAACGTTTTCGAGCCAACAGAACATTCGTCGTCAGATTGATGATCAGAATGATCAGCATCAATGCCAGGGCGGTCGTGTAGGCCATCTCCATCGAGATTCCCTCACGCGCCAGCAGATAGAAATGCACCGACAACGACCGGGCCGAATCAAACAAAGAGGTCGGCATCTCGATCGAGATTCCGGTCGTAAAGATGACAGCGGCAGTCTCGCCGATAGCCCGGCCGAGGGCGAGAATGATGCCGGTGACAATACCGTTGCGTGCTTGTGGCAGAATAATGCGGGTGATGATCTGCGACTTGGTGGCTCCCAGCGAGTAGCCGACCTCGCGCAACCCTTTCGGCACGGTTTTGATCGCCTCTTCTGAGGTGCGAATGATCGTCGGCAGCACCATGCAGGCCAGGGTCAGACCGCCTGAAAGCAGAGACCATCCCATGTCGAGACTGACGACAAACAGCATGAAGCCGAACAATCCAAAGATGATCGAGGGAATGCCGGCCAGACATTCCGCCCCGAAGCGGATCAACAGTGTAACCCAGCCCTCGCGGGTGTATTCGGTGAGGAAAACGGCCGTCGTGACCCCGAGCGGCACCGCGATAAGCAAGGCGAGTGCACAGAGAACCAGGGTCGATACGATGATGGGAAACACCCCACCCTCACGTCCGAGATCGACCGGGCTTTGCAGGAAAAACGCGGGTGAGAGCCGGCCGATGCCGCGAACGCAAATGAAGACAAGAATCGCGAAGAGAATCAGGGCGATCGCCACAGTAGCCGCCTTGCTCAGGCCGACGCCCAGTCGGCTGTGCCGCAAATTCCGTTGCAGAGTGTCCGAGGTCATCGGCGCCTCACCAGGGCTGAAGCCAGCAGATTGAGCAGAAAGATCATGATGAAAAGAACGACGCCGGTCGCGAATAATGCCTGCTGATGCGCCCCCGAAGCGTATGCCATCTCGATGGCGATGTTGCTGGTCAACGTGCGACACGGATGCAACGGCGATGTGGGAATGACCACGGCATTCCCGGCGACCATGATCACGGCCATCGTCTCCCCGATAGCCCTTCCCATGCCGAGGATGACCGCCGTCACAATACCTGAGCGGGCGGCAGGGACGACGACGCGAATCGTGCTCTGCCAGGGGGTCGCCCCCAGGGCCAGCGCTCCTTCGCGATACGCCTGCGGGACCGCCCTCAGCGACTCGTACGCAATGCTGATCACGGTCGGCAGAATCATCACTCCCAGAATCAGCGAAGCCGAAAGGACCGAAAAGCCGGTTCCGCCGAACGTCTCACGAATAAATGGAACAATGACGATCACGCCGATAAACCCGAACACAACCGAGGGAATAGCCGCCAGCAACTCAATCGAGGCTTTCATGATCGTCCGAGTTGTCGGCGTCGAAAACTCTGACAGATAGACGGCCACCAACAGGGCGAAGGGTACGCCGAGCACCAGGGCGCCGAACGTCACCTGAATCGTGCCGATGATCATCGGGAAAATGCCGAACTGCCCTTTGGTCGGTCCCCAGTGATTGCCGAGAAGGAACTGGGACAATCCGGTTTTCCAGATGATCGGCAGACCTTCGCGAAAGACAAACACGATGATCAGCGCCAGAATCGCCAGCGACGAACAGGCAATCACCATCAGCGACAGCTGAATTCGCCGTTCGCGGCGCTGCAGGTGGCCGGTGGTCACGGGTTCAATGAACACTGACCAGGCCCTCCTGCAGCAGCAGCCGGACGCTCTCGCTTCCGAGCGCGTAGTCAATCAGCATTTGCGTATCCGTCGCCGGGGGTCCGTTCGTTACTAAAAGAAAAGGTCGCACCAACTTGTACTCTTTGCTCTTCACCGCATCCACGGTCGGTTCGACACCGTCGATATGCAACGCCTTGATCTGCTTCGTGACGGCACCGAGAGAGATGAAGCCGATCGCCCCGGGATCCGTGCGCACCACTTCTCGCACCCCTCCCGTTGAATCCTGGACCAGAGCGTACGCATCGACCGGATGTTCGATCTTGCCTTCCTTCATGACCAGTTCTTCGAAGGCCGAACGCGTGCCCGAACCCTCTTCGCGCACGACCAGATGCACTTCACGCGCTTTCCCGCCGACCTCCTGCCAGTTCTTCACCTTGCCGCTGAACAGATCGCGCAGCTGTGAAACAGACAAAGCCTGCACGGGGTTGTCGAGGTTGACGATGACGGCAATGGCATCGAGCGCAAGAGGAATCGCGGTCAGTGTCTGCTCATCCGCATGATCTTTCTTGAGACCGCGCGACGACATGCCCAGGTGGGCGGTTCCCGTGCGGGCCGCCATGATTCCGGCCGAACTGCCGCCGCCTTCGACGGTCACCCGCCGGTCGGGAAACTGTTTGCGATACGCTCCGGCGATTTTTTCCATCACCGGCTGTACCGACGTCGAACCCGCAATGACGACGCCGTGCCCTTTGTCGCCACATCCGGTAACGAAAGCTGAAATCACCGTCGCCACAAGCAGTAACAGGAAACGGAAAGTTCGGCAGAGGGGGTGACGAAGATCGGCTGTTCGGCCTATGACGGTCGGTCGCAGTCTCATCCGCATCTCCTGAAAATCCGGAGTCTTCGTCGGCGCGGATAGTAACAGATTCGCCGTCTCAGCGCAAGTAGCCGCTCGCCAACAGTTTTGACGCGGGAGAGGCCTGCGAAGTGTTCCCTTTTGCCCAGGTGGCCGCTTGAGTCTACGCTTTTCCCGGGCCGAACTCTTGTATCAGCGACTGAAACACCTGATCGGCATGAGTAAACGGCAGACCGTGGCCACCGGCGGCGATTTTCACACTCTTCGCCCTCGGTATTTTCTCGCTGAGAATCCGAAGCTGCTCGGTCGAATCACAGACAGCGTCCTTGTCGCCCGTCACGGCCAGCACGGGGCAGGAGATTGCATCAAGTTTTCCCTGGACTTCCTTCAACAGCTTCAGCAGGTCATTCTTGTCGTTCATTGTGGCCAGCAGCGTTTCGAAGACCGTATACTGCCGCAGTTCGTCTTCGAGGGTCAGAGACGGAATTTCGGCCGGCTCCCATACCCGTTGCAGATGCTGACGCAGCTTCGACTGCGCCAGAAACGGCATCACGATGCCGAAAAACGAGCGCAGAAAGTAGCCTTTCGCCATGCCGGGTATGGCAGACGGCGATTCATTCGGGTCACGCGGCTGAATGAACGGAGAGATGAGTCCGAGGCCGTTCACAACTTCAGGGTCTTTCAAAGCCACTTTCAGGCAGGTGAATGCCCCCAGGGAATAGCCGATCCATAACGTCGGGCCACCGGCCAGCTTTCTTGCGGCCTGAGCCAGCAACGTTGCGTCAAGCCACGGATCAGGGGCATCACCCAGGGCTTCCTCGCTGTTCCCGTGACCGGGACGATCGATGGCGATGCAGCGCCACCCGGAGCCCGAGAGTTTCTCGGCCAAAAACTTGAAATCGTTTTTCGTGCCGGGATTGCCGTGCAGCATCATGACCGGCTTCCCACTGCCGGCCTCCCAGTAGGAGAAGCGATTGTCATCGATCGTCACACTTCCGGACCTGGTCAGAAACGGCATAGTCAATCTCCCGGGGTGGTCAGTTACAGTTTCAGTCCGCGCCGCCGCCAGGAAGCAATCTGGGACGGCACCGGCGTGCGGGTGTAGTTGATTGTATCACAACGATTCGGCGTTCCACCCGTCCGCCCTTCCCGATGGATGCGGCGCAGGACGCCGACGAGACATTCAGCCTCGATCAGGCTCGAGCGAAACGGCAGATCGAGATAGCATTTCAGGCCGGCTGTCGGCACCTCGCGGCGCTCGATGATCATGCCGTCATCGATCTTCTCGTTCATCCAATGCACGGTGAACCCGGCAGGCCGACCTTCGGCCCAGGCCCACAAGTCGCACATCAGGCCGCGGTTCTCGGGCAACAACCCGTGATGCACATTGACGCAACCCAGGCGGGGTATCGCGAGAACCGGCGCCTTATAGATATTGCGCGTGCGCATATTCAAAACCAGATCAGGTTGTACGTTCTTCAGACATGCATGCGCTTCGGGGGAGTTCATGCTGCCGCACCGAAACACCGGCACGCCAGACCGTTCCGCTGCCTTCACTCTCGGGTCGTTCAACTCGGACTCAACCCAGTTGCGACCAAGGGCAAAAGCCATCTGCGGGGCCCCGATGAGCGGCAGACCGATGATGTTCTTCAGCAGCACCGTGTATGGAATCTGCAAAAGTACCAGTGCTTTGATGCGAATATCCGTGTCGGTTGCGTTGAGTCGCAAGAGTCGTTCGACGGCCGAACGATAATTATCGCGCACATAGGTCACGCGCGAAGTGACGAGAACGACGTTCAGGCTCACCGTTTCGACTCCGAGCCGGGGAGTTTGCGACCGTAGCGCGCATGCGCGGTGGCAAACTCGTCGGCCGCCATCGCCGCGGTCAGTGAGATTTCACCGGCCAGCACCCCTGCCGCGAGAATCTCGGCGAATTTTTTCGCTTTGCGCGGACCCGCGCAATCCATGATCTCGAGGCAGGTTTGCTGCGACGGCAGGCGCGTGCCGCCGCCGACCGTACCGATCATCAGACCGGGCAGCGTCACGGTGGCCTGCAGGTCGTTTCCTTCGACCGTGAAGGTGGTGACGCCGACCGCGGACTCGGCGACACAGGCCGCATCATTGCCGGTGGCGATGAATACCGCGGCCAGCACATTGGCGTAATGGGCCTGAGAACCAAACGAATGCGCGTGCAGGGAACTGACCATAGCCAGTTGCGACAGCCGCGCGATCCGCTCCGGCGTGGTGTGCAGATGCTTCTCGACCACGGAGCGCGGAATCAGCACTTCGGCCAATACCCGCTTGCCGCGATTGCGCGTGAAGTTCAGACCGTTCACTTTCTTGTCTCCCGACATGTTGGCTTCGAGGAAACAGTCGGTCATTTTGCCCGGAAACGCCTTCTTGATGAAGTCCATCGCGGCATGCGTCGCGATGGTGGTCATGTTCTGACCCGACGCATCGGCCGTCGAGTAGACGAAGCGCAGACACATGGTCGTACCCATCGGGTAATTCTCGATGTCGAGCAGCTTGCCATGCCGCGTGGTCTTTTCGGCGGCCTCGCGGATCTGATCGAGATTTGCATCGGTCCAGGTTTTGAACGAGGCCAGTTCGTCGAGGGTGTTGAACAGAAAGACCGGGGCGCGTACCAGCGAATCAGCCAGCACTCTCGTTCTCGCTCCGCCCGACATGGTGATAATCTGGGTGCCGCGCGCAATCGAGCTGACCAGGGCGCCTTCGGTCGTGGCCAGTGGCAGATAGAATTCGCCACGAGCATACTCGCCGTTCACCTTGAGCGGCCCGGCAAGACCGATCGGCACCATACTGTAGCCGATGAATCCCTCGATGTTTCCGTTCAGATCTGCAGCGTCGGCGACCGGCCCGAAGACCGAAGGATCAACGTTGAAACGATTCTTCAGATACTTGCGGCGACGCTTGATGCCGTCATCGCTGTAATCGAGCAACGGCGGCATGGCATCGACGGTCAGGCCCTGCGTCTTGAGATCGCAGAGTTCTTCCCAGTTGCCCTTGCGCATGATCAGATGGCAGACGGCGCTGAAGTCACGCAGGCTTGCGAGATCGACGTCACGCAGGCTGACGTGAAAGACTTCCTGGAAATGGGCGAGCAAGGCCACGAGTCCGAGAGAGTCCAGTTGCAGAAACTCGACCAGACGCTTCTGAGGCGTGATTGATTCAGGCGGAACATTCAAGAAACGCGCACAGACATCGCGCACTTTTTCGAACAACGCAGCTTCGAGTTCGGGATTGTCCGAGTCGGATTTCGGCTGGTCCGCTTTTGATGCAGAGCCGGACAACGTCTTGCCGTTCGTCCTCGCGGCTGTCGGCTCACCTGCGCCAACCGCCTGCATCAACACATTTCGCTGAATCTTCATGCTGGGAGAGCGCGGCAGCGGGGCTTCGACACAGATCACGCGGCGAAATTTCTCCCACTCCGGCCAGGCTTCCGTCAGCGCCTGAATTTTCTGTTGCACAATTTCGAGCACCGCGCCGGGCTCCTGCCCCGCAAACTCTTTCTGATTGGGCTTCACCACCAGAGCCGGATACTCATGTCCACCCTCATGAAACGCGATAACCGCAAGCTCTTCGGCAAACGGCAGGCGACCAAGGCGCAGCTCGAGCTCATCGGGGTACACGTTCATGCCGCCGGGCGGAATGATCAGGTCTTTCAAGCGGCCACGAATCTTCAGATTTCCGTCTTTATCAAACTCGCCCAGATCGCCGGTTCGCAGATACCCTTCATGGTACATTTCCTCGATCATTTCAGGCTTACCGTAAACGCCCGACGTATTCGTGGGCGATTTGATCAGAATTTCTCCGACCTGCCCAATCGGCGCATCGATACGAACCTGTACATCAGTGCCGGGCTTTCCAACTGAATCGGGCGGCGATTCGAGCGTCGAAGCGATCACCCCGCCGGCGGTTTCGGTCATGCCGAACCCCTGCACGGCTTTGATCCCGCGGTCCTGCAGGCCGCGAATCACTTCGGGGCGGCAGGCGGCCCCGCCGATGAACATTTTGATGCCCAGAGCCTGAATCGCGGGACTGGGAGGCATGACCGCAAGCAGCACCTCGGCGAGGCGCGGTACCGCATTGATATAGTTCACGTGATAGCGCTGCACGGCCGCCATGATATCGGGCGGGCTGAACGAGTTGGACATCACGACCCGCGCCCCAACTGCCAGCGGGCAAAGCCCCGAATCAACCAGGCCGAAGACATGCGTCAGCGGTAACAACACCAGCATGGTATCAGTTGCCTGCAGATTGCCGATCTGAATGCCGATCCGGATGGCGGCACAAACCGCCTTATGGGTCAGCATGATGCCCTTGGGCTTGCCCGTCGTTCCGGAGGTGTATATGATCACGGCCAGATCATCGGGTTGCGGCGACGGCGGCGGCGTGTGAACGGCCTGAATCTCTTCCTTGACGCAGACCAGATCGAAATGGAAGTTCACCAGAATGGTGTTGCACTTGATCTGCGGGAACAGTCCGACCAGGCGTTCCTGATACTTTTTCGAGACGATGATGGCCCGAGGCTGTGAGTTCTCGATAATCGCCAGCAATCGCGCGTCCACGATGCCTCCATCGATCGGCATGGCGACGGCGCCGAACCCCGTGATGCCGAGAAATACCGGCAACCACTTGTAATGATTCTCACTGACGATCAAGACGCGATCGTTCTTTTTCAGACCGATCATCATGAAGACCTTGGTGACTTCATCGATGATCTCTTTGAACTCGAGATAGTTCATATCGACCCACTGGCCTCCCCCGAGGTCGCACGAGAGGGCCACCTTCTTCGAGTCAACGGGCAGTTGCGTCAGCTTCAATACGTTGTTGTCAAACATCCTCTCCTCCTGAGGCGGGGGTTGGGTCAGCAGGGCGCGATGGTCTTGAGAAATTTGGGAAGAATGCGAATCGTGAACTGTTTCTGAATCGTCTCTTCGAACTCGGGAACCATGTTGCCGTCGACATGCAATGGTACAAGTTCATCGAGCTTCATCGTCAGATGCGAAAGGCCTTCAATGGTCATCGAATATTTGCTCTGTTTGTCCTTGCGGCGACTGTCATGGAAGTAACTGCCCATGCCGAACAGCGTCGCCCACGTGCCGAACTTGATCGCCAGCACGAACATGAGCCGGAACCACCACGACATGTCGTTGATGACAAAGAAATGCATGGCTTCATTGTTCTCGCGTTTGAACGGCGCCATGAAGGCGTAATTACCAACTTTGCGGCAGAGCAGCGCTTCGACCCCAAGACACTTGACCACCGCCTCTTCATCGGAAAACGCGGTGATATAGCTCAGATTGATCGGTGAGGCGGACATGATGGCCTGCAGACCTGACAGAGCGTAGTTTTTCTTTACCTGTCCCTCGATCTGCTTCACCGTCTGCGCCGTGACACCAATGCCGCAGTTGTTGACGAACCGTTTGCGACAGAGCTTTCCTGAGCCGTCGAGAAACTGTATCTCGCCGACATCCAACCCGATGATGTTGACGCGGCCGTGAATCAGGTCTTCGACCATGGCCAGCACGTCCTCGAACGCGAGTTGAATGTCGGTGGTGTTGCGAACGTTCAGTCGCGCCGCAAAATCGTTGGCGTTTCCGGCCGAGATGGGAATCAGAAACGCACCCTCGTTGAGGTTCTGAATCGTATCGTTGATCGTGCCGTCGCCGCCATAGGTGAGAAAAGTGTTGTATCCCTGGTTCTGCATCGAAATGATGCTTTTGAACAGGTGATCGCGGCTGCGCGTCAGCAGAATGGCAATCTGATGTCCGACTTCCTTCTGAAAGGACTCGATGAGTTTGTACAGGTTTCCCTGCAGAAATTCCTTGGTACTGCCGCCACGAGACATCTCGTTGATGACGATGGCGATCTTGAGGTTCTTGCGATGAGGCATAGTCAGTCCTTCCGTGAAAAAACCCAGGGAGAAGCAACGCGGCGCGAGGGCGAAAGAAAATCAGAACTCATACCCCGCTCGCAGGCCGATATCCTTGTCAAGCGCATCGGCCCGCCAACCGCTGATGAGACCACATCGTATTTCGAAGTATCCCCATTCGACCTTGCGATGAAACCGCCCTTCGAGGTTCTGAACCGAACTTCTGCCGTCATCGAACCGAGTATCGGCTACCGACAGGCTCAGGCGAGTCTTTGGTGAGATCACCCGTTCCCCGGTGCCCGAGAGCGTTCTCGCTTCGGCTATGCCGGAGGTTTCGAGCAGATACCCCAAGGTCAGGTTGTCAATGTGCCGAGCCGGGTTGCCCCATTGCAGCGTCCCTTCGTAGAACGCATTCTCGCGTGGCGACCGCGACCCGTCACCAAACAGAAACTTCTTTCCAGCGCCGGTTTCAAGGTACCATTTTCCCATATCGTATGCAACATAACTGCGCAGGACCGAGGTGTCCGAAGCGCTCAAATACACAAAGTAATCGGTGTTGAAGTCGAACTTCTGATCGTTCTGGTAGACGAAGCTCAGACGATACGTGTCAGTACCGCTCGAGTTGCGGGTTTCGCCGATAATCTTGAATGAATCGATGGCGTAGCCGACCTGCACGGTGGTGTTCTGCGTGTCGACCTCCTGATCGCCCTGCACACGCAGATACGTCTGATCGTTGAACTGGTAATGAATCTGCCCCTCGAAAAAATCGGGGCGCCGAGCGCTCTGATGCTCGTAAATATAGGCAAAGCGCCCGGTGGTCACCGTCGTGGAAAGGCGGTTCCCCCACGGATAGTAGAACGTTACCCCATCGACGGGTCGATAGGTCGAGTTACCAGTCCAGTGACGACCGGCCTGAAACTCAAGCGGCGAGGTCATGTTGTGGCCGTAGGCCGAAGCCTGCTGAATGGTCGTCAGTTGCTGGCGGTACCCCGGCACATCCTTGAACGTCGTGTGCTTGAGCTTGAACTCATTGGTCAGCCAGGGCTGTTCGTGCACGTAGGTAAAGGCCTGTGTCGACCGCTCTCGCCAGGGTTCGAACGGCACCTGCGTGTTGTTTTCCTCGCGTTCGAGGATGATGGGCGGCTTCAATCCGGCATTTCCGACCGCACCCAGCAGCACGAGAGCCAGCGTAAGAAGTGTTCGGGCAACTGCCGCAATAGCCGAATGGCAGACGCCCTGCCCACGGGCATCCGTCTGCCTCCTTCCGGTGATCTTCCGCTCTGGAACCGGTTTTATCATGGGTCCGGAGGGCCGTGCGCCTGAAGATCGACCGGGCGAAATCGCCGCAGCATACTCAAGGTATCGGAACATTCCCATCGATTCGTGAGAGACCCCACGTTGAGAGCTGGTGATTCCTGGGATACGGTGACGTCTGTTTTGACGGCTTAGTCCATCGATTCCAGGAGTTTCTTCAGCTGAGCTTCATCTGTGCCGAGTTGTCGGCAGAGATCGGCAAGGCGATCGCGCGGGCGCCCAACCGCTTCAGCAGCCAGGTCTGACAACAGTTCCCAGGTACTTTTCATCATCAGCAGAGCAAAAATCGCCAGACCGAAACTGCGCCCGACCTCGCGGGCGGTTCGCCAGAGATTCATGAACCAAAGCCACCAGAGCGGCTTTTCATATTCGGCACAGCCGTTCACGCGCAGCAGCGTTTCATAGGGGGGAAACAGCAGACGCTGCCAGAACGTGACAAAATGTCGCGGCTTGTCATGCCATCTTCCGGCAAACGAGAACTGCATCCAGGCCTTCTCGATTTCAGCGGCCCAGGTGCTGCGGCTCGTCAACAGAAGTTCACAGCGGGCAGACAGCTTGAGCGTGTCACGCACCGTCGCCCGATCGGCATGAGTTCGCCAGTCGGCCAGAAGATCGTCCGGAACGCCGACACCGTAGGCTGCCTCAACCAGCGTCAGAGTATGAAACGCCGGGCTCCAGGTACCGGCTCGCTCCACTTCGGTCGCGAAGGCTTTCCAGTCGAAGGGCCCCCAGTGGCGAATCCAGGCGGCAAAATCCCCCAGTTCCTTGAGGCCGGTCTTGTAGTAATGAAAGTGCACGACGAGGTGGTGCAATGCGTCGATCGGACTGAGCGATCGTACGGGGTGATCAGCAACAACAGCCTCCATTGATCGCTTCCACAGTGATTCGGTATCGATGCGATACCCACGTTTAGGCGAGCAGAGGCCCCAGTGAGTGCCGACCACAAAACTTCCGTCCTGCGAGACGTACGAAGGCAGGTGATAGTTCCTTCGTTCATCCGGCTGCTCATCTTCGCCGCCCTCGAGCAGTTTCAGGGGTACAAGTCCGAGTTCGGCAAAAACGGCCTTCACCTTCGTGAGATCGGCAAATCGAATCAGCATGTCGAGGTCGTTCATTTTCTTGTAGGCAGTCTCGTGATACACCAACTCAGCAAACAGCATGCCCTTGAGAACGATCACCTCGATGCGTTCGGCCTGAAAGCGCTGAAACAGGCGCGCAGCGGTTTGACGACGGGCTTCGTTGCGTCGCCGAATCGTCTCGTACCGTTGCCGCAAATGCTCGCGCAAGCCGGCCGGCAGCACTCCGACGAGATCGGCACGGTTCACCGTAACCCACACCACGGGTCCGATATCGTTCAGATCGATCTTTTCGCGAGCTTCCTGCCAGTCGGTGATGCTGAGAGTCCGAGCCAGATCGTTCAGCTCTTGGTGTTCAGAAGGCGTGAGCACGGGAAGGGTCATCAGAATCAGCGCCCGGTCAACCGACGAAAAGGTCGAGACTTCACGAACAGGGCGTTTCAGCAACATGCGCGCCTCCTGCGTTTGTACGAATCTCCAGGTACCATTTACGGCGTTTCCAGCGGACGGGCGAGGGTTACGACATACTCACGATCGCCGAACGACAGACAGCGGAAGCGACGCATCGATTCAGCGGCGGCAGCCCCCTCGTTTGAAGCCGCCTCGACCATGGGCATGTCATGCCACTCGACGGTATACTCTTCATGATAGCCGAATCCGATGGTTTCGATGGCGGTCAGATCGACGCGACCGAGTCCCAGTCCGGTCGCCTTGATCACGGCTTCTTTGGCTGTCCAGGCGGCAATCAGATCATCTTCCTGTAGTTCACTAGATTCTCGCGCCGAAAAGGCCCTCTCCCTCGCCTCGGGCAGGATTTTCCGGCGATGTTCGATGTCGACGCCGATCGGTTCAGGCGCCAGAGCGGCCACGGCACGACCGTTGGTATGGCTGATGCTCACGCGCCAGAGCGAGAGCAGTGCATCGACCGGGGCCGGAAGATGCCTCACGACCGGATGGTTCCCGGCACTCACCACCGCGAACGTGTCCGGAGCGAGTTCGATTCCCGACTGCCTGCGTACCAGATCGCAGATCAGAATCTTCGCGGCCATACGCCCTGCCAGCCAGTCGGCTTTGCGCTGCTCGATCAGCAGCTCGGCGAAGATGCGTTGTTCCTCGGGGTGCAGCCACCGGTTCATGGCCTCGGGGTTCGCTGCCAGAGAGCGCGCGTCTTCAGTGGCCATGATCATCAGCAATGTCTCGCGAACCGAGAACGGGAACCCGACCGACAGAAAGGTACGCAGATCAGCGGGCCGATCTCGGCCTGCGACCATGCGCAGGTCTTCCAGAACCAGCACCGGTCGACGACCCGCATCGACCACGACGGCCTGAAAGCGCATCACGGTCAGCGTCAGAGATTCGCGTTGCTCGCGCTCGCTCCCGAGATACTCAACGAGAATTCGCATGCCGGCCAGATTCTGACCAGCTGACGCCAGTACCGAAAGCCGGCCGATCGCGTGCGGCAGAAAATATTCGGGAGCTCCGACCTTCATCAGACACATCAACCCGGCCGCATGATAGGCGGCTTCGAGCACGAACGGCCAGAGAAGTCCGTTGCCGAGGGCTCGCCAGTCATCGAACCCCGGTACCGGTATGGGAACGGCTTCGAGTACCGTGTCCGACCAGCGATAGACATCGCCCAGCACCTGGAACGCCGGGCCGTGGAAGAAGATAGAGTACAAGTCAGTGCGAGAGACGACCTGCGTCTTGAGGCCCTGAAGCAGACCCATACTGTTTTCGTGCAGCATCAGCTCGAAACGTTCGAATCGGTCCAGCCACTCCTGACGTCGCTCCGCCGGTATCGTCTCAGATCTGATGACGGCCTGCAGATGGCGTCGTGACATCGCCTCCCCCTGGGGAGTCGTATCTTCCACGATCAGTTCTCTCCGCGGTCCGTCGCTTCGCACCAGGCAGCGCACCTCTTCTCCCCGCCCCCGGCGAATCGGAAAATCATACGCGACGTTTTCACAGATCAGCCAATCTTCAGGCTGAACGGCAACCACCGCCTGAACCAACCGGTACAAACTTACGACACCGGGAATCACGCACCGACCGCCGATCACATGGTCCCACAGAATTCCGGTTCGGTCGGGAGAAATCGAAAAGGTGTTCGGACGCGTCTCCATGGCGGGGGCCAGCCAGCCGTAATCGCTCATGCCGGGGCCGACCTCGCCGAAGATGCCGACCGTGCGCTGTCGCGCCCGACTCTGCAGAAAGTCGGCCAGTTCGGTCAGGAAGAATCGCTCCCCTTCTTCGGGTGAGATGAAGGTCACGCCGTTGGCCTGCAGAATGTCATAGATCGGGCCGCGCGACACCATGCCGATGCGGTCCCACGCCGACCACGCGAGGCTGAGATAGCGCGAGCGACCGCTGCCGATGAACGCGTTCAAAAAGCCGTTTGCCGCCGCGTAATCGACCTGACCGTGATTGCCGAAAAATGAAGAAACGGACGAGAAGCCGACCACCGCTCCGAGGTTTTCTTCCCCGAGCGCATCGATGAGATTGACCAGGCCGGCCACCTTGACGCGATAGACTCGATCGATTTCTTCGGGGGTCTTGTTCGACAGGTGACGACTGATATCGAGTCCGGCGCCGTGAATGAGCAGATCGATCTTCGGATAGGCCCGCCGAATCACTTCTGCCGTGCGATCCACAGCCGGTCCGTCAGCCAGATCGCAGGTCAGATACCAGACGTCGGCTCCGGCCTGACGCAGTTCCTGCACGAAGGCCGATCGATCAGTGTTGCGACCGAGAATGATCAATTTCGGAGCGAGATCGCGCGCCAGTCGCTTCACCAGATGAGCGGTAATGCCGGCGGCGCCGCCCGTAGCCAGAATCACCGACCCGCGCGGCAACAGTTCATGCAGGCGCTCGAGCGCTTCCGCCTCGGACAAACCTAACGGCGCCGGCTCGATTTTGTGGCAGCTCAATCGGCCCTGGTCAGACACGCCGACCATGGCCGGCAACCCCGGCGTGCAGCCAAGACGGCAGGCGGCCTCGACCCACTCGGGCCTGAAAGCCGGAAGATCGACTGTCCGGGTTCGCAGTTGCGGAAAGTCTTTCACCAGGCCTTTACACAAGGCAGGCAAAACGCCTGTAAGAAAACCCGCGCCGCTCGGATGAACGACAGCGCGCTGCAGATCGCCGCCAAGATCGGTCAGAATCAACAACCCCTGCAGCGATCGACCAAGAACCCGACAGAGCAGCAGCAGATGCAGAATCTGCTCACGATAAAAAATCTTTCGTTCTCGACGGCCGAAGCGTTGGTGCGAAATGGGGAACACCACCATCTGGGCCGTCTTGTACAAATCAGGCACCACGCCTTGTTCCAGTGCTTCCTGCACGGCCGCATCCGGAGAATAGAGAATCGGCCAGGCATCGAGACTGCGCAGATGAGCCTCGAGAGCCACATCGAAGGCATCGTTGCCGCTCGACCTGATCAGGACGGTTTTCCGCGAGCACAGAGTCGGAATCGCCAGAGCCGCGACTCCGTCCAGATCTCCGCGAATCTCGGTTTCGAGCAGATGACGAGCGGTCGGTCGCGGGTCGCCGCGAGTCGGCGGAGCGATCGAACGCGCCGAATCGGTCTGGGCGTTTTGAGATGCTTCGCCCGAGAGTGCGGGCGTTACGGGCGCTGACTTCTCACGATCAGCAGTGCTGGTTCCGCGAACCAGGTCGACGATGCTTTGCATGGTGCGAATGCGCGACAGATCGAACTTGCGACCGGCCAGCTCCGGAAACACCTTCCGCAATCGGCCGGCAATCTCGAAAATCTTGAGGGTATCGATGCCGAGATCGGCCTCAAGATCCAGTTCCGGCCGAATCATCGCCGTCGGGTAACCGCTGATCTCGCCGATGGTTCGACACACGGTCTGCTCGATCTCGCCTCCCGTCATCGCTGACGAGGTCGTTGTCAAATCGCCTGCAGCGGTTTTGGCGACTTGCGAATCTGACGCAGGGACAAATCGTTCGGCGGTCATCAGGCTTGCAACGACCTGCTCGACCAGCTTTCGGCTGCTCTGACGCGGGTGATCGGTGTGCAGGCAGCGATGCGGGCGACTTCCGAGTATCTCATCGACCAGACGACACAGCACATTCTTGGGCCCGACTTCAACAAAGGTGCGCACACCCGCGCTCCAGGCCCGCTCGACCTGATCGATGAAATCGACGGTGCCGCAGACCTGTCGTGACAGGAGTTCGACACATCGTCGGCTTCGTTTCTCGCTGTTCACGGCATCTTCCGTGCCGGGTAACGGGTACCATTCTCCGGTCACGTTCGCCGGAACGGCCAGGGACGGAGCCTGCCACGGCAACGTCTCGAGACGCCGCTGAAACTGCGGCACGACGCCGGCAACGAGTTCGCTGTGGAAGGCGGCCGACACCGGCAGGCGGCGCGCCGGCACGCCACGGTCGGCAAAGCGTTTCAAGACCGCTTCGACGACAGGAGTTTCGCCGCTGACCACCGTCTGTTTCGGCGAATTGCGATTCGCAATGGTGATGTATCCGTTCACCACGCCCGGAATCGCCAGCTCGGCCGACACCTCGGCGGCCGAAGCGCCGATGACGCCCATAGCCCCGAGATCACCGCGCGGCAGCGACCCCATATACTGCGCTCTGACACAGACGGCATCGAGAATCTGCTCGAGTGTCAGCACGCCGGCGGCATAGAGAGCCGTGTACTCGCCGAGACTGTGGCCGAAGGCCATATCCGCTCGCAGGCCGTTCTGTCGCAGCACATCCAGCAAACCGCAGCTCACGGCCAGAATCGCCGGTTGCGCGATGATCGTATTGCGCAGCCGCTGTTCCGCCTGCTCGAGTTCTTCAGCCAATAGAGCGCTGCGATTGTCCGGGGCGATGAACGATAAGAGAGGCGATTGGTGCGGATTCTGACGCTTGAATACCTCTGAAGCCGCCTCGATGACCCGCCGAAAGACCGGATCCTGAAGCCACTCAGCCAGCATGCCGACATACTGCGACCCTTGTCCGGGAAACATCAACGCAGTCTTGTCACCCCCACCCGAAAGAACGGTCGGCTGATCAGGCTCAAGAACACTCGGCATTGTGAACGAGTCGGTACGACCACGCTCCGCCGGGGGGTCTCCGAGCACGACATGATGATTCGTACCGCCGAACCCGAACGACGAGACCCCGACGAACACCGGGCCAGGCGAAAGAGTCGTCGGCTCTCGACAGACTTTGAACGGCAGTTCGCGCAGCTTCCAGCTTTCCGGAAAGCGCTCAAAGTTCGGTTGCGGCGGAACGACCCGCTGCTGCACGACCCAGGCAGCTTTGATCAGTCCGGCGATTCCGGCCGCGGCCTTGGTGTGACCAAGGTTTGCCTTGATGCTGCCGAGCCACACAGGATCGTTGCGTCTTTCGACAGGCAGTAACCCGGACGCCGCCGACAGCTCGGCCTCGTCACCGACGCGAGTGCCGGTACCGTGCGCTTCAAGATAGCGAATCCGCGCAAAATCAACACCGGCATCGGCCCACGCGCGGCTGATGGCGCGCCGCTGTCCTTCCGGGTTGGGGGCCGTAATGCCGCGGCCCTTGCCGTCGCTCGACTGTCCGATACCGAGAATCAGAGCATAGATGCGATCACCGTCGCGACGAGCATCAGAGAGACGTTTCAGAACCACCAGCCCGCCGCCCTCGCCCATGATGAACCCATCGGCGCGATGATCGAAGGGGAAGGAGCCGGTCGCGGAAAGAGCCGTCACCTTCGAGAACTTGATGAATGAGGCCGGGTCCATTTGCGTATCGACCCCGCCGGCAAGCGCCAGATCAATGGTTCGCTGTCGCAGAGCCTGGACGCTCGCGGCAACCGCCGCCAGCCCCGAGCCGCACGCGGCATCGACCGTGTAGTTCGGCCCGTGCAGATCAAAGGTCGCGGCCACGCGCCCGGCGATCAGGCTGCTGAGTTCGCCCGGCAGAGAATCCTCGGTGATCTCACGCGTCGGCAACTCACGCTCCAGCTGTTCGAGCAACCGTTGCATGAGACCGCCGATGCCGGCGTCTTCAGCCAGTCTTCGCAATCGATGCCGCACTTCATGCACGTGTACTGTTCGCAGATTTTCGACGGAAGCGCCGCCGCCCATGCTGTTGCCGATAATGACCGCAGTGCGCTCGCGATCGAATCGGGGCGAATCCAGAAGACCGGCGTCCAGCAGCGCCTGTCGCGCACAGATCAGTGCGACTTTCTGGGCGAGATCCATGACCGCTGCGGCACGCGGCGGCACCCGGAACAGCATCGCATCGAAGTCGACCTGGTCAAACCAGCATCCGAGACGGCTGTAGGTGGCCAGCGGCCGATTCGGATCAGAGTCGTAAAACACGTCGGCAGCAAGGCGATCTTCCGGCATTGGTCGAATGAAATGGCGACGGGCCAGAAGATTCTCGAAGAGGCGCCTCGGGTCAGAGCACCCCGGGAACAGGCACCCCATACCGACGATCGCGATCGGCTCCGGCTGAGATCCGCCGGTCCGGGGCTGCTCAAATCTGGTATCAGTATCGCCGATGGTTGATTCCGTCGCTGCGTGGGCGTTCGGAACAACGATGTGCGACGTATGCGTCGTGCGAACGTCCGAGTTCATCTGCTGATCGAGCAGTTCAGCATGCAGAGATTCGATGGTCTCAATGCGATCGAGCAGAGCAATGGATTCTCCGGCCATGAAACAGCCGTCTTCGCCTTCCTTCGACGCCGCTGCTCGTGCCAGGTTTCCGAGATTGGCCTTTTCAAAACGAATTCTTCGTTCAGGCAGAGAAAGGCCCTGGGCGCAAGCGGCTTCTTCCTCTGCAAGAATCTGCAAGACAAACGGAGTGGCGACCTGGCGCGCCCGCAGACCAATGCTCTCGCCCGTCACGAGCGTGCGATCTTCGTTCAGTACCCAATTGCGGTAGTTGCGGCTCATCGCCCCGCTCTCGACTACTTCGCGCGTCGCCAGATACGCCGTGCCGACCTGTATTCCCCAGGTGAGGGTTTCAGCAAGCCCATAAGCCTGAATCATGGCTCGGACAAATCGAGTTCCGAATCGACAGCCGAGCCCGCCGGCAAACACCAGCGACACATCGGACGAACCATCGCCGTTCACCAGTTCCTCAAGGGTCAGCTGCCAGAGAATCACGCTCGACAGACGCCCGATATGGCCGCCCGATTCATGGCCCTCAAGAATGAAGTGACGACACCCGACTTCACGCAGTTCCTGCAGTGCCATCACATGAGGAGCATGCGACACTACGTTGAACTTCTTTTTCAGAAGCTGCTCAACAAGATGCGGGGTCGGTGCGGCAACCAGGACGAACGACGGGCGATGCTCTTCGAGCACCTGCAGCTGTCGTTCGACCAACGGCAACTGCAGATCGAGACCGATGATGCCGACACCGGCATGGCGACAACGAACGCGGGTCTCGCGCCACAGCTCTTCACAGCGCTCAGGCAGATGGCTGGCGAACGCCAGAACCGGCGTTGCGCCGGCTGTCGACGGCCGCCAGAAACGCTGGACAATCACTGATGCGAGCCATCGGACCCTGGACGATCGGCAAAGGCTGCCGCAGAAATGCCGCCCAGCGGGCCTCTCCCGGCAGGGGACACGAAACACCGCGTTCACCCTGTACCCGCTCGATGGCGCTGCGAATCTGTGAAAGATGATACGACAGTGACGGCTGTGTCTTCAGCCGACGGCGCCCCAGTTCGATATCCTGCCCGATCGGCAGATGGTCTGGTGGCAACAAGGCTCGCCAGACAGGTCTCTCTTTTCCGGCAATCTTCAGTTTCAGCGCCGGCAGATCCGGTTTCGGCTTGAGACCGAAACTGTACCCGGCCCCCTGTTCGTCAGTCAGACGCATGATTTCATGGGCTCGCAACATGCGAGCCGCCCGCTGCAATGCCTCTGGCATCAGGTCGGCGCCCCACAGACAGGCGCTGAGCACGATCCCTGAAGCTCCTGCACGTATCGCCGCTGTCGCGGCCTCGGGGCCAAGCCCGCCTTCGATGAGAAACGGTTCCTTGCCCTCGCGACACATCACTTGCAGCAGCACGAGTGTTCCAAGCGGGCCGTTGTATCCCCCGGCCTCGTTCCCTCGCGCCAGTAACGGCAGCGAGCCGTGTTGTCGAGCAAGATCGAGATCGCGTCGTTCCTGAATGATCAGCCCGGTGGGCAACGCGATGGCGTCAAGCTGCGCCAGTTCGTCATGATTCCAGTGCGAGCGAGCCAGATACACCCCTTGCCAGGGTCGTTGTTCCAGCCCGGCCAGCACCGTGACGGCCTCCGCGGTCGGCTCGAACAACCGCAACCAGACCATCGAACCGGGCGGCACCGCCGTCGCCGCGGCACGCACATCGTCGCCCGTTGCGGCATGCAGATCATGAAACACGCCCCAGCCATGTTGCGAAGCACAAGACAACAAAGCCGCTGTTGGCGGCACCGGCAGGGCAAGGTAACCGGGACATTCGAGGCGAGTGACGATTGTGCGCATCATCTACCCCTGTCGATAGGTATCGCGAAACGTCGGCGGCTGGTGAACCGTGTCTCCGAGCCGCACTCGCCGTTCTTCGAGTCGAGCCAGAAGGGCGACCACTCCGGCTGCAACCCGATCGGCAAGCGACATCGGGCCGAGCCGTTGTTCGTACAGTGCGGCCGTCATTTCGGCCCGGCGGCGCACGAAGGCATTCGGAGCCATACGTACCAGAGTCGGAATCAAGGGATACATTTCTCGAGCGGCATCGCGCAGCTCGAGCAGGCGTTGCGCCAGAAACGGGTCGTCGGTCGGCAGTCTTTTCAGAAGCGGACGAATCCGCGTCTCGGCGATACGCAGCAGACTCGGCCCCAGAATTTCGAAGTCTCGGGCAAACGCCTGATCGAGGCGCTCTTTCGTCTGCTCGGGCGAGAAATGCGGGTGTCTGAACCAGATGCGATCCTGTCCGTGCCATTCCTGATACGGAATTTCTTTCAGGATGCGACCTTGCTTCTGCATTGACTCGTACAAAGCGGTACCGGGTAGCGCGGAATATTCCATGAACTGAACGAAGTCGGGTTCGAGACTGATCGTGTAATCGACGTCTTCCTTCAGCCCCTGTTCGTCATGGTGTTCGAGAAACAACATGGTCGACACGAGAACCGAAATGCCGTGATCGCGCAGGTCGCGAATCACCTTCGCCGCGTCGATTCCCTTCACCTTGTCGTACAACTCGCGTTTACTCTCGATGCCGATCCAGACGAATTGAACTCCGAGTCGAACCAGAAACAGCGGGTCATACCCGGCCACGGTTCGCAGCGACGAAAAGATGTCGAGATGAAACAGTCGCCGCCGTTCTTCCATGAGTCGGGCCAGCTCTTCGACGCGTTCAAGGCGGTCGAGAAAGTTCTCGTCGAGCACGAAGAAATCGCGCGTATGAAGCGTGTCGGCGATGCGACACATGCTGTCGAACAATACGGCGGTATCGGTGAAGAAGGGCGTATACCCATCGAAGAAATGGCTGGTCGCACAGAAGTTGCACTTGTTCCTGCACCCGACACCCGGAATGAGGATCGCTTTCTGATTCGGCGCCGGCACCCCGAGCAGTTTTCGCCAGCAGTCGACCGGCATGGCCGGGTGCACCAGAGGTCGATCGAGCGGTTCGCCCAGCTGCCTACGCAGCCACGCGACCCCCTCGCCGCGACAGATACCATCGGCGGGAATCAGTCGTTCAAGCTCTTCGATCGAGGCGCCGTGACCGCCGAGATACAGCCTGGCGCAGGGAGCCAGACGACGCACCGCTTCTGCCATTCGCCTCGCCTTATCAACGTTCGGTACGATGAACGAAATGCCGACATGTGTGTAGCCCCCGGTTTTCAGCTCTTGCTCGAACTCTTCGAGTGTGGGAAAGTCGAGCACCGTCGTTGGCGTCTGCAGGTTCTCCGCCATGAAGGTCAGCCCGAAGCTGCGGTTGTGCGACCGAATCGAGAACACGCCCTGCCCGCGAGTGACCTGATTATTCATCAGCTCGCAGACGTTTTCTTTGACGCCGTAAGCATCATCGACGCCGAAGGGCTTGAACACCGATGTGAGCAGAAGTTTCGCGTCAGGCATCTTTGACCTCGGCGCATTTTACCACAGATTCACCGACTGACCGGAAAAACGGTGGAGCAAAGGAACATTCGCCATGCGATCAAGCGAAATCAAAGATCTCAATCCCGGGACAAGCAAGGACTCCCTGCCGCTATGCGAATGGTTGAGCGATGCCGGCGAAAAAACTGAGTTTTCGAAGAATCCAAGGCCCCCGGATCATCGACTTCTCCAGCAATTCTCACTGTAGTTCTCCATGCGGGTTTCCGGGGTGATTCCGTCTGA
>CAYYIY010000068.1:16642-27464 GCA_964472075.1 uncultured bacterium | reverse complement strand
AACGATCAGCGTGTTGACGTTCGGAATGTCCAACCCGGATTCGATGATCGTTGTCGCCAGCAATACGTCGAATTCCTTGCGAATGAAGCTGAGCATGGTCTTTTCCACCAACTCTTCGTCCATCTGCCCATGCGCGATGACGATGCGCGCCTCAGGGACCAGCTCGCGCAGAAATGCCGCTTTCTGATCGATCTTCTCGACCCGGTTGAAGACGTAGTACACCTGCCCGCCGCGCCGAAGTTCATCGAGCAGCGCGCGTTTGGCCCAGGCGGCCTCGAAAGGAGCCACGTATGTCTGAATCGGCCTTCGGTCTTCGGGCGGCGTATCGATGATGCTGATCTGCCGAATGCCGGAAAGCGCCATCTGCATCGTACGCGGAATCGGGGTTGCCGTCAGCGTCAGCACGTCGACCGATGTTCGCAGCTGCTTGAGCCGCTCCTTGCTTTTGACCCCGAAACGTTGCTCTTCATCCACGATCAGCAGGCCCAGATCCTTGAACCCGATGTCGGAAGACAGCAGTCGATGCGTACCGATCAGAATGTCCAGTCTGCCGTCTTTTGCTTTCAGCAGCAGATCCTTTTGATCACGTGCCTTGACCAGCCGCGACACCATACCGATCCGCACCGGAAAATCCGCCAGCCGGGTCTTGAAGGTCTGCTCGTGTTGAAAGGCCAGCAGTGTCGTCGGGGCGAGAACGGCCACCTGCTTGCCGGCGCAGACTGCCTTGAAGGCCGCTCGCAAGGCAACTTCCGTCTTGCCGAATCCCACGTCGCCGCAGACCAGGCGGTCCATCGGTATGGGTTTCTGCATGTCCAGTTTGGTTTCCTCGATGGCCTTCTGTTGATCAGGTGTTTCTTCATACGGAAAACGTCGTTCAAGATCTTCCTGCAGTTCGCAGTCCGGTGGGAACGCAAAGCCCTCTCCGGCTTCTCGCTTCGCATACAGTTCGAGCAGATCTTTGGCGATCAGTTCGACATTCTTCTGCACCCGCCGTTTCTGACCGTCCCAGACTTTGCTGTTGAGGCTGTGCAGAGCGGGTTTGAACCCCTCCATGCCGATATACTTCTGCACCTTGTGAATCTGGTCGACGGGAACATACAGTTTGTCCGATCCGGCATACTGCAAAAGCAGGTATTCGCGATCGTTTCCGCCTGCCTGAAGCATGTGAATGCCCTGATACTCGGCGATGCCGTGATCGACGTGCACGACGAAATCGCCGGGTACGAGTTGCGACGCCGAAAGAGCCTCGCCGGAAGAGCGTCTGCCGCGTATGCGAGTGCTGCCGGTCGGTCGGGCGAGTCCGTAGATATCCTGCTCGCCGAGAACGGCGATTCGTTCGTCAGGAGCCAGAAAACCCTGGCGGCATACCCCCTGAGTGACGAGAATCGTTCCGGCGCTCAACGACTGAGGGTCGGGTGAAGAGCGAATCGGATAACGGCGCTCGCCGAGCAGGCCCTTGAGGTTGTGGTAGCGATCGCTGTCCTCGATGATCAGGCCGACCGCCCAGCCGCTGCTGGTCCATCGCTGCAGATCCTGCAAGAGAGACTCACGAGACCCGAGGTTCGGCGCGGGAACCGGTTCGGCGTGAAAGCGACACCCCTGCGCCTGAGCCGTCTGAAAACGGCTGAAAGGCTGAGCCTGCAAACGAGCGAGTTCGTCGCGTACCGCAAATGCAGGGTGATAATACGATTCCGGGCCTGGCAGCGGTGTGACGTCACGATTGTTTTCATGAATCTGCTGAATTTCCTGCCAGGCGTTGTCCAGCACTTCAAGGCACTGGTCGGGCTGGTCGAGCAGCAGACGCGGTTTCGGCCAGTGATCCCATAAGTAGCCCTCACCCGGTTGCAGAAACGGGCGCAATTCCTGCAGATCTCGGCTGTCCGGGTGCGTCAGCAAATGTTCCGCTCGTCGTTGCAGCAGTTCGCTGCGAATTGGGTCGAGCTGTCGTCTGGCTTCCTCCACGCAGGCGAGAATCTCGTCGATTTCCGCGCGCGTGGCCAGATGTTCTCGCGACGGTCGAATCGCGAACTCCTTCAGCGCATCGATGGTTCGTTGGGTTTCGGGTGAAAACACTTTGATGGAATCCAACTCGTCGCCGAAAAAGTCGAGGCGCACCGGAAACTCGTGATCGACCGCGAACAGATCGATCAAACTGCCGCGAACAGCGAACTGACCAGGCTCTGTGACCAGATTGACGCGCTCGAAACCCAGTTCAGCCAGCACCGCAAGAAGGTGTTGCCGGTCGCAGCCGGTGCCTGCCTTGAGAAGCAATGAGCTGTTCACGCGCTTGCGGGGCTGATAGAAGCGTTCGAGTGCGCAGCGAACCGACGCGATGACCACGCCGCCCCCGCCGGCCGCCAGACTCAGCGCAGCGGTTCGCGCCTGGCTGATCTCAGCGGTGACCGGAGTCTGATCGTAGACCGAGCGTCGGTCGGGCAGGAACAGGACGGCGCGGGCCTGATGTCGGCCCAGCCACAGCCGGGTCTCATCGTGCAGCTGTCGCGCCCGGTCGTCGTCAGAGGTCAGCAGCAGGGTGACTCGGCTTTCCGCAGCCAGTTTGCTGAGAAGCAGCGGACCAAGTGCTCCGTGCAGACCGTAAAACGGCCCGTCCGGGAACGCGGTCAACCCCGCGAACAGAAAGTCGAGCGGGGAATAGATTCCGGCGGAAGAACTCTTGCCCACGATCGTTTGCATTTCCCTTTCAGAACTGGGTATAATTCCGGGACCTGCAGAATACGCCGTCACAAACCGGTCGTCAAGGCTGCAGAACGCGCCGCAACCCTCTGTTATTCAAGGAAACGAAGATGCGCCGACAAAACGTGCAGATACGAACCTGGCTGCTGCTGAACCTCGTTCTTCTCGCGTTCCTGCTCATTGTTCTCTGGCGAACAGATCCGACGGGAGCCGGAGACCTGACCATCCGCTTTCCGACGTTGCTGCTGGTTCTGCTTGTGTTGAACACCGTGCTGCTGTTTCGCGACTATCTGCGCCCATGCCTCGCGCCAAAAAAAGAAATCGGGCAGACCCCTCTGTGGTCATCGGCGCGCGAATTGCTGTCGGCCCCTGTTGACAATGCAGCTCTAATGGCGGTTCTCGAAAAAACTGCGGCGGACTGCCGAGCAAAGAGTGCCTGTTTTCTGTCACGCGATGAGTCTGATTGTGCCGTGCTGTCAGCGCGTGTCGGCTCTCTGCATACCGCCCTGACGTCCGGTCGTTTTCTGGCCGGCCCTGCCGATCTGAAACTGCGCCATCCGGGCGGTCTGGGCGACGAACAACTCTGGACAGCCACCGGCATGGGCGGCTTTCAACCTTTTCGATCTCGCATCGCGCGTCTCGAAGGTGCCGTGCTGCCGATCCGGTTTGCCGGTCGGGTTATCGCCTGGTTCCTGCTCGAAGCCTCAGATGAACGTCCCTTGCGTTCCAAACGCCTTGAAGAAGCCTCCGTTTTCCTGCAGGGCATCGGCGCGCTGTGGTTCCAGCAGAACTGTGTGGCGGCCGGCGTGAATCACGATCCAGTATCGCAGCTGCCGCGCTTTGACGACTTCCAGGATGCCCTCGAAGTTGAACTGGAGCGCTCTGAACGCTATTCGCAGAACCTGACTCTTCTGTATCTCAGCGTCTGCACGGCCCCTG
Organism: uncultured bacterium; assembly: GCA_964472075.1. Taxonomy (GTDB): domain Bacteria; phylum Muiribacteriota; class Ozemobacteria; order Ozemobacterales; family Ozemobacteraceae; genus CAYYIY01. The sequence goes on along the minus strand of CAYYIY010000068.1, from coordinate 23,831 downwards.
GATCGTCCGCAACCGTCGACGACGCTCTGCTGCCGGCGGCGGCTCGGAGCCTGAAAGATTCTCTGCGGCGCCTCGATCAGGCGTTTGTGGGTGAAACGCGCGGACGCTTTGCGGCGCTGCTGACCGAAACGACCCCCGACGTGGCCCGTCTGGTGGCTGAGCGCATTCAGACAGCGTTTTTGCGCCGGGTTTCGCAGCGTGAATCCGGAAAACCTTTCGGGATTGTCCTGCGCATGGGGTCGGCCACGTATCCGACCGATGCCTCCCACTCGGCCGGTCTGCGAGAGAAAGCCGATGAGGCATTGCAACAGGCAGTGGCGAAAGGACTGAATTTTGTTACCTATTCCGGTTTAGCTGGTGCCGAGACGGCAGAAGCCGAACCCGCCGGCGTACCTTACAAACTTTGAGGAGCAAGCCATGAGCGAGCAGATGGTTCCCGTGACATGCAAAGTGAACGGCTCGATGATCGATATTCGGGTGCCTGCGACCCGCACCCTGCTTGAAATGCTGCGCCGCGACCTTTCTCTGACCGGCGCCAAAGAAGGCTGTGGGAAGGGCGAATGCGGAGCCTGTACGGTGTTGCTCAACGGCGAGCCGGTGAACAGCTGTCTGAAGATTGCCGCAACGCTGTTACCGACTGATGAAGTGGTAACGATCGAGGGACTTGCCGATGATTCTCTTATGAAGCGGGTACAGCAGGCGTATGTCGACTCAGGGGCCGTTCAGTGCGGGTTCTGTATTCCCGGCATGGCGATGTCGTCGTATTCTCTGCTGCGCAAGGTCGAGCGCCCGACCCTTGAACAGATTAAAGAGGCACATTCCGGCAATATCTGTCGCTGCACCGGATATCGCAAGATCTTCGATGCCGTGAAGCAGGCCGCCGAGAAGGGAGGCCGCTGATGACCACCATGGCTTTTTATCGTCCGACAACCTTGAACGAAGCGTCCGAACTGCTGCAGCAGCATCCGCACGCACGCATCGTCTGCGGAGGGTCGGATCTGGTCGTCAAATGGAAGAACGGAGTCATGAAAGACCTCGACGGCCTCGTCGACCTCGGCTTGCTGAAACTGAACAGTATCGAATGTCGAGACGGGGTCTGCCGCATCGGTTCCGGAGCAACCATGACGCAGGTGGCGACACATCAGCTGATCCTCGAACGCTATCCGGCGCTGGTTCAGGCCGCACTGCAGGTCGGGGCGCTTCAGATCCGCAATCTGGCGACGCTGGGTGGGAACACGGCCAACGCATCTCCGGCAGGTGATACGATTCCGGCTTTGTACAGCCTTGACGCCGAGGTTCTGCTGCATTCAACCAAAGGCGAACGTCGAGTGCCGATCAGTCAGTTTTTTACCGGCCCGGGCCGCCACGTCATGCAGCCTGGCGAGCTGATCGCGGCGTTTCTGATTCCCGATCGCAAAACCCGGGGAGTCTTTTTCAAACTCGGTGAACGCCGCGCCCACGCGATCTCGAAGATCTCACTTGCCGTCAGCACCTGGAAGAGCGACAAGGGTTCCCTGGCCTGGCGCATCGCCTACGGCGCGGTTGCGCCTACCGTCATTCGCGTGCCGAAGGTCGAGCAGCTGCTCGAAGCCATGTCGGCGACCGAAGTGGCGGCGAAGATTCCGGCGCTGGTTGAGGCTGTTGCTGATGCCGCCCGCCCGATCGACGACATTCGCTCGACGCGCGAGTATCGAACCCGTATGGTTCCGGTGTTGTTCAAACGCGCGCTCGAACAGCTGACCGCATGATCGTAAGTCGCGCGTCCGCGCTCATGCGCCGCCTGGCACCCAGGTTGTCGGTGCTGTTCGTCTGCGGTCTGTTTTTTCAGGCGGTCGTCGCCTCCGCCGTCACGCCGGGTGAAGTATTCGAAGACGGTCGGCGAGCTTTTCTGAAAGGCCACTATCAGGAAGCCGGCGCGCACTTTTTGCGCTTTCTGCAGGACTGGCCCTCGCACCCGCTGGGGGCGAAAGCTCTCTACTTTCAAGCTCTTTCTTCCTGTCGTCACGAAGCCCTGGCACCCATGTTGCGCCTGCGCGAACAGGCGGCCGGCCTGACTCAGACCCTCGAAGCCCTGAAAGACAAATTTCCTGAGGCCGACCTGGTCGAAATGAGAGCGACACTCGCCGGCTGGAACATGCAGCTTGGAGCCGGGAACGCCTCCGATCCGGCATTCCTGGCTTTGCCGCCGCAGACGCTCGATCACTGGCTGAAACGCCGGTGGTTCCCGCCGCAACCCATGAACCCGGTCGAACTGCTTGACTGGTCAAATCGTTGGCGTGCCGGTGCCAAAGGGCAGATCGATCCGCTGCTGAAGGCGCGGCTGGCGCTGCTCGATGCCAGGCAACTCTGGAAGATCTGGCTGGCCCCCTTGCCGAAACGTGCCTTGATGAATAAGCTAAAAGCGTGGGGGTATTTTCCGCTGGAGCAAGGGTTATCTTCTATGTTGCAGCAGGCATTACAGCACGGAGACCCGGAAACCAAACGCCAGGCCGCTCTGATCGGGCTTGCCTTTGATCAGCAGCGCTTCGGTCCTCGCTTTGTTCCTGAATCTTCCTCGTGGTTCGCGTATTTGAAACAGCGTGGAATCCATGAAGAGGAGGCCTGGGTGCCGGAATGAGGAGTTTCTACATCGTTCTGGTGCTCATCGGCGCCATCGGTGGTGGAATGCTGTACACCAAAGGGTGTGCGGCACCGGTTGATTTTGCCGCCATTCGCTTCAACTTTCACCCGACGATGACCGGCGGGGAGGGCAAGAAGCAGGTGGTGAAGAGGGCGATGACCGCGTCTGAGGCACGAGCACTCGAAGCGAAGGAAATGGCGGAACGCGGTTTGCTGCAAAGTTCTGAACGGGCGCAGGAATACCTGACCACGGCCACCAATGACTATTTTCAGGGTCAGCTGCAGGATGCGTTGCTGCGTCTTGAGCGTGCCAAATGGCACAATCCGTATAACTACGGGGTGTTTCGACTGTCCGGACAGATTTTTCTTGAACTGAATCAATACCGCAAGGCTTTCAACGATCTGTCGAGAGCCGTCCAGCTGCCCAATGACGATCGGTTTCTGAAAGGAGATTACGACGTTTTGAAGCGTATTCTCACGTATAACCGACAGGAAATCGACCGTCTGCAGCGGCGCGTCAACCGCAACCCCGACGACCTGGTCGCCAAAGAGCAACTGAAGGAACTTGAACTGCAGATGCAGGAGTAAGAGGCGTTTTTCGTCGACCTCTCGCTGTTGCCATTTCCCCCGCTTGAACTGTGAAGCACGGGTGTTGACTTTGTGACGATCCGGCGAGTTTTCCCGAATCAAACGGTTATGCTGCTGATTTGGTGAAGAAACGAAATGAATCGATACCTGAAGTTCCCGAGGCGGTTTGGGCAAATCGACAGTGGATCACAGGGGACCAAAGCGGCCTGACCAGATACGTTTTTCTCATCGAGAATTACTGCCTGGGATGAGGTTGTTGACACGTGACTTCAACCGGGGTACAGTGATTCGGTAGTCTTCGCATAGGATGACGGGAGGCAACGTTCATGGGCACTGTGATTGCAGCGGGCGCGATTGTTGTATTCTTCTTCGTTTTCTTCGTGATCGTCTGGCTCTTTCCATTCGGCATCTATGTTCGCTGCATGTCCGCCGGGGTTCCCGCCAATCCGCTCACGCTGGTGGCCATGAAACTGCGCAATGTGCCGCCCGATCTGATTGTTGATTCATATATCAAAGGCAACAAGGGCGGCCTCGACCTGTATCTCGATCGCCTCGAAGCTCATTACCTCTCCGGTGGAAACATTGCTCTCGTTGTCGATGCACTGATCAGTGCCGCACGTGCGCATATCAACCTCTCGTTCGAACGAGCTGCGGCTATCGATCTGGCCGGCCGCGATGTCTATGATGCGGTACGAATGAGCGTTGAGCCGCGTGTCATTTCAACCGGGGAAATCTCCGGCATTGCCCGCAACGGCGTCGAGGTGATTGCCAAAGCCAAAATCACGGTTCGTGCCAATCTGGCCACGATGGTGGGCGGTGCCGGTGAAGAAACCATTCTTGCGCGCGTCGGCGAAGGGATCGTTTCCGCAATTGGTGCGGCTGAGTCGCATACAGCGATCCTGAAAAAGCCTGAGTTGATCACGAAACGCATTATGGAAGCCGGTCTCGATGCCAACACGGCATTCGAGATCGTCTCGATCGATATCGCCGATATCGATGTCGGGCGTAACATCGGGGCGTTGCTGCAGAACCAGCAGGCCGAAGCCGACAAAAAGGTGGCACAGGCCAAAGCCGAAGGGCGCCGCGCGCTGGCCATCGCCCAGACCCAGGAAAACAAGGCGCTCGAACAGGAAATGAAGGCGAAGTTGGTTGAAGCTGAGATGGTCGTACCCACCACCCTCGGCAACTGCTTCAAACAGGGTCGTCTGCTCTCCCAACGCAAGAAGGACAAGAAAAAGAACAAGTCTGCCGGTTTCGGGCTGGGCGCCGACCATGGATGAGCCGGTCCTCACCAGAGACCAGCTCGAGAAGATCAACCGGCAGCATCGACTTGAACTGCGTCAGATCAGGCGTATGAACGAACAGCAGTTTCAGGCATTCAAGAAAAACTTTACCGTGGGGCTTCTCGACAACATTACCCGTGTTGAAGCGGAGGAACTGCTCGTTTCGATGCTGGCTCTCAATATTTCCATGCAGAACGATCTCAACGGGAGCAAAAAGTCAGTTTCATGAGACGGAGGTGCGGACTCGGTTGCCTGTGGTTGCTGGGGCTGCTCTTGTCGCTTGATCTGAGCTGTGTCGCGATCGACCCGCTGACTCTCAAGAACGGGGTCTGGAACAAAACTCGCTACACCTGCGTCATTCGATCTCTGCTTGAAGACCGGCACGGGAACCTCTGGATCGGCAGCTTCGGTGCCGGCCTCTGGCGCTACGACGGCAGGGACGTTGCCTCGATTCCCGCGAATGCCGCCGGTTACCCCGACTCCCGCATCAGCAAGTTGCTGATCGATGGCGACCGGATTTTTGTCGCCACGGCCGGTGGGGGTGCCGCTGTGTATGACGCCGATAAGCAGCTCTGGAAACCGTTGGCGGCTTCGGGAAGCGTTGCTTCCGAGCACTTTCACGCCTTTATCCGACTTTCGGACGGTCGCTTCCTGCTCGGGTCCGTCGGCGACGGACTCTTCATCGGCAAAGACGCTGATTGGAAGCAGATCACCGAAGGAGACGGCCTGACCAATGATTGGGTCAACGATGCGCTCGAGATTCCGCAGGGTATTCTGGCGGCCACCTCGCAGGGGTTGACGCTCATTCGCGATGGTCGCGCCGTCGATGCTTTTCTGCCGACCTCGGGGTGGGCAGACGGCAACATCAATGTCATCTACCGTTTCGGGGACCGCATTTTTCTCGGGATGGCGTCAAGCGGTTTAACGGCTATGACGCTTCACACGCCTTCTGAACCACAAAAAACGAAGGCGGGGCGTCTGCAGCCCGGTTTTGAACAGGTGGCCTCTGCGCCCGCGCAGATTCATGCGCTGCTGGCTTACGACGGCAGGCTCTTTGTCGGCACCGAAGTCGGACTGTATGTGGTCGATGATGAGCTGAAATGTCATTCAGTCTCTGGAGATTGGCCTGCAGAAAGCGCAATTAAAGCGCTTGGCTTGTATAAAAATGAGTTGGTTGTCGGCACTGCCGCCGGTGAGGTCTATCACGGAAAACCGGGCGGCAGTTGGCGACGTGTGTTTCGTTACGCAGAGTTCACATCACGTGGAGGTCCGCACCAATGAAGCTACGAACGTTCTCGTATGTACTGATCCTGTCTCTGTGTTTGTCGCCCCTCGTTTTGCTCGCCGGCATCCAGGAAGATCTGGCGGCGGCCCGCAAGCTGTATTCTGAGGGCAAGTTCAAGGATGCGAAAGAAGCGTATACCTTGATTTTCAACAACTACAAGGACACCATGCGCAATGATGCGGATGTGGCCGCAGCCACCTGGCAGGCCTATGGCGAAACCCTGGAAAAACTTGGAAACACCGAATTGGCCAAGAAAGCCTTCGAGCGTGCCCTGGCCCGCAAGAAGGGGCCGGTTCCCGGAAGACCGGAACCGAAGAATGCCGACAAATACAATCTCGATGGCTTGAAAAACAGCGCGGCGCAGGATGCCTATCGTCGTGGGGCCGCCTATCTCGAAGATCATTATCTGTTGTATGCGATTCAGGAATTCGAAAAAGCTTTGGCTGCCGAACCTGATAATCCTGAGCTGATTGATATTGCGGCTCGGACTATGGTCGATTACGGCGAAGAATACTATTCACCGGCGTTCGATCTCTTGAAGAAGTATCGCAAGATCAAAGGTGATGCCGAGATGGGGCATGATCGCTGGGTGGCTCTCGGCCGCGCCGCGACCCAGGCCAAGAAGTACGATTTCGCTCTTGCCGAAGAAGCTTTGAAGAATGCGCTCAAGCTCAATGCGAAGTCGCTTCCGGCCATGATTGCCATGGGTGAGTTGAAGCTCATGCACGGGGAATATGCTCCGGCGATCGAGTGGTTCAACAAGGCCGCTGAGCAGAACAAGACGGAACTTCGAGTGCTGTGGGGCCTGGGCGACGCCCACGCCGGGCTGAAGGAACATGCGAAGGCTCTCGAATACTACAACGATGCATTCAGTCAGTATCCTCAGAACGCCGAAGCCGCCTATAAATACGCGGTCGGTCTGAAGAACCTGAATCTGCTCGATGACTCGATTCACTTTCACGAAGTGGCAATCGCGCTTGACCCTACCAAGGCGCGCTATCACCTTGGCCTGGTCAGCATCTATCTGCCGCGCATCATGGATTTCTCGGCCAAGAAGCATCTTGACGCCGCTCTGGCCCTTGAACCCGAGAACCCGTGGTGCTACTTCTATTACGGCTTGTATCTCGAGATGCGCCGCCGCATTGACGAAGCCATCGAAAAATACGATTACGCCAAGCATTTCGGCCCTCAGATGCTTGATGTGCGCTATCAGCTGGCGAACATCTACATGGGTGTCGGCAATGTGTTTCCCGGCAACAACTTTTCTGCCGACAACCCGGCCGATCTCGTCGACTATATGCCGTACAAGGATCTGAAGCGGGCGTATCAGCTGTACAAAGAGATTCTGGCGATCAACCCGAAATACGAGCATGCGGCGAAGATTCAGGCACATCTCGCTACCGTTGAAGAACTC
>CAYYIY010000068.1:0-16630 GCA_964472075.1 uncultured bacterium | reverse complement strand
ATCGAACAGAAGCTGAACGAAGAAGATAAACGTCCGCAACGGTGAAAAAAATGTAACGGTCGTGATACACTCTTCGTAAGAGAGTATGAAAAAAGGATTTTTGTAACCCGGAAAGGAGGAAGACGGCTGACGCAGTTTTTGTGTGTTCTGTCCGAATGAGCTCTGATTCCAAACGAAGAACTTCAAATCGAGGAGGAAGTATGGTGAACAAACGTTGGTTGTCGGGCTTGGTACTTGCCGCATTGCTGGTACTGCCCAGTTGTTTTGCCGCTGATGTGAGCGGCATCGCCACCGAAACGCGTTATGACGTGAACGCGGCCGGCGTCCAGGGGATCAAATCCATCCCTCAGAACGAAATCCGCCGCATTCCCGACATGATTGACAGCGAAAAGTCGCAGATTGGTGTCTGGGTTCCGATGGTTGAACCCGAACCGATCATTCGCGGCTTCAATAATCGCATTTCTGACAACGTGGAAATTTACAAGAACACCGGTTCGACGAAAGACAAGTATCCGTACATTGTGAAAGTCGTGAAGAGCCGTGAGGGCAAAAACGACGCACTCGGCTTTTTTGCGTATCGCAATGTCAAGTACAACTGGGCCTTTGAAGATGCCGGTGATGGCGAAAACTCCGGCGGCAAGAACGGCGCCTCCTTCGAGGGCAAGCCCTGGACTCCTTTCTACAACCAGAGCGGCGAAGAAAAAGCTCTCGAATACATGCGCGATATGGCCAAGAACGGTTCCACCGAAATGTGGGATCCGAAGGTCTACCCCAACGTTCACGCGAAACCCTTCGATTCCGGTATCTCCGGTGATGCCGATACCAAAGGTTCGACCGTATTGCAGGAAGTCGGCATGCTGCTGACCTACGAAGTGGCTCCGGTCAGCGTCAGCGCTGCCGCCAAGGGCTACAACGGCAACGCCGACCTGAACCAGATCACTCCGGGGTCGATTCCCGAAGTGCAGCTGAACTCCGAGCCTTCCGGGTGGCAGCAGAAGCAGGTGACGACCACCGCTCCCGGCGGCTGGAAGCTCGAAGTGAACGGCAGCAAGAATCTGACGGCCTATAATCGTGTCTACGTCGAAGACTACAGCGCTCCGACCACTAACGACACCGAAGTCAAGGTCTATCGCGGCGGCACCGGCGGTTTCGTTTCTCAGGTCTGGAACAAGCAGACCAACGCCTGGGATCCGATCGACGGTATTCGCTTCGAATATCAGGACAACAACCCCGATGCAGCGGTCACCTCTGATCGTCTGCAGGCCAGCTTGAACTACGAGTGCGGCAACGGCGACATCTATCGCCTGCCGAATCCGGGATACAATCCTGATGATCCTTCCAGCGAACCGTTCGTGTATTTCACCTATCTGCCTCCCACGTACAAAATGACCTGGAATGCAAGCGAAAAGAAGTGGGAACGCGTGAAGGTCAGCGACAACCCGGTCAAATATGATGAAACCGTGGTGTACGGCCCCTATGTCGGGCCGGCCAAGAAGGCTGAAGAGTACTACTTCTATAAGAACCTCGACCCGTTCTGGTCGAAGAAGCCGACGGCCGATGTCGAAAACTACGTGAAGAGCCGCTATGCCAATGCTTATGACGGCAAGAGTCTGCCCGCCTGGGCTCGCGGTCTGGTGTACTTCATTCTCGACGAGCGCAATTCCGGTCTGCTCAAGGTCAAGATGCTGAACGGGTATTGCAACAGCGCCAAGAACAAGAAGAACGAAGGTCTCGATGCCAAACTGCCCGAGATTCAGCAGCTGATGAAGGAATACGCGACGCTCGGCACCAAGGCCGGCACCGAAGCTTCCGAAGACATTGCGTCTTTCCGCAACCACCTGCTCAAGCAGGGTGTGTCGAACGTGAACCGCTTCTCCTACATCGAATTCAAGGACGGCGGCCGCTACTGCGTCGGCCCGATCGAATTCGAGAAGAGCGACAGCTCCATTCACCAGGAACAGGAACAGGTCGTCGATGGTCAGCGCGTCAAGACCGGTCACTGGTTTGTGCCCGGCCCCCGCGTGTTGATGGCCAAACACTACAGCACCTCCTCGCTGGAATGGGATCACACCGGGACGGTGGCGAAGAAGGAAGCCAGCACCATGAATGCTGACGCTTCCGGATTCAAAGTCGTTCGCCAGAATGACGGCAACTATGTGTATCGCCGCGCTGACGGTGCCGACAGCCAGGACGGCCCCTCGGCCGCCACGATTGCCAACGACAGCACCACCGGCCTGACCAAGAAATACGGGAAGGAATGGATGCAGGCGGTTCCCGACCTGATGTACAAGGTCGATATGGCAGACTGCTGCGGAAACACCACCAACCAGATCGGGTTCATCAAAACCCAGTCGAATGGTGAAGATACGCACCTGCCCGTAAACGAAGTCAGCATCACCGGTTCTCGCGGTGAGCACAAGGTGTTCGTGCCGACCGATGAAAGCCTGACCAACGAACAGGGTCTGGTCATCAACGGCAACAGCTCGGAACTGGTCAAGACCGGCGAATACAACGTCTCCGAGATCAATCTGTCCGACAACAGCATCTCGGTCGCCGAACTCGACAAGAACGGCTCGCTGGTGAAGATCAACGATCCGATCGGCAAAGATCTGCTGGGTGAAGTGAAAGACACCGCGATCTTTGAAGACGAGCGCCTGCTGATTGCTGCGACCGCCTACGGCGCGGTTGACCGCCCCATGAAGCACAAGGGTATCACCTCGGCCCGCATCCAGATCCAGCAGATGGATCCGGAAGGCAAGAAGGTCATCGACGGCAAGTTCGAAGATCTTGAAATGGACAAGTCCGATGCCAACCTGAACTGGGACGAATCAAACCGCATGCTGACCAAGGTTCCGAGCGGCAAACCGGAAGATTTTGATCCGACGATCAAGTTCTATCACATCTTCCGCAACCCGGGCTGGTATCAGGTGAACTACACCGCGACCGACAACACGCTGTTGTCCCGCACGTTGAAGTTCCGCGTCAACGTTCTCGACGCGAAGTATCAGATCAAGACTCTCGACACCAACCAGGACCGCAAGTAAGACCGACGTAGGTTCTCGACCCGGGGGGATGGTTGCCATCCCCCCGGGTTTGTTTTAGACTGCGAAGGTGCGAAAAAACGGCGAACCTGTCGCTGCGGCGCAGTATCTCCCAATGCCTGGAGGATGACAATGAGAACGATTTCCTGTCTGGTGCTTCTGCTTGCTCTGGTGTCGGTCGGGGCTTGGGCTGCATTACCGCCCGGGGTTGCCATTGAGAAAGTATGGTCGGAAAAAGACGGCCTGAGCCATGCTTCCGTGCGAGCCGTGGCTGCCGGTGATGGGTTCGTGTATGTCGGCACTGATCGAGGGCTTACGATTATCAAGCCCGATGGCACGACCGCCGTCTGGAACAAAGACAACTCGCCCTTGCTATATCAACAGATTCCAGCTCTGGTATTGAGAGGCAAGGAATTGTGGACCACATGCCGGAATCCGGTCGCGGGAGGTGGGACGTTCCGCTGGGACGGATTTCAATGGAGCATCTTCGAGGAAATCAAGGACGACATGCAGTCGAACTACGTGAACTGCTTTCACGTGGACAAAGCCGGCAAACTTTGGCTGGGAACGGATAACCAGGGATTGAACTCGTACGATTACGAGACCAACCCGTACAAGAAGTTCGGTTATCTGGCCACGAAAAAAGGCTTGATTGATATGCGTGTGACCTGCATTGACAGCCGAGCCGGCGAATTATGGATCGGTACTATCGGCGGCATCAGCGTGTATCGCGGCAAAGACGGGGAAAAGTACCTGTTCACGAATTATGATCAGCAGAACGGGCTGCCGTATTCCACCGTCACTTCCATTGCGGTCGGCCCGACAGAAGTCTATGCCGGAAGTTCGATGGGATTGATGAGGTTTGATGGTACGAGCTGGAAACAGCTTGGAGTCGCGGAGGGACTGGCGGAACCCTGGGTTACCGGACTGGCGATGGACGGCCCTGTTCTGTGGGTTTCGACAAAGAAAGGGTTGCAGCAACTCGTGAATGGAAGGTTCACCGACCCGATCGGGCTGACTGACGGCCTGCCGTCGACTCGCATTCAGTGCCTTCATGTTTCCCGGCAACCGAGCGGCGCAAAACTGTATGTCGGCACCGATCGCGGATTAGCTGTATTGCGAGTGCCATGATGTTGATCACGTTGAGATGGCGCCTGTTTGTAACTTGTACTATTGGTCTGCTGCTGTTTTTGTCCGTGCATGTCGGCGCGCAGGAGGTGATCGGCTTCAACCGCTCGAACAGCGGCTTGGTCGATAATCACGTGAACACGCTTGTGGTCATGCAGGGGGCGCCGCTGGTTGCAACTTCCAAGGGTGTGAGCCTGCGTCAGCCCGATCGTTGGGAAACGTGGCGAATCGGCGAGAACGGATTACCTGATGCGCCGGTAACCTCGGCGGTCGTCTTCGGCGGCAGTCTGTGGGTCGGCACCTTCGGCAAGGGCATTGCCCGCCTCTCCGACAATCGCTGGAAAAGCTTCTCGCAGACCGATTCCGGCCTGATGGATGACTTTGTGACAGCTTTGGCCGGGTGGGGAACCCGACTGGTCATCGGCACGCGCGAAGGGGTCAGCCTCTTCGATGGCATGCTCTGGAATCGCATTCCGCTCGACGGTGTCAACGGACCCATTCAGATCACCTGTCTGGTCGTGGCACGCGAACTGCTGCTGGTCGGCACGGCACAGGGGTTGTTTCTGGTGGATGGCACGCTGAAATCGCGGCGTCTCGACCTCGGCGTGTCGCCTCCCCCCTGGATTCAAGCTGTCGCTGCCGGTTCTGAGTTGCTTTATGTTGCTCATGATGGCGGTCTGGCGTTTTTGCAACCTGACGGACGCCCGGCGCTGGCTGGATTCGACCGATCTCAGATCGGCCGCATTTATAGTGTGGCGGCAACGGAACGAGACGTGGTCTGCGGCACCAATCATGGTCTGGTGCGCGTCAGCCCCGGGTCTGGAGTGTCGCGCATCAACATTCCCGAATTCGGATCAGGCGAAATGACGGTTTCAGCGCTGCTTGAAGTCGGCGGCGACTGGTACGTTGGTACAACCGGAAACGGCGTATTCCGTATTCCCGGATCACGGTTGACGGGGGGTGGTATGCCGGTACCGGCAAATGTCGGGCCGGCGACTTCCGGCGGTTCTGTGCGCTTTTCAGAGGTGCGTGTTTTCCCGCCTCCAGGCGGAGACGTCAGCCGGAGCGGCACTTCTCCGTCGTCATCTTTTTCGAGTTCTGCGGGGTCCGGCGCGCCGACGGCGGTGAGTCAGACGATTGTTGATCCACGGTCGATGATACCGAAGGTTCCTGAGGGGGCGGCCGGAGATCGACCAGGTACGGTTCCGTTCTGGACGCTGCACAAACGCCCGCCGAAACCTTCGAACCTGACGTATTTCAAGGACGTGCTGCCGATGATCGTCAAGAAGTGCCTGGCGTGCCACACGACCGGTACCGGCAAATACTTCCCGCTGAACGATCCGAAGATCGTCATACCCTACTTTCGAAAAGCCGGCACCGACCGCTTCGAGCAGTTCCTGCAGGAGGGCGGCGGTATGTTCGGCCTCGTCGACCCCGCCGATGCCGAGTTGATCAAGATCTGGGTCATGGAAGGCTGCCGCGAGTAGCCTCGATCGCACTCTTGATTCCGATCCACCGGCGTGGTAGAATGATCCTGTTCGCGGGAATAGCTCAGTTGGTAGAGCGCTAGCTTCCCAAGCTGGATGTCGCGGGTTCGACCCCCGTTTCCCGCTGTCTCTTCTGAAAACCGCTCCTAGAGCGGTTTTCAGCTTTTAGAGCGCCGTTTTTTCACCCACATTGTGTACTAAAATGTGTACTAAAAAAACGAAGAACCACCCTTCGACCTCGATAATCGGACTCAACTGAATTCGGCATGAAAGAGGGGTTTCGTTACCGTGGAAAAAAGGAATGGTGGTTAACAGGTTCCGATCGTCAGGGACAGCTTCCGAAAACCGAAGAATTGCTCCCTCTTCCGATTTGCCTAGATCGGCGGTAATCCGGCGAACCAGTAACCTCTTTTACGGATCTCGCGTCCAAGCTTCGAGACTGAGGTTAGTGGCCAAGTCTGTTTCTTTTTCGGTTTGATACCGTGTTCGGCCAGAATGCGACCAGCCTCGGCAAGCGAGGCTGCGTGCCTAAGTTGGTCATGGAATTGAAGGCATTGGCTGACCAGACTATCATGCGCCATTTTCCGACTCTTGAGGCTGACTAGTCTTGCTTTGTCCGTTTGCCGGATGCGTTCAGCCTTGGTAGGTTTTCGCTTCGCAAGTTTTTGCGTACGAGAAGCTTCGCTCGCTTTTTGCGTTCTTCCTCCACCACGGAAAAGCTCCACAACTCCATAAAAGAAATGGGCAAACAGAGCGACCGTTTCTGCGCTCAGGAACATTTGTTCTTTTGCGAGAAAAACAGCCAGTTTGCGTTCGTGTAGAACGCGAATCAGCTGTTTCCCATACGTTCCTTGGCCAGCATCGAGCAAGCTCGCAATGCTTTGACAACCGATAATGCTGTTTGTCCTCCCCGTTACCTTCCGAACAGCCTGCTCGAAATCCTGACAACGTTCGGTAACTTTATAGGTTTTTTCGCCAATAGTGATCGGGGTGGGGGATATACCACCCCACAGGTAAATCATCTCGACTGTGCAATGTGAGTTATACGATGTGTTGCCTTCTGTGTATGTATTCATTCGACAATCATATCACAACTTTTTCAAAAAAACCGTTGCGTCGAAAACATTGATTAATAGATGTGTATGTTACTGATTCGAGACTGTCATGCACGATGAGTTGAAAATTTTCGGACAAGTTAAAAGATCACGCTATAATGAGGTAGCTGAAAAATACAAGGAATGGAAACATGAAAGGCAAAAAGACAATCGAGAGTGTGAGTCAGGGATTCAATAGCGGTTAAACCCGCCCCAAACATCGACCAGCAAAGGTTCCCATCGGCTTCGACCGCTTGCATAAGCGGTATAGGGGCAGTCTTCGTCAAAATTTCAGCGAAAGGAGTGGCTCATAAACCGTTGCGCGTGCCCACTGGCACAGGAAAAATGCAGGAGGTGAATATGTTTAAGGTAGAAGTGAAGATCTGCCCGAAGGGTACTGAGTGGGAAAAAAGTGAATGGTTTTCCCAGTTAATGCGGACCAAGTTGCGCGTGTTCATTGGGGACTCGGTTCTTCCTCGGCTGGGTGGCATGGAAAAGGGGATGAGGCGGCTCTGCGATAAAGTGATCTTGCATCGGATTCACGAGTTTTACCAGCAACATAGACAACTCCCAATCCCGGGTGCCCTCGAACTTCGCACCCACGAAGCTGAGACATTCGAGGTACCCAATGTGGATGGGGCTGTTGTGTTGTTCATCAACGACGACGACCCGGATGTGGAAGTTCTGAGTGCAGAGTAGGAAATGTCTCGGTTCCTCGGATAGGTTCCGGGGAACCTGAACCAAAGTCAGTAAATGTTCCCAACGGCTTCTACCGCTTTTACCAGCGGTATAGGGAAGTCTTCGTCAAAAAACGAAGGAGGAAAGACCTGAAAATCAGTTTTGATGGGGGTGTGGACAAGGTTGCAACTCGTGACATCAAAATGACCGGCAAGTGGGTTGAGCAACCGCCAAGATTTGTAACTGGTTACAAAATTGGTGACCGAATTCTGCATTTTGACTGGCGCGAAATTCAATTTAATGGGGGTACCGTATGAGAAAACCCAATGTTTCATCAACGTCTGTAGACTTGGTCGAACTTCAAAAAGAAATTAACCAGAAACTGCTTGAGATTGAGAAGCACGAGAGAGAGTGCAAAATGAACTCTGACAGAGCCTTTGAAGCTAAAATCATGGCGGGTGAACTTTTGACCAAGTGTAGACGCGAATTGGGCTATGGCAGATTTGGCGAGTGGATAAAGAAAAACACAAGGGTATCTCCGAAAACGGCGGCCTGCTATATGGCACTCGCAGAACGATGGAAGGTCGCATTAAAACTGCGCGAGAAGTGGCCGTTCCTCACGACAACAATACTCTATGAATTTGTGACCGGAGTAGCAAAGAA
Source organism: uncultured bacterium (assembly GCA_964472075.1). Taxonomy (GTDB): domain Bacteria; phylum Muiribacteriota; class Ozemobacteria; order Ozemobacterales; family Ozemobacteraceae; genus CAYYIY01. The sequence goes on along the minus strand of CAYYIY010000068.1, from coordinate 8,539 downwards.
AGCTGAAGAAATTCTGGTCGTTGGTGACGAGAAATTCGTCATCACAAGGGAGGTGATTCAAAAAGCCAAGAAGAGGTTCAATGAAGAATGCAAAGTGGCAAAAGCTGCGGGCAAACCAGAACCCAAGACGATGGTAATTGACGCAAAGGCAGATGAATCAGCGACACCCTCGGTTGCCCCGCAAGCAGGCGCGAAAACGCAAATATCGAGTTCTTTGCCGACTGTTCCGGAACGACCGGCAGATGGGTTCACCGCTGTCTGGCTTTCCAAGGAAGACTACGCCACTTTGATTTCGCTTCGGAAACATCCAGAGGAACCAATCCAATCAGTCCTTAGTCGTGTGATTCGCGAACACAAGAGCCAGACTCCGACTTCAGTGGCAACTTCAACAAGCAGGCTGGTCGTCAAAGAAATTGGTTGCGGAAAAACACCAAGTCCAACGTCAACCGCTACCCCTGCGTCAGTTCAAAAGATTTGGAAAGTCAAGGTACCAAGAAACGTAAACATCCCTCGTCGAGTTCTGATTCCTTGCCCGCCAGCAGCAGGTATGAGCCTCTCATCGGTTGCCCTGAGAAGCGTAGTCACCGAGCTCAGAAAGAAGGAACATCCATGCAGTCTTTCTGGTTATGTGACCGGCAAACCCCTGCCAGCATCATCGCCACAATTGCCCGGAATGACTGCGCCGTCAGTTCCCCTCCATGGAAATGTAAGCCCAAACATGAAGAAGATTTCCAAGGCGGAACAAGCCAAGGTGAAAAAGTTGGTCAAGATATCAATGCAAGCAGGCGCACCCTGCGAAGTAACGATGTCAAACGGTGAAAAGGTTACCTACAACGGTGGTGTTACCCCTCAAACCTATGAACAGCTCGACATGTTTGACGAAGACAGCAGAGTCGGCGGCGCTCTTGTCCGACCGAAACCCCGAAAACGAACGGCTGGCAATAAACAGGTGCCGCCAAACAACCAGAACGATGACTTGTTTGAGTAGTCGGATGGGGCACAGAGAAAAACCCCCGCGTCTGGGGCTGCAACCCACGCGGGGGTAGGAAAAAATGGGTCCATAACATTCGAGGTGCTTACACAAGAATACTTTACTCACGGAATCGCCGAATCAGTGTTTTCCTGAAACAGAGTGTGCACGTAATAGGACCAGAGAAATGCTGGGGAATCGTGGAAAGTATTATATCGGTGATACGCCTGCAAGCGTGCGCCGAATAGGAAAATCGAGGTGCCTTATGTACGACAACGTTCAGTGCTTTTCCGTTTCCGTGTCTTCTGCCCCAGTTGTTTCCGTGGTGTCTGTTGCTCAATCGCTACACGGCCGGCTTGTGGCTGTAGTCAAAACCCTTCACGACAACAAGCGGTTAGCCCGTAGGCTTGCTCACATACCGCAAGGCTTGGGACAGAGTGCCCGCCGCATTCTGGTCGCGATTCACCGTGCCGCGAATCCTGACACGGCACTTGCCTATCACTGCCAATCGGATGATATGGCGCGGCGGTTAGGTTTTGATTCGACCTTGAACTGTTTCCGGGACCTTCTGGTCAGGCTGGCCAGCCGCACCCGCAAATACCGCATTCTGATCACAGAGTTGGCACAGGCTGCCCCAATATTCCGCTTGCTGGCACTTACCCCCACCCAGCTAGATGATTTGATTGCCGAAGCTATTGGTAACTGTAAGTTTGTGGCTGGCTGGGTGCCCAAGGCAAGGCAAAAACGCAGTCAAGAAGAACGCATCATTGATTGTGTTGGCAAAAAAGCACAGGGGCAGGGCTACGCAAAGGATACTGATATCTACATGGCAATACGGCGCGAATACCCCCAATCAATGCCACAACTACGCGCCACACTTGCTCAGCTGGTCAAGGCTGGCAAGTTGGTTAAGTATCAGACCGTTGGTCGCAAGTATCGGTTGCCGTGATTTCACGATATTTACTGTACGTTGTAGTACAAGACCAATCTTAATACTACAGCGTACAGCAAATTCTCCGAATTTTACTGTACGTTGTATTACGTTCTAAATACTAGAACGTACAGTAAATTGAAGCGTTTTTGCAAAAAAAACGCTATACAGCTGTTGTTTTTTGGATTCGGTTTCCGCTAGGAAAACGAAGACATAAAAACAAGGTGACGCTAGGCTTAGGCCGCGTCGCCAATTTATTTATACACTTTTTTATCGTACGTTATAACTTAATCTATCGTGCACCGCACGGTTACATCGGTTCCGCCTAGCGGCGGGAAAACTATCAATAAGAAAAACAAGATTGATGACAGCCGCTAGGATGGCATCATATCTTGGTTGGCCATATCACCGACTAACTAATACCCAACAAGCGCAGCCTGTAGGGGATTGGTTAGTTGGCAACTAGGACAATGTGACCACCATGTCCAAGTATGCGCGCCACGGATGCCGCAAACCGAGGTGTACACTGTTCGGTCGATGATACAAGTCTATTGTGATACCATTTGCCACAAACGAAACTGAGGGGGCTAGTGGAAACCATCGTCGTCGGATTTGTGAGCGGGGTTATCACCGGCATCATGTTGATCGCCGGGACTTGGGTTTTTGTCCTGCCACGTGCGCCGAACGTGGTCGAACCCTATCGACAAAAGGGTGTAATGCCCCAAGACATAATCGGCAGATGGATTGTCGGGAGGTATGAATTTCATCTGAAACAGCGCGGAGGTCAGCCAGCAGATACATCGCTCGACGCACACTTTGATGACGGGTGGTAAGTTGGCCCTATAGGGTAAACTGGACTCTATTGTTTCTTGGAGCCAGTTGCGTCTGAAAATGACTGCCACCGTCAGGGAAAAAGAAGGTACAAAATCCGTCTTCTTTTTTTTGAACCTGTCGAATCACATTTCCAACCGCTGCGGTCACGCATGGAAAAGCGCCTGTGGTAAAAGAGTCACTCCTCTTTCCCGGTTCGGGGAAATAATCCCAACGTCCAAGCACGACTTTTCCTGCAACAGCCACCAGAGCTACGTGTGGTCATGGCACACCCTTTGCGATTCCCTTCATAGCATGAAAACAGGAGGGAGAGGCATGTTCAAACAAATCGCCAGCTGGTTGTTTCTTGTTGTCCTACTCTCAACCGTCCCATGTTACGGCTCTGCTCTCCTGCTCACCTGCAACGTCGGTGGCGCGAAGTTGGAAAAGTATGATGACAATACTCATACTTGGAAGCTTCTGGGTGGTTTTCCGCGTCTCATTGAGTGCCCTCGATATACATACATCATGGTGCGTGCCACCGCAGACGGCTTTCAGGAAGTCGAGAAGGGCATCGAGGTCAAGTCTGCCGGTCAGATGCACGAGGCAATAACCCTCGAACCCGACAACCCGAATCCGAACTCACAGCCGATGTTTTCCATCGGCGGTCAGGTGACCAAGAAGAGTGGACTGTCGGTGTTTCAGGGAGCTTACATTGTTCTCACCCGGAACATGACGACTTACAAGACAGCAACATACAGTCAGGCGGCACATGACGAAAACCCGGTGGATATTGATGGCTGGTACACCAACACTTTTGCCGACTTGACGCAGAACAAGGCCGCGTCAGTTGGCGACCGTCTGTTTGTGGGAGTCTACAACCTGAACAAGAGCTTCTGCTACGGTTACAAGTATCTGACCCTCACCGAAGAGAACATCTCGCGAGGGTATGTAATCGTGAACGTGGTAATCAAATGAACTCCGAGAACTTCAGACTCAAAAGTTGTTTTCAGGATTTGAGGGTGTTACCTTTTTCAAAGAGCAATCGAAGGGAGGACGCAATCATGAGGTGGTTCACCTGTGCTGTCATGTTTCTATCTCTGATTCCCTCGGTCTTGTGCGCGGGTCTTTTCGATGCCGAGGACAAGAAAGACCAAATTGAATTCTTCATTGACCTCGGTGTTCTGAAACACGGCAAAGCCGATGCCAGTGGTACTCGTGAAATCCTCATTCTATCTAAAGATGGCACCGGTGCTTTCACGTATCAAAATCTCACCGCCGACGAGGGGACTGACTTTCAAACCATCCTTCAAAATCGTGGTCTCGTGGAAGTGAAAATCAAACCAGACGGAAACAAGGAAAAACACCTACTGGTACACAATCCAAAAGATGTTCGCACGAATGAGTGGGTTCCATTTTCGAGATTGAAGGAAGTTCGAGAACAGATAAGAGCAACGGGGAAGACTGTGTTGCCCGAACCCGGAACGAAACGAACAACAGAGAACGACCTCAACAAGTTCAATTTCAGTTTGGGAGAGTAAACAGGACGTGAGTGGTCAGGCAAATCTTCAGGCTCTGGTTGATGCAAAAGACATTGATGCCGTAGTCCGGTTCCTCCAGCTGGTCGTGAAAGGTGGGGTGCCTGAAGTATCACCCGAAAACGAAGAAGTCATCACCGTCCTGACAAAGAGTTCAGATGTTGCGACGCGTTTTTGGGCAAAAAAAGCCTTGGGGAAGCTCGCAGATTCTCTGCCTGAACCCAAGATACCTGAAGAAACAGCACCAGTAACATCGACAGACTTGTTGCTCCAGAAATTGAATGCGGTCGAGAGCACCTTCGTTTCACTCGACACCATCAAACTCCTGTGCGAGAGCAAAGACCCTCAAGTGTTGCAGCCTTTAATCGACTACTTGAGTCGATGCACAGACGAGGTGCAGATTTCCTATCTGACCAAGCAGCTTGGACAAGCATTCCCATCTGATGGAGTGCTGAAAGTCTTGGTTCCCTATCTCAAACACCCCGATGCTCGCGTGGTTGCAAACACAATTGAAGGGATTGAATGCATTCAGTCTCCAAGTGTCGTGGTGCTCCTTAGCCAAATGCTTGCCCATGACCATCATCGAGTTCGCGCAAATGCAGTAAAAGCAATCGGGAATCAAAACCGCGAGAGTGCCTTGCTGGTACTTGGGAAAATGCTCGAAATGAGCGATAAACCGCACTTTGTAATAGCTGCATGCCATGCGGCAAAGGAGCTAAAGACTCTTGAGCTTCTTGAGACAATGAAATCTCTTGAGTCAGACCAAATTGTGGGAGATGAGATTTCATCTGCAATCGCTTGCATTGAAAACTCTGCGCAAAACCTAGTTGGCTTGCCCTGTTCTGAAATCTCGGCAGAAGAGAATCCCTGCGAACTGCCATCTATACCTGCAAAAGCATCTCCTACGCTGAAAAAAAGGATTCTTTCCTGCATTTGGTCATGCACCGTCACAAGCGTTGTGGGCATTTTGACAACGGTTCTTGTTTGTCATGGATTGTATTCATACGGGTTGCCAGCCGTGAAAAGATTCTTTGTCTCTTCAAACGAGAAAACCATTGATGACACAAAGATCTCTGAGTCATCGACTAAGCAAGATGAAACAGTTCCAGACACCGCTGTTGTCACGCAAGAGGTCCCCTCAGAAACCAGTGGCTCACAGACAGTCACGGGAGGCAATTCAGTAGTCTTCGATAGCCAAATGTCGTTAGGGGTCTCTTCATTGGAAAGTGGTAATCCAAGCGAAGCACTCGAATTCTTTGAAAGAGCTGGTGAAATATCCTCGGCCAGTCCAAAACTATACTGCAATTTGGCGGCATGCCATCAGCTTCTTGGAAACAATTCAAAACGGACAGGCACTTTGGAGGAGGGCTTTTCAAAATTTCCAGACAACTGGGAATTAATGGTCGGTTTGGTAACTGCTTATGTGGATCAACAAGAAGTTCTCCGTGCTATTGAATTGGTCAAAGCATTTCATAAGAAGAATCCTACTGTTGGTGGTGACCATCTAGCCATGGGTATTTGTTTGTCTGGAAAGAAAGAGTTTCAGACAGCAATCAGGGAGTTCAAGAAAGAACTCAATAATACTTCAGACAAGGACATTGTTGCTGCCGCGCATTTCGGAATTGGAAAGTGCCAGCTTCAGCTTGGGATGTTGGCTGAAGCCAGTGCCACCCTGCAATTGTTGCAGACCATAAACAAGAACCAAGCTGACAAGCTGATGGCTTTATTGAATCCAAGTGTTAATTCTCCACCAGCTACCTCTCCCCCCAACCTTTCCCCTGACGAAATCGCCAGTGAAGCACTCAACAAAATGCGTGAAGCACAATCTGACATTCGACGGGAGTCGGGAAAAATCAACCAAGTGCTTGAGAAGTTGATGAAGAATGTCGACAAACTGGCGGAGTCAATTGTTACTCACTCGATGAGTAACGGCCAGATTACACGCGAACAAGCAGAGCGCGCGTGCAAATTATTGAATGAATTGCCAAACTCCTTCTTTGAGTCTCATGAAAACGAAATCATCGATGTGTTGACGTCGATGATATTGACGATGAAGAGACTTGGGCAAGACTTTGATAAGCTAGATGGATACACAGACGTTCAGAAAAACGAGTTCTTTGATTCACTTACCGGACAGTGGATTATAATTGATTTTTCTGTTGTAAACATCGTGGAGAATGCTGTTTTTGCCGGCTATACAATGCAACTTATTCAAGAACGGAGTAACAAAAAGAAAATTGTTAGCGAAATTGATGTTAGCAAAGATCTTGCGGTCTTGTTTGACAAGAAAGACTGCGCAACATTCTTGTGCAAGATAGGAAAGGCTTCTTTATCTTTATTCGAGCAAAACCTTTGCTTGGAATTTTCAGAAGCATTTATCTTAGATGTGATTGGGAGAGCCGTTAAAAAGGGCAAACTCGATATTGCACAAAGACTCATCGATAAGGGCCACAATCCCACCCCCGCATTGCTCGAATGCAGAAATCGAAAATCGTTTGAATTGCTTCTGAGTAATGGAGCAAAAGTTAACTATCAACACCATAGCGAAGGCGGTACACCGCTTATTGTTACTGCCGCTCACCCGAACTATGATTGCATCCAAATCTTGTTACAATACGGTGCTGATCCGAATTTATGCGCCAACGATGGTAAGACGCCATTAATGTTTGCTTGCATGGATAGTTCCAATGATTCATTTAGGATTGTCAAGTCTTTGTTGGACGCAGGTGCACGGGTCAATGATGCGACACATAGCGGAATGACCGCTATTTGTTACGCTTCTGCTTATGGCGATATCAAGGTCGTGCGTTTACTCATGCAAGCGGGTGCAGACCCCAATGTGTTCGTACCCTATTATGGCGCAACACTCATAGATTATCTTAAGAGTTCTCAGGCCAATCCTAACTGGATTGCAGAGAGGGTCAGCTGTCTCCAATCTCGTGATTTGAGCACAAGCCACGAAACAGAGAAACCTCAAGGGAATGATTTAAAGAAGAGTACAGCAGATCCGGCGTTGGCGAAAGCCGTCATTGAGGGGGACATTACCTCAGTAAAAGAGATGCTTGCATCTGGAGCGAATCCAAACTCACGCGTTGGAAATGCAACGATGTTATTGTTGGCAACAAGCCAAGCTGGGAGCAAGAAAGACTATCCACTCCAAATCATCAAAGCTCTAGTAGAATCTGGAGCAGATCCAAACCCTAGCTATGATTATCAGGGAGAAAAAATCGACTACGGTGTTGCATTCAATAGTGTCCTATCAGATCGAGAAGACATAGTTGGTTATCTTCTTGGAAAGGGATGCAATTTCCGAGGTCTCGTGAATGGTAAGCCATTATGGTGGCTCACAATTGAGAGGAAGGCGGAGAAGCAGCTTGAGCTCTTTTTGAAGCAGGGATTTGACCCAAATGAAGAATTCCCTGTGGGAAGGGGTAAGTGCAGTGCATTACTATATGCGCTCGGATATCCTTGTTCGAGAACTGTAAGAGTCCTGTTGAAAGCGGGAGCAAAACCTCCAGTTTTCAAAGAAGGTAACATTGTCGGTTTTACAACGTTTAATATCGAGCTGGCAAAAAACAATGGAAAACCCGTTGAGGACTTGTATGAGGTGTTAGAGGTTTTTTTACAGAATGGGTTTGATGTTAACTCCCATTGTGTGCAGTCGGGAGAAAATTCTCCAATATTTTCTGCGATAAGAAATTCCGATATGAAGTTGCTGAGGCTTCTTGTTGATTACAAAGCCAACTTGAATCTCCAAGTTGTGGTTAAAGGAAAAAGTCAATGCCCGTTGTCTTACGCAGGACGGAAAAGGGAGATTGTCGAGTTTCTGTTATCTCATGGCGCTGATGCAAACACAAAATTGGTTCGTGATGGGAAAGAAATGACTCTCACGGATTTGGCTGTTGCCAATAAAGCGCAAGACATTGTTGAGTTGTACAAAAAGCATGGAGCTCGATGACGGATTCGATCGAGCTAGTTTGGGCAGGCGCAATAGAGAAACATATCTGCAGATTAGAACGTCTGTTTGTTCACAAGAAACAGCTTCTGAGAGCGTTAGAAATAGATCCACTTCAGTTCTCATGAGGACTTCTGTAATCAAAACGACGAGTTAACGCTCCGTCAGAGCACATCCACGAGTCACGACCCTACCGACCGCAGAATCAGATTGTCGCCAGACCACCATTTGTGCCCCGTCAATAAGTCGGGCACAGGAAATTCAGTTATATCACCAATCCTGTAGATTCTCGCTTTTGAATCCCATCTTTTTCTCACGCTGTTTTACCAGTATGG
>CAYYIY010000067.1:4369-28439 GCA_964472075.1 uncultured bacterium | reverse complement strand
AGGATGAGAAATCTGCCGCGGAACGCCTTTTCCCGCTCGATGGGAGCCATGCGATACGGCAGACGGTCGAAGGGGTGTTCCCCTGGAGTGGGCCGTAAGGTTCGCGGCAGGCTGGTTCCGGGGAGAGCCGCGGCGATCTCGAACGGAATGGAATCCTGAAACGGCAGGTGCGCCCGGCTGAGCACGCCGACGGTATGTCGCAGGCGGCGCGGTTCGCGCATACCGGCACCGGAAAAGTGACGAAAGAACTTCTTCGGCTGTAGGGCCTGGCGCATGGGCGTGATCGAGCGGGTGTCGGCTTTCAGGGGAAAAAACGGGTTGGCAAGACTCAGAGACAATTCGAGCGGGTGCAGATGCATGACCTCGAAGCCAAAGGGAAAGGCGCCCAGCGAGGTCGCCGGATCAGCTGCCGGAGGCTGCGAACGAGGGAGATCCTGCGGAATGAGATAGGCGGCATTGCCGGGTGTCATCGGCGGCAGCGCCGGAGAAAGAACACGTCGGCGCTTGTCAAACTGCGGCTTCGGCAGCCGCCGCTCGGCGAACACAGAATGTTCATGCGGGTTTGTCGCATATCCGAACGATCTTTCTGCGCGGCGAATGTGCTCAAATGTCCAGGCTGGAACGGGCTGACGTCCTTGGCGGCGTGTTCGCGGCATCAACAGCTGATCGCGGTCTACGGCGATTTTCCTGCGTACTGGTTTGAAATCGAGATAGGTCGCGTTGAACGAGGAATCGCGGGTGAAGAAGTAGGCGATCAGGGGTTTGCGGCGCTGACGATGGATGAAGCCGGGAAGCTGCTGATACGAACCGGAGACCACCCGAATACGCCGGGGCAGGGGCGGTTGCCGCGCCGGAATGAAGATCGGTGTGGCGAGAAACACCATCGGCTGAGGGCGTTCACGAACACACGTGATCGCGCGCAGGACGATGCGGTCGAAGAACCTGGGTGCGTACCAGTTGCTTGCCGGAGTTCGGTGCATGCGGACGATGCTGCCGGCCATCGACATCGGCCGAAAATCGGGATATGGTTTGGGAGGTGTCGTCTGACCCCACGCCTCGAGCCGTGGCGGCCGCAAGGCGAAGCCGTCGACGGACTGTTCCAGTTGGCGAGATTCGAAATGAGTAACCAGTGCGTATCGTTCTCGAGAGGTAACAATGGCGCAGGTGTCCGGCGTGGGCCGCGACGTGAGAATACTGGGATACGAATCCGGTGACGGCACCGGCACGACGCGTATGGAAAGAGATGGCGTTGTTGTTGGAGCGAGCCGAGGCGACAACGATGGGAGCGGTACGAGCCTGTTCAGGAGGAGACTGAATGTCAGGGAACGAACAGCCCAGAGACGTGGACAACTCAGGGCCCTGGCCTGCAATCTCAGACGGCGAAGCTGCTTCCAGACCGAGTTACTCCACTGCCTGGGCCATTTTGGCGGCGGCCCGGCCGGCAGGGTTCTGGGCGGCGGCCCGATCAGAAGCGGCAGGCGCGGGGTCAGAAGCTGTCTGTCGGGGCCGACCCGCACTGGCGCCGCTGAACGTGGTGAGGATGCGACCGGGAACGCGGGTGCGGGAAGGCGCGAGGCAGTGGCGGGGAGCAGGTCGCGGGGCGTGATAAGCAGGGGAAGGGGGATCTCGCGGGCGCGCAACCGGGATTTCGGGCAGCGTGGGCGTAACGGCGTACGGGTCGGTGACATACGGCTTGCGATGACGCGGGCCGGCAACGGATGTTCGCAAATCAATGCCTTTCCGGGCGTGATGCGGGGCGGAAAGCGAACGTTTGCCGGTTGAAGCGGCTGACCAAATCGGTATTCGCGCCTTGTCACGAATGCGTGACCCATTGATGAAAGAGTGAAATCGCTCGTTTTCGGGACAATCAGCCTCGATACGTCCATGCGCGACCAGACGAACGATCCCGGAAGAGGCAGGATAAATGCTGCCTCGAAAGTCGACCGCGGCATGGGGAACGTCGCGGCCTCGCCGGATCGATTTGATATGTCCAGGTTGAGAGGCGTTGCCGCTTGCATGGAATCCGGGTTGAGAGATACGCTTAATGGCAGAATCTCTCGATGCTCGGTCGATCGGGCGACGCGGCTGTCTCGAGAAAGATAGGAGTTCGGCACATGTGAGAGGGCAGAGAGAAACCGGGTTCGATCGCCGACCGGCGATAAAACAGGCTCGGAACCGGCTTCGCTGGAAACGAGCCTGAGAACCGGGCGCAAGGGAAGAGCGTCCGGTGTGCCGACAAGCTGCGGCGGGAGTGTCACTGATGCAGCAACTGACGTCAGGGCGAATGGCAGATGGTCGCACGGAAGGGGCACATCAATGAGTGCTGGTGACTGGTGACGCAATCTCGGTGTCGGTTGACGATACAGATGCTCGAGATCACGGCTCAAGCAGAAAACGCGACGACGTGCGGGGTCGGGGCCAAGGCTGATACTGAGATTGTTGGCCAGCCCGAAGAGCCTGATCTGACCGCGGCGACGCAAAGGCCTGCCGCCTTCCTGATTCTGCTGCCAGACGCAGAAAATCGGGTTGGCAGGATGGCTGCGGTTCATGCTTTCAACGGCGCTATCATGGCGCTCATTTTCTGGGCGGTTTCGAGCAGGCCGGCGACGCGAGCCATCTTGACCCGTAGTTGACGCGCCGCGGGTTGCGACAAGCGTTTCGGGGCTGAAAGATCAGCGGGTGCCAGGGTGGGGAGTCGGTCGCGCAGCACATTCAGCGGCCGATGCGCTTTTCCGGAACGCGAATTGCTCAAAAGGCGCTTCTGCTCATTTGACACATCGAGTCGGCGAAGGTGGTGGCGAAGCTTGTCGCCAAGCACGTAGTAGAGAAAGCACAATACCTCATTGCCTGAGGACATGAGGTCGATGCGACCGGGCACATCGGCCGGAGCGAGCTGAGGCACGCGAAACACCGCGGGGGAGAGCCGAGGGCCTGGGGTTGTCGGTCCAAAGTTCAGGTTCGTCGGCCCGTTGATTGAAATGAGACCGTCGCGATGATGAGCCGGTCCGGCCTCGGTTCCGAGAAGCGAGAAATCGGGCGCGGGCGGTTTCACCAGCGGCATGTCTTCGATCAGATAATGAAATGGAGCTTTGCCGGCTGGGACATGCAGAATTGACATCGTTGCAGGAGAAGAGATGACCGCGGGCGCCGAACGATAAGGCGGCATGTGCAACCGTGTTACCGGCGCATCAGCCAGAGATTGAGCGCCCGGAGTGTCGGCTACCAGAAGTACGAATCCGTGCAGATTGAGATGGAACCATTCCTCGCGCGGTGTGTAACCGAAGTACGCTCCGCTGCCGCCGGGCAGCGTTTGAACCGCTGCATACGCGTTGGTTTTCAACGTGTGAGTGAAATGCTCGCTGAGCATGACTCGTCCCAGTCCGTGTTTCGAGACTTCAGGCAGGGCGGGGCGCGGCGTATGAAAGGTTGGAGTGTGTTCGGCAGCCTCGATGAACGACGGGGTGAGCGTCTTGAGGCCGCAGACGGGCATCTGGACAAAATGAGGCAGGATCGGCTGCGGCGGCTCTGGTGCGCGGGCCGGTTCGACTCGCAGCAGGGACTTCCAGGCTTTTCGCGTCAGCACCGGTCGCGGCAGAGATTGCGTCAGGACCGAAAACGGCAGCCCCAGACCGCGCTGCGTGCCGATGAAGGCACGATGCAGCGAGAAGGAACTCGGATTCTGAAAGATGGCACGACAGCGGAGATGCCGCGGCCACGAAGTGAGGAACGGCTGTTCGCGTAACTGGCGGCCGACATGCGGAAAGAGTTGTTTGTACCGGGGCTTCGACAGCGAAATACGCTTAGGAAGCGTCAATAGACGACTCAGATAGATGCACGTGACCGGCGGCTCGAGATGCGTCCAGACTTTCGGACTTGCCCCGACAGAATGTTTCGGATGGGTGATGTCGGAATCCGAATCGACAACGTTGATGAGAAAGCGATACGTGAGCAGCAAAGGATCAATGCCGAATCTCGACCGAACTTGTACGATTGGTGGTTCAATGTAGGGCGGTGCTTTGGGTACTCGCTTCCAGGGCTCTTTTTCAAGAAACAGGTCGGCATATCGCGTGGTTCGTTCGAGTTGAATGACCGTGAAAAACGGGGCAATGGCGTGCCGAGTTTGCACGGGTGGGGCCTGGATGATATACGACCGATCATGCAGATTCCGGCCTGGCATGAAGGGCATCTTCTCCGGGAAATAGCGGAAAGAGTGTCGCCGGGGTTGCCGATACGGTGCCGAAAAAACCGGCGGCAGACGATCGGCAGGCATGCCGGGATGCGAAGCGAGAGGGGCGCGTCTGAGTTCAGGTTTCGCCGCGCCGGCGGTCAGCGGCAGATGTCGAGCCAGGGTCGTTTTCAGTTTACGAACCGGCAGGGCAGGGGCGAATGCCGGCACAACCGTGCCGGGTTTCCAGGCCCCGATGGAAACCGTCAGCGTCGGGCAATGCGCTTTGCCGGGGATCAGTTCGCGTGGCTGCGGTGGGACGGGCCGGATATGAATTTCCAGTTTCCATCGCCGCAGAAACAGGATGGAAACATCTTCCTTCGGTGGCGGCATGGTACGCTCGAGAAGAGTCGGTGCTGCCGGCACGTTCGTCGGCCGGCACTCGACTCCAGGCCCGGAATGGGGCCAGACATCGCAGCGAAGAGGAAACGGAACTATCGGCTCGAGGGGGTCGACGACGGAAAATGTATCGATCTTGTCGGGGCGAAAGATCGACAAGGCCAGCTGTTCAGCTGGAGGACAGACATAATCGCTGGGTCGGCTGAGAGAAGTGTACCCAAGCGATTCGAGCAGGCCCATGATGCCCGCGATACGATACGACTGTCGAAAGGTCTCGATCGGAGCAAACCACGGAAACTCGAAGCGATAGGCGGAATGAAAACGCGGCCAGAAGTTGGTGGAGCGGGCAAAACGGTCATCGAACTGGTACACCGCCTGCACGGAAGGTTGCAGCTTCTTCTCTTTCCAGATGAACTGCGACTTTGTGTGTCGCGGCACGGTCACCCACGGGAGCGGTGTCGGCATCGTCCAGTCGACCGGGCGACCCGGCTTCAGAGCCGGCATCGCGAGCGCACGCGAAAAGGCCGGGCGAGCACGCCTGGTGAAGCGCAGGCGCAGACGCAACTGACTGCCGCACTCTTCCAGGTAGGTGGTCACGCCGTGCACTGGAATGAAGAGACGTCGGGCCGCAAGATTCTGAATCTGCGGCAGATACGGACTGAAACGCGCGAGTCGATCGGTGTTCAGACAGGGGTGGAAGAGATCTTCATGCTCGGGATCGAAAGGCGGATGGCCTTCGGCGGCGTCGGCAAGCGTGCGCGCGAGGCGACTGATCGGGCCGCGAATCGGATTCTTCTCGTCCAGAACGAGCGCTCCGGCCGTGACCGATTGTTGCGCAAACTCCTTGAGCTGGGGAACGAACGACAGCATCGGAATGCGGAACACACTGCGAATCTCGGTCGTGGTTAAGACAGTCGCCGTGATCTTGTGGTCCTCGAGGCCGGATTGAACCTTGTTGGCCACGACCAGCAGATGACTGGACAGCAGATACTGAATGGCCGGGCGTTCACGCCACAGCTGATCGAACTGATGCAGGGAAACCAGGTCGGGGGTGGTGACCAGTACGCCGAGAATCGCGAATGATTCGCGCGCGTGTCGCTTCGAGGCGAACATCTCGAGGCACGAGAATTCCTGAATGCCGGGCGGCAGGCTGATGAAGACCTGATCAAACGACCCGCGCAGCTGCAGAAAAAAGTCGCGATAACTCGTATCCTGCAGCAAGGCAAGCGAACCGGGGATCTTGAAGCCAGGGAAGTAGGACAAACGATCGACGTTGGTAAAGTAAAAACTGCGTCGAAACCGCGGTGAGATCTGCTGCGAGATCTCAGAGAGATCCGCGTAACTTTCGAGAGGCAGTGAACGGGGAAGAGCGTTCCGGATCTGCAGCGGAAAGGCGTGATTCAGATCGATGATGGCCGTGCGCAAGCCTCGCGAGTGGCCGTAAACCGCAACATGAGCTAAAAGCGTCGATTTGCCTGTTCCGCTGCGTGTGGAGCCGAACAGGTAGACCGGTGTACGGAACGCCCCTTTTCCCATGCGGCGTCATCTTACCACAGGCCGTACATGGGGGGAAGAAGGGATATCGAGGAGAACGGAGAGAACAGGCCGAAAATCAGATCTCGATCTTCAGGCCTTCAAAAGCGAACTGTGAGTTGGCGAACTTTGACTGCGTGTCCTTTTCCATCTGCCGAATGAAATCATCGTTGTGCAGAGGATCATGATGCGTCAGGATCAGCTTCTTGGCATTCGCGGTGCGAGCGATGCGCACCCCTTCATCGGCGGTGGAATGACCCCAGCCGATCTTGCTTGGGCCGGTGCCGCCGTGCTGAGCCGGGTTGTACTCCTGCGGGGTATACTGGGCGTCATAGACGAACACGTCGGCATCCTGTGCGAGTTCGAGCAGATTGTTGTCGATCGAGCCGTCGGTCGGATGTTCGCAATCGGTCGCAACCGTCAAAATTTTTCCGGCTTCCTCGATGCGATAGCCCAGAACACCGTTCGGGTGAATCAAGCGCCGAGCGATGATCTTCGCCTGCCCGACCTGGAAAGACTTTCCCTGCAGCGGGTTGAAGGTGATCTGGGCTGCGAGATAGTCGAGCGCGACCGGAAAGTAGAAATGCTCCATCTGGCCGCGCAACGTGGCTTCGAGGCGATCGTCGACATCGGAAGCGCCGTACAGATGCAGTTTGTTGCCGGTGACTTTGCCGCTGGCGGCAGAAGGGTCTCGCTTGATGTAGGCCGGCAGGAAGAACGGGAAGCCCTGGATGTGGTCCCAGTGGGTGTGGGTGAACAGAATGTGCGCTTCACCTTCGCCGCGTCCGAACTCCTGTTCGAGCAACTCGAGACCGAGCGCGCGAATGCCGGTGCCGGCATCGATGATGATCAGACGATTGTCCGAGGTGCGAATTTCGATGCTCGTCGTGTTTCCGCCGAAATGCAGGGTGTCCTTCCCGGGGACGGGAACAGAACCTCGCACCCCCCAGAACTTTATCAGCACCTCATCAAACCTTTCAGCGGAAAATGTCGGAGCAAAAACACTGGTCGATTATTATAATCGGCAACTTCCCAAGTTTTCTACAAGTCTTTCGAGATCATCGGGCGAATAAAATTCAATCTCGATGACTCCACGCTTGCGGCCTTGTCTGATCTTCACTTTTGCGCCGAGGGTTTCCATCAGTTGTTCCTCGGCATGTCTCACATGCAGATCGCCATTCACGGATTTTTTTCCTTTCCTGCCGGGTTCCGCCTTCGCGTCGGTTCGGGCGTGCGCCAGCTGACGTTCGGTTTCGTAGACGGAAAGGTTCTCACGGACGATCTGTTTCACCCATCGGCGGATCTCTTTCAGATCGCGCAGGCCGACCAGAATTTTGGCGTGCCCCGGCGAGATCTTGCCGTCGCTGATGAGGAGCTGGACATCGTCTGGCAGCTGCAGAATGCGCAGCAGATTGGTGACGGCTGAACGGCTCTTGCCAAGCTTCTCGGCGAGCTGGTCGTGGGTCAGCCCGTATTCGAGAATAACTTCTCTCAGGGCCTGGGCTTCTTCGACCGGGTTCAGGTCTTCGCGCTGCAGATTTTCGATGATGGCCGCAAAGTGCGCCTCACGGTCTGCCAGCGATCGAATCACGGCGGGAATCCGATCAAGCCCCGCGATGCGGGCGGCTCGGAATCGGCGTTCACCCGAGATGATTTCGTACCGGTCACCCTTGGCTCGAACCAGTATCGGCTGCAGGATTCCGTTGGCGTGAATCGACTGAGCCAGTTCCTCAATTTTTTCTGAGTCAAAGAACTTGCGCGGCTGTCGGGGGTTGATGTGCACCCGATCGAGAGGAATCAGATGGAATTCCATGCGAACCCTCTGCCGCAAAAGCGGTCTAGTGTTGTTATCGACATCATATTGGGGAACTTGAGTGTGATTTCCCTGAGAAGTTCTTCCCACAAATCTGGTACAGACATTCTTGTGCTCGGGAAGAAAATTAGCAGACCGTGAGAGTTGTTGTCAACGTACTGATACTCGCTGGTATAATGGACGCGATACGCAAACGGAAACGTCATAATCTGAATATCCAACAGAATCGAGGAGACGACAAAGATGCACGACAAGATACAACGGATGGCAGCTCTGCTGATGATGGTGACGGGGCTTCTTGCCGCCGTGTCCTCAGTTTTTGCGGGCGCTCTTCAGATGACGCCGGAATATCAGCAGGCGCAGCAGCAGGTGAGTTCGGCCAACTACGAGGGGGCGGTGGGTCTGCTGCAGCCGCTGCTCAGCCATCCGCAGCTGTCGGGGGCGGCAAAGGTTGAAATCGGCCGCATTCGACAACGACAGGCGGAGCAGGAGATGACACAGTCGCTGGCGCACTTCAATGACGCGGTCAACTATCTGAGCGATGGCATCGAAAACGGAGGTCTGCAGGGCCCCGAGGCGGCGAAGACCTTGTACGATCTCGCCAGGATCTATGACGAGCGATTGAACGATTACCCGCGTGCCGCCGAAATCTACGGCCGGATCGTCCAGAATCATCCGAACTTTCTTTCCATCGACAAGGTCGTCTTCGGTCTGGCCAACTGCCAGGAAAAGACCGGAAACCCCGATGAAGCCGTGAAGTGGTATCAGGAGATCGTGGTCAAATACCCGTACAGCACCTACTTCACCACTGCTCAGGCGCGCATGAAGAAACTGGCTCCGGGCACGCAACATGCCAAGGGTGCCATCGAAGCGCAACAGGGGGTCGTCGAGGGAGCGCGCACCGATGGGCAGGCGGCAAAAGCCACCATGGATCTCGCCGCGATGCTGGCGTCGCAGGGTGATTACAAGAAGGCGATCGACGAGTATCGCAAAATCGCCAACGATCAATCGAACCCGGAACTCGCCCGTCAGGCTTATTCACGAATGGCTTCGCTGCTTGACGAAAAAGAGAAGGATTACAAGGGTGCCGCCGCCGTGCTCGAGGAGATGGTGAGCAAATATCCGAACGAGCCGGGAACGGACAAGAACCTGTACAAGCTCGGCCGCATTCATGAAGAGAATCTGCAATCGCTCAAAACCCGCGAGATGGGCGATGGAACAAAGTTGTACAGGAAGTCGAACGAGAACGTGGTCAAGGCGATCGAATATTACGACAAACTCACGGAAAGCTTCCCGGATGCCGATGTATCTGCTGACGCCTGGCTCAGAAAAGGGGAGCTGTACGAGAGTCGCCTCAAGGATTCGGATGAGGCTCTCAGGCAGTACAAGGAATACCTTCGCCGGTTTCCCGATCATGAGCAGGCGGAAACCATTCGCAAGAAGGTGAAGAAACTTGAATCCGGAGAATCCGAAGAAGATTGACGGCAGATGTGCTGCCCTGATTCGTGCCGGGGTTCTGCTTCTCGGCCTGCTGTGCAGTTCGGCCGGCATGGTTGCCGGTGCCGACGCCACAGTGATCGGTCTTTCCGGAACCATGCTGGTGCCCGGTCTCGATGTCATGGCACCCGGCACGGCGCGCGGCGCTTTTCACTTTGTCGGTAACGAAGTCGAGCATGAGGCCTCTCTGAAAGGCGTCTTCGCCTATAACGACGACACGGAAATCGCGGTGATGAAGCGCTTCGTCACCGGTCGCGGCAAGGACCAGTATGATCCGGTGTTCGCCGCCAAGTTCAAGGTTCGGCCGAATCTGGCACTGGCCGGCGTTATCGACACCACGGCAGGATACAAGGATTCCGTCATGCTGCTGACCGGTGTTCCCGGAAACCGCGTCGTGCTTGGTGTCGGTGCGAATATCGCCATGGAAACCACGGAGCGCTTTGCGCACTTCGGACGTTATGAAGATCCGCGGTCCGAGGTCGACCCGTTGTTTTTCATCATGGGAGCCGACATTCACATCGATGACGATACGGATGTCACTCTTGACTACACAGGCAACGACTTCGTGCTCGGTCTGCGTCACCGCTTCAACGAGGCGATGGCCGCCGATTTCGGCTATTTCACCCCCGATCGCCTGCGCGAGGAAAGCCGCTACTGTCTTGGGTTGAACTTCGGATTCTGAGCCGAACATGGGGCTGTTCTTCGTCAACCTGCTGCTGGTCGCGGTGCTGGTCGTGCTCGGCTATGCCTATCTCGACCTGCAGGAGCGGTATGCCCGTCACTCAACCCAGGATCTTGCCTATGTCGAAGGGCTGAGCAGCCTGGTCGATCAGGTCGAGGCTTACTCGGGGCCGCATGCGTTGAAAGTGGCGCAAACCGCGGTTGCGCTGGGGCGTGCTCTGCATCTGCCTTCTCCGAGTCTCGTCTCACTTCAGCTTGCCGCCTGCCTGCACGATTGCGGCGAAGTCAACCTGCCGCGCGACATGCTGAAGGCGAATCGCAGCCTGACCAGTGACGAATGGTTCCTGCTTCGTACCCATCCGATTCTGGGGGAACTCGCTTTGCGAGAGCGACTGCCGGCATCGGAAGACGTACCCGCCATGGTACGCTGGCACCACGAAAACTGGGACGGGAATGGCTATCCCGATCGCCTGCGCGGTGAGGAAATTCCATTGCCCGCTCGCATTCTTGCACTTGCCGATGCCGTGAGCGCCATGTCGTCGGACCGCCCGTATCGGTCGGCCCTGGCAGCTTCACAGGTCGAGACCGAGATTCGCAAACTGGCGGGCATTCGTTTTGATCCGCAGGTGGTCGCGGCCTGGTTGCAGCTGAATCGTACCGGTCCGCGCTGAGGCGACCACCCATGTTACGATTTCAACCCAGCTGGATTCTGCAATCGTTCGGCAATGACAAGATAGAAAACTTGTACTTTCCGTACGCCCCGCGGGCCGAGTCGCTGCTCTGGTTCAAACGGGTCGGTCACGGCCTGATCGTTCA
Organism: uncultured bacterium; assembly: GCA_964472075.1. Lineage (GTDB taxonomy): Bacteria > Muiribacteriota > Ozemobacteria > Ozemobacterales > Ozemobacteraceae > CAYYIY01. Next base: position 17,535 of record CAYYIY010000067.1, on the reverse strand, counting down.
TGATCCGGTTCCGGTCGGGCAGGTAGGGCTCTCAGCGGTACTGGCCAACGATAGTGAACAGCTGGCCGAGGCACACCGGCGGCTGGCCACCCGAGCCATCAGCAAACCCGTGGCTCTCGAGCTGAATCCGTTTCGCAGCTGGCTCGACAAGCCGTTCAGTCGTGAACAGCTGGATCATCTGTTCTTCTGGCGCGAGGCCGGCTTCGAACTCGAACCGCTGTCGCAGCGATGTCTTTTCATGCAGGCGGTCGGCGAAGTCATTCATTGTCTGTGCGGCTTTGAGGGAGTGTCGGAGCCGCGTCCGATGCCGCCCGATGAACTGATGGGTTACTTTCTCAAACAACAGCAGCAGCGCATCTTTGCGCGAAAAGGCAACGTTCGCATTTTTGATTCGGTCGAGCGTGCCGCGGCCAATCTTGACGCCTTCTGCGCGCTCGTGCTGCCCTTGCTGACCACCGAGCCGCCGACGAAAGGCTACTTCGCCGAAGAGTATTTTCACGCCTGGCTGAACGGAGACGGAGATCTCGAGCGCGCGCGCTCCGAAATGCATCGCCTGCGCGAGCCGGTGTGCATCGACTGGAAGGGTGCCATGCAGGTCGAGCGACTGGTGCCTTTGGCGAAAGGCTGTTGCGAGGCTGTCATCGCCTGGTCGGGCGACCATCTGCCGCCGCAATGGTATGACGAACAGCTGGTGCGACCGCTCAAGGCGGCTTTTGCTTCGACGTATCAGAAGATGGATTGGTATGTGAAAGGGGCCGATCGTCAGGAAGACGCCTACGACTTTCTGCTGGTCATGAAGTAGTCCGGCAAGTCTCGGTAAGGTGCCTGGACAGCCCGAACGCTGATCCCTCCCGGCGTGTAGCCGGAGTGGTTCGTGCGAAGCGAGAGGGGGAAAAAGTGGTCTGATCAGGCACATTTTTCTCACTGAGAATTGCCGGAAGTAGTCTTCAGGGCTTTTCGCCCGCGCCTGGCTGTGATACCATCCTTTCATGCTTCTCGTCAGACTGTTTATCCTCCTCCTGCTGCTTCTCTTCGATTCTCCGGTCTTTGCCCGTCTGCCTGTGTATCTGATGGGTGAAGACGCTCATGCACCGGACAAGCTGGTCGTCACGGTACAAGGAATCGACCGCAAAGGGTTTACCGGGAGCCTGGTTTCGCAAAAACAGCAGGATGTCGTCGAGATCTCAATCTCCTTCTTCAACCAGGGGCGGCAACCACAGACTGTCGATCCGGCATCACAAATCTCTTTTGAACTCAACGACCGGTACACCCCGGTCGAGATGAAAACCGGCAACAATGTTCTCTTCCGTTCATTTACCGTTCATCCGGGCACGGTCAGTCGCGGCAACCTGTACTTTTACGTGCGTTCAGATGATCAGCGATCTCAGCCGAGCCTGGTCTTCGATTCGCAGTCGCAGCGTCTCGAAATTGTTTGCAATCCCGAGTTGGCACGACTGTATGAGAAAAGAACGGGCGCGCAGCTCGAGGTCGAAGAAGCGGAAAGACTGGGGCGGTTCCTGATCGACGCCGAACGTATGGAAGAGGCGGCCGTGCTGGTGCGCACCGCCATGGAACGGTTCCCCTCGAGCGGTTTGCTGCGCATGCAGTACGCGGCCATTCTGAAATGGAAGAATCGCTCGGATGAAGCCGGCGAAGTGATCGCGCAGATCGTTCCTGATTCTCTTAACCGAGAAGACGCTCTGGTATTCGCGCGTCAGTGTTTCGAACTCGGACAATTTGCCATGTGCCGGCGCGTGCTCGAACCCCTGGCGCAGAAAGGTCAGCTGAACGATCGTGAGCTGTTGTTTCTGGCGCGATGCTGGTATTTCGACAAGGAATACGACCGTGCCGAGCAATTGTTGAAAGATCTATTCGCGCGCGGGCAGAGTGACAAGTCGATCACCTTCACGCTCGGCAACATTGCCGACAAACGCAACGACCTGCAGACGGCCATCGACTGGTGGACCCGCACCATGACCCAGGATGCGCAGCACTACGAGGCGTTGTTCAACATCGGCGTCGCCTATTACAAGCTCAACGAGCGCGATCGAGCCGTACAATGCTGGAAGCGGGTGCTCGATCTCAATCCCGATCTTGAAACCAGACAGATCGTGCTTGAAGCTCTCAAGCAGGTAGAGTAGAATTCCCCTTCCATTTTTTCGAGGAGACCTTCGATCAACCATGAAGAAACGACTTGTCAGCGGCATGCGAACCACCGGCTCTCTGCACCTCGGCCACTATGAAGGCACGTTGAAAAACTGGGTGCGCTTGCAGGAACAGTATGAATGCGTGTTCTTCGCGGCGGTGTGGCATGCGTTCACCGATCGTCTCAAGATCGACGATCTGCCGCGGGTCATTCACGACATGGTCATCGACTGGCTCTCGGTCGGCATCGACCCGAAGAAATCGATCATCGTGCGGCAGTCGGCCATGCCGCAGCATGCAGAACTGTGCACCATTCTCGGCATGTTCTCGCCGCTCGGCTGGCTCGAGCGCTGCCCCACCTTCAAGGAAGAGATTCGCGGCGAAGACAGTCGCGAAAATCTCTCGCTCGGCAAGCTGATGTACCCCGTGCTGCAGACGGCTGATATCGCCGTCTATCGGGGCGAAGCCGTCCCAGTCGGGAAAGATCAATTGCCGCATCTCGAGCTGGCGCGCGAGATCATTCGCCGGTTCAACTTTCATTACGGCGACGTTCTTCCCGAACCGAAAGAAGTGCTTTCAGAGGTGCCGATGCTGCTCGGTATCGATAATCGCAAAATGAGCAAGTCGTACAATAACTCGATCGAGCTGCGCGAGACTCCCGAGTCTCTGAAGCAGAAAGTGCATCTGATGATCACCGATCCGGCGCGCGTGCGGCGCAACGATCCGGGCAACCCGGACATCTGCACCGTGTATTCCTATCATCGGTTGTATACGGCCGACCGTCTCGAAGAGATCGGCTCAGGGTGCCGTTCGGCCGGTATCGGCTGTCGTGACTGCAAGGCGATTATCTATGAGCGGCTCAACACGCTGCTCGAAGGGTTCCGCGCCAGACGCGCCGAACTGGAAAAGACCCCCGGCCTCGTCGATGACATTCTGGCTGATGGTGAGGCTCGCGGTCGCGTGCTTGCCGATGCCGTGATCGATGACATTCGTCGGAGAATGGGGTTCACGCGGTAAATCATGGCTGGATATCAGGTTCGCCTGCCGGTTTTCGAAGGTCCGTTCGATCTGCTGTTCCATCTGATCGAAGACCAGAAGGTGAACATTTTCGACATTCCCATCGCGCAGATTGCCGGACAGTATCTCGAATACCTGCATCTGATGGAGATCTTCGACATGGATGTCGCGTCGGAGTTTCTCGTCATGGCGGCGACGCTGCTCGAGATCAAGTCGAAGATGCTGCTGCCGAAAGAGAAACCGACCGATCTGCAGCCCGGCGACGAAGGCTACGATGAAGCGCAGTTCGAGGACGACCCGCGACACGATCTGGTCGAGAAGCTGCTCGAGTATCGGCGCTTCAAGCTGCTCGCCATGCAGATGCGCGAGCTGGAACGTCGGAATTCCCGCATCTATACGCGCGGCATCGACTTCGAGCCTCAACCGCAGGAGTTTCTGCAGATTTCGCTGGGCGTGGTCGACCTGCTGAACCTCTACCAGAGCCTGGTGCGACGTCGGTTGAACCCACCGGTGCATCGCGTCGTGATCGACAAGGTGAGCCTCGCCGAGCGTATCAAGGAGATTCGCGAATACCTCACGAGCCTGAAGAAGGCCGTGACGTTCCGCGATCTGCTCAATGATCCGAAGAATCGCTATGAAGTCGTACTCTCGCTGATGGCCGTGCTCGAAATGGCCAAAGGCGGCGAGTTGCGCATCACGCAGAAAGGCAATTTCCATCCGATTCACCTGCGACCGGCTGCCGAAGCTGACGCCGAGGCCGAGGCTGAAGCTGATCCCGGAACCACGGATGACACCCATGAAGAAGTGACGGCGACCGCATGAAAATCGATGAACCCGTTTTGACTCCGCAGAGTTTACCCGAGACCGTTCCTGCTGCTATCGATGCTGACGAACAGCGTCGGCGGTTGGCGGCTGCGCTCGAAGGCTTGCTGTTCGTTCACGGCAAGCCCCTTTCGACGCAGGTTCTGGCCGAGACGCTCGGCGTTCCCCCCGAAGAAGTCATGCCTCTGATTCTGAGTGCCAAGGAACGCTATGACGCCGATGCACAGCGCGGCCTGCAGATCGTCATCAATGAGCAGGGCGTGCAGCTGGCGACCAAAGCCTCGATTGCCACCTACATTCAGAAACTCGAGGGACAGAAACTGGTCAACCTGTCTTTACCCGCGCTCGAGACCCTGGCGGTCATCGCGTACAAGCAACCGCTCACCCGGGCCGAAGTCGAAGCGATTCGCGGCGTGAACTGCGACGGCGTCATGTCGACGCTGCTCGAAAAGAAGCTCATCTATGTCTCAGGCGAGAAGCCCGTCATCGGCAAACCGAGGTTGTACTCAACGACTTCTGACTTTTTGTACTACTTCGGCATCAAGTCGCTCAAGGAACTCCCCGTACCCGCCGTCGATGTCGATCCGGCCGCTTTGAAAGAGAACGCCGCGGGTGAAGCGCCGAATCTCGCCGTCGAAGGAATCGTGACCGCTCCTGCTGATTCAGCCGCCAACCCGGGTTCCGAGGTTCCCGAACCCGGGGCGTCGCCCGAACCGGTGCCGACTCCGGCCTCGGTGCCTGACACGACCGGCGACGTCGGAACAGATAACGTAGAACCGCCTGTTGATCAAGATACGCAGAAATCATAACGAGTACTATCAAGGAAAGAGCCATCGCACGCATGAAAAAAACGTTCCCCTTTCTGTATGACGTCCTTCCGAACGGAGTACAAGTTGCCGCTGAATCTTTCGATAACGTGCAGAGCGTTTCGATCGGCTTCTTTTTCAAAAGCGGCGTGCTGTATGAGAAACTCGAACGGCTCGGGGTCTCGCACTTTATCGAGCACATGCTGTTCAAGGGCACGCAGAAACGCTCTCCGAAAGACATCGCCCGGCAGTTCGACCGTATCGGCGGACATCTCAACGCCTTCACCTCGAAAGACTACTGCTGCTATTACGCTCGCGTGGTGAAAGACAACCTCGACGAAGCCGTCGAGGTGCTGGCCGACATGGTCTGCAACTCGACCTTCGATGAAACCGAACTCGAACGCGAACGCGGCGTCATTCTCGAAGAGATCAAGATGTATGAAGACTCGCCCGATGAGTTGATTCACGAGTTGCTGGGCCTGAGTCTGTGGCACAACAGCCCGTTAGGCAGGCCGATTCTGGGAACGTCGGCGACGGTGGGCGGCATGAGTCGCGGGCAGATCGTCGAGATCTACGAGCGCCAGTATGTGGCCGAAAACCTCATGGTGTGCGCGGCCGGGAACGTCGACTGGCCGAGGCTGCTCAAGCTGCTCAACCAGCATTTGTCCGGGTTGCGAAAAGGGAAGTTCCGCTCTCGCAAGGAAGTTCCGGAACCCTGTTTTGAAGTGAAGGTCTTTCAGAAGGAAATCGAGCAGGTGCACCTCGCGCTGGGAGCTCCGGGCACCTCGTATCGCGACCCGCGCCGTTATGCGCTGACCCTGTTGAATACCGTGTTCGGCGGCGGCATGTCCAGTCGGCTGTTTCAGGAAATTCGCGAGAAGCGCGGTATGGCGTATTCCGTCTATTCGTACCATACGGCATTTCGTGACAGCGGCATCTTTGCCATCTATGCCGGCACCTCGCTCGAACATCTGGCGCGTGTCCTCGATCTGGTGCACAAGGAGGTCGAAAAAGTCGCGAAGAACGGTCTCAGTAAAACCGAATTGGCCGAAGCGAAACAGCAGATTCGCGGCAACCTGCTCATCGGCATGGAAAGCACCACGAATCGCATGAACCGCCTGGTGACCGAGTTTCTCTACGACTTCGCGCCGCAGAACCCGACCGATGCGATTACCCCATACATGGCGGTGACGCAGGAAGATATCGTGGCCGTGGCTCGCGAGATTCTCGACGAGAAGCGCATGGCGATGACGGTTATCTCACCCGACCCGCGAGCGATCGAGATCATTCGCAAGAGTCCCTTCAGTCGCCGCCCGATTACCTCATTGCCGATCAGCGAACGAGACCGCCCGACCCGCACGCACAAGAAGTAAAGGAGAACGTCCTATGGCTCGCACGACCAAACCTGCTGTGAAAGATGAAAAGAAGGCAACACGTTCGAAGACTGCGACTCCCTCTGCCGCCTCGCGGTCGCGCCGACCGGTCGGCGACGAACGTGTCGGACGGCTGCGCCAGGTGCTCGAACTTCTCCCCGAAGACGTTGACGGGTTGCTGGTGACGACCCGCAGCAACGTTCGTTATCTGAGCGGGTTCACCGGTTCGGCGGGCTGCGTGCTGATCACGCGCCGTGAGACCCGTTTCTTCACCGATTTCCGTTATCAGGAACAGAGCAGGCAGGAGATCGGCAACGTCATGCCGATCTCCATTTACAAGAAAAGCCAGTTCGAGGCCGTGCAGGAGTATCTGGCGAAACATCGGAATCTCACCATCGGTGTCGAGGGCGCATTGTCGATCGAGAGCTTCGACGTGCTGTTGAAGGGCAAGAAAGCGAAATACAAGCTGGTGAAGGGCATCATCGAAATGGTGCGCCGGCAGAAGAATGTTTCAGAACTCGAACATCTGCGTCGGGCTTTCACCATCGCCGACAAGGCTTTCGCGAAGCTGCTGCCGTATATCAAACCCGGAAAAACGGAAATTGAGATTGCGGCCCGCCTCGAGTTCCTGATGCGCGAGCTCGGCTCTGAAGGCCCCAGTTTTGATTCCATTGTCGCGGCCGGCGAACGCTCGGCCTGTCCGCATGCCCAGCCGACTGACCGCAAGCTCAAGGCGGGCGAGATGGTCAAGATCGACTTCGGCGCGATCTCGGGCGGGTACCATTCCGATATGACGCGAACGGTATTTCTCGGCAAGGCGACCCCGAAGTTTCGCGAGGTGTACAACACGGTGCTGACCGCTCAGCAGAAAGCCGTGAACGGTCTCAAGGCCGGAGTTGAGTGCAAGGCAGTCGATGCCCTGGCTCGCAACCACATCAAGAAGGCCGGATACGGTGAATCATTCGGGCACGGCCTGGGCCACTCTCTCGGTCTGGACATTCACGAAGCGCCGAGATTGTCGGAACTTTCTGAAGATGTGGTCCGGGTGGGCATGGTCTTCACCGTCGAGCCTGGCATCTATCTGCCGGGGTGGGGTGGGGTGCGCATTGAGGATGTCTACGTCGTCACCGATGACGGACTCGAGCGCCTGACACACACTCCGAATGCCCTGCTCGAACTGAAATAGCCGGCGACGCGAAACGTTAACGAATCCGCGCTTCCTGTCGATAGGAACGGAGAATTTCCATCGTTCCTCTGGAGGTGCGTATGAAACGCCTCGTACTGCTTGCAGGTGCCATCTACGGTCTGGCCGCGTTCTTTGCATTCAGCGTGAACGCCGACTCGACATTGACCATTCCGATTCCCGACAAATCGATGACGAGCAAGGAAGTGACGCTTTCGTTGCGCATTCCGCCGAATACGCAGCCGATTACGCAACAGGCTCGGCCGAAGATGGTGTCTCGCAGCGCCCTGTACTCCTGGGATGCCAACCCGCTGCCGAAAGTCGCCAACACTGACGAACTGCGCTCCATTCTGTTGAAATTCGCGGAAAAAGGCTGGCTCAAGGGAGATGCCTCAATCACGTATCTGAAGACACGTCAGCTTGACAAGTACATCTCGGTTTCCATGCTGCAAAAGACCATCGATGCGGTGCTTGAGGTCGCCCAGTCGCCCAATATGGTGCGAACGATTCGCAAGAGCAATCTGCTCGCGAGCGACATCGAGGATCTGCGTCGCATGATGTCGCGTTACACGACTGAGCTGAAGATGTTCGGCACCAACGTGATGAAAACCGACAAGGATCTTCTGATGCTGCAGGAACAGTACAAGACGGCCAAGAGCGGCATCATGAAGGTGATCAAGGTTGAAGGGATGGGAGACGGTTCGACCGTCATTCACCTCAACGTCGAATGACCTGAGAGGGCGGAGAGACGGACGCGGACCTGGAAACAGGTCCGTGTTCGTTTTAGGCAGATGCCGAAGCCGTCAGAAGAGGGTTTCCGGGCCGAGCAGGGAAGACGGATCAAGAGCGGCTTTGATGGCTTTCATCTCGGCAAGAGCCGTCGCCGGGAACTGAAAATCGAGCAGGTAGCGCTTCAGTTTGCCGATGCCGTGCTCGGCGCTGACCGACCCGCCCATGCGCACCACGTTGGCGGCGAACTCCCGGTAGAGTGCCTTGCCTTTCTCATACTCGGCGGGGGATTCGGGCAGAATGTTGACATGCAGATGGTTGTTGCCGATGTGACCGAAAATGACGAAGTTCAGGCGGGCTTCGGCAAGGCGGGCGGCATAGAGTTCCATCACCTCGTCGAGATGGTCGTCTGAAACGGCCATGTCGGTTCCCAGTTTGGTCAGTTGCGGGTGAATCGCGCGAATTTCGGAGATGCGATGATTGACGCTTTCCGGCAGGGCGTGGCGAATCTCTTTGACCTGCGCCAGATTGACCGCGCCCATCGCCGACAGGCAGCTGTCTTCCGAACTGCCGCACTCGCGCAGCCACTGGGCGAGGCGATGCCAGGCGGGCATGGGGTCGCCGGCGAACCGCAGATCGAGGAAGATGCCCGTGCGTCCGTCGTCGGGAATCTGTCGAAAATGTGCGCCGGCCCCGCGGCGAAGCAACGCCAGAGAACGGTCGCACATGTACTCGATGGCCTCGACCACGATCTGTTCGGTCGCGGCGTCACGGCGCACTCGTCTCACGAACCGGCATGACGAGCTGAGATCCGGGAAGAAGGCGACCAGTTGCGCCTCGCAGCCTTGCACGGGAGTAAGCGCCAGCTCGAGTTCGGTAATGACTCCGAGCGTTCCCTCCGAGCCGATGAACAGGTCGATGAGATCAAATTGCGGGGCGGAATAGAAACCCGCGGCATGCTTGGTAAGCGGAATCTGATAGCCGGGAACCGGTACAATGGCTTCCGTACCGTCAGCGTGAATGAGGGTGAAAGACTCTCCGATGCGGCGGCAATGCCTGCCGCGTTCGAGGTGCAGAACGCGGCCGTTTGCCGCCACTACCCGCAGACCACGCACGTGCGAACGCATGGGGCCGTACCGGTATGTCCTGGCTCCGGAGGCGTTGCTGGCGGCCATTCCGCCCAATTGAGCGCTCGGCTCAGTCGGGTCGGGAGCGAAGACCCAGCCCGAGGCCTCGCGCCGGAACCGCTCGATGAGACGCTGGGTTTCACCGTCGGGTGTCGCGGCAAAAGGAAACACGGCCGAACGCAGTGCCCGGCGCAGTTTGTCGAGGGTCAGGCCGGGGCCGACGTGCAGTCGGTATTCGCCTCTGGATTCATCGAAGTGAAAGCGGTCGACATATGCCATGCGCTCCACGGAAAGCACCCAGCCGTCGGGCGGAACTGCCCCGCCGACCACGCCGGTGCGACCACCCGAAACGGTGATCTTCTCTCTGGCTTCTGCCGCGGCTTTGAGACATGCCGATACTTCGGCTTCCGATTGTGGAAAAGCAATTGCGCAGGCTTTCCCCTGAAGACGTGACTCATCACTGAGATACGGTGAGAAAAACTCGCGAATGGCCTGCTCTCCGAGCGGTTGAAACTCCGGACGAAGAATGCCCTGGGGAGAAAGAGTGTGAATCTTCATGTGGCGCTGATCTCGGCCTGCCCCTCCCGCCCCTGCGAGACGATTTTCCCTTTGTGAAAGGCGGAAAGAAATGCCTCGACCATCTTTGGATCAAAGTGCGTTCCGGCGCGGCGTTGCAGTTCGGCGAGCGCGACGTCGTCTGGTTTGCCGCGTTTATCCTGATGATACGGTCGGTTCGAGGTCATCGCGTCGAAGGTGTCGGCGACCGCGATGATGCGTCCGGCCGGCGAGATACTCTCTCCTGCCGGATGGTTGGGGTAGCCCGATCCGTCGGACTTCTTGCGATGAAAGTCGCCGAACGTGTCTTCTCGTACAATCAAGACGGATTCTCCGAGTGCTCAAAGTTTCGAACGGTTTCGGCGATTACAGCTTGCAATACTCTTCTATCGCCGACAGGGAATTATACAAAAGCGAATCTGATTTTGTCAGATGCTTTTCGAAATTCGGATAATGACTTCATCGTGAAGCAATATCTCCTTCTCAGGCTGATGAGCAGTCGTGGTGACGAGGGCAGGTTCTCGAGTGGTTCAATTCCTTTCCGAACAATATGCTATGAATGCCCGCTTGCCGCTGCCCGGAATTCCGGGTACACTGATGGCCTCATGTCATTCCCTCTCGTCTATCAGCGCCCCGAGTTCGGAAAACTCTGGCTCGCGCAGCTGATCGCGTTCATCGGTGACGGCATCTTCCAGATCGCCATGGTCATGTGGCTGATTCACAAGACAAACTCCGGAACGATGGTCGGTCTGATCATCAGCGTCAGCTTTCTGCCGGCGGTTCTCATCGGCCCGTTTGCGGGAACGCTGGCCGACCGGTTGCCCCCGAAACTGCTGCTGATCGGGGCCGATCTCTCTCGCGCCCTGTTGATCGCTTTGTTCGCGCTGATCGCGCACCGCGATCTTCTCGAAGTCTGGCACCTGTTTCTCATCTGTTCATTTCTGGCGACGGCTGGGGTGTTTCACAGCCCGACGACGCTGGCGGTCATTCCTCGACTGGTGCCTCCCGAACAGATAGACGGTGCCATGGCGCTGCACACCGTCGTGCGCGATCTGTCGAAGCTCGTCGGCCCTGCTCTCGGCGGTTTCATTGTTGCGCGCTGGTCCGTACCGGTTGCCTTCGGCTGTCATTCTCTTGCACTCGTCGTTTCAGCCATCTGCATCTTAACCATGCGGATACCGGAACGCGCCGGCGACACTGGCGACAAACAAGTGCTGACACAACTGTGGGAAGGCCTGAGCTACGTGCGCGGTCAGGAAACGGTCTTTCGAATGCTGACCGGCTTTGCCTTACTCAATCTGTTCGCCGCGCAGATTCTCGTATTGCTGCCGCTCACGGTCACGCAACTGCTGCAGCGCGATTCCGTCGCGCTCGGCATCTGTGAAGGCTCTCTGGCACTGGGTTCGGTCGCGATCGGATTCTTCTTTGTCCAGATCCTGGCGCGTGTTCCGACGTCGAGCCTGTTTCTGCGATCGATGGCGTTCTCGGGTGTGCTGTTTCTCTTGTTCGCCGCGAACACGGGCTTCTGGAACGGCATCGGCGGCCTGGTGCCGGCCGGCGTGCCGGCTGAAGCGGCTGCGAGCGGGGCAGGGTGGGGAAGTCGATTGGCCGCCGACGCTCCGTATCCGTCCTTCGTGGTTGGTCTGTTCCTGCTCGGCGGTTGCTTTGCCGCCGTGAACATCGCGGCGTTGACCATTTTCCAGAAGATCGTTGCCGCTGAAATGAAGGGCCGTTTTTTCGCTCTGGTCGAAGCGCTCAGTTATGTCTCTTTGCCGGTGGCATCGGCATTGGCGGGGTATCTCGCCGATCATGCCGGAATTCCTCTGACCTACGTGATCGGCGGGATCGGGCTGCTGATCCTGACCTGGCGTTTTTCCCGCATCCCGGGGTTGTCCGGGTTCGACCGAACGGAAGCGGCTGCCGATCAGAACGGCGGTTCCGACACCGTCACGAATGATACCTGCCGGAAATCGCCTGCGGAGACGGTTTCATCGTGAGTCGACCGGTACGCCAGGTTCATCTGTCGCTGCTGGCGGGGCTGTTGCCCGCGGTTTTTCTGATTCTCGCCCTGCTGGCATACAATGCCTTGATCGAGCGCATGCAGAGCGGGTTGCACGAACAGCGCTCGCTGGCCCTGCGCACTCTTCCGACGGCGAGCATCACTCAACAGAAGCACTACACCTGCATTTTTTTACCCTCTGATCTCGCGACCTTCACCCCGCTGACCGGCGACTGGCCTGACACGTTCACCATCACCGAGATTCGCCGTCTGCGCGAAACGCTGGGTTCGGGCACCGAGATGGGAATCGAACTCGATCTTCCGGAAGTCGGTCCGGTGTTTTTCTGGCTGGTTCCGGTCGAGGGCGGCTATCGCGCCGCAATTCAGAGCCGCATCTCGTTTCGCTCGCGGGTCGAATCGTTTCGCGCTCTGATCTGGATCGGAGCTTTGCTGCTGGCCGGTCTGGCGTTCTTCGTCTACGTGCTGCTGGCCCGCAAGCTTTCCGACGTCTTTGCCGAAATGGAGGCGAAGAACCTTGAACTTGAACGAGCCAACCGCCATCTCGAAGAACTCGGCAAGCTGAAGAGCAACTTCCTGGCCCTTGTCTCGCATGAGCTGCGCACCCCCCTGGCCCGCATGGCCGGCCATATTCAGCTGATCAGAGCGCAGGACGACAAGATCTCGCCCGAGCTGCGCCGCCGCTTCGAGGAAATGTCGCTCGACATCGAGGAACTCAGCCGCATGACGAAAAACGTGCTCGATCTGACCCGCCTGCAGAGCGAGGATCTCGCCGCCCGGCTCGATCTGTCGCAAGTGGCGCCTCTCGTGCGAACGTGCGTCGAACGCTCGCGCCCGGCCGCCGCCACGCGCGGGCTGACCATCGAGTGCGAAGCTCCCGAAACGCCGCCGGTCAGCCATGACCCGTATCTGCTCGAACGCATTCTCGATAATCTGCTGGTGAACGCGGTGAAATACTCGTTTCCGGAATCGACGATTCGGGTGCTGCTGATCGAGCGGGAATCCAATATCGAAATCTGCGTCGAAAGCCGCGGAGAAGTGATTCCTGCCGCTGACCGTGAGAAAATCTTCGAGAAGTTCTACCGCATACCGCAGGAAGCCGACATCCCCGGTTCCGGTCTCGGTTTGTACCTGGTGCGCCAGTTCATTCTGATGATGAATGGTCGAGCCTGGGTCGAGCCTCGTGAGCAGGGGAACTGCTTTATCGTGACCCTGCCCTTCGGTTGAAATTCGAACTGTGATACACTCCCGGCATGCGTATTCTGATCGTTGAAGACGACCATCAACAGGCGGAAAACCTCGCCCGGCTGCTCGAGACGATGGGCAACTCGGTGCTGTTTCGCACTGATCCGGTGCAGGGTCTGGCCGCATTCCGCGACGAAGAATTCGATC
>CAYYIY010000067.1:0-4359 GCA_964472075.1 uncultured bacterium | reverse complement strand
ATGCGCATGCCCGGCATTGACGGGCTGACCATTCTCAAGCGCGCTCTCGAGCTGCGCCCCGATTCACGCATTGTCATTCTGACGGCGTTCGGCACCATCGACACGGCGGTCGAGGCCATGAAACGCGGCGCATTCGACTATCTGGTCAAGCCCGTCGACCCAGAGCGCCTCAAGCAGATTCTCGGTCAGACGGCCGATGCCAACCGCCTCTCACGCATGGCCGGCCTCTCAGCGCCTTCCGGCCCTGACACGGATGATTTTATCGCCCTCAGCCCCGCCATGCAGAAGATGCGTGATCTCATTCGTCGCGTTGCCGCCATGAATACGACGGTGCTGATTCATGGCGAAACCGGCACCGGCAAAGAACTGGTGGCGCGGGCTATTCATGCCAACAGCCCGCGACGTCAAAAGGCGTTCATCGCCGTCAACTGCGCCAATCTTCAGGGAAACCTCCTCGAGTCCGAGTTGTTCGGCCACGAAAAGGGCGCGTTTACCGGCGCCGACAGCCGCAAGCTCGGTAAGTTCGAGCTGGCGAGCGGCGGCACGCTCTTTCTCGATGAGGTTGGCGAAATACCGCTCGAGCTGCAGGCCAAGCTGCTGCGCGCGATACAGGAACAGGAAATCGAACGTTTGGGCGGGGTCATGCTCGTGCGGGTCGATGTTCGGCTGGTGTCGGCGACAAACCGTGACCTGGAAAAAAGCGTCGAAGCGGGCAGATTCCGCCAGGATCTCTTCTACCGCCTGAATGTGTTTCCGCTCACCTTGCCGCCGCTGCGACGCCGCCGCGACGAGATCGGTGCGTTGGCCGATCATTTCCTGAGAGAGTGGTCTGAAGCCAACGGTCTGATCCGTATGACACTGGCCCCCGATGCTCTCGACTGGCTGAAAGAACAGCCCTGGCCGGGCAACATCAGAGAGCTGCGTAATCTGCTCGAACGAGCCGCAATCATTGATGAAGACGGGGTTCTTACCCGTGATGATCTGCTCAAGCACGGCCTCGGATCGACGGACGATGATGATACAGGGGCTGAGGGTGCGGGAACTCCCTCTGAAACGGAACCGCTCAGTTCTCGTCTGGCCGACCAGGAGCGGACATTGATCACCACGGCCCTCGAGAGAACCCGTGGCAATGTGGTGGCAGCCGCCCGCGATCTCGGTCTGCCGCGTCGCACCTTCTACGACAAGCTGAAGAAGCTGGGTATCGAACCCGCCCGATTTCGTCACCCATAACACTTTTTTGCACGAAATGCCGTGACGCCCCTTACGGGGGCACGGGTGTACAGGGTATAATGAAAAATCACCGCATGGATCGGCGGGCAGGGATTTTCCATTCAGGAGGCAGGGAATGACGCAAGGAACCTGGTTGCAGAAAACCGTTCGCAGCGTGCTGATCGGGGGCATGACCGCCTGTTGGCTGATGTCTGCATCCGTCGCCTGGTCGGCCGATGAACCACTGATTCTCGACCGTCTCAATCAGCTGGCCCGCGATATTCACATGTCGCAGAAAGCTGTCACCGGCTCAGGCTCGCAGAGCCACGAGAGTGCCGGCGCCTTCGCCAAGGAAGCCGCAACTGCTGCCGATCTCCAGAAAGCCATCTTCCGGGTAAACTCCGTTGACGAGGCGGTTGCCGCCCGAGAAACGATTCAGAAGTTCGGCTATCGCGTGACGTCGACCGCGGAAAAGAAAGCCTATCAGCAGGCCATGAACCTGCTCGAATCACGCCTCAAATTCCTGGCCCAATCCGAAAGTCGAGAATTTGTCCCGGTGGTTCAGAGCCTCGAACCGCTGAACAAGGAAATCGAACGACTCAGTTTCTCGGTCGAAAGCGGCCCCGGCAGTCGGGTCAAAACCATCGCGGCGCAGGCTGATCGGGCTCGCGCAGCCTCTCGCACCGATGTGGCGGGCCGGCTCGGTTTCGAGGTGAAGAACGGCAAGACCTCGTTCGCCGTTTCCGCTCCCGATGCGACCTCTGTGAACCTCGTGCTGTTCAACAAACCTGAAGAGAAGACCGGTGCCGGGTATGCCATGAAGAAAGATGCCGCCGGCGTGTGGCGCTGCTCGATCGATGGCGAACTGTATGGCAAATACTACGGGTTTACGGCTGATGGCCCAAATACTCCCGGCTTTCTGTTCGACCCGAAGCGCCTGCTGTCCGACCCCTGCGCTCTGGCCAACGTCGACCATGACGGCAAGAGCATTGTGGTGAAAACCGATTTCACCTGGACCGATAAAGGCTTCAAACCGCCGGCAGCCAAAGATGTCATTATCTATGAAGCGCACGTCAAAGATCTGACGGCGCACCCAAGTTCTGGTGTTCCGGCCAATCTGCGCGGAAAGTATCTCGGGATCCTCGAAGGACAGGTGCTCAATCACCTCAAGGATATCGGTGTAAACGCGGTCGAGTTCCTGCCGCTGCAGGAATTTGACAACAACTTTGCCGGGCATCCGAATCACTGGGGCTATATGACCACGCATTTCTGGGCTCCAGAAACCGAATATGCTACCGGCAAGAAGGGGGAAGCGATCAAGGAATTCAAGCAGATGGTCAACGGTCTGCATAACGCCGGTATCGCTGTGATCATGGATGTGGTCTACAACCACACGGGTGAAGGCAACGAGAAAGGCACGCCGCTGAACTTCAAGGGGCTCGATAATCCCGGGTACTACCGCTTGTGCGATGACAAACGCTTCTACTGGAACGGCACGGGCTGCGGCAATGAATTCCGCTCTGATTACCCCGTGACCCGCCGCTACATTGTCGAAAGCCTCAAATATTGGGCGAACGAATATCACATTGACGGCTTCCGTTTCGACCTCGGCACAATTCTCGACAAAGACACGATGACCGCGATCATGAATGAACTGCCGGCCGACACGATCATCGTGGCCGAGCCCTGGGCCGCTGACTGGAAGCGGAATCAGTGGGGCAAGAGCGACTTCCGTAACACCAAGCTCGGTAAATGGAACGACGACTTCCGCGAAAAAATTCGCGAGTTCGTGAAGGGTCACGGCAATCGTAATGATGTCATGACCGTGCTGGCTGGTTCCTGCTTCTGGTGGACCGCGAAGCCGACGGAGAGCGTGAACTACATTGAGTGCCACGACGGCGCGACCATGAACGATATTCTGGGCGGCGACAAGGCCCGTTACAAGCTGGGTCTCACGGCACTGCTGACCGCGCAGGGTATTCCCATGGTGCACGAAGGCATGGAAATGATGAAGTCGAAGAAGGGCAACGACAATTCCTATGACCAGGACAACGAGATCAACTGGCTCAACTACGAACTGAAGAAGACCAATCGCGACATCTACGATTTCTTCAAGGGCCTGGTACAATTGCGCCGCAAGTATGACAACTTCAAGCATGCGACCGCGCTGAACAATCAGGTGATGACCTGGCTGCAGCCGGCGAATCAGAAAGCCCTCGGGTATCATCTCAAAGGTGATCGTGATTTCATCGTGCTGTTGAACTCTGATGCCGGTGACTGGGTCCAGTTTGATCTGCCCGATCAAAACGATTGGATCATCGTGTGCAATGGCGACAAGGTCGATGATACCGGGGCGCTCGGCACCGCTCGCGGCAACTATCGGGTACCGCCGCTGCAGTCAATCATTCTGAAGAATCGACGCTGAGTATTGTCAATGACAGGAAGCCGGAGGCTCTGAGCCTCCGGTTTTTTGTTTGAAAACCAAGGGTAAATGGTGATACTATCTGTGGCGAACAGGTTCTGAACTGTCAGACGTGAGGGTACCACATGAGACCGAACACGAATGCAGGCTTCACGAGAAAAGGCCTGGCCGGAATTCTCGTTCTTTTTGTTCTCATCCTCGTCGCTGGAGGTCTGTACTGGTTCTGGGGGTACTCGACCCAGCGAAATTACATCAGTTGCTACGATGGCGATATTACCCGGTACATCGATATTCCCCCATACTCGAAGCGGTTGTCACCGGTGGAGCATGAATTGATCGGACACGCGAAACTGGAAATCGGTGTCACGCAGGACCAGGTGAACACGTTTCTCGGCGCGATGTGTACACGCAAGGGATTCATCTTTCGTTCGAATCCCGATATGCTTGAAATTGAAATTTCACCGACATACATCATGAAGGGTACCTACGATCAGAACAATCTTACTTTGCTCTGGGTTCCCAAACTGTCGGAACGTCTGCAGAAAAAGGTCTCGCCGGAATTGGCCTCTCTGTCTCTCGTGTTGCACGCCCCCCCGGTGAAAAAGAAAAATTGATCAATCGGGGGAATTCTGCTATGATCGCCCCCAATTTCAAAAAGGGGGTACCTTCATGAATAAGGTTCTGCTCAGTGCTCTTTGTCTTGGTCTTCTGGTGATGGTCGGCTGCGG
>CAYYIY010000066.1:0-28547 GCA_964472075.1 uncultured bacterium | reverse complement strand
TGGCGGGCTTCCCACCCAGTTTCGTGTCCTAGACAGTTAACCCCGCAAATGGGGATTGCGACTCCTCCAGCCTGGATACATCTGCTTCGACCTTCAGGGTGGTCCTAGACAGTTAACCCCGCAAATGGGGATTGCGACTTGGCGGGATCTGCCAACCCGAGCTGTCTAGTTCTGGCCGTCCTAGACAGTTAACCCCGCAAATGGGGATTGCGACCTCGGCCTCCACGCCGGACCCTGCAACGTTGCCATCGCGTCCTAGACAGTTAACCCCGCAAATGGGGATTGCGACTTACTCCCAGTTTTTCAATTTATGGCCGATTCGTTTTTAGTCCTAGACAGTTAACCCCGCAAATGGGGATTGCGACAGTAGGTCGATCTCCGTCTGGCGGAGATTTACTACGCTTGTCCTAGACAGTTAACCCCGCAAATGGGGATTGCGACATTTACCTCACTAATCGCCGCGTTCACGAGATCGGCCACGGTCCTAGACAGTTAACCCCGCAAATGGGGATTGCGACCTCACTCGGGCCGTTTTGGGTTTATTCGTTCCAGATTTGTCCTAGACAGTTAACGCCGCAAATGGGGATTGCGACGCGCAAGTCCGATTGCTGCCAGGAAGCTGTACGCAATGAGTCCTAGACAGTTAACCCCGCAAATGGGGATTGCGACTATGGCGTGAAGGTTACTACTGAAGTGGTTCCGCTAGTCCTAGACAGTTAACCCCGTGATGAACAGGATGTTCGAATGCCCGAAGCGGCACAGGAGGTGCCATGTGCGCAGGGCCACGAGGCAGGGATGCCGATGTACCTGGCGGCGACACGAGGTCGCGTTTATAGCCAGGTGCATGGGGATGGGCCATCGACTCTGTCGATCGGCCTCTGGCCACCCGTTACGGGGGCCGGTGAGACACAACTCAGCACGCCTCTCGGCCAATGCATTGGGTCCTAGACAGTTAACTCCGCGATGAACAGGATGTTCGAGTGTTCGGGTTGCGACAAGAAGTCACGCTTTCCCGGACTTATGAACAGGAGGGTCGAGTGTCCGGGTTGCAACAGGTATCGACCTGATGCTGGTCGGGAAGGACGACCCGACCTTTCACGTTCTCTGCCGAATCATAGAACATCTCGACGAGTTGTTCCTTCCGTACAAGATAGATCTCTATCTTTCCCTTGACATCAGCGGCTCAGAAGTGATCGATCATATTCATCGCGTCGGCGTAGAGTTTTATACGATACCCGACCCGGAAAAGTCGCCAAAGACGGCGAAAAAGAACGGCGCGAAACGCTCCTACCGCAGGAATCGGCGACCTGCAGCCTGGACTTCAGAAAATAAATGCGAGAGGTCTGCCCCGGTACTCCGTGCGAGTATTCATGGATGTCCCGATCGTTGTTCATCTGAGCCGCTCGCAACCACGCTGTCCAGACCAATTCGAGTTCCTGTGGCGACAGGTTCTTCAGGTCAAGGTCTTCGTCGCTGAGAAATTCATCACGCATCAGAATCACCCCTCGAGAGACTCCGGCATCGCTGGCAAATGAATTCGGGCTCGCTCAACCATCACTTTGTGTGCCTCTTGAAGGGGAAGGTTTTTCATTGCCTCCGATACCTCCGGCCACACCAGCGCCCAGCCCTTCGTCATGTTCAAATATCGCGACAGGCGATCTTCATTTTCATGAATCAATCGGCGACGTTCCGCATCTAGAGCGATCTCCACCGCCTCACGTCCACGAACCAATTCATTCAACAAGGGGCGACGGACGGCGATTTCAGCAATCAATTCCGGGTGCTGACCGCCGCTGAGTATCGCTCGGGTCTTTCCGCTGTTGAAACGCCTGGTAAGCTCAAGATAGATAGCCATAACCCCGTGGAACGCATTTTATCACATTGTCTTTGATTAAACAGCGCCGAGAAATCTGAAAACAGACCGACACCGTTTCTTCTGACAAAGCTTGCGCGCGCGGTGACTTTCGGCTAAATTGCAATTTAATTGCAATTTAGCCATCGCTTCAGCATGAGGGAGTTCGCATGAAATATATACCACGCGGCGTTGAACGGCACATTGTTAAAGCCGGCCGACACTACCCGGTCGTGCTGTTGACCGGCGCGAGACAGGTAGGCAAGACCAGTGTGCTACGTCACCTGAGCCAGGCAAACAGAACGTATGTGAGCCTCGACGATCCGAGGGTTCTGCAACTGGCCAGGTCTGACCCGGCACTTTTTTTCCAGCGCTACGAACCGCCGATTCTTATCGATGAAATTCAGTATGCGCCAGAACTGCTTCCATTTATCAAAATGATTGTTGATGAACGACACACAAGCGGTGAGTTCTGGCTTTCGGGCTCGCAGTCCTTTCACTTGATGCGAGGTGTTTCTGAATCGCTGGCGGGAAGAACCGGCGTGATTCACCTTTCTGGATTTTCTCGCCGTGAAGCCAGTCGCATTCCTGACGCACTCCATCCGTTCCTGCCGACAAAAACCCGCATCAGCCATCGCCTGAAGGAAACGTTGCCACTCACGCTCAAGGAACTGTACAAGTGCATCTGGCGGGGATCATTTCCTGCCCTCATTGCCAACCCTCGCATGAATCCACATCTCTTCTTCAGTTCATACGTGCAGACCTATCTTCAACGAGACATCCGCGATCTCGCCCGAGTCGGAGACGAGTTATCCTTTCTGCGCTTCGTTCGTGCAACAGCAGCACGCACCGGACAACTACTCAACCTTGCCGATCTCGCTCGCGACACCGGCGTTGCCTTCAATACGGCGAAACACTGGTTGTCGATTTTGGAAACCTCCGGACTGGTTTTCCTGCTTGAGCCCTATTACAACAATGTTTCGAAGCGACTGGTCAAGACTCCGAAACTCTATTTCACGGACACTGGTCTGTGCAGTTACCTCACTGAATGGACCTCGCCTCAAACGCTGGAGGCTGGAGCAATGTCGGGCTCTATTTTTGAAACCTGGGTCGTCATGGAAATCGTAAAGAGTTACCAGCAGGCAGGCCAGAGGCCGCCTTTGACATTTTATCGTGACAGGGACGGGAAGGAAGTCGATCTTCTGATCACCAAAGATGCCACCGTGTACCCGGTCGAAATCAAGAAGACAGCGTCGCCGAACCCATACGATGTGAAACATTTCGCGGCACTGAAGGTCGGCTCTAACGCAATCGGCGAAGGCGGAATCATTTGCCTGGCTCAGCAGGTTCTTCCTCTCACTTCTTCCGCGTCGGCGATTCCGTGCTCTGCGTTGTAACCAGAAACCCGATTCACGTTTTTTTAGCGCCTCTGATTGAACAACGGGTCATTTCCATGCCTGGTTCAGCCTTCAATCCCAGAGCGAGGACAGGAGCGAGCTTGCGCCGATGCTTCCCAGAACACCGCCGATAAAGCCTCCTGCGACGGTGCCCAGGCCTGGACAGATCATCGTTCCGAGAGCCGCACCGGCTTCCGCGCCGGCGAAGCCGCCTGCCGCGGCGGTTCCGGACGACCCCACCTTCTTCGCGAACTCTTCCCCGGAAATGCTGCCATTGAGCAACTGCACGCCTCCCGAAACGGCATCGACAGCCACGGCTCCCACGGCGAACACGGCATTCGATCCGGCCAGACGACCGGCCGCCGTTTTGAGAGCCCCTTTCGACGACTCGGCCACGGCTCTGGCACCCAGCTTCAGGGCAGTGCCGGCCGCCGACTTCGCCCCACCGTCGATGGCCGCATGAACGGTCGCCTTGGCGGTTTCCTTGACCGCCTCTTCGCCGCTGACCCTTCCGTCTTTCCAGGCCATGAGGTTCTGCACGCCTGAAACAACGGCAGTCACCTTCGCGGCATTGGCCCCACCTTCGAGGGCTGCTTTCCCGGCCGAGGCACCGATGGTTTGCACGAGAGACGGCTCTTCCACCCGCGTGAGAGTCGCCATCCATCACGTACCGGTCAGGTCGAGCACGAGACGACACATGGCCACGCGGTTTGCGATCGTTTTTTCGAGAACCTTGTGCAGGAAGAGATTTTCGAGTGTTTTACAGACATCGGCATTGAGTCTGCGCGCCGATGTGCGAAAACCGTCACTCGTACCACGACCGTAGATCAGGCCGTCTCTGATCGCCGTGATCATCTCGACGACCTGGGTGCGCAGTTTCGGGCGTTGCCAGCGTTCGACCAGGTAGTCGACGATAAGAAAGCCCACTACGCCGGCCACACCGCTGCTGAAACCGCCGCCGATACCGACAAGTGTCGAAGCCGACAGGCCAAGCCAGGAGCCTGCCTGCGCTGAAGCGATCGCATACCACTGAGTCGCCATGATACTGCCGAGAACGTATGACTTCGCCAGCTCGCCCGCCGCATATGTCGCCAGCGTTCCGAGCATGAACTGCGCGCCGGCGGACCTCGCATAGTCCTGCGACAGTTCCTGCAAAGCCGTTTCAAATGCGGTTTTGACCTCAATCTCAGCAAAAGCAAGCGTGAATTCGTGATTGAGAATCTCAGAGAGATCTCGCTGAAGCTTCTTTTGGCACTCGATCAGCTTGTTCTGCAAGGCCTCTTCGTATCGCCGACCGATCGCTCGCATGGCATCATCGAGATCACTCTGCGACATGACCCGGCGTTCAAACTCATCACGGAACATGGCGGCATTGTGGTTGGGCGTCACCGCGACCAGATCTTTCTTCACCCAGTTGGCGCACTCGATGAGCCGGTTCCCGGCATCGCGCATGAAATTAAAACCCGCCTGCGCCTTGGTCGTATACGAAAAGGCCCAGTCCAGAAACGGGTCGACCCGCCCGAGAACACGCGCAAACTCGTTCCAGATTTCGTCAGAATGTGAGGTGACGAGCTGTTCATCGAGATGCCGCTGAAAGTCGCCGACCGTGAGGTGGATCACCTCTTCCGAGCGCTGTTTTTTCCCATTCAGCGATTCAAGGCAGTTCGCCGTCTTCAGCGCGATGAGGTTCTTGAGGCGATCGCGGCCGAACTCGACCTGTGCAGCGAACGCTCGCGCCCACGCTGTAATATCACCCGTTTCCGAAGTCGGCGTCGCCTCGCTCGTCAAAACATCCGGATGGTCCGCCCGGCTGGTCGACAAAGACATCCGGTCCGGCGAGATAATGACCGCGATCGTCAGAGACAGCCACGCAATACAAAAAGCGAGAGTAACAATGGTCGCAAGATGCTTGTTCTTCATATTCATAGGGTCCTCCTGTCTTTTGCTTGTGTTTGTCTACTAATGGCTGAAAGCGCAACTCTCGACCCCGGTTCAAAATTCCGGAAGTTGTTCGAGCAAATCACGCGGCGGCTCCCACTCCGACGTATTCGGAAGTTCCTTCGGCCATTCCAATGGCGCCGGAATCGGCACTTCGGGACCGGTGATCGCACGATCGAGCACGACGAACGTCACAACTTCGGCCAGAAACCAAACCAGATTGTCAGGCGTCACCGGCGGAGTCCGAGTCGGAAGTTTCTTCACGGCAGTAGTCATGCGCTCGAGAACAGGCTGAACCATTGGTTTGTATTTGACGTAACACTCGGCCGCTTTCTTCGAGAATTTCACCGCCTGCCTCAACACTTTGGTGATCATTCTCAAATTCTGTGGTGAAATGATCGCATTCGCGACCACAGGCCCGGCAGGCGGCATCGTGACGACAGACGCCGCCACCGGCAACGCCGCTTCGACCGGTGAAGCCAGGAGCAGCCACCCGACAAGCAGACCCGCCGCGATCCCTTTCGCCGCAACACCATTTGTCTTGTCGTTCGCCGGTTCTGATTTGTTTCCGGTCGACTCAAGTGTTGCCGATGGCATTGCACCGTGAATCCCGGCTGACGAGTCTTCTCCAGAGACGGAACCAGGACTCGTTTCAGTCGACGCGCATTCTCCCGCGCGAAGCGTCGCCCTCGCTTCGTCTCGATCTCGCAGAAACTCACCGATGGCGCGCAAGCCATAGCGAAACAGCAGAGCGCAAGCCAGAATGGAGAACAGGCCGAAACCACCCAGTGTCTTGAGTACAAGTTCAAGACCGGAGATCACGGTTCGACTGCCTGTCTCCAGCGTTTCTTTCGCCACGGGCACCGCGATTTCACGCCCGACAGGAACGACGACTTTTTCCGCGACCGTTCCGGCGAGTTTGCCGGTGGCATCGACGAATGGTTCGGGATTCACGAGAAAGGCGGTCAGAGCGGCACCGCCGCCGTAGAGCAGTTTGTGCTGGTCGAGATGCTTCACGAAACGGTCGCCATACCTGGCCAAGAGGGCGAGATACCGTTCACCGTGTCCTGCTTTGTTGGCCAATCGCAGTCCCTGAGTCACCGTTTTCCCATGCACCTCGAGATAGTACCGGCCACGACGGCCGAGTGCCTGCACCACGCGGACGGCATCATCACCGTAGGCAGTCGCCAGCCGAGCTGAGGCCTCGATCGCTTCGGGACCGAACTGCGTCAGCAGACGCTCCACCACTCGCAACTGCGCTGGAGCAAGCGTTCGCGCCACATTCGAGAATCGCAGAGACGGCGCGGCCGCACGCTCGACGGTCGTCGCCAGAGCTCGTGCCGCCTGGGGCGTTCCTCTCCTGGCGGCTTGTTCGAGGCCCTCCTCAGCACCTTCCGCGAGAAGTTTCTCACCGGACTTTACGAGACCGCGTGCCGCCGTGGTCAAGGCTCCGCTCGCAAGAGCGTTGTGCGGAAGCGCTACCCAGAACATCAGCGCGAAGAAGAGAACCAGTGAACATGCGCGGTTATTCAAACAATTCGTCATGGTCATGCCTCCTTGTCGAGTTTCCGTCACTTCGTGAAAGGCGCTCGCGTGTCTGCGGTTCAAGAAATCAACGTGCATGTTCGCAATTTCATCGCCGATTTTCTGAACCACCGGAGAAGTAGCCGCTTTTTCAAAGGAATGCTATAACGGAGGCAACGATGAATAACCGTGACATCACCATCGACCGTATCGCACACCCGGATGCGCGAGCCTTTTTCGCCGCTCCTGGCAGAACGCTTGGCGAGCTCGACCGGTCGGGCCGTCTGCCCGCGGTATTAAAGCGCCTGCAAGGTGTTCCCCAACCGGCCGACTCTCACCCCGAAGGAGATGTCTGGACACACACCTGCCTGGTCGTCGAGCAAACCGATCTGCTCGCGAAGAGGCATGGAGTATCAGAACCGGAACGACTCGTTCTGATTCTCGCCGCTCTCACCCATGATCTCGGAAAAGCCGAAACAACCGAGGTCGGCGCCGACGGTCGCATCCGTTCCTGGAAACACGAACAGCCCGAGGTTTATCTTCCCCTGTATCGAGAGCTGTCAGCAGCGTGGAATCTGCCTGAGCAGTTCGAGATACCGGTACAAACACTCGTCTCTCTCCACCTGCCGAACGCGGTTCTACAACAGCAGAACCCGAGCGAGCGTGAGGTCAAACAGTTTCTGAAAAAACTGGCGACAGGGGGAGTGGGCTTTCTTCTCGCCCGCCTGCTGATCGCGGCGGACCAGTCAGGCCGCAACCGCGGCGAACATGACCCGTTAGCCTCGTGGGAACCCATCGTCACCGCTCTCAATCAATCGACGGCATCACCTCAGGCGATCCGCAGCACGATTACCGGTGACGACCTCATCGCCGGCGGCTTCAAACCTGGCCCACGCTTTCGCGCTCTGCTGGCCCGCGCCGAAGCACTGGCCACCGCCGGAAAATCTCGCGCCGAGATTTTCGACGCTCTCAGAAAAGAAACGTAAAAGCGGGGCATCGCCCTTTCGGCCTTCAGCACAAAAGAATGTTCATCAAACGGAGGACACCACATGGCAGCTTCTGAAACTAACTCAGGAAAGAAAATCGGTATCGTCTGCACCGTAGGCACACGCGATCTTACTCTCGATGGGAAGACAGCGGCAGATTTTGCTTCGATCGGAAAACACGAGTATGGAAGCCCACGTAAACTAGGGAAAGCCATTCTCGACAACTGGGACGATATGGCAGAACGCATCGCCTTTCCCATCATTCAACCGGTGCTGGATTATGCCCGGCAAAAAGCCAGAAGTGAAGATGCGGAAGTGGGATATCTCCTGCTCATTGCCACCGATCAACCGGAAGTCGTCGATGCCGAACATCGGGAGAAAGATACTCTGCATATTGCTGAGGTCGCCGTCAGGCACTTCATGATGGCGCAATATCGGCCCTCGAAATCTTTCGTTGCGAAACCCATGACGTATTCGCTCAATCCCACAAGAATGGACTCGGCATGGTCCTATTTACATGATGTAAGCAGCAAAGCTTGTTTTCGCGAACTGGAAAACTGCAGTCAAGTCATTCTTTCAACCACCGGAGGCGTTCCCGGCTTGAATCAGGCTCTTCTGCTGTTTCTCTTCAGCGAGGTTTGCGGGCGAAAACTGGCTTTTGTGCATGTAGACGAGAAACTGAAGAAGCCGATGCCGATCGAAATCGTTCAGCAACTTTGCCGTCTTGAGACCATTCACCGTCTTGAGGCATACGCCGCTTCATTCGATTTTGCCGCCATGGCGCGGGAACTCTCTGGAGTGGAGCTGGAAGGCATGCGAAAGGTTGCCCTTTCAGCCAGTCGCCGTCTGACCTTCGACTTTCAGGGCGCGGAGCACCTCCTGATGGAATCATTTCCTCATTTCAAGAGCCAGAAAGCGGAAACTGCACTGCGACGGTGGGTCGATCAACTGACCCTTCTCTCTCAATCAAGTCAGGAGCGGGAGCAGGCCATTCGCGCCAGACGATATCTGCTTCAGGAACTTGTCGCGAATGTGTTCATCAAGATTCAGCGCGAGGAGTGGGTGGACTTTCTCGGTCGCTGGTACCGACTCATTGAAGAAACGATGAAGCAGTTTGTCTCAGAATATCTGGAACTTCCACTGCTGTACGATGGAAAGCAGTATTCAGACTATGTCCAGGCGGTTGAGAATCGTGACGATATCAAAGCCTTTTTTGCCGGCCGCAAAGGACCGAACGGGAAACCGTTGGACTGGTCTGAACTAAACACCCGCACCGGCGAAGCCTGGGTGGAATTCATCGCCGACCATCCACTTTCGGGAAAAGAAGATCTCTCACTTCGTTCGGGTCTTTTTCTAGGGATGTTAAAACGTTTCGGACACCTCGTTTCACTTCGCAACAAATGCATTCTCGCACATGGAAACCGTGGAGTTGGAAAACAGGACATTCTCGACGCCCTTGGAGGCCTCAGCATTGAAGAGTTTCGACAGCAGCTTTCTCACACGATCTTGAACATTACCAACCCGGACGAAGTGGAAAAGGAGTTTCGCGATATACTGGAATTCATACAAACCGCTCTGAAAGAAGGCTGAGAATCAATGAAAAATGAAAAATGTCCGGGGTTGATGATCCCGGACATTTTTCTTTTCCTTTTGTCCTAGCTGACGACTTCGAGCACACACCATCCGAAAGGTTCGGAGGCCTTGATATCATTCGGTCTCGGCTGATCAGCACTCAGCCAGATCGTCGTGGCCTGCTGCTCATAGCGAGCCGGGCGGCCGGGACCCTGCATGATTCTGATTCTGCGGTTGCCGTCGATAGTGACGCACTCGGCACCCGAGTGCCGCCCCATGCGGGCAAGCCATGCCGTTTTCGTCAGCCTGCCCTTGAAATCACGGTTGATGACATTGATGATCAAGGGGTTGCAGCCGATTCCCTTCATGATCTTGATCTCCTGCTCGAGTTTGGCATTGAAGTAGGAGTTCAAGGAATCAAACAACGTCTGACGATCGAGAGGGTTCCTGATCCCCGCACCGCGTTCCGGGGACAGAATGGTCAGGGTTCCCTCAAACACCGCACCGGGCTGGACCACCTCGAAGATCTGCTGTGGGCCGGTTTGCTCGCGAGCCGGGCGATTCGTCGGCGTCTTCTTGCGGTTGATCGCATAGACGATCCGGGTGCCGACTTTGCCCACCGCATGAAAGTCTGACGTCTTCACCAGCCGGAAGGGATCACTCTCAAAACGATTTCGTCCTTCGCGTTGCAAAAGATGATCTTCGAGTTGAGAAGCCTTGTCGCGCCACGCCACAACCGGCGGCTTGCTGTCACGCGCAATCTTACTCAACAACGCGGTTCGAATCGCCCCTTTCAAAGACGTGCCCGGAATATACGGCTCGTCGCTTCCGGTACAAAAAGCGACCCGGTTCAACTGGAAGTTGTTGATGACCTGACGCCTGTCGAACGCGTTCATAGCCAGCACGCGGCGATACGTCTCGACAAGCCCCGCAGCCACATCAACCGTTCGTTTCGGTGGTACTTTGTCGGCCAGATAATGCTCTCGCACGAATTTGAACACTTCGAGCGGAGTACCCGTCATGCAGATATCGCCGAAACGCTTGCGACGGTCATCGGGCAGAGACTTCACAAACGCGAACTCATCAAACGCGCGCAGTTTCTGCTGCCGCTCATCGATGACGAACCCGGTCGGCTCATACACCTCACCGCAGCCGATGTGCAGCGGCGACAGAACGTGCAATCGCAATCGAATGGTTTCAGCGGGCATGTCAGGTCACCTCCCCGATCTTGATCGGCAGGCAAAGAGCGTACCCCTGGCCTACCGTCGCCGACTCAAACGACAGATTTTTCAACGCCATGCCGACGTAGGGTTCCGGGCGCGACTTCTTGCCAACCAATACCGCCCCTTCATCCGCCATGATGACGGGGTTCTTGAAGGGGTTGCCGGATCTCGCCAGCACATCGCCGTGGCGGCCGAACCGCACGAACGGCTGGAAGAACATTCTTGACCAGGCCTGTTTTTCGGGAACGCACGGACCGAGAGCATACCACGCGGAGTCACACGACTCGCCGAGACGACCTAACTCGTACGGCTGACAGTTCTCAACCGTGAATCGCCCCAGCCCGGATGAAGCATCGCGACCATAGCCCTGCAAACCCAGACGCTCGAACGCCGTCTTCAAGCCGGTGACAGGCAGGTCGTCCCGCAGACCGGCAAAGATGGCCAGCCGCATTCCGGGCAGGTAGTAGACCTCATCCGACTTGTACAAAGCTCCGTCACCCGTCGAACCGGTCACCCGATTCACTCGGCAGTGCAGTCGCGGTCGCGGAACCTGAATCTTCTTCGAGGAACGGCGAATCAGAGTCTCTCGCTCAGCCGGCGGCAAACCATCGAGCACCCTCTGACGCACATGCTCTTCATCATGACACTGACTCGCAGCGGACGTCTTCAGCGGCTGCGAAGAACTGACGATCACCCACTTTCGATGCTTCGCCGCCTTCCGCTGGGTGAGATCTCGCGGCGTTTGTTCAGATGAGTCCTGCGGTGCCGGTGCCGCCGGTCGCGGAAACACGAACGACGGGTTGTTCGCCTCATCCAACTGAGGAAACGCGGAAGACACAACCAGGAACGGGCTGGTCTCGTACGAGTCGAGAAGATCGCTGAGCGGCCGGCCAAGCAGTTCAGAGTCGTACTGAAACTGCCAGCAGAGGTGGCCGAACAGCGTGTCCGCCTTCAGCGGGGTTCCGAAGCCGGAACTCGGACGAATAGTTATCAGGAAGGTTTTCACAGGGACCTCCTTGGCCCGCTCATTTGGCGAACGGCTTGATCTTGTCGAACTTTTCCTGAATCGATTCCCCGTCAACCTTGAGCTCCGAGAACGCGATGCGGCCATAGCCGCGACTGCCGCTTCCGCCGAGCGCATCGAGCTCAAGCAACTTCAGGCCGCTCAACACATCGTCGAACAGGTTTTGGTCGGCGTCGTCGAGAATGCGAAAAGAGACACGGAAATCGAATTCACAACCGGCCGGAACCCGCTCGATGAAACGGGGATGCTGCGCCGCGCCTTGAATACGATCGATGCTGTTTTCGGACTTGACTTCGGTCAACGCCCAGTGATTGTCCTGAGCTTTTTTCTTCCAGGCTTCGTTCAGAGCGCAATCGGCAAACGACACGCGAGTCGGGCCGAGTTTTTCAGCCAGTTCCCTGTCTTTGTCATTATCGGAAGGGCTGTATCCGAAGATCTTCAGAATCCGCTCACAGCGTTCAAGGAGTTTCGAATCTTTACCAACCTCACGATAGGTCTTGAGCGACGTGATTCCACCGTTGTTCTCTTTATGCGCATGCGGAACCAATCCGAATGCCAGTTCAATCAGCGAGCGCACCTTGCCCTTGATCGACGAGCCGGGAATATAGGGTTCCTGCGTATGCGGGTGCTTGATGACCGGACTGTCGGTGCCGCCGATGCGCATTTCCATGTTGCCTGAGCCGATGTGCAAGCCGCTCTTGAGAATGATGCGACCGGTAATCTGGCGAATCGCCTGCAGCTTCATGTTCGTCATATGTTATTTTCCTCCTCCCTGCTTTTCATCGAGAAACTTATAGTAGCCCATGAAGGCCTCGAACAAATGCACAAACACCTGAAACTCTTTCGGAGACTTGATCTGCTTCAAACCTTCCGACAGGAAGGCGCGAAACTCTTTCGTAATCAGATCGCGCGCTTCGGCATAGGCCGCCTTGGCGTTGAGCATTTTCAGATACGGGAGAATTGTCTGAAATTCATCGTTCTTCTTGTTTTCATCGATGCTTCGCAAGCGCGTATCAAAACTGACGACTTCATCGTAAAACTTGCGAATCTGGGTTGGCTTGTTTTTCTTGCCACCCAGGCTACTGTTGTAGACTTCTTTTGCAATCCCTTCAGCCGTGTCACTGAAGAGATTGACGGGAACCCTCCCCGCATTCTGCGGATCCATCAGTTGAAACTGCATGCTCCATTTCTCCTTTCAAGATGTCTCAAACTATCTTCTTGCCCGGCGATTTTCGTAGATCACCGGCCAGAGTGCCATTCTGACGGCAGAACCGTAGCCACTGCCCTGTTTGGTACCACCAACCCATTCAGCGAACTTCAACACCTCATCATGCTTCTTCTTGTCTTTCACATTTCGCACAATCGAGTATTTCAGAATCGCCGGCCATTTGATCGATTCGATGTCTTCCTGGTTCTTGAAGTCGATCGACGTCTGCTGGTTCAACTTCTTGAAATGCTCAGCCAACTGCAACACCTGGTTGAATCGATACAACATGGCGCGATTCACCACCGGCTCTTTTCTGTCCCCCTGAGGTTTTACCCATTCGCCGATCTGCGCGCGAATCTCCTGCAGTTTGGCAAACCCTTCCCAGGTGGCCGTTTCACCGAAGATCGTGATACGGTTCCGATTTTTTCCGGGTTCTTCACCGTCACCCTTCTTCGACTTTTCGAGGGCTTCTTCGGCACTCTCGGCCATCTCAGTTACCGGCTCCTGGTCGTGGTGGATGCTGATGCCCGCGGACAGATGAAGATTACCGTTCTCGCCGACATAGGCTTTGAAACGACGATGAAGGAAGTCGGCAAAGGTGATCATGTGATTCCACGGGCCGATGAGGAAGAGATCATCACCGCCGGCGAACACGGTATAGATGTCGCGAAACGCCGTCGAAGCCCCGTCAACCGCATTTCCTGCCGCCGCCTGACGAAAGACGTATGGGAGATAGGCGGTAAAGAAGTGGTTCAGGAAGCGCGAGAGCGTTACCGTTCGAGCCACGGTCTGCATTTTTGGTGACAAGCCGAAACCCATGATAGCGCCCAGTTGATCGACGTCGGCCTTGAGAACGCCGAGCGCCTCAACCCCTTTTGCATCCCCAGAGACGAGGCTATAGCAGGATTTCGCAATCGCCTTGAAGCACTTCGGCGTACCGGTCTCAGGTGCGGCTTCAAGCTTCGCATCATCACTCTCGCCGCCGATCATCCAGAACTCTTCTGTCTGGTCAGCGTCGGTCGCCAGAGGCATGTAGCCTTTCAGCGGGCGAGAGGTCAGCTTTCGACTGATGCTTCCGTCATCGTGGTGAGAAATATCCCAGTAACGCAGCAACGT
The DNA here is from genome assembly GCA_964472075.1 of uncultured bacterium. GTDB lineage: Bacteria > Muiribacteriota > Ozemobacteria > Ozemobacterales > Ozemobacteraceae > CAYYIY01. The sequence continues at coordinate 14,708 of CAYYIY010000066.1, read as the reverse complement.
GCCGGCCTTGATCAGATCACCCAGCCTGCCGCCGACTTTGAAGCTTATCTGATACCTGCCGAATATGGGGACATGAAGTCGATCCTTGTGCAGATCCGCGTCAACTTCAGTGATCGCAAGCGACCGAACGTCTTTTTGTACGAGCCGCATCCCGATATCCATCTGATCAGCACAGATTCCGCAGCACGCGACTTTCTCGTCTCCACCAGTCATGCGCGCCCAGGCGCTTCCTGGTCGGCGGCCGCAAAATGGGCAAAGGCCGTGGTCACCGAACTGCTCGATAAAACCGGCCTGCACTCCGCCGTACGTTTCCAGGTCGATACGCGCGCTCTTCACCAGTGAAAGTTCTCGCGACAAGCGCTTCCACAACTCGCTCCATCCGCCGTTCTCGAAGTCACCCGGTGCGGCTTCGATACTCACGATGCCGAAGCTCGCCTGACCCATGAAGTGTTGAACGAGCCAGTCGTTGATCTGCTTTCGCACGCGAGCGATCGCCTGGTTCGTATTCTCAAGATTCGGAGCAAGAATGACGAACTTGCCGGCGGCATTGATCAACAGACTGGTCACCGGGAGTCCCAGTTCGCGAAGCATGAGATCGGCGGCCAGTTCAGAAAGCATCGACACGTAAAACGAGCGCCCGCGCAGAAGCTTCGCCGCATTGCGGCGCGTGTGCCCGCCTTCAGAGAAGATGAAGCTCTGAATGCCGAAGAAATCACCCATAATCAACCGGTATTTCTTCTCGTCCTTGTTGCGAACAGCCTCGACCGTAAGCGAGTTTCTCGCCTGATGATACTGGTATGCTGCCGCAGAGAAAGCCGCCACGGCTCGCGAGTGATCGTAGAGAGAGACGTCGGCGAGAACGTCGACGGTCGCGGCGGGAATGAGGCCGGTATACACTCCGTACAAGCTGTCAAAGTGCTCATACCAGAGATGCAGGCAATCCCTGTGCTCCAGTTTTTCGAGCGCTGCGGCAAACTCGAAAAAGAGCTCCGAGTATTCGCGGTGTGCCGTATCCTTGTTTTCGGCTTGTTGTCTTGAAACAGGGAACAGGGAGGTAGCGGACATCGCCTGCAGTTTCATGCGCCACTTGAAGTCATCTGCGGACTTGTACTTCCGACGCTGTTCTTCCTTTTCAGGCAGATCGATCTCTTCAAACGGGCACAGCATGCGAGTCACACGATAGTTGGCGACATCGGCCGCATGGTTGCGCTTTTCGTATGACTCACGGTCGATGCCGCTCGCCAGGCGATCCGCCTCCGTGATGATCCATTGCATCGGGGTCGTCGGCTTGTGATGACAAGCCGCAAGGTTCATGAACGAATCGGCCAACCCCCACTCCGCCGCGTTGAATTCGTGCGGCAGAACGCCCTCGAGATGGTTGATGAAGGCGGCCGTGTAAACGGCGTGCTTGTGAGAGAACTGCCCGTTGTATTCAGGCTGGCACATCTGTCGATGGTTGTTGACAAATTCAGGGTTCGGAAAGAAACCGACGTTGAGCTTGTCCGACCCGCCTTCGATCTTCCCTTCCGCCCGTTCGGCGAACTTGCCGACGTCGTGCAAAAACCCGGCTAGAGCAACTTTGTAAACAGTGTTATCCATGGCTACTCCCACAGGTAAATGTTTTCCGATTCGTTTTCACCGGTCGTCGAAGCGTCGGTTTGTACCTGATCGTCGACCACTGAAACGCGTTCAATACGATATCTTCCCTGACCAAAACTGATGCCGCGACCGACGTGAAAGATCTCACCCGCGCGCAGAAGCGGCAGAAACGGTGCGACTCGACCTCGATACACGACGCTTCCGAGCATGCCGCCCCAGTACGATCGCTGGTGCTGTCTTTGCGAGTATCGTTCCCAGCGAACAAATCTGCCGTTCACATCGGCGGTCGTCACCGTTCGCGCCTGTTCCATGATGCCGGCGAAATCCCACGCGGGTGCGGGAAACCCACTGACAACGCAAAGCGAAGTGAGCCGACGCAGAATCGAGCCGACCAGTCGCGGAAATTCCGGCAGATTCAGAACTTTGCCGGTCTGTTTGTCCTTGAACGAAACGGGAGTTTCGAACCTCAGTTCGATCTCCCGATCATCATCATCGCCGATGGTCGGTGGGGCAAGATGCAGACTCTCGGGAACGATCGGTTCAAGTCGTTCGACGCCCCTCACATACACGCGTCGAGCACTATCGCCAATCGTTTTCACTTCTTCAAGAACGGCTTTCGTCTGCTCTCTGGTAAAACCAGACTGTCCTAGTTCTTTCAAGGCAAAAACGAGATATGGAACCTGTTCGACTGCTTTTCCAAACAGTGTCAGAGTGAATGCGAACAGATCGTCCGGCGCGAAGCACACCGGCCCGGAGAAGTTCGCGGCAAAATGCATGGGGCGGGGCGTTTCACGAGCGCCGCCCGTTGCCGCCTCAGCTTCGGGGCTGGTTTCCGTTGTTTCCATAAGCAGGGCATACACGCAGTTTTTCTCGAGCAGGCATCTCTGACACAGCGTCGGCGCGCCGTCGACATCGCGTGCTCTCTGAAAACACACGGACCGCTTCAAGTGAAACCCTAGCCCGCCGCGCAGCGTGTTCACCGGGTTCTGCGGAAAGCGAATTTCATCCTGCGCTCGGAATACGACTTTCAAGACACAGTATGGAAGACGCACTTCCTGCGTCGGCAGAGCGCTTTTTCGCTCCCCATCCGCCGAACCGACCGCTTTCCCGGCTTCCTCCGCTCGCACCATAAGCATCTCACAACCTTCCTTCAACCACGTGAATGTATCTGATGTCGTGGTAAAGCCCTCTGTTGCCTGTCGGTTCAAAAAATCTGAAAGCCGACGCAAAATCGATTATAATACGTATCGTTCAGTTTGCAAACATTGCGAAATGATTGAGAAGATCATTTTCAACAACATCACGATGATGAGAGTGCTGGATGTCTGAAATTCCTCTATCCGAAGAGGAACTGATTGGTCTGTTGACCGTTGAGGCCCGTCTTGCCGCTCAGCGTTTTGCGCGAATTGATGGTTTCGAAAAACTCAGCGACCAGGATTTTGCCCAGACCTATCAGCTCGCATTCGAAGTCATACGAACCCTTTCCGAGGGTGTTCAGGAAGAGGACTTTCACACAGAGTTTTTCCATTCATTGTCAGTGTTTTTTCAATCGCCCGTGAGCAAAAAAGCGATTTCATCCGTTGCAAAATTACCTGAAGTTTTCCTGAGTTTACTCATCAAGATAATTCAACGATATCAAGTTACCAGTTTATCAGAAAGTCTAAATAAACATCTTAATCCGGATCATCTGGGGTTAAATACATACATCGGAGCATTCTTTCCGCAGCGGCGTTCGATGCTAAGCAGGAAATCAGAAGCAATAGACTATCAAGCTCTATTCAATCCTGGTGACAGCGGCGGCATGCATGAACCTGATTTTCCACGGCATTTGATCTGGCTACGGAACAAAAAATTTCACGAAAGCCAAAAATTTCCACTTGAGGCGGTCGGGCGTTACTTCACCGAGTTTGCCTGGCTCTTTTTCGCTGCAACCAAACTTGCTGAACCTGAATTGACTTACGCTCTAGCCTCACGGCTTGTTCATGGCACCTCCGCCCTGGTGATTCACAGGAAGTCTTCGGAAGACATTTGGTCTGACAAAAAACCGGCAAGTTTCTTCAACATCAAATTTCATGATCCAAAGAGCGACGAAACAATCTCCTTCGACAATCTTGTACAGCGCAGGCCTCCTCATCGTCTAGCGTTTATCGGTCGTGGGGGGGCGGGAAAAAGCATTCACGCAACTCGAATCGCTCAAAGTCTTGTAAACAATAACCATTACCAAGTCGTGATCAAGATTCTCCACGGAAACTCCAGCACTTGCCTTTATCAGGTTTTAGAGAAACTCTGTGATGTAAGGATCTTGCGCACGATCAATAAGCGAATTCTTCTTCTTATCGATGATTTCGACGTGCCCGAAAGTGAGGAAAGCACACAGCTGCTTCAAAAGTTTCGCAGACTCTGTTCGGACAACCCGGAAATGGGGTTGATCGTCAATACGAGATACCGTGAAGACGTGATGACTGATTATCTTCACATTTTTCACGTCCTCCCAGTTGACGTAAAGGATTTATCCGGCTGGCAAAAACAGCTCTTGCAGCACTCCGCTGATCTTTTTCGCACGCCGTTGTTCCTTAATCTGCTGGGTCAAAAAGACTCCCTCCCCCCCCATCCTCATGACCTCTTTCGTCTTTTCCTGGAGAAACAACCAGACTGGAACCCTTCCCTGAATCTGCAGTTGTCCGAACTGGCATATAAAATGGTCGAATTGAACAAAACGGCCATCTCGCTTCGGGAAGCAAGATGCTTACTTGATCACAACATAAACTTCTTGCGAAAACCTACAACCGGATTGATTCTCCGGAAAACTCACGATACGATTCAATTCAACCACAATATGTGGCGAGATTATTTTCTTTCGCGGAAACTTGAAAATGTCCCCGCTGATGAGCGAGTCGACATTCTGATAAAACTCACAAAACAAAACCGTGCAAACGAAAACGCCGAGTCTTTCATCCTCATCCTGCCGAGTCTTTTCAAAGAAAGAAAAACCCTCAGTCCATTCGAAGATCTGCCGCTTCCCATTCTGGCAGAGTCTGCGGAATTGAGCAAATGTCCTGAGGTGAAAAGAGAATTTTCCAGCCTGTACAATTTGAAATTTTCCAGAGCTCTGAAGAAAACTCTGCTCGGCGGAAGCAACATTGATGAGTGTTTTCAAGCATTGATTCGCTGCGAATTACCGGATGAACTCAAGATAACTCTTGATCATCTCATTTCTGATGACCGAATCGACAAATTGATACGTGAACTGGACTCATTGCATAAGCTCCCGAAATCGTATGTCAAAATCCTTACCGCCCATTTACCGGCAACACACACACCGACGCGACTCCAGTGTTGGCGCAAATTGATTTGTCTGATCACCAAATCTCCTGAAAATCGGCCTCTTAAAGAGTCGGATACGATAACATCGAACGACGTTCTATCGGAAGAAGACAAGCGTTTTCTTGAGCTTGCCGGTATGAAACCGACCCCGACCTGTTCCCACGAAGAGCATCTGCATGCGATCACCGATTGCTTATTGCACTGCTGGAGAGAACTCGTTCCGCGCTTTTTACCGGAAAAGATTCTATCTCCAGCAGAACGTCGAAAGTTGATCGACCGCTTATGCAGCCGAAAAAAGTATGATTCACTTCTGCTTCTCTGCGATATGCTCGAAACTTTGGAATCTGATTCGGTTTATACGGTTCTCGACAAACTCATAGGGCATTCAAACGAAAAAGATGCATGCCATCCGCTTAAAAGTTTTGTGAATAAGTTTGCTTCGACTCTTTCCGGTGATGAAAAACGAGGACTGCTCTCTTCCATTGCCGTATCCAGACAGCCCATCCTGTTGTCCTGTTTCTTCGAGTTAGAGAAACATCGTCTGGAGATGATCGATTGTTTCACTTCAATCAAAATGGATTCAAGAGATTCCGCACAAGACGCTTTTTGGGTCCTTACTTCAGAGCCTTCTCTTTGTCGCAACATTCCGTTCGAAGTGGTGGAAAAGATACTCGAAACTCTTGATACTCATGTAAACCCGGATGAAGTCCTACCATTTCTGCGTATCGTTTTGAACAATCTCGATGACTATCATGTTCAGAAAACAAAATATCAAAACCTTTTGGAACGATATCACCAGCTTGCCTTGAAGAAAGGCATGTATTCTCAGGCGTGGCAAGTTCTTGCATACCTGCAAAATCCTATCGAACCATTTTCAGCTGCGATACAGATGATAAACAATCTCAATACAGACATCAGAGGAACACAGATTCTCGCGTCAGGACTCGAATCGATATTCATGCGCCAGTATTATGCTGAAGATGACAGCCAATGGAAAAACCTGTTTCATTATCTGATAAACAATCTTGCCGGCAACTCAAGCCGGTTTGAAAAACTTTTGTTTGCCGTTCATAATGATGGCCTTCGAGAAGCACTACTTTTGCGGCTCGCATCGGTTTCACCATTGGATGCGATAAGCGTATGCCTGATCTTCCGACTTGGAGACGAACTGCGACAGCAGCACCCCGCCGCTTCACCATCGCCGGATGCAGTAAACTCGGCTTCAGGTCTACACTATCAGTTCAGGGATGACAGCATCATTGAAAAAAGCGTTGAATTCCTGTTGGACAAGCCTTGCACAAACACACTGGCTCACGGCGCGCAACTCCTCTGCGAAACAGACGGATATATCCGCTATTTGTTAACAATCCTCTTTTCCTCACCTGATATTCTCAACCGTCTTCCCGTCTCAGCAAGTGAGCTCCTGAACATCATGCTCAGGAAACTCGATGAAAACGATTTGTTTGAGAATACGTTTCGATTCGTTGGTACTTTCGGCCGGTTGCTCGGCAATCACGATTTTGTCCCTCTCTTGCGCGTGCTGCAAATAGAGGATATCCGAAGGCTTCTCGTTCTCATAAATCAACAAGTCCGGCTCTTGCCGACGAGAATCGAGGATATCGCCGTAGAACTGCATCAGAAGAAGGAAATCCGCATTCTACGCGACTGGATGATACAGAATGCACAGGTATTTCGACAATCATCCAGGATCACGCCTTATCATGCGATTGTCATGGCACATGAACGAAACGACACCGAATCCGTATCGGCACTCCAACAAACGTTTACGGATTCCGCCGCAGGTTCGGAAATACCGTGCAAAAGCGACGAGTCGCAGGCCGATTTTCCTGAACAAGGGGTTATTCACTGATATCAGTGACCCGTTGTGGTTGAGTGGGAATCAAACATGGTGCGGATCAGGGTGCGCAGGATTTTGTCATCAAGCAGGTGCGTGCCGCCGAGACGCCAGGTTTCCTTGATTCTTGTGGGTTCGCCGTCCCATGGAAGCTGAACGAGAACGGGTATGGTGAAGCGGCCGAAAATGGCGGATACGGCGGCAACCTCTTCAGCGAGAAGTGTGGTTTCCTTCACTTTTCCCGATTTGCACGAGATGACCATGTACCGGTGACCAAAACGCAGAACGACGTCGAAATCTGATTTGAACGGCTCATACAATCGTTCGCCATGCTCTTCTGATGCGGCGAGCGTCTTTTCCGCGCCGGCGGCCGGCCGACTCAACGCGCCACGCTGATGATCGGTCGACCATTTGGTTCGCATTCGAATGCGAACGTCATCAGCTCCGCCTACCTTGAGAAAACGCCAACCGACCCACTGTTCGAACCATAGATCGTGATGATGTTTGAAGCTGATGGAGCCTTGTTTTCCATCGAACCGGAGCGTGACATTCCATTGGTCCGCGACACATGACGCTCCCGGCACACTCTGGTTCATGCCGGCAACAAAGCGAGTCAGAGATCTTTGCTGCGCTTGTACAAGCTGGAACCAGCGCGTAATACCGTCCAGTTTCTGACTCAGACGGTCGAGTGCGAGTCGGTCATCACCTTTCACGTCAATTGTTTCACCGCGCAGAACAAGAAGATCGAGGGGAGAGGGTCCCTCCAGGATTTTTCCAGGCAACTGTCCTTGCAGATCGGTCAGCAATCCTCTCTGATTATTGATCGTCCAGAAGCTTGAAACTCCTGATGCGGCCACCCGCCCGAGCAGAATAAGAAGAGCCCCCTGCAACTTCGTACCCGGTGTGGCATTCACTTCCAGACATTTCGCCTGAATGTTCGTCTCGAGCAGACGCAGACTGTCAAATCGCGTCGGAACAAAGGCGACAAAACCGACCTGCAACCTCTTCCACTCCTTCTTCCAGCATTCCGCCATACGAGCGACCGGCGCACTCGTCCGATCGTACATCAAATAGAGGTTGTCCGGCCGATGGCTGCATATCGCAATCAACGTCGGAAGAATGTCCAAACCGAGAAAGCACATCAGCGTCTTCCCTTCTCGTTTTAACGAGCCGAGACACTCGACGGGGAAACCGTGTGAATCGATTGCAGATTCGGAAGCCGCCGGCTGTTCCATGCTCTGCAGCCAGGCGCGACGGTTATAAAACACCTGTCGGCACTTTGCCGGGGTCCACTGTTCAACTCTCAGTTTCCCTCGACCGTCACTCTCAATTCGCTCTTTCACGAAACTCCGGGTCGTAATGACGGTGATCTCCCGATGGTACAATTGAGCAAAGCGGGAACGCCCTGTCGCCAGGGTTATGAGTGCGCGTATTCTTTTCAGAAGAGGGTCGGCTTTCATTTCGTCAGGCATGAGGAAAGGCTGACACAGGAACAGATAGAAATGCAGGGTGTTATGACGATTGACAACCGCATCGAATCTCACTTTTCCAATCGTGAGCGTATCTTGCGAAGGTCCCTGCGGCGATTGCTCGAAATCAACTTCAAAACTGCGTGAAAACGCGATGTTCTGCAGACGAAGAACATCGAGAGTGTCCGTAACCAGAGGCAAGGTATACGTCCGCACCCGCGGCTCCGACCCGGCCTGAAAGAGCGTCAGACCTTCATTGTGCGAGTAGACAAACCATGTTGCTGAGAGCGGGACATGAAGCACACCGATCGCCACCTGAAAATTCATTCCACCGTTCAGATTGAAGACCACCGGTTCTGAATGAGTGCAGAGTCGTTGCAGCAAACCCGGAATTGAGTCCGAGTTGCCAATGTCTACACTATTTTTGCAATCAAGGGATTCAGGCACATCAATCTCATGAATCGTCGTTATCTGATGCCAATCGCGGCAATAGTCGCGAATCCCTCTCGCTCCGGCACGAACAAACGGCGTGGCAATCAGATGAATGTCGGTAAACGAGATGCCGGAATGCTGCAGCACAAGCAGCGGGTTCAGTACCGCCGGGACTTGAGACCCTACAAAGGAAACGAAGCGTGCCCGTTTAAATGGTGCCTCTGTCTGACTCTTCTGCATCTGCAACTCCCCTCTGTCACCATCGCGTGATCGATCTGCCGTCGTTCATGCATTTTGCCGAAAACCCTCGTCGACGTCAAACAATCCATCATTCCTGCATAATGGCCTTCGGAACCGCGTGGCGGGGCAGTTTCAAGCCGTAGCGGGTGCTGCCGTAGCGGCCGATGGGGACGATGAGCAGGTGGTCGAGCATGGGATGATCTCCGAGCCCGGTGCGCAGGCGGCGGTTGATCTTGCTGATGTACTGGCGCATGGCTTCGCTTTCGAGGCCGTTCTCGAGACGTTCGAGCATGGACTCTTCGCGTTGGCCGCCCCACCCGTAGACCCGGCGATAAAACGCCGAAACCTTCTGTGGAAAACCGTTGCGGCACATGTCGACCACCGAAAGAAAGCAACGACGGTCACAGGCATCGTTTTCAACACGACAGGCAGGCTCCGCGCAGTTCTCCTTCTGCGCCAGGAATGCGGCATACACCGCCAGCAGCATCGGCTCCAGCGTCAGCGAGTTCGGGCCCACGCGCAGATGCCGCGTGCCGAAGTCAATGTCGACAGGCCATGGGTCACGGTTCGAGCCCTCTCTTGAGTTTTCCGGAACGAAGAGGTCGTAGATGCGCATGAATGCCTCCCTTCGTTGCGTATTGTCCAGGACTTCGAGAAAACGACGACGACCCTCTTCGGAGTGGAAGTCAAAGATCAAAGGCGTAATCCCCTGCTTCAACGCTTCGGCTCGCACCGTATCGGCGAATGATCGCACACGATCGGAAGGCTGCAGAACATACATCAGCAGATGCGGCAGCGAAGGCGACTTCGGAAGGGTGTTCGTCATCTTCAACCTCGATGCGTTTCTTCGCTTGTGCGACGGGCTTGAACATACCGCGTTCTCTTTCCTTAAGCGTACTGAGCGCTTCCGGTTCAACGTTTCCTGCTCCTTTTCCATGAGGGCTGCGTCGATCATACACCTTTTGTCGCGTTCTCCAAAGCACCAGCACGGCAGACAGAAAAGCCGGTCGGAGCATACCAGGCACACCCCGACCGGCACTCACCGGCGGCACTCTATTTCAGGCGAACCACCCACACACTCAGACCTCCGCTATCGACATCTCTCACCTGCACACGAGCATAGGCCGGGACCTCTGTTCCAGCCGGCATGACAGGAGCACGCATGCGAATGAAGCGAAGCCCCGTGCCGTAGACGAGATCTCTGAAACCCTGCTCGAAGAACACTTCACCGACTTTCAGCGTAATGCCGAGATTGCGCTGGTAATCGTGGGCGGCATCGGCGGGCAACCCACGCCCGTATCGCATGAGTGCCAGCCCCCAATCCCAGAACAAGCCTGAAAAGCCTCCAACACCGGCACACACTGCGTCAATGTTCGCTCTGCCCGTCGCCGCTGAAGTCACCAGACTCTTGATCGCCGCATCGCCGCACCGCTCATGCAGATACTGGACAAACAGGCCGACTGAACCGTAATCGCGCAGGCTACTGCCCCAGTGCGTCAGGTTATCAAGCTCGGGCAGAGACGCATAGTTCTGCAACCGTGAATCGACGCGAGTCTGGTCGAAGCGCAACTCGGCCTGCGTACTGAGCCCTTCATTCAGCCAGAGTTCCTCCGGGCTTCCGCCCTGGTAGTGCACATGTTCGCAGAAGTTGACTAGATGCTGCATTTCATGCACCAACGTCGAAACCATTTCCTTTTCATACGAAGGTTTGTCGTTGAAATACCGCGTGTCGTTCACCATTAAATAGATCATGTCGCGCTTGTTACTGGTTGCCAGATCGGTCATGTCGTTCGGGCGGAAAAAGCCGGCGGCGCCGCTGTAGTTGCTGTATGCCGTCACCAGGATGGTCATTTTTCCGTCACCGTTTTTATCCCACACTCGACCGTAATTCTGCGTGATAAAGGGAAGCACCTGCTGGGAGAGCGCTCCTTTGAAGGTCGCAAGAGACGACACCGTCTGAGATGGATCAACCGGCTCTGAGTACGTCGAGGCATCGAGCCAGATATCGCAGGTTTCGTTCTGATCCATCAGCACCGCCGTTGTCCACTTGTTGGTATAAAATGAAGCCGTATCGCCGAGACTCGAGCGAATCATGTTTTTCATGATCGGGTGTCGCCCGGCTTCACGCACCAGAGGGGCAACCTCAAACTCCTGCCGGCGAAGACTCTCGTTAAATTTCAGGCGTTTGTCGGTCAACATGTCCGAGTCGGCTTTCATGGCGATTTTGTTCAGCAGCAGATCACCGCCGCCGTTCACTTCGAATCCGAACGGGATGTTCGCGCTGTTCACCGTGCCGACAATCAGTCCGTACTCTTCGTTTCCGGTCGGGGTCGGCAGTGTCTTTTTCCATAATCCGGCAACATCGGCTCGGCGTGCTTCTCCCACTCCAAGCGTCCAGGTTTCCCAGACCGGAAATGTTCGTTGCATCACGCATTCGTCGCCCCAATCATCCTGAACTCGGCACGTCAAAGTGACGGAGGTCCGTCCGGCCGCCGGGGTGAAGCGAATCTTGTTGCCGGTCCCCGTGATGGTCCCCGTGTCGATGGTCCAGGCAAACGTGAGCGGGTCGCCGTCCGCATCCCGGCCGGTTGCCGTAATCGACGTCGGCACCGCGGCCGCAACCGGCTCACCGTCGTCGGTATCGAGGGTCAGCGTCGGCGCGTGGTTCAGCGTACGCACTTGAAGCGTCATCCGGCCGGTCGACTTCAATCCATTTGTATCGGTCACCTCGCAAACGACGACGGCGGGCCCATCCATGACAGGGGCCGTCCAGCTCGTCTCGGCTGAGGTCGCTGCTTCAATCGTTCCGTGATCCGCTTGCCAGGCAAAGGAGAGGGCATCGCCGTCAGGGTCGGTTGCCGTTGCCCGAAGCGTCACGACGTCCCCACTGCGTATGCGCGAACTGTCGGCGCTGATCGCAACCACCGGCGGACGGTTCCGCTGGCGAATCGTCCCATTCCAGGTGACAGTCACGCTTCCGCCCCGACCGTCACTGATCGTACCAGTCACTTTCACTGTTCCCGGAGTATCTGGAGCGGTATAGACCACCTTGAATCCGGTACCAGTGACCGTGCCGCGATCGACTTTCCAGGTGCAGGAAAGCGTGTCTTTATCAGGGTCGTTTGCGGTAACGTTCAGCTCGATTCGATCATCAGTCAGGATTTCCGTACCGGTGGCTTGTACCGTCGCAGTCGGTGGGCGATTCTGTCCTGAGATCGGCCCGCCCCCTGTTCCGATGACAAAGCCGAAATCGGCCCGTGCTTTCCCGCCTTTCAGGTCATCGACCAGAACGCTCACGGTTGCCAGACCGTCCGTCCCAGGAGCACGCCAATCGAAGGTCAAACCATTCTGTTGTGGAATCGTCGTTCCGTTCACCTGCCAGGTGCGGGTGAGCGGATCGTTATCGGGGTCGAATTCGAGGGCGGTGAAGCGCACCAGGGTTCCGCACGCCACGGGAGAGGAGTGATCAGCGGTCAGTGCCGCAAAAGGCGCGTGATTCGTCGTATCAGCAGCGGGAATGATCAGCTGAAAATACTGTTGTGTCTTCTCTCCGATCTGAAACGTCAAAATCGTGGTTTTCCCGTTTCCGGCGACGGTGAAGGCTGCTTCCCCGTCAGGCATCCACACAAATGCGCGCCCGTTGGTGTCAACCGGAATGGTTTCGCCCCAGAACTCGAGTCGACCGTTTCTGCATGCCGAATTGTCCGGGTTGTGTAACTCAAAGGCGAGCATTCGACGGCACTTTACCGCCTGAATATTCTGCACATGAGATGGAGTCTGCAGGGACGCCGGTGGTAACGATACCCGTCGTCGGTAGTAGGTCTGTTCGGCGGTGACACATCGAACGATGACATGAAAGGCCCGATCGAACGGCACCCCTTCGAGCGTGTATGTGCCATCTGCAGACGCGTTGCAACGAACGTTGGGCAACTCTTCGAGGTACACCTCGATGGTACCCGGCAGAACGGATGCACGCAGATCGGCACTGACGGAAGTTGAGAGGGTATCGACCAGACTGATCTTGCCGCTGATAGTACCAGTCGGTGCGCCGCCACCCCCGCCGCCACCGCCTCCTCCGCCGCCGCAACCCGTCATGAACGCGAGCACGCCGATGATCATCATGCTGAGGATCGTCTTCGCCATTGGTTTGAGAACTTGTGACATGTCATGACCTCCAGAGCTTTTGAAGCTGATAGGGGCAGGGTAGCGAAGCAGACCGATTTCCCGGCGAATCACAATGTTGCCGCAAGCATGTTCCCGATGCAGTCATTCGATGTGAGAATAGATGGTGCGATAGTCATTCCGATGCAGGTGAAAGAAAACCACGCGTTGCGGGAACGGTTTGTCCCAGGCAGCCAACTCGGAGATCACGCGCTCATACATGCGGTGCGCAAACGGAATGAAGCCGATGGCGTTCCGTTTCTCACTGTCGGCCGTCTGCAGGCAGTCGATGATCGATTTTGTCGGAGATGTCTTCAGATAACGAATCCCAGCCGGTTCTGCTTCCATGAGAAAACGCCGGGTGGCATGCTTTGAGTATGACGACAGAAAAAGAATGTCGACATCCTGGGTGTGGTTCCAGGCAGATCCTCGAACCATTGAAACATCTATGTTGCCGATACGAAGCCGACGCACCGATTCGGCCATCTTTGTACATTCATACCCTCGAACGTCATCGATCGGGTTGGAGCACTCGGCCAGACGACGAACGTATTCCGGAATGTCATGAACCTTTTTCCGTTTTACCGGCAAGCGTTTGATAGAACTCGACCGATGACCGTCGCAAAACAGGAAGAACCGGTCAGTGGTGACGGTCAGAAGTTTTGACAGGAAAGCATCACCGATACAGCATTCATAGTTTCCGCCTTCCCGACACCCGTCTCGAAACAGGACGATGGTCTCGACTTTGATTCCACGTTGGCGAAGAAAGCCGAGTGCGACGTTGTTGTCGACACAGACAGAAAAGACATTTTCGTGCTGCATCGACTCATTCGAATAACTGGAAAGAAGCACTGCATCGTATGGGGCCGGTGAGAGTTGCGGTGAATACAGGCACGATGAGGGGTAAAAGAGAATCCGTCCGTTGGTGGGAAGATGCGCCATCAGACTCGGCGGTTCGAAACTGAACTGGGGTAACGGTCGAGTAGTTCCTCGCGGTCTGAATCTGTCGGGTCGATCAGGGAAGAAACGTGGCGTCATCATTCTGCTCCTTGATGTGTCGGCTTCGGTCTATTTGGAATCTGCGAGTGAAAAGGCGTTTGATGGCGTCCGGTTCAACGGAATGGAGAATCGTTTTGAACTCGTCCTGGTCATGCATCTTTTCATCAGTCGATTCAGAAATGTTGCGGAATGGTTGTTGTGGGGTGAAAGCCGCCTGAATGTGTTGATGAGCTGATTCACTTCTGATACAATGACATTTGATGAGAAGAGGGAGATCATTCCCTCACGGTCTGTTCTCCCTGAGGGATCGTTCTTTGACAACCCTGGATCAAACCCTGAAAGTTGGCTTTGTCAGCTGCTCGCGCGGGTATTTTTCGAAATATATTGGCTTTGGAAGCGGATTTTCGCCTTTTGTTCGCCTTGCGAGCACCTCCGAGGTGCCTCGCAAACCCGCATAACACCGTTGAGGTGCTCGCTGGGTAAAAGTGAGCATTTATCGGTATCTCCAAAAGCCCGCTCTAAAAATGTGCGAAAAAGACACGGGGTTCTCGCAAACGCCACTTGAAACCCGCTTCCAGTCCATGCTAAAAAGGGGGTGGGTCCTAGACAGTTAACCCCGCAAATGGGGA
>CAYYIY010000065.1:0-29486 GCA_964472075.1 uncultured bacterium | reverse complement strand
GAGAGCACTCCCTGCCGCAATGGCGAATCGTTGAGCGATGCCGGCGGAAAAACAGGGTTTCGAGATAACGAAATGACCCTGACACCTAATAGCGGGAGGTTACTTCGTTACGGTACAGGTCGTGATGTTGCCGGCATTGTCTGAGACTTTCACGCACACATTCAGCTTGCCCTTCTTTCCGGCGATCACGACGTACACTTCCGATTTGTCCGGGTCGGAATCAACCTCAACGCTCTTTCCGTCAACCGTTGCGTCAAGACGATCGTAGTCAACGCCTTCTCCGATATCCGATACTTCGAAGACCCGACACAGGCCAAGTCGCTTGAGAGTGCGTTTGCCGGCCGACTTGACGACAGGTGGAACCAGATCGGCCATCAGGGTATAAGCGCCGAACATCCGGGTTTTGTACACCAGACGGTTGTTCTGTACCTCGCCGCCGAGGTGCCTCGGCTCACCGGAACCACTTACACCGTACAACCCCATCTGCCTTGGCGCGATAGAGAGGCTCGCGACTTTGCTACGGTGGGTCGTTTCCATTTCAGCAAGGGCAGAGGGAAGATCGACCGCAAGAGTGACTGGCTTGTCGACGACGAGCCAGTCCGGTGCGAGGGTCCAGACCCCGCTGAGCGGCATCAGTTTGCGGCTCGATGCCGGCTGCGGAGAAAAATGAGCCGCCAGAAGTACCGGCAGGTTGACTGCCTGCGCCGGAATGTCCAGGCTCATGGAGTTCGATATATTGATCCGGCGTGGACCAGCGTCGATATAGACCCAGGGTCCGGCAATGCGTGCGCCGTTCTGATACACCCCGTCTTCCCACTTTCGATCGTAGGGCACCGAAATCATCGCCGATTTCCCTGAGCCGATCAACGGCAGATTCTCTATCATCCCTTCACGCATCTGCAACTGGACATGGTCCGCCTGTTCGACTTTCTGCTCGAAGCTGCCACGCAGTATCAAGCCTGAGAACGCATGCTCGACAGACTTCGGCTGAAAAGTTCCGAGAACGGCTTTGTTTGTTTGTACCATCGGCATGATATCCAACGGTCCTTCGGCACAGGCTTCTCGACCGCTGTAATCTCTGATTCTGATTTTCAGACGCCTGCCGACGCACGACGAATCAAGCACGCCGGCCCAGGGCTTCTGCAGCTGCGAGAGCATCATCGATTCATACGGCCACTTGAACATCCAGACGACATACCCAAGCCCGGGCGCCGCAGAACGCACGGCATCATAGACATACGCCGCCTGACGATTTTCATCGTATGAGTATTTATGAAACGCTCTTGAAAAAAACTCTTTGTCGTCGACAGACAGGTACAGTTCCGCGGCACTCATGCGATTGTCACCTTCGGCTCGATCGAGCACGCCGACAGAAAGCCCCGCCCGCCCGCAGATTCGTATCGGTTCGTCCCAGGTCCAGGTATTGCCATGATGCTTCTTCAGCGACACGCGGTACGAAAGAAAACTGCCGTTGACGCGCGTGCCGAACGAGAGCGGCTCCACCCACAACCCCGTAAACTCCGGGTCGATCCTGTCGGGAATCACGTATCCGAGTGAGGTTGGCGACAACGGCTCATCCTTCAGCGTGCGCAATTCGAAGTGCAGATGAGGCGGCCCCAGGCCGGTTTCGCCGGTGTATGCGATCAGTTGGCCTTTTTTTACGGGAAAGGTTTCCGGTCCGAACTCATCGTCGATTCCGTATCGTTTTCCCAGTTTCGCCAGCTTCTTCGCAGCCCAGCTTGCCATCGGCTCGGCAAAGTCGTCGAGATGCCCGAAAACAGACCGAATCCGCCGATTCGGGTGGTCGACATACAGCGCATAGCCGAATCCCCGATGCTGAATCTTGATACGCGAGACGAATCCGTCGTCGATGGCATACACCGGAAATCCGACCGCTTTGCGAGTGCGCAGATCGACCCCGCCGTGAAATCGAAGACCACGGTATTCCATAAAACTTGAACTGGGACTAATTTCAATGTCGAGCGGCCACCGCAGATCACCAGCCGCCGAACAATGAGCAGAGAACCCCACAAACAGAAGCAGGAGAACGACAAACAGACGATGCATAGAGACCACCCTTTTCCAATCATGTCGGCGAAACTATTCCGTGCCATGTATATCCGAAAACGAGAACTGGTACAAGGGCCGTTCGGCTTTTTCCCGGTCTCATTTTCAGGCAAGGTTGAAAACCTCGAGTGATGAAAACAAGGCGAAAAGTTTGACAGTGACAGACAATGTTGCTACCCTTGCCCGAGTCAACCAAGGGCTGGTACACCCAGTCAGGATTTTCCGGGAGGATATGATCATGCGTTACCCGTCAGTTCGTCAGTTTCTCAGCATCTTCTGCTGGTCTGTATGTGCCATCGCCATCGCCCTCAGCCTGGCCGGCTGCAGCATTTTCGGCGGTGACGGCGGTGACGGCGGGTCATACAGCGCTCCTGTTGATGCGCGAAACGTCACCGGGCGTGTTCTCGTACCCGATTCAGCACCTCGCAACATTGTCGCCGGAGGCATTCGAGCCGACACATTCGCCGGGCGCGCCGGCATCAGAGTCGCGATCGAAGAAATGCCGGAGCAGTATTTTGACGACACTGATGAAAACGGCGTCTACGTTCTAGAAAATGTCCCGGTTGGGAATTGGCACGTTGTAGCCTGGCTTGAACCGGGTGGTCAACCATATCGTGTGCGCTCTGTCACTATCACAGCTGACAGTTCATCGGCCGTCGCCATCACGGTTGAAGATCTGACACTGGTCAAAGCCGATCGTGTGGTCAACGGGAAGCTCGTAAATGCCGCGGGTGTCGCTATTCCCGCAGGCACCAAGATGTGGTGCTGGGGCAGAGAGTTTTCAGTGGGTGACAAAGGACTATTCACTTCGCCGGCCCTTCCTCCAACGGCCACCCAGGCTCAGCTCATTGTTGCCGAAACCGCGACGACGCGTCGTTACGCATTCACGGCACCGTTCGTGGCGACCGCTCCGGCAACCTTGCTGGTCGTGGTTCCCGGCAAAGATGCCAACGCCAACCTCGCACCAATCGTTACTCTTGAGGCAAGGGTCGGCAATGTGGTCAAGACAACCGTCGGTGTCAACGAGCTGGTTACCTTGATTGCCTCAGCAACTGACGCAGAAACCCCGAACGCCAACAATTTGTCGGTCAAGTGGTCCAAAACGAAGGGAACCCTGACCGTCAACCCCAATGACAAGTATCGTGCCTCATTTCAGCATAATGCTGCGGGCATTGCCACGATTACCGTACAAGTCGGCGACGGTCAGGCAACAGGCAGCGTGCAACTTCCCATTCTGATCGGAGTGACCTCACCGGCGCAGGTCCCTGATCTGACGCCACCGACGGTGAACCTCACCACCCCTGCGAACAACTCGGTCGATCAGGCAACGAACACCACCATTGTTCTGAACTTCAACGAGGCCGTCGATCCGACGACCCTGACCGTTGAAGAACTACTGGTCCTCCCCTCTTTCGAGTTCGAGAATCTTCCCAACGTCAGAGCCGCTATCAGCAAGAGCGTGAACCCGTTCGTGACTGGTACTATTGCGTTCTCGAACAGCAACAAGACAGTAACCTTTACTCCGACTCATCCGCTGATGCATGGCACGACGTATTCCGTCGTCCTGCTCGCCGGAGTGCAGGATGGCGCCGGCAACCCGATCGCCGAAGACAAAGAATGGACCTTCTCGACCATCGCTGCCCCTGAGGTGAAGCAGGTTTCACCGCTGCAGAACTCGGTCAATCAGCTTACCAGTTCCAACATCTCGATCACCTTCGATCGAGATATGAAAGCGGGAACGTTTGAGATTGTCGTCAAAGACAACGAAAACAACTCGATTGCCGGAACCGTGACCCCGAATGCCGGAAACAGCACCGTGTTCACCTTCGACCCGACGAACAATCTCGTGTTTGGGCGAACGTACACCGTCACCGTGACGACGAAGGTTACCGACATCCTCGGCAACGGCCTGCCGGCTCCGTACATCTACACCTTCCAGACCGGAAATGCGCCGACGGTCTCCTTTAACTATGCAAATAATGCAACGAAGGTTCCGTTGAGCGGCCCGTTCGTTCTGACTTTCAGTCAGCCGATGAAAGAGGCGACACTGGCCTACGGAACGAATGTGAGACTCGAACTCGCCGCCAACCCGGGCGTTGCAATCCCTGGAAATGCCGTGCTTGGCACCTCTGCCAATGGCGGCACCACCATAACCTTCACGCCGACAAATCCGCTTGCGGATTCGACGAACCATAAAATAGTCGTAACCACATCGACAGAGAACAGCCTTGGCGAGAAGTTGCAGCAGGAGTTTACGTCAACATTCCAGACGCAGGGCCCGGCGCCGACGATCAGCAGTTCCATTCCCGCCAACGGAGCGTCCGATGTTCCGACCAACACCCCTGTTTCTGTGACATTCGGCCAGGCACTCGATGCGAACACCGTGAATTCGACAAACATTCTGTTCACGGCAAATGGTAGCGCCGTCAGCGGAACCTGGAGCTACGATGACACTGATGATGTGTACAAGATCGTCTTCAACACGACGGGGAACCAGTTGCTGCCCAACAGCGCGAACTGTGTCATCACCATCACCCCCGGTCTCAAAACGAATCTCGGCGGGAATTTCGCTACAGACCAGACCAGAACCTTCACCACCGCTCCGAAGTTCACACCGCCCCCGCAGGGCGAAGGAACAACCGCCGGTAATTCCGTTTCCGCCATCAACTCGGTTAATGGCGACGTCTATGTTGCGGGATACACACTCGAAGGCAGTATCGGGAAGGCTTATCTACTTAAATACAGCTCGAATGGAGGCGCTCCAGCCATCATTATTCCTCCGTCGACCGGCGACACGCGAGCGACAGGCATCGCCGTCGATGTCAACAACTCTGCCGTTTACATCTGCGGATATACGACCGGGACATTCTCAACCGGTAGCAACAAAGGGAGAATAGATGCATTTGTCGCCAGATACGATTTCAGCGCCTTTCCTGCCGCAGGCCAGAAGATAACAGCAAACCCGGCTTGGGTGAAGCAGATCGGCTCTTCAGCGAATGAAGAAGCCAACGGGATTACCGTCGACACCTCCAACGGATATGTCTATGTCACTGGTTCGTCAATGAAAGGAGCGGCAATACCGCTGAATGACGGCACTCAGGATCTCGCTCCCTCACCGTCCAGCACCGGTGATGCCACACCCTGTTTCCTGATCAAGCTCAATTCCTCGACGGGTGCCATTCCCAATTCCACTCCAAGCGGCCCCTTCGGACTGGCTCTCATCGGCAGCGGCAGCGGCATTCACATTGGAAATGCCTGTACACTCGGAACAAGTTACGTATACATCGCAGGAACAACCTACGGATATGCACCGACAGGCGGCGGGGTGGCCTCAGGCGGGACGGACATTTTCATTGCTCAGGTCGACCCCGGCAGCATGGCTCTCGGCTCTGTTGTCCAGATCGGTGGCCCCGGCTTTGATCGTGCCACGTGTATTTCCTACCCTGGAAACGACTACATTTACGTCGGCGGTTCTTCCAACGGCAATATCCCTGCGTTGAGTCATGTGAACGGCGGGCAGTATGACATGATCGTCTTCCGACTGACCTGGGATACTCTCGCTTTTGTCAGCGCACAGTCCGTGAAAACATCAGGGGACGACAACTGCTACGGTCTGCAGGTCATAAATGGAGGATATGCACTGATTACGGGTTGTACAACCGGAACAGCCGGGACTTCCTCATTCGGCGAGAAGGATGTTGTGCTCGCTAAATTCACTGAAAACCTCAGTGGACCGGCGCCGGACTGGACGTCTCCCATTCAAATCGGAACGGAACGCAATGATGTTGCAACCAGTCTCTCCATACAGTCTGCAGCAAACCCAAACCTTATCTATCTCACGGGGTGGAGCGAAGGTGGAATCGATGGTTCGACGAATTCAAGCGGAAACTCGAAAGTGTTTATGCTCAAGTATGACGCAACGGGGTATAAATACTGATTTGATCGAATGACCCCAGTTCAATGGGCCGGCATCTCGTGATGCCGGCCCGTGTCATTTGCGGCTGTCGGCGATGGAAAACCTGTCGCCGGTCGTCTTCAGAACGCGCTGATCATTCCTCTTCGCCGGGGTCGCCGTACGCACCCATTTGGCCACCGGTGCTCGAAGTGCCGAGCAATGGGCTGCCAGTGCGCAGATGGTAATCATAGGGGGTGCCGCCGACAAACTGCGGGTCGATGTTCAGAATCGGTGCGCCGTTCTGGTCGCAGTTGCGCACAGGGGTCGAGAAGCCGTAGATGTTATTGTACGGGTAGCTGCGACCGACGGTCTTCTCTTCAAGGCCGTACCCGGTGCCCGGGTTGACCAGATTCACCAGAATGCAGTCGATCAATTCGGGGCGCGCGCTGCCGTCCACGAGCACGCCGTTCACGGCATTGATCGTCAAGTGTTGCAAGGTGCCGCCCGCAACCTTGTTTTGCAAGCCGAGACGCCGTGCCTCGATCAGACCCGCGCGCAAGGTCGGGGTGGCAACGTCGGCGACGAGAACTCCGAGATCGAGTGACTCGCGCACGGAAAAATCACGCAGGGTGAACGAGCGATTGCCCTGCAGCGAGATACCGGTCGTGCCGCCGAGAATCGACACGCGCTTCGCGCTGCAGCCGAGCGTGCCTTCAGCCATGAAGCCGGTCGTGCAGTCCGAACAGGCAATGTCGGTCACGAGTGTACCACTCGCCGCCTGCATCTTCACCCCCGTCTCGCAGTACTTTGCGGTCAAGCCGGCGGCTTCAACCGTCGTGTCGACGATCAGTACACCGATGCGGGCATTCGCCACTTCCAGATTCTGAAGAATGTTCGGCTCGGCGGCGGTACGAGCCGTGCGAATGCGAAAGCCCGCCCAATCACTCGGAGTCTGCAGCGCCGAACCGGAAAAGAAACGTACGGGGGTCGAACCTGAGGCCAGTATCACCAGACGGCCGTCGATGAGCATCTCGATTCGATCGCCTTCGATGCCGCCACGCATCAAATCGTTCGCCGAGACACGCACGGTCACGCCGGATTGGATGGTCAGCTGACGCCCCGGCGGCACCTGAATGTCTCCGTACAAGTCGAGTGTTCCCCAGGATTGCTTCCAGACGACGTCTCGGCTCAAAACCCCGGCGTTGAGAAATGTCAACTCGGTCGACAGCGACGAGATATTGTTATCGCGATCGACCGCGGCAACCGCATACCGCATGCGTACGCCGCCCGGCGCCAGATCATCGACAACCGAGCGAATGCCCGCTGTCACAAAGTCCTCTTTCTGCCATTCCGACAGCGTTCCATCTTCTTCTGCTCGGTACAAACGAAATCCGCGCAACGGATCAATGCCTTGATAGTCCCAGCTGAGCTTCGGCCCTTCGGCAGTCTGTTCAACCCGCACGCCCACCGGTGCCGGCGGGGCCCCTGGCACATCGCCCTGCGGCACCGCCTGAACCGTGCCCGAAGCAGAACGGAAGGTACGACCGTCACTCGTCGTTCCCTCGACGTGAACCGTGTACAGCGTCTGCGGAAACAGGTGCGTCAGGACAAACCGGTGTTCCACGGCAAGGCTGCTTGGCTGCGTGCGAATCTGCGGCAGATGCTCGCCCTGATAGACCGCCTGGCAGGTCATCGGCTCGGCGGTGACGACATCGATGGTGACGGTCGCCGTTTCACGCGAGAAAACCGACCACGTGATCTTGTCGAGTGTCTGCGCCTCGAGGCGAAAATCAATTCCCTCGACCACTTCACCGCCCGTGATCGACAAGGTCTTCGACGCCGTCTTGTACCCCGCAAGAGTCACGGCGAGCCGGTGCGAGCCCTCGTCGAGAGAGGTGAACATGTAGTCACCCTTTTTCCCAGTGACGGCGGTAAAGCGCGATCGGTGCGAAGTCACCACCGCCCCTTCGAGCTGGTTCCCCGCCGTATCGAACACCCTGCCGCCCACGGCACCGCGCGGCTGCTTCTGTTCATTTTCACAACCGGTCAAACCGGCCAGCAGCACCAGAATTGTCACCATCACCAGCGTGACCGATGCTGCGCGTCGCATCGAGTCGACCTTCATCGTCTTTCGCACGGCATCAGAAGCAGCAGCGGCTGGTACGGAACCAGGACGGCGCAGGCAGGCGGCAATGCGCCGTCGGATCGCTCGCCGTTCATTCTCGTGCTTCCGCATCTTCCTTTTCATTGCCTGCAAACCTCAGTAATACGACTGACCATAGCGGCCCATTTCCTGACCGTACTGGTCGGTTCTTTTCAACATCGACGTCAGCTGCAGTTCATAGCTGTATGGATTCCCACCAATGAACGCGGGTTGCTCGTTTCTGGCCCCCGTTCCGCCACTGCAGTTCTCGTAAGCGTTGGTGAACCCGAACACATTGTTATAGGGAAACTGCGGATTGCCGGCCGTCAGGGATTTGATACCCACAGTGCCGTTCTGCAGCGTGTTCACGATGATGCTGTTCTCGATCGCCGGCCAGCCGTTATCAAGCTGGATGCCGATCTCGGCGTCGACGGTGACATGGTCGACGTTGTTCTGTGCCAACGGCACAGAAAGCACCCGAACCCCGATACCCTCGGGCGCCAGTATCAGCAGGTTCGCCAGCACCGAGCGTTGGAACGCACCGCGAATGCCTTCCTGCAGGGCCTCGATGCGACACTCGCGCACCGTGACATAATCGTCGGTGCTGCCGGCCTGAAACACCATGCCGATCGCCGCTTGTCTGATCTCCGTTTTGCGCACATCGAAGCGTCGGCAGTTCACGACGGTCAGAGCTGCCGAGGCGATGTCATCAAACTGGCATCCAGTCAGGCTCGGCAGTGCACGAATGTCTTCGAAGTACATGCCACCCTGGGCGTAACGAACCGAGACGTCATGAATATTCGGTGTCGTTCCTTTCGCCCAGATGGCATACGGAGTGCAACCTGACAACTGCACGTGACCAATCTCGGAAAACCCTGTTCCGCCATTCTGCAGAACAATACCCGCCCAATGTGTCCGCCCGCCGCTGCTGTCCGCCGGTGTGAAACGGACCGGGTTGGTCGATGTGCCACCCAACGTAACACGGCCCTGCACCAGTATCTCGACTCGGTTGCGATCGGTGCCCAATGAGAAGGCATCGCGTGCCGACGTTCGAAACTCGACTCCCGGCTCGACGAGCAGGTTTCCGGCCAACCCGACGATGAGATCGGCTTCGAGCAGAATCGGCGAATCGCTCGCCGTCAGCGTCACCAGATCGTTGACATAGCCCGGCATGAAGACCCGACGCGAATAAGTGCGCGGCGATACCGCCGATTCCAGCGACCAGGCATCGACGGCATACTCATAGAAATGACCGCCGATCGTGTCGACATCTGTATACGTCTTCGTCGTCCGATCGAGCAGATCGGTCGTGAGTTTGACCCAGTCGCCGTCTTTCTCGCGCCGCCAGACGCGATATCCGACCACCGCCGTCGACGTTGAAAGATCCCATTCGAGATTGATGACTCCGAACGCGGTCAGCGGCAGTATCCGAAGATTGCTCGGCGGGGCCGGAATCGGACCCTGCGTGGTCTTGAACGGCATGTCGTAGGTGAACCACGCGTTGTTGTTGTCGTCGAACAGTTTGGCACGCACGTGATAAACGGTATCGGGTGTCAGCCCGGTGATCGTGTACCGGTGATCGGTCACGGCCTCGCGCTCCACATACTCGTTTCCGTAGGCCTGCGTCAGGCCCCACTCGAGCGTTGTCGCCGCGGGCTTGTAGGTCTGCCACGAAATGTCTGCCGTCGTCGAAGCGGTACGCTCGATAACCAGTGCCGATAACTGCTGCGATGAGGTCGCCCAATCGAGTTTGATCTCTTCGAATGACACATGAGTACCGGCCGGAATCTCGACGATTCGCGATTCGACACGATACTTCGAATGGGTGATCACGATCGTGTTTCTGCCCGACGGCAACTCGGACAAATAGAAAGAACCGTCGTTCGCGGTGTAGACCTGTTCGACTTCATTGAACAGCGAGTACACCTTGGCATTTTCCACGATCTCGCCTCTGGTATTGAAGACACGCCCCGACAGGCTTCCGGTCTGGGGTTCGCGCAGGCCGCACCCCATCAGCCCGAGAAGCAGAAAGGCGACGACCAACGGCGTCGCCCGGGGAAATCTTCCGCGAACACTACGGAACATCGTAAGCTCCGATGTCTTCGAATGCGTATCCTTCGCGATCCAGTCGACTGCCGGGGGCCGGTCGATAAGTGAACGAGGCATTCGGATACTCGACAAACGGTGTTCCACCCTCGAAGCTCGGGTCGAGAAATCTGTCGTTGTTCACGCCAGGCAGAACACCGCCATTTACGTCAACATACCGATTTGTACTCGCAATCGGCAGATCCCAGATGTCGTTGAAGGCGATCGAGTGCGAGGCCGGCACATACGCGTCAGCGCTGTTGTACATCACGCCGATCGCGCCTTTGCGCTGATCAGCAAGAATCAGATTGCTGCGCAGAACCGCCTGCGCCTTGTCACGGATCTCGATGCCGATCTGCGCCTGAATCGTGTTGCGGCGAATCTCATCGCGGCCGCGCACGACAATGCCGGTGCCGGTGCCGCCCGGGCCGATGACATTACGTCCGACGAAGCTGCTGGTCGAAGCGTTGCCGACATCCATGCCGGCGACGTTCCAGAACTGCACCTTGTTACCGGTGACATTCGCCCGTTTGTTGTCACGAGCGACGATGCCGTAGAAGCAGCGCACCGCGGTACAAGTCGCGATGCTGATATCCTGCGTCGTATTGCTCGCGACCAGGAACCCGGACGCGCAGGTATCGGCGATTGAGTTGGCGATCGAAACCGGAGCACGAGCCGCGATACAACGCACGCCCGCGGCACTGCAATTGGCGAAGCGCGAGTTGCTGATCGGCGGCGCTCCCGTAATACCATGAACACCATATTGGGCAAACGCCAGATTCAGATAATCAATACGCGAAACGTACAGGTTCGAGGTCGTATAGAAACCGATTCCGACCCAGTCTCCAGCCTTCGGAGCAGCGCTCAGTGAGGTCATCGACACGGGGGCTGCCGCGTTTCCCTCAATGACCAGCGCCCCGGCGACCTTGATCTCGACCTTCCCGTCTGAAGAGGCACCCTGGTCCCACTGGTCAGTCGGGGTCACCCCGATCTGCACGCCGGGAAGAATGGTCAGAGTGGTGTCCTGTCTGATCGTCAGATCCCCCGTCAGCTTCAGAGGGCCGAGTTCCGGTTTCCATTCAATATTGCCCCGGGTAATGCCCGGCAGCAGGAACGACACGACCTGACTGGGCGGACTTTCTTCATTGGTATTGGCCACGCGGGTGACGCGATAGAAGGCAACCTCACCCGGCAGCACGGATGTATCGGTATACCGGGTTGACAACAGCAGGGTTGAATCAACAGGCGTGAAGGGCCCCTGCGGAGTCGGTGACCGGTACAGTCGATACCCGGCCAGGTCGGTTCCGGTGTCGGCGTTCCAGGTCACAATGATCGCATCGGCATACGGGTCTTTCTCGACGGTCAGATTCTGCGGCGGATCACCGCGTTGTGTATACGCCGTCGTGAAGCTTTTGCCATCGGAATAAATGATGTGGCCTTTCGTATCTGAGGCAACCGCCTGAATATAGTAGGTGCTTGCCGGAACCAGCCCGGTGAGGGTGAACGTGAACGAGGTGGTGCTCGTGGCCGTCGTCGCCGTCTTGTTTTCGTAGAGCGTGTTCGGGCCGTATTGCACATAACTTCGGGCCGGACCGCGCGTGTAGAAGCGAATGGTGGCCTGCGACGAAGTCACGTCGAGAATCGAGAGGCCGTAGAGAAACCCTTCGTCTTCCATGGTCAGAATGACGTTCTCGGTGATAATACCGGCCAGAACCTCGACTTGACGCGATGCGGCGGCAAAGCCCTCGCGCTCAGCCAGGACGGTCACGATGGCAGGCGTCAGGTTGTCGAGACCCCAGGTGCCGTCAGAAGCGGTAATGGTCGAACCACCGCCGGCGGTCACACGCACGCCGCTGAGACGAGCGCCGTTGACGTCGACGATGATGCCCCGAAGCCCGCCCGGAGTCTGCTGTTTCGTTTCGAGACAGCCGAGCATGGCCCCGACGATGACGACGAGACACAAGACAAATACGCCACGATGTTTTATCATGTCTGCACTATGTCTTCGGAAGAAACCGCTCTTTCGTTTAGGGGCTACCGGAGACAAGCAGAGAATGCACCGACGGAAAAGGAAGGGACGAGAACATGAACATCTCTCAACGCGCAACCAACATGCAGGCATCACCGATCCGGAAGCTGATTCCGTTTGCCAATGCCGCCCGAAAGCGCGGGGTGACGGTTTACCCCCTCAACATCGGACAACCCGATATTCACACCCCGGAACCGGTTCGCGAAGCCATTCGCGGGTTCGATCAGAAGGTGCTGGCCTACAGCCCGTCACCCGGCGAAGATTATCTTCTCGAAGCATTTTCTCTGTATTACCGCAAGAACAACATCCCGCTCGACACCTCGGAAATCATCGTCACGACCGGCGGCAGCGAAGCCATGTATTTCGCGTTTCTGGCAATCTGCGACCCGGGCGACGAAGTGCTGGTGTTCGAGCCGTTCTACACCAATTACAACGGCATGGCGTTCCAGACGGGCGTCACGTTGAAAGCCCTGCGCACCTACGCCGAAGACGGTTTTCAGCTGCCCCCGATCGATGCCATCAAAAAGGCGATCACGCCGCGCACCCGCGCGATTCTGATCTGCAACCCGAACAACCCGACCGGCACGGTGTACACCCGCCAGACTCTCGAAGGGCTGGCGCATGTCGCAAAAGAGCACAACCTGTATCTGCTCGCCGACGAGGTCTACCGCGAGTTCGCTTACGACGGGCTGGTTCACACCTCGATTCTGCATCTGCCCGAAACCCACGACAACGCGATTCTCATCGACAGCATCTCGAAGCGCTATTCGGCCTGCGGCGCCCGCATCGGCGTCATCGCCAGCAAGAACAAGGAAGTCATGGGCGCCTGTCTGAAACTCGCGCAGGCCCGGCTCAGCTCGCCGACCGTCGAACAGTGGGCCGCCCGCGCCGGGTTACTGATGGATCCCTCGTATTTCAAGCCGATTCTGGAAGAGTATCAGCGCCGCCGCGACGCCGTCATGGAAGGATTCGCGAAGATTCCCGGCTGTGTGTGCAAGACTCCGAAGGGCGCGTTCTACGTCATCGCC
This sequence comes from uncultured bacterium, assembly GCA_964472075.1. Classification (GTDB taxonomy): domain Bacteria; phylum Muiribacteriota; class Ozemobacteria; order Ozemobacterales; family Ozemobacteraceae; genus CAYYIY01. The sequence continues at coordinate 16,239 of CAYYIY010000065.1, read as the reverse complement.
AAGCTGCCGATTCAGAACGCCGAGGCGTTTGCCTCGTGGCTGCTCACCGATCACACCTACAACAACGAGACGCTGCTGGTCGCGCCGGCCGCCGGGTTCTACGTCACCCCGGGCCTCGGCAAGGATGAGATCCGCATCAGTTACTGTCTCGAGGTCGAGAAACTGCGTCGCGCCATGACCACCCTGGCTGAAGGCGTGAAGCGGTATCAGGAAGTCGAGAAGAGCAAGCACTGACATTCCGGCGTTCGCGAGGCTTGTCTGCAGCTCGCGAACGCGTGATCGACCCGTTCCAACCTGGACACCTCACCCCCGGCCGACCCGTTCGGTCTCGCGAAAGGAAGCATTAATCGCATGACGCAGGAACCATTGCAGATTCGCCTTCAACCCGCGGGCACCTGGCCCTGGCAGACTCCCGCGCGCGCCACGCCCGGGTCTTCGGGGTATGATCTGTTCGCCAGTGTGAAGGGAGAGATTCCGCCAGGCGGCTTCGCGGCGGTGCCGACCGGCATCAAGATCGAGATTCCGGCCGGCTATGAAGGGCAGGTTCGCCCCCGTTCAGGGCTGGCGGCGAAACACGGCGTGACGGTTCTGAATGCGCCCGGCACCATCGACAGCGACTACCGCGGCGAGGTCAAGGTTCTTCTGATCAATCACGGCACCGAGCCGTTCCGGTATGAACCCGGCATGCGCATCGCGCAGCTGGTGTTCGCGAAAGTACAGGCTGCTGAGTTCACCGTCGTTGATCAAATCGTTGATTCAAGCAGAGGAGAAGGCGGCTTCGGCTCAACCGGGACATTCTGAGGACTGCCGCTTGCCCCGAACCGTTTTTTCTGGTACGAAAGAGACCGTCACTGATTCAGGTAAAGGAGAGCGCGATGAGTAAACGCCGGGTGTGCGTCATTGGCTGTCTGGGGAAAATGGGGCAGGTCACCTGCCGCGGGCTGCTGGCTACCGCCGATTACGAGGTGGCGGCGGCCGTCGACATCTCGCACGGAGGCGAGGACCTCGGCGAGTTGATTCACATGGGCCACCTCGGCGTCACCATCTCCGACAACCTGCAGTCCGTGCTGGCTCACGAAAAAATCGATGTCGCCATCGATTTCACCAACCCTGACTCGGTTGTGAACAACGTCGCTCTGTGCCTGCAGGCCCGGGTTCCTGTGCTGGTAGGCACTACCGGCTGGTCTGAAGAGGATCTCGAGAAGGTGCGCCTGCTGTCGAACAAGATGAAGACGCCGGTGCTCGTGGCCCCCAACTTCGCCGTCGGTGCGATTCTGATGATGGAATTCGCGAAGAAGGCGGCCAAGTACATGCCGCACGTCGAGATCATCGAGATGCACAACCCGAACAAACTCGACAAACCATCGGGCACGGCTCGGCTCACCCGTGAACTCATGCTCAAATCGATCGGCAAGACCGACCGCGACCCCGACGAAGTCGTGCCGATACACTCGATACGCTTGCCCGGAATGGTCGCCCACCAGGAAGTCATCTTCGGCGAGGTCGGACAGTCGCTCAAGATCAGGCATGACTCGTTGCAGCGCGAATCCTTCATGCCGGGAATTCTGCTCGGTCTGAAGCAACTTTTCCACACCGAAGGACTGAAAGTCGGTCTCGACCTCTAAAGGGGATATTGAGCCGGGAAGCCTGCTTTTCATCAGCGTTGTTTGCATCGGCTCCCCGGACACTCGCCGCAGGCGAGCAAGGAGTTCCGTATGAAAGTGATGCACTTCTTCGTGAAGGATCTCGGCGGCGAGTTCCCCTCAGAGCGTTTTCCCATCGTGGCGACGAGCTTCGGCGAAGTCGTGCCCGAAGAGATCGCCAACGTCTATTCCGGGTATTTCACGGCCTCGGGGCTGGCGCCGGTACGCATTCGCCTGCGCATGGAAGACATCACCGTAGGCGGCACCAAAGCTGCGTTGCGTGTCGATTTGAAACTCTTCGCGTTCGGCGTGGTGATTCTCGAGTATCTGATCGAACCGACCGGCCCGGTCGCCGACCCCAACCAGCTGTTTCACGCCCGTTCGATCGAACGGTCTTCCGGCGGACCCCTCACGCTGAACGCTCTCTGGCAGTCTGACATGGCCATGCTCAAGGAACGTCTGTATCGTGATATCAAGCGCGAGTATGATGACCCGGCCTTCACCGACCATTTCCATCTTTTCATCGATCACGAAAAACGACCCGAAGAAGAGGCGATGGCGATTCTGCTGCCTGGCGAAGAGTCCTATTCGACGCCGATCAAACGCCGCATCGTACAACGCATTCAGCTCTGGGAAGAAAGCGAATCGTGCTACATCATGGGCAGTCGCGCCTATCTCGGCACCGCTCTGAATCCCTTCGACATCGTCAACTTCATGCAGCTGGCTCGCATGCAGCTCTATGAGCTGAAAGTCTACGATCACATCCTGGACCGCAGCATCGAGGAGACCTACAACTTTCTCGACAAGATTCCGCAAACCACCTCCGTGCTTCCCTTTTCCTGGCTGCATCGCGAGTTTCAGGAACAGGTACGACATGCAACCAGGCTGCTCGAGGTCCGCATGGATCTCGTCGACCTGGTCAAGGACATCGCCAATACCACCAAGATCACCGACGATCCGTATTTCGAACTCGTCTACCGAAACATGATGGACGCGTTCCGGGTGCGCGAGTGGTTCGACTCGGTCAAGGACAAAATCGAGGAAGTCGAAGCCAGTCAGAAGATGATTCTCGACCGCCTCGACATGGTGCGTTCGACCACGCTCGAAATGACCATCATCGCCTTGATCGCCGTCGAGATCGTCGTTCCCCTCGTTCACTGGCTCATGTCGTTTGTGAAGTAGGTGAGCCGCTCATTCCAACCGCCTGACGAGGCAGGAAGCGCATCACACGCGAGAAATGCATGCGCCGGATCTCATCGGTCGCCCCATGCAAGGCATTCATGCCGTTCAAGAGACTCGGAATTCAGCGCCGAACACGGGTTTGCCGAGATATGAAAAAAGTCTTCAATAAGTTGCGGTGAACGTCGATAGATATCGTGAGATCCAGAATTTACCCGGAGGCAACCAAGACCATGATCATTCCCGATACCCCCCTGTATAACGCGAAGTCCGATGCGGAATTCCGCCTGCGCATGATTCAGCACATCAAAGACGCCTACGCCGAAGTGCTCGGCAAGGATGTCAAACTGCTCGATCTGCCCAACGGCCTCGACCTGGTGCAGGCCAAGGTGGCCGGTATGCTGTACGACTCATCGCGCGGCGAAATCGACCTGCGCCGCAACCATCAGGTCGCCAAAGCTGCCTAGCGTTCTCTCGCTGCTGATGCAGTGACGTTTCGTCAGTAACACGTACTTTCTCCATTCTCACTCCTCTCCTTCGAGCTCCCGCCACCCGGCGGGAGTTTTTGTTTCCGCCCCATCTCGCTAACGCGGCTCGGGCAGCCACCTCACGAACCAGTCGGTAATCTGTTCCCAGGCAGCCTTCCAGTCGGGTTCGCGCATCAGGTGTTCCGATTCAGGGAACTCAAGATAACGCAATCGTTCCGGCTGATTCGCATACTCCGGTTTGAGCGTCTCAACGAACTCTCGAGCCCGTCGAGGTGGGACGATCGTATCGCGACCGGCCGTCACCACCAGCAAGGGAACCCGCGGCAGCCGGGGCCATGCCGTTTCGGGAGTTTCACCGGAGGCAACGGGATACTCCGGCGAGCCGATGATCGGCACGCAGACCCGCGGGTGCGGCTGTTGCAGCAAACTGCAGAATGTGGTGTGGCCGCCCATCGAGATGCCCGCCAACCCTACCGGCAGTCGACACTCAGACATGCACCAGTCGATCACCTGCGGAATCTCGGCGACGGCGCGAGCCAGCAGACGGCGAAAGGAATCGCGCTCGCCGCGCCCCGTCTCGGCCCGCACCGTGTCGAGAAAGGCCTCGCGACGTTCGCCGTGCGCCGGGGCATCGATGGAAAAAGCCCGAAAACCAGCACGCGCCAACCGCCTGATCTCAGGCCGCTGCGTCTCTTTCGTCGCCCCGAGACCGTGAAGAATCACCACGACCCCGCGTTTAGGCTGATCCGGGTCGGTGGCTTCCAGCGCCGGAACGCCCTCGCCGATCGGCAGTCGAAACGTTCGTTCTTCAATCATCGTGCGTGCCCCCTTCAAGTGATCTCGTCCATCTATACCACGATCGACCGCCCCGACGAAGCATTACCCGGGTTCATTCAACGCAGAATGAGGGAGAATGTGGTGATCCTGGCGTTTGTCCGCCGCTTGGCCAAGGCAAATGAATCCTTTTCTGCGCGTGGGAAAGGTTCTTCGGCTCACACGCGGCCTACCGCTCCATGGCTTCTGAGTTCCTGATACAATAGGGCATCGTTATGAAACAGACGATTGTGCCGCTCTTCGTCGCCCTGTGCCTGTTCGCTCTCGGGTGCTGGCTCTTTTTCCACTCCATCCACCCCGCTAAACCTCCAGACGGTGTATGCCCCTTGCCCATGCCGCTGACGCAGGACACCAAAGCGGTTTCTGCCACCGGAACCCCGGAAGTTCACGCCGATCGTCTGCTGGCCCGAGCCGCATGGGAAGAGGCCGAGCGATTTCTGCAGGCGTTCGCCGAGAAGAACCAGATCGTCTTCGATCTCATGATTGCCGAGTCTCAGGCTCACCTTGGAACGCTCGCCACCGAAACACTCGCGGGTCTCGAAAAACGCGTCGCCGCCGATCGTCGCCTCGAACTCGTGTTTCGCCTGGCCTGTGTCTTCGAGGCCGCCGGCAATCTGACCAAGGCTCGTGGGCTTCTCAAGCAGATGCAGAGCGCAAAACCGACCCCGTACATTCTCGAACAGGTACACCTGCGACTGGGAGAGGTCATGATTCTGCTCGGCGAGTTCGATGAAGCAGAGCGCAGCTATCAGGCCGCGATCGACCTCAATCCGAATCATCCGGAAGGGTTCATCCAGCTCTTCAAACTCCGCCTGCGTCGGGGAGATCCGGGGAATCTCGCCGCCTTGCGCGCACTGGGCGACCAGCGGCACCGCTCGCACTTTGCGTACAACCTCCGTCTCGGTCAGCTCCTGCTGCATGCCGGTTTCGCTTCCGAAGCCCGCGAAAGCTTCAAGCAGGTTCTGGCCCTCAGACCCGCGTATTTTCCCGCCCGCATCGCTCTGTATCAATCGTTTGTCCGAGCAAAAGATACGGAAAATGCCCTTCGCGAGCTGGAAATCATCTATCAGAACAATTTTCCCTTTCCGCCTTTGGTCGCCGAAGGGCGGGTATACTTCGATGCCGCCCATGCGGCGCGCACCGGCGGCCGACTCGATCTCAGTCTGCGATTCTATACGCACGCCCTTCTCTGCGACCACTCTCTGCTCGGCGAAGATGATCGCGGCCTGCTGACCGATCTGCAGATGTATGTCGATCAGAAAGGCAGTTCGGCGGAACGCACCTTCTGGCAGGCGTTCATGACCTACGTCGGCGGCGAGGTTCGACGAGCGCCGCAGATCGTTGCCCCCCTGCTCACGGACACTTCGAACAGCCGATGGCAGATCGAAGCACGGCGGCTGGTCGACGAGTGCCGCCGCGTGGAAGCGGAGGATGCCGCCTACTATGATTTCGTCGCCCGGGTGAAGTCGGGCATGAAAGCGAGCGACACCGCCGAGGCCGACGAAGCCGCCACCTGGAAGCGCGCCGCGTCAGCCACCGCCCCTCTGCCCGGTCGAAAGCGCGAACCGGTTCTGCTGCCTTCCTTTGCCATCGGCACACGCGGCCCCGACACGGAAACCAGAGCCGAAGCGTTGCGGCGCCTCATTACGTCGCAGCCTCTCTCTCCGAGACTCATCCATGAAGCGGGGGTGCTGCTGGCCGAAATCGGCGCTCTCGACGACAGTCTCGCCTGCTTTGAGCGGATCCTCGCGGACGATGAATCAGACCCGCAGGCAAGACTGGCCCAAGCCCGGCTGCTGCAGGCAACCGGGGCTTACCAGAAGCTCCTCAGCGACATGGCTCGCGCCGTCAGCCTGCAACCCGGTCATCCCGGGCTGCAGACCGCTTATGCCGTTGCTCTGCTGAAATACGGAGACCCCCGGCGCGGGTTTCTCGAGTCTCGTCAGGCGCTTCAGTCCGGGTCCGAGGCACCTGAACTGCGTCTGGCACGAGCGGAGTTTTTTCTCGCCCTCGGCCGACTGGCGGAAGCACGCCGTGAAGTCAGCCTGGTTCCTGCTGACATTTCGCTCCCCCGCAGCCTGCAGAACCACCTCGACCTGATTCAGCTGCAGCTCGAGTGCTCAAAACCGTGAGCCAGAGCTTCCCCTGCCGGGAGCCTTCCTGAAGCGGCCTGACCAGGCACGTTTTTCTCACCGGGCATTGCTGCGCGCCATTTGATTTTGTGGCGTGAACTGGGGTGTATGGGGTATGCTGTTCATAGACTGATCGCCACCCTCACCATGGAGTTTTCACATGCGTTTCAACCGTTGTCTGGTTGCGGTTCTGACCCTGGTTCTGGTTCTTCCGGCGCTGCTCAATGCCCAGGGAAAGCCGACCTCCAGCCTTGACCTCGCGCGGCAGCGCCTGTCGGTTCCGGGGCTGTCGGATGCCATTCTCGGCGCTCTGGCCTATCTTGAAGACACACAGATTCGTAATCGCCCCGGGAAGAACGACTTTCTGACCGACGCGACTGACGAGGGCGACGGCAGCGACCGCGAGATTCACATCAACCTGCCGTGGAAAGAACTGGTCGAGATTCCGTTTCCTCGCTCGTTCAAGGCGGCGAACGTCAGTGGCGAATGGGCTTCGCACGTGCATTTTCTTCCCAAGCGTACCGGGTTCAACGGCCGCACCCTCGCATCTGTCCAGGATTCCAATATGTTCATCACCGTGTTCGTCAGTCAGCCGCTCTTTCTGTTCGACGATACGGCCCTGCCGGCCGAGCGCCGTATCATCGACAACATGCTGCACCTGGCCTGGAAGAACGTCGCCGGCTACAAGCGCGGCAATGAGTACAACTTCTGGCGCGTCGTTCCCGGCGTCACCGGCAAATCTCCGCGGGTCGGACCGTATAACATTCAGGTGCCGATGCTGCAGAAACTCGGCGAAGCGTACATCTCGCCGAAGTTCGAAAAGTTCTTTGCCTGGCTCTCACGCGGTCTCAAGACCCCACCCAAATACTGGCTCGAGCAATGCCTCGACGCGAAGCTCAACCCCACCGGCGCCGATGCGCTGTTCAATATTCCGAATGATGCCGACGACACGTCGACCGCCGTCGCGTTTCAGCGCCTGTATGCGGCTCGTTTTCCGCAAAGTGGAATGCGCCCCGATCGCAGCTCCCTGTCGCACATTGCCCGGTATCGCGATCTGAACCGCTCGAAAGAAGACGGACGAGACACCTGGAAAGGGAAAAACACCGGGGCGTTCCTGACCTGGCTGCGTGATGAAGAGCAGCCGACGTTCTCGGCTCCCGAAACCGGCATCATTCCGCTGGGAGTCAACAATGTCGACTCCGTTGTCAACGCCAATGTGGCTTTTTCTCTCGCCCTCAACGGCATGAAAACGCTCCCCGGTTACCGTGACGCCGTTCGCCTCGTCGCCAGAACCGTCGAAATGAAAACCTGGCCCGAAGCCGGTTTGTACTATCCGCAGCTCCTGATCTTCCCCTATACGGCCACCCGCGCCTGGCGCGACGGCGGTGCTCGCGAACCCGAGATGCGAGCAGCCATGAGCAAGCTGCTGATCGACCTGCTCGATCTGCGCGACCGGTACGCTCGCGAGAACCCCGATCGTCGCGGCGCTTTTCCCGGCGGCGAAGATCGCAGCGACCATCTGTCGACCGCGCTCGGCATGATCTCGCTGATCAACATCGGCAGTGAAATCGCCGACCAGATGGGCGTCCAGGCCCGATACGGCACGGCCATCGACGAAGCGGCCCGATACCTGATCAGGGTCAGCCGCGAGACCAAACCTCATAACAAAACCACCACAGAGCGACTGGGCAAACTTCAACCACCGCGCAGCTGGGACAGCGGACTCTTCTTCGCCGCCTCGTTCTGGGATCTCGGCCACTGGCGATCGCAGCCCTTTACCGTCGCCATGGTTCTCGAGGCCCTGACCAAGTATGCCCTGCTGCACGAGCAGAGCGAACAGCCTCTGGGCGCCGCTCGGCTGCGCATCCAGTTCGACACCGCCCGACCGGGACGTCTGAACCTCGTTCCCACCTTCCATACTTCGCAGCCATGAAAGCCGACGGTCCCGGTTCCGTCCGGGGCAGGGATCTCGGTGATCGGCTGCTGAAAAGAGAAACGACATGAGTACATCAACGGTTGCCATTCTTCGCACGTCACCCGAAACCGTCGTTCGCGACTATCACGAGCTGCTCAACCTCGCCGGCTATCAGCAGGTGGTCGACAGATCGGTCGATACCGCGCTCAAGATCAATATCAGCTGGCACTTCTTCTTCCCGGCCGCGTCGACGACGCCCTGGCAGCTCGACGGCGTGATTCGGGCCATGAAGGCCGACGGCTACAACCCTGACCTGATGCACGGCTGCCACAATCGCACCGTGGTCATCGACGCGCATCTCGGTGAGCGCGAAAACAAGCAGATCGACGTGATTCAGGCACATCACCTGAAGAACGTGCATCTCTACGAAGGGGAAGACTGGATCGACGTTCGCGATGCCGTCGGCGATCTGACGAAGCAGTTTCTCTGCCTGAACGAGGTCTATCCGCAGGGGTTCTCGATTCCGCGTCGCTTCATCGGCGAAAACATCATTCACCTGCCGACGGTGAAAACGCACGTGTTCACCACCACGACCGGGGCCATGAAGAACGCCTTCGGCGGCCTGCTCAACGAGCATCGACACTGGACACACCCGGTCATTCACGAGACGCTCGTCGATTTGCTGATGATTCAGAAGAAGATCCACCGCGGCATCTTTGCGGTCATGGATGGGACGTTCGCCGGTGACGGCCCCGGCCCGCGCTGCATGATTCCGCATGTCAAGAACGTCATTCTCGCTTCGTCCGATCAGGTCGCCATCGATGCCGTTGCGGCAAAACTGATGGGATTCGACCCGCTGCGTGACATCAAGTTCATTCGCCTCGCCCACGAAAAGGGCCTGGGGTGCGGCGACCCGAGTCAGATCCGCATTGTCGGCGACGTCGAGGCGGCGCGGATGAACTGGCAGTTCCAGGGTCCGTTCAAGGAAATGACCTTCGCCGCGCGCCAGCAGCACGCAATCTACTGGGGTCCGCTCAAGAAGCCGATCGAGTGGTCGCTGAAAACCTGGCTGGCTCCGTGGTCGTATGTCGCCTCGGTGTTGTATCACGACTGGCTGTGGTACCCGCTCTTCGGCAAGATGCCTCTCAAGCGCGCCATGCGCAGTTCGTGGGGTCGCCTGTTCGAGAATTGGAGCGCTGCTCGCCTCAACGCGGCTGGTACCGGATATACCCTGCCCGATCAGGCTCAACCTGGAAACCTGCGCATCACCGCCGGCCATTATCTGGAAGCCGCCCGCCTGCTGCTGATGGCCGTACGCGAATCCCCCGAGTGGCAGGCCAGGCAACGGCGACTCGAGCGTGAAGCTCGCCGGAGCCGCTGAAGCGCATCGCAACCCCGTTCAGTTTCAACGCAGTCCGCAGTTGCGTTTCGATGAAAAAATGGTAAAGTACCCGCCATGTTATTCAACTTCTTTCTTGCCATCATCGGTCTGATCATTCTCACGATCGCTGCGGACAAGCTCGTCGAGGGCGCCGCGGGCGTCGCCCACCGTATCGGCATCTCTCCCCTGGTGGTCGGGCTGACGATCGTCGCCATGGGCACGTCTGCGCCAGAGCTGGTCGTCAGCGTTCAGTCCAGTTTTGAGGGCAACCCCGGGATCGCGGTAGGCAACTGTATCGGCTCCAACCTCTTCAACATCGCCGCCATTCTCGGTATCGCGGCCATTATTAGACCAATCGCGGTCAGCAAGCCGGTCATTCGGCGCGATGTCCCCATCATGATCATCACGGCCGGCATGGCCTGGCTGTATGCCTACGACCGCACCTTTTCCCGCTTCGAAAGCCTGTTCATGGTCTTGTGTCTGACGTTGTACGTCAGCTGGGGCATCTACGAAGCCCGTCGGAACCCTGAAGCAGCGCCCGTCGAAGAGACGAAAGCCCCCGAAACAACTCTGTCTGGGGAGATCGCGCGCATCGTACTCGGCTTGGTCGCGCTCGTCGGCGGCTCAAAACTGCTGCTCGTCGGGTCGGTCGGTCTGGCGAAAATGGCCGGGATTTCCGACGAAGTCATCGGCCTGACGCTGATCGCAGCCGGCACTTCGATGCCCGAGCTGGCAACCTCCGTCGTAGCTTCGTTCCGCGGACAGCCAGACATCGCCGTCGGTAATGTCGTCGGGTCGAACATATTTAACATTCTCGGCATTCTCGGGGTCGCCGGAACTCTGCTGCCTCTCGAGGTTTCTCAGCACATGTTCACGATCGACATTCCTCTGATGGTGATTGCCTCAATCGCCTGCTTCCCGATCATGCGATCGGGCTGGGTGATCTCGCGGGCCGAGGGTGTCGTTCTTGTCACCGGGTACATCATCTACACCTTTGCTCTCATCATGGGCTACTAGGACACTTGAAAAGCCTTCAAAACGAGGACACGAAAAAAGCCCCCGGTCGCTTGATCGGGGGCTTTTTCTTTCCAGGCCGGCGACAGCAGCAGAAAAGCCGCTTGCCAACGGCAAGACGAGGTTATTCCGGCTTCGACTCCGTCGCGACCGGTGCGGAAGCCGGCAGAGGAGCTTCCGGTTCAGAGCTTTTCTTCAGCCGTTCCGCGCAGTGCGCAACCAGTTCGGAACCCGCCTGTTCCATGGCGATACTCAGGGCTTCGCCGAGACTGATGCCCCACGCTCGGCCCAGCTCGGTCTCGTAGAAAGCCACGTAGGTCTCGAAATCCGCGTCGCTGATGTCGCGATAGCTGAAAGCCCATGAACCGAGAAGCTGCTGTTCGACCACTTTCTTCACCTCAGCCGCCAGGCGCTCTTCGGTCTTCTTCAACTGTTCTTCGCTTTGTCGGGTCGCCTCGGGAACAATGGCATTCGACGCCCGCACCATGGACATACGCACCTTCAACAACATGTTCTCATTGATGGCGCTGCCGCGAATGGCGGCATCAAGCCGCTTCAGCAGAGTCAGTCGGGATTCGGGCAGAGGGTTTTGTGCCAACGACGCGACATACGTCTGCATCTCTCTGATTTTATCGGGTTTCGAGTTGTCTTCTTCGGCTTTGATCACCCGCTGAGCCAACTCGCCTTTGTACCAGTCAATGAGTTTGCCGATTTTTTCCTGATCAATTTTCTTGCCGACATGTTCTCTCAAGATATGCATGAAGCGCTCTGCCGAGTATTGTTCTTCGGCGGCTTTCTGCAGCTCCGCCAGTTCCTTCGGATCAACCGGGTTCTCCTGTTGGGCCATCTGCATGCCGATACTGACCAACCCGGGAATCTCGCCAACCAGCTTGGTGGTTCCGGAAAGCCGAAACAGTTCGTCGATTAAGGGTTCTGCGGGGTCCTCCGCCCGGACTGTTCCGACCATTGCCGCCGCCAACAACGTGAGCAACAGAGTTGCCGAAAAACATCTTGCCCGTCGCATAACGTTCCTCCTGCCAGGGGTTCTCTTGAAGATCATGAACCATGCTACCCCGCGACCGCTTCGAAGGCAATAACGCCGTTTCCCCTTGCAGGGTCATTTCGTTCTCCTTCGTTTTTCCGTTGGCAAGAGCGAAACTTGTGAGCCGTTCGGCAAGAGGCGAACGGAGTCCGAGAGCAGGCTGCCGGAGCGCAGGAGGCGATTGTGAGCCGAAAAGCCCTGCAGATCAAGCATCCGTTGCATTCGCCCCGGCATCGATACTCGTCAAACCGCGAGGCTTGTGATAAGGTTCTGACGTCCATTTCCTCAGCCGGCTCAACCGAATCGGCTGCAATCGACCGTCAACTCGACAGCGACAAGGAGTTCACATGGCCGGAAAAGCGGTTCAATGCATTGGAATTCTGACTTCGGGCGGAGACTGCCCGGGCCTGAACGCTGCCATTCGCGGGGTAACCAAAGCGGCGCTGAAGCAGTATGGCATGAAGGTCATCGGTATTCAGGACGGCTTTCGCGGCCTGGTGGAAAACCGCACGGTCAACCTCGATTCAAACGAAGTCAGCGGTATTCTGACCCTCGGCGGCACCATTCTGGGAACGGCGCGCGACAAGCCTCACAAGATGCCGATGGGCGGCCGGGAACTCGATATGACCACAACGGCGGTCGAGAATGCGAAACGTCTCGGTATCGATTGTCTGGTCTGCCTCGGCGGTGGCGGCACCGCCAAGAATGCTCTGCATCTGCACAAGGCCGGGGGACTCAAGGTCGTCACTCTGCCCAAGACGATCGACAACGACCTCGCGGAGACTGATGTCACTTTCGGCTTCGATACCGGCATGAACATTGCAACCGAGGCGATCGATCGATTGCACACGACCGCATCAAGCCATCAACGAGTCATCGTCTGCGAGGTCATGGGACATAACGCCGGCTGGCTCGCGCTCGGCAGCGGGATCGCCGGGGGTGCCGACGTCATTCTGATTCCCGAAATACCGTATGACCTCGAAGCAGTCTCGCGCTATCTGATCGAACGACGTCAGAGTGGAAAGAAATTTTCCATCATCGCGGTTGCCGAAGGTGCCATTTCACGCGAAGAAGCCGCACGCCTTCCTCGGACAAACGAGAAAGCCGAGAAAAAGGATGGAAAGAAAGAAAAGAAAAAAGAGAAGGAAAAAAAGCGCGAGACGGCGGGCGCCGTCATTGAAGATGACAGCGCTGCCGATGAAGCTCTGGCGCGCAAACACCTGCTGGTGCAGGAACCCATGGCCAGCCGCATCGCCAGACAGCTGCAGCAGATGACGGGAATCGAAGCGCGCGTCACCTCGCTCGGGCATGTTCAGCGAGGCGGCACGCCTACTCCCACAGATCGCCTGCTCTGTACCCGTCTCGGGACCCGCGCCGCCGAACTGATCGCCGAGGGGGTCTTCAACGTGATGGTCGCCGTGAAAGGCGATCGCTGCGAACCCGTGCCGCTCGAACAGGTTGCCGGCCGCAAGAAACTGGTGCCGCTCGACCATCCGTGGTTAACCAGCGCCCGCCTGGTCGGAACCTGCTTCGGCAACGACTGGTAAACCGGAACCCATGGCAGCGTTGCAAAGCCTGGTTGTTTTCCTCGCCTCCATCATCGGCGTCTTTCTGGCTCTGTTGCTGCTGCTGGTCTTCATCGTCAGTCCGCTGGTTATTGCGTGCCGCAACCTCTGGAGCCTGTATCGCTCGTCTCGACGCAAGATCGTCCACCACCAGCTTTTCGGCGACATGGAGGTCTATGACAACGACGCCCAGGTAAACGTTCGCCTGGCCGAGAAGCAGCTGTGCGTCGAGCTGCCCGCCTCAGCAGGGACTCCGTCTGCCGAAGCTCTCGAGGTTCTTGCGGAACTGTCACGGCAGTACGAGTCACTTGAGTCAGTGATCGGCATGAAGGCAATCGAAGAGTGGAAGAACCTCTCCGACTCGTACAACTCGGACGAAGATCGGGAACTCGTTGAACGCCTGAAGCCGATGATGAATGATCCGCGGTTGTTTCTTCGGACGTTCACGCTTGAAAGGCTCGAAATCGTCGCCCCCGACCGAGAAGTCCGTCTCGAATACCTGCCCCCCTGGGACCCGGAGCACACACGTCTCGCGGTTTTCGATTGGTCATTGCAGATGAAACGGTATGGACTGAGCTGCGGAATGTGAGGTGATGGCTAGGTATTCCCAAGCCCATCATCAGAGGCAGTCTGCGACATGCCGACCAGCCATCCCCAGGCGCGTTGTATTTGCCACACGAGCAGGGGCAATTTGACATCCGAAGGGAATTTGAGTAGTCTCGTGAAAGATCGACCTCTGACTCAACAATTTCAACAGGAGAACAAACATGCCGATCAACGATAAAGTCGCCAAGCTCATGAACGAGCAGATCATGAAGGAATGGTATTCCGCGTATTTGTACATGTCGATGGCCGGGTATCTTGAAGTGCAGAACCTGCCGGGAATGGCCCACTGGATGCAGATTCAGGTGCTCGAAGAGCTGTCGCACGGCCGCATCTTCCAGAAGTATCTGTCTGAAGATATGGGCATTCAGCCGGTGCTTGAGCAGATCGCCGCACCGCCGAAGACCTTCAGCTCACCGCAGGAAGTGTTCGAAAAGGCGTATGAACATGAACTGACCGTCACCGCTTCGATTCACAACATCATGGATCACGCCGTCAAGGCCGGGGACCATGCTTCTCGTCACATGCTCGAGTGGTTCGTCGCCGAGCAGGTCGAAGAGGAAAAAAGCGCGTCAGAAATCGTGGCCATGTTCAAGCGCATGCCGAAGGGACACGATGCCATCCTGTTTCAGCTCGACGCCAAACTGAGTGCCCGCACCTTCACCCTACCCCCGCAACTGGCCGCCAAAGGAGCCTGATCTACGTGCAGGCTTCTCACTGAATGCCTGCAGCAGTCATTCGTTGACGTGGTTGACGCGACTCCGATACGGGGTCGCGTTTTGCTTTGTGTTATGATGCGCTGATCGCACACACGGCCGTCATGTCTCAGATCCCGGAGGCAAGTCATGCAGTATCGTACCATGCCGCGATCACCCGATCGCCTTTCCATTCTCGGTTTTGGGTGTATGAGATTCCCTGGGAAGAATGGCAACATCGACGAGGAACACGCCGAACGTCAGATTCGTCGCGCCATTGATGCCGGAGTGAACTACTTCGATACCGCCGCTGTGTATCACATGGGGGCAAGCGAGCCGTTTCTCGGGCGGGTCCTGCAAAAAGACGGGCTTCGCGACAAGGTGTTCATCGCGACCAAACTTCCTCACTGGAACGCGCAGTCGCGCGCCGACATGGACCGCCTGCTGGCCATGCAGCTCGAAAAGCTGCAGACCAGGCACATCGACTACTATCTTGTGCACAATCTGACCGCCCCCACGTGGCAACGAATGCGCGATCTCGGCCTTCTCGATTTTCTTGAAAAAGCTCGTAAAGACGGGCGCATCCGCTTTGCCGGGTTTTCGTATCACGGGGATCGCGACACCTTTCCGAAGATTGTCGATGCCTGGAACTGGGACTTCTGCCAAATACAGTACAACTTTCTCGATGAGCAGACTCAGGCTGGAACCGCCGGACTCGAATATGCCGCGAAAAAGAATCTCGGCATCATCGTCATGGAACCGCTGCGCGGCGGTAATCTCGGGGGCCGGGTTCCGGAAGCGGTACAGCAGGTCTGGGACCGTGCCCCGACCAGGCGAACCCCGGCCGAATGGGCACTGCGCTGGGTCTGGAACCGTCCGGAAGTCACGGTTGTCCTATCCGGCATGACCCTCGACGAGCATCTGGAAGAAAATCTACGCATTGCCGAACAGGCGACTCCACAGTCGCTATCCGCAGCTGAGTTGCAGGCCGTCACCGATGCCGCCGCGGCATACAAGCGCCTGATGCAGATCGGCTGCACAGGCTGCCAGTACTGTATGCCCTGTCCGGCCGGCGTCAATATTCCCGCCTGTTTCGAAGTGTACAATACCCATACGCTCTTCCAGGACAAACAGGCCTCGATGATGTATCTCGTCCGGGTTGCCGGTCTGCTCGGGACTCCGGCGCAGGCTTCAAGATGCACCTCCTGTGGCGCGTGTCTGAAGAAATGCCCGCAACATCTTCCCATTCCCGAACTTCTCAAGAAGGTGGCTGGGACTTTCGAGGGACCGACCATGACCCTGAAACTTCTGGCGTTCCGGTCCTATATGAAACTCGAACGCCTCTGGTCGATGTTTCGCCATCGGTTTCTGCATCGCCGGTAGCACCGAAACGAAAGACCGCGACGGGCTTTGCCTGTGTCTTTGTTTGAGCTGTCAGGCATCGCGCCATCGCCCCAAGGCAAATGCATACTTTAGACACCGATTTCCCTCGAGAGTCCGCTCCTGCGGACGCTCTCGCCGACGTCTATCGTGAACGTCGAACGGTGTCATCGACTCTCGCTCTTGGGGCACTCAGGGGCATTGCGCTCGTCTTCCTTCGAGTGAGCCCATAAGCCCAATAGATCAAGCGAACATTTGCATTTGCCCTGGCCACCGCCCGGCGGCAGGGACGAAGGCGTGCCTCTGCGGCGGCTCCCAGCAATTCTCACTGTAGTTCTCCATGCGGGTTTCCGGGGTGATTCCGTCTG
>CAYYIY010000064.1:0-29681 GCA_964472075.1 uncultured bacterium | reverse complement strand
ATCAGACGGAATCACCCCGGAAACCCGCATGGAGAACTACAGTGAGAATTGCTGACATTTCACACTTGCATGCCGATCACATCGGGTCGCTCGAGTGGCTGGCGTTGGTGACCTACTTCAACCCGAACTTTCCTCGCCCCAAGCTGTTTGCGATTCGCACTCTGATGAATGAACTGTGGAACAAGAGCCTGCGCGGCGGACTTGAAACGCTCGAAGGCAAGCTGGCCAACCTGACTGACTACTTCGACTGCAGACCGATCAGCATCAATCGCTCATTCCGCTGGGAAACTCTTGAGTTCACACCGGTACAAACGGTGCATGTCGTCAGCGGCATGAAGATTCAGCACAGCTACGGTCTGCTGATTCGCGAAGACGGCTCGGACCGCGTGGTCTTCTTTTCGACCGACATGCAGTTTGCCCCATACCAGATGCGCAAGCTCTACGAGAAAGCCGATCTGATCTTTCACGACTGCGAAACCGCACCGTTCAAGTCGGGCGTGCACGCGCATTACGATGATCTGAAAACGCTGCCGGCCGCACTCAAGGGAAAGATCTGGCTGTATCACTACCAGCCGCGACCGCCGCAAAAACCTCTCGAAGACGGCTTCCTCGGCTTCGTGACGAAGGGTCAGGAATTCGTGATCGAAGCGGATACCCGCATCCAGCCCTTCCCGCCGGAAGAAGGAGCCGCCAAGGCCGCCTGAACTGATGAAACATTTGGGGCAGAATAGTCTCGGGGAACAGATGTGAAACTGTTCCCCGAGTGCTTTTTCATGGAATCTGTGTTAGAGTCTGCTCTCACCGAATGGAGAGATCCGTGAGGATGAGGATCCGTCGGGAATGCACCGGGACGAAGTGAGGAGCAGGACATGAAGAAGTATTTGTTGCTGTCTATGTGTGTAGGACTGTTTGCCATGCTGCTGAGCGGCTGCGGCGGCGGGGGCGGCGGCTCCGGCGTTGCCGTGCAGGTGCCCGGAGAGGCGGACACCGCGGCGTTAAAGGCCCTGATCGGCCGTTTCGCAGCAGCGATTCAGAGTTCCGACACCACGACCGCCGGCTCCTGTTGCTCTTCAAGTGTTGCCGCGAATGGTACTCTCGGTACTATTGCTCTTCGCGACCTGGCCGGCAACCAGTGGTCGCTGATCATCCCGTCAGATGGAATCACGTATTTGTCTGAATCATTAGCCTCACTCAAAGCATATATCGAGAACGTCGAGGGGTACCGGTTCGATTTCACCTTTCACCTGCAGAAGATCTCAGAAACATGGCTGATCGAAGATATCGAGCTGTCGACTACTGCGATCGATTTTCCCGCTCCGACGATTTCGGCGATGCAACCGAACTCAGGTGTGAACAATGCGACACTGAACAACGTGGTCATCACCGGCACCGGCTTCCAAAGCGGAGCAACGGTGCGCCTGACCCGAACGGATCAGACTGACGTGACCGCGGTGGTTTCAAACGTTGCCGCTGACGGAACCACCCTTACCTGCTCGATTCCCTTGTCCGGGAAACAGCCGGGAACCTGGAATGTCGTCATCACCAACCCGGACAACAAATCCGTCAACGCCGCCAACCTGTTCACCATCACCGCCGCCGGCCCATCGCCAGCTCCCATCGTTTCCGATGTCACACCGGGGTCTGGAACCAATGATGCATCGGTCAACGTTTCTGTGATTGGTGCTAATTTCGTGAACGGTGCGAGGGTGAGACTGACACTTGGGCAATTGGTGATCAACGCACAGAGCGTCATTGTTGCAGCCAATGGTGAAAGTCTGACCTGCACTTTACCGCTTGCACAACAGGAGACCGGGGAGTGGACATTCACGGTTATCAACCCGGACAACCAATCTGCCGACTGGTCAAGGCCGTTCATCGTCGAACTGCCCTGCCCGGAGATCACCGGGGTCAATCCGGAAATTGTCCCCAATAATCAATCCGTGAACATGACCATTACCGGGTTGCGATTTAAGAATGGTGCAACGGTTGCCATCAACAACGGAAACGAAACGATTGAGGCTACCGATGTCACCGTTGACAGCGCAACACAGATTCGATGCGTTCTTCCGATGACCGGTGCTCAGCCTGGTGAGTGGAGTCTTACCGTTACCAACCCGGACGATTTCAAGTCTGCTTTCTCATTTCAGGTGGCACTAGCTCCGACGATTACAGCAGTAACCCCGACGACAAGTAATCTCACCGTTCTTGGCACGAACATCTTTGATGGAGCGACGCTGGAATACCGAAAGAGCGATACGGATGTCTGGAGAGAATGCACGTTTGTTGAGGTGACAAACAATGAGAATGGATCGCAGATCTATGGTTTGGCAGAGCTGGATTCCGGTTCTTACTCTGTCAGAGTCACCAACTTGAATGGCACATCGGTCACCGGCACGTTCGACTTTATTGTTGTTCCAGAGTGATACAAATATGATTACAATTCAATCAGTTCGAAAGACCTCATGGTTGATCTGTCTTGTTTCGCTGGTTGCTGCCACGACTTCAGCATTTTGCTCTGACATTATCGACAGCGGGGTGAGGCTGCGGGATGGGAGCGGAGTTGTCGAAATGGCTTTGCCTGCTGAAAAAGAACATTGGCAGCCGGTACAAATCAAAGACGTTGTTCCGGTCGGCTGTTGTCTGCGCACGGGTGAGCGGGCTTCGGCCATTCTGCAGACGCTTGATCTGAATACGATTGTCCTGCGTGAAAAGTCCGAGATTATCATCGAAACGCCGCCGACCTCTGAGATGCGCCTGACGCTTCGCAGCGGCAACATCTGGATCAACGCGAAGAAGATGGTCGCTGACGGGACCATGAAGATTGACCTGAAAGACGTGGATGTCGCCATTCGCGGCACGAACATTACCTGTGGGTCTAATCGGAATGGCGGTATTGAAACAGATACCATTACGACGCTGCGTGGTGAGGCGGATGTCATGATTCGCAGTACGGGCGAGCACTTTTCCGTTGGAGAGGGAGAACAGCTCATCATTCGCGGCGGCCGGGTGACTCAGCAGAATGTCGATGCAGATCAGCAGGGAAGTCAGTGGAACCAACAGTTGCAGAATATGGGGAATTCCGTCGATTTCGGTGATATCCCCGACATTCTTCGCAGCATTCGTGAAAACGAAGGAACGCTGGTTCGCAATCTGCGTTCCAGTATCGAGGGTGCGAACCGCGAGAACGCGCCGGCTCTGATGAAAGCTGTTGATCGCGCGATCGGGGTGCTCGATGAGGACGCCATGACCTTGAACAACTTCATGCGTCGCGTGCGCGAAGCAGCGGGTCGAGTTAGCCAGGGACTCGTCGGAGCCATTGCTGATGTCCTGCGCAGTAATGCCTCATATCGCAGCGATGTCGGGGCGATGTTACGGCAGTTGCGACAGATCGAGTCGCTCGAACTGGGCGAGATTCCGGGTCGAATCGAATCGTTGCGCTCATCTCTGGCGAATGGAATGGCGGCGATTCGTGAAGCGAATGCCGCGATTCCTGACGGAACCGCCGTTAACGCACCGGTTTTGGACGAACTCAGACGGCGGGTGGCGGACTTCCAGCAGACGCTTTCGGCCGCGGAATCCGAAATCGCTCGTATCCAGCGACAACTTGCCGATATGATCAATTCCGGCCAGGGGAATGTGCAGCAGGCTCGGACTGTGGCCCGCCAAGCCGCAACGTTGAGTGACGCTATCGCCGGTTACCGACAGGAGCTGCGCCGCATCAGTCAGCGAGGCAGCGCTACCGGTTCGACGAACATCGAGGCCGAACAAGCGGCGATTCAGGAGTTTGCCGACCGACTCACCAGTGTCGGTGAATCAATTGCCGGACTAGCCGATGAAGTGTCGCGGATCAGGGAAGTCTTTCAGATGGCGCGAACGGTCGTTTCCACCCCTGGACAGCCGCAGTCGGCGTATGAAGATGCCAGAGAACAGCTGAATGCTGTTATTCAGGGAGACCTGACTGATACGGCAAACAAGATCGAAGAACTCAGGATGGAAATACAGTCTCTGAATGAACAGAAAAGCCAACTGATCGACCGCATGGCCGAAAAGATCGCAACGAGTCTGGTGCTGCGCAATCTCGTCAATGATGTGAATCGTCGATTGTCCGAGTATGGTAATCAACTCACGACCATCAGCACTGATCTCACCAAGTATAAAACCGAACAAGCATCATTGTTGATGAGTCTGAATGTACCGGTTATCGACCCGAGCGTGATGACCCAATTGCAGGATCTCGAAGAAACGATGTCTGATGCCATTCAACGGTTTGAAAGCGAAATGCAGGCGTATACGAACTCCGGCGCGTCCGCTCGAGACATTCTGAAGTCTTCCGTTCTGGTTCTGAACTCGTTTCAAAAGGCGCGGCGGCAATACCTGAGCGCCCAGCGTCTGTACGAATCGGTAACGCGGAATGCGGGGCGCGGCGCGACGACGGCCGAACTGGAAGAAGTGCAGGCCGTGTGGGAACGCATCAGCGACGATTATCAGCGACTTTCCAATGCCGCCGGCAATCTCGAGGCAGAGCTGGCAAGCCTCGAGAATCAGATCAACACGTTCACCCGCTGAGGTTTCAGGGCTGCGTCAGATCACTCTCGCCATAGCTATTGTTCGAGTCATTGCCCTGTATCGCTGATTGATACGCCGGTTGCCGAACGGCTCACGCGGTTTACTTTGCCGACAAAAACCACAGGAAAAATGAAATGACCCTGTGTACGAAGGTGAACCGTTTTCGTTTATTCCTGCTTCGTCGTCGGAATCACACTGGCGTCGACCGGCCAGTAGACGGTGAAGGTGGAGCCTTCGCCTTCTTCTGAGGCGATCATCAGGCGCGCGTGATTCAGGTCGAGCAGGCGTTTAACGATCGAAACACCGAGGCCCGTGCCGCTGATCTGTACGGTTTGCGAGTTCTTCACGCGAAAGAATTCTTCGCCGATGCTGACCAGGTGATTGCGGGGAATGCCGATACCGGTGTCGGTGACCGAACAGCGCCAGAATGCTCCGTGCATGCCGCAATTGATCACGATCGAGCCTTTCTCTTTATTGTACTTGATGGCGTTCGAGACCAGGTTCGTAAAGATGCGGTTGACCTCGGTGCGGTCGGCGCGAATGGATACGGCCTGCTTCGGCGGCTCGAGCGTGATGCTGATGCCGCGTTTGTCGGCTTCGAGTTTGTGAAACTCGACCACCTCGGCGATGATTGGCATCGGATCGAGCATTTCAATGGTGCGCTCGATGCGACCCTGTTCGATGCGCGAGATGTCGAGCAGTTCGCGAATCAATCGCTGCAGCAGGTTGGCGCGATCGCGGCACCGCTCGAGCTTCGGGCGGAACTTTTCCATTGCTTCTTCAAGATCGCCGATAATCAGATCGAGATACCATTCGATCGCCGCGACCGGCGCTTTCAGTTCGTGCGCGACGATCGAGACGAATCGAGATTTGGCACGTTCGAGATCCTTCATCGGCGTGATATTCGAGAGTACTACCACCGCGCCGCGCAGACGGCCGCCTTCAGCGAACTCTCCGCCTTTATCGTCGCTCAGGGCATCGGCGTTCATCAGCCAGGTCTGCTTGTTTTCTGAGTCTTCGACCTCGACCGACGCGGCTTCAACTTTGCTGCCGAGTTTTTGCCAGACCTCATCGATGGCCTCGATGAGGCTGGGCAGAATGATCGCCTCGGACATTTTTTTCCCGATCAGGTCGGTGAGGTTCTTGAGAAAAACCCGCCCGGCCGGGTTGAAAAGTACAAGTTCCCGTTCGGCGTTAAACACCAGCAGCGGCTCCGGCATGGCATTAAGGATCGAACGAACGCGACTTTGTTCGAGGGCCAGGTCGCGCATGGTGCGTTCGCGCTCTTCCTGCAGGCGGCGATTGCGCAACAGCAGATGGCGGCGCTCGAGGGCGCGTTTGACCACGATCTTCAGTTCACCCGGCGTGAAGGGCTTGGGAACGTAATCATACGCGCCGTCCTGAATCGCCTTGACCGCGGTTTCGAAGCTGGCATACCCGGTGATCATGATGATGACCACGTCTGGATCGCGGGCCTTGATCTCGGCCAGCACGGCAAGCCCGTTCATGCCGGGCATCATGAGATCGAGAAGCACAAGGTCGAACGGCTTTTCGTCGAAACTCTCGAGTGCTTTCAGGCCGTTGTCGACGGTGACGACTTCGAACCCCTCGGACTGCAGAATCTTTTCGCAGCCGAGTCGAATCGACATTTCATCATCAGCAACCAGGATGCGGATCTTCCCGGGCGTTGGACCCATGTGCTTCTCCCTCGCGTGTGATCAGTGACCGGAGGTCGTGACGGCCGGCTCGCCGAGCAGGTGGTGGACCTTGGCGAGCAGTGTTTCAGCGCGAATCGGTTTTTCGACGAAGTCGTCCGCTTTGATCCATTCGCGGGCTTCGGGCGACTTGATGTCGAACCCGAGGCTGCGGGCGCGCGCGACGCCGGTGCACATGAGAATGGGCAGTTTGGCGGTTTTCGGGTTGCGGCGTATGCGATGGCAGAACTTGAAGCCGGAATCGTCCTTTTCCATCATGAGATCGCACATGATCAGGTCCGGGCTTTCCTTGCCCGTTTCAAGTGCCTCGGCGGCCTCGACGGAGTTGTGAATGACGGAAACCTGGAATCCGTCCTTCTCGAGAATTTCCTTGTGGATGGCGGTAAAGTCCGGATCGTCGTCCACGAGCAGAATCTTGTGTGCCATGACAGGGTCTCCTTGCGTGATCTGACTAAGTGGTGATTCTACCACCGAATGACTTTCTTTACTTCCTCGAGCAGCAGGGTCGGGGGAACCGGCTTTTCGAGAAAACGGGCGGCCGGCCAGTCGCGGCCGAGAATGCGCTCGAACTGGCGGGGGTATTCGGGCGATTGCAGCATGCCTGACACGATAATGATCGGAACGGGGGCCATGTCGGGAAGGTTGCGCAGTTCATAGGCGAAATCGAGGCCCTCGGTGGGCGTGCTCATCATGACGTCGAGCAGAATGAGCTGGGCGCGATGCTGCTTCAGCCACTCGCGCGCCTCGTAACTGTTGAAGACGCAGTCGACGTCAAACCCGGCGGGCGTGAGCGTCTCGCGGGCGATCATCTGCTGATCGAGATCGTCGTCGACCACGAGCACGCGTGGTCGGGCCGCGGCGCGCCGTTCGGCCCGCGATGGGTCGAGCGGCACGAGATGGTCGAGAAAGCGCAGCAGACGCGCCTGATCGACCGGTTTCTCGAGATAGCCGTCGAACGGCCACTCACGATCGAGCATCGAGGCGAACTTTTGCGGAAACTGCGCCGACGCGGTCATAGTCGAGATCAGCAGCAGAGGCTTGTGTGCCAGGACAGGGACCGAGCGGAACTCATGAGCCAGCTCGATGCCTTCCATGGGCGATTCGAGAATGGCATCGATGATGATGAGATCGTGGTCGCCGTTGGCGGCGAGCCGTCGGCCGACCGCCCGGTCGGTCGCGATCTCGACATCGTACCCGTGCGGGGCAAGCATCTCTTTGATCACTTGTGCAAAGTCGGGGTCATCATCAATGATCAACAGCCTGCCGCGCAGATCTTGGCCCTGTGTAACTCGTATGTCCGACATCAGCGGCCTCCGCTGCCGTGCGGCGCCGGGCCGCCGATATAACCTTCATCCGGAGGATTTTCGAGCGGCAGGGAAATGTTGAAGGTTGTTCCCTTGCCGACCGAACTCTGAACATTGATCGAACCGCGGTGCATTTTGATGATGCCGTAGCAGATGGCGAGGCCGAGACCGGTGCCCTTACCGACCCCCTTCGTGGTGAAGAACGGGGTGAACAGTTTGCTGATGCTGTTTTCCGGAATCCCGACGCCGCTGTCGGAGATGGTGATCTCGGCTGTCTGCGTTACCGGGCTGTGCCGGGTGACGATGGTCATCGTGCCGCCCTGCGGCATGGCCTCGACGCCGTTATGAATGATGTTCGTGAGGGCTTGTCGGATTTGTACCGGGTCGAGCATGGTTGCGGGAAGCTGTGGATCGTAGTCTTCGACGAATTGAATGCCTTGCGGTGCGGCGCGGCGCTCGATGGTGCAGATTTCGGCGAGCAGTTCACCGATGTCGATGCGGGTCTTTTGCAGCTTGCTCTGACGCGCGAAATCGAGCAGGCCGCGCACAATGTTGCGGCAGCGTGTCGCTTCTTTCACAATGATGTCGATCTCTTCGGGGAGGCTGTCTTTGCCGATCTGCGCGAGTTTTTCCTGCAGCATGTTCGAGAACAGCAGAATGCCGCCGAGCGGATTGTTCAGTTCGTGCGCGACCCCCGCCGAGAGCTGACCGAGCGAGGCGAGCTTCTCTGAATGTACCAGTTCGTCCTGAGCTTTCTTCAGCTCTTCATGCGAGATGTTGAGATCGGTGACCGTTTTTTCGAGTTGCTTGATGATCTCAGGCAGGCACATCTCAGGCTCGGCGATGCCCTGAAAGACCGCGCGTGCCTTTTCCCGGCAGGTACGATAGCCGCAGGCGCCGCAGTTGAGTTCGTCTTCGGGCTTGTTCTTCCCGAACATGCGAAGAATCTCGGTAATCTCTTCCTGCGTCGGTTCCATGGTTCGCAGTTTGCGGTCCTGGTACGGACGCTTGAGGTTGACTTCGGGCAGCGACGACGGGTTGAGGTGTCGCGATTCGGACACGAACTCTCGCACCTTGCGATGTTTGTCCAGGTGACTCAGTTCTGAATCCATCTCGACGCCGTCGATACAGCCTCGACAGAACAGAATATCGACGAAGTCGCACCGCGGCGGGTGATTCTCGTCGAAGGTGCGCAGAAACTCGAGCGTCTCGTGGTGTCCTTCGATAATGGCGATGCGATCGTCGAGAATATCGGTACCCATGCCGGCGGTTTTCAGAATGCCTCCGACGAGCGGAAACACGCGGCCCTGGCCGGGGTGGGGTGGGTCGGCGGGCATGCCTTGCAGACGGGCCGGATCGATGTTGCGGGCCTTGAACATTTCCTTCACTTCGCGATAGGTCAGGGCATGATCGATGACCCCTTTCAGATTCGGATCCTGGATCTCTTCCTTTTTGGCGATACAGGGGCCGATGAACACTTTGATCGAGGGGGCCGGATCGTTCTCGAGCAGGTACCGACCGGTTGCCATCAGGGGTGAGACGGTCGGCATCAAAAACTTGATCAGGTGCGGATAATGCCGTTCAATGAGACTGACGACGACCGGACAGGGGCTGGCGATAAGCGGTTTACGAACCTCGGGATCATTCATCATGCGTCGGGCGTCACGGGCGACCAGTTCGGCACCGTAGGCGACTTCGACGACACGTTTGAACCCAAGCTCGTGCAGGGCGTGAATCACCTGCTTCGGGTTGACGGTCGG
The DNA here is from genome assembly GCA_964472075.1 of uncultured bacterium. Lineage (GTDB taxonomy): Bacteria > Muiribacteriota > Ozemobacteria > Ozemobacterales > Ozemobacteraceae > CAYYIY01. The sequence goes on along the minus strand of CAYYIY010000064.1, from coordinate 20,336 downwards.
GAAACTGGCGACGAAGGACGGCGCGATGAGAGCGACGACTTCAGTACCAGTTGCAAATGCCTGGAACACGCGTTCTACATGTGATTCGGCCTGCTTGGCCTTCTGGCTGCAGACGCGCACGCAGGTGCCGCACGAGATGCAGAGATCTTCGATGACGGTCGCTTCGCCGCCCTCGACGCAGATGGCCTTGACCGGGCAGTTGCGCACGCAGGTATAACAGCGCTTGCACCGACCGCCGACGCGTTTCACCACGCCCATGATTTACTCCTGTAAAGGCGGGCTGCCCTGAGCGTTGCCGCCGAGGGCAGCCGGTACGCTCAGATCTTTTCGCTGCGTTCGTGATAATGCGTGTGCAGCAGCTTGTGCGAGAGGTGCGAGTTGGGTTTTTCCAGGAAGTCCTTGTAGACCTGCTGAATCGACGGGTTTTCGTGCGAGCGGCGAATCCTGGCACGCTTGTCGATCGAGTAGATCTTGGCCAGGCGCTTCTTGAGAACCTCGGCGTCGAACGTGGTCGGCTGTCCGCCGCCGTTCAGACACCCGCCCGGGCAGCCCATGATCTCGATGAAGTGATACTTCTTTTCACCGCTCATGACGGCTTTCAAGAGCGTGTGCGCGTTCTGCAGCCCGGACGCCACGGCGACCGAGACATCGAGATCGCCGACCTTCACCACGGCTTCCTTGACCCCGTCGAACCCACGTACCGCTTCAACGTCGAGCGATTCAAGCTCCTTGCCGGTGACGAGCTTGTACGCTGTGCGCAGGGCCGCTTCCATGACGCCGCCCGTGGCGCCGAAAATGGCACCCGCGCCGGTCGATTCGCCGAGGGGGTTGTCGAATTCCTTCGGTTCGCAGACCTTGAGATCGAGGTCGAAGTTCTGAAACAGTTTGGCGACTTCGCGTGTGGTCAGCACTACGTCGACATCGCGGATGCCGTCGACTTCCATTTCCGGGCGCTGGGCTTCGAACTTCTTGGCGGTGCAGGGCATGATCGAGACGACTGCGACCTTCTCGGGATCGAGGCCCATTTTCTTCGCCCAGTAGTGTTTGATCATGGCACCCTGCATCTGCTGGGGCGATTTGCACGAAGACAGGTTGGGCAGCAGATTGGGGTAGAAGTGCTCGATAAACTTGATCCAGCCGGGGCTGCACGATGTGATCATCGGCAGCACGCCCTGGTTGGACAGGCGCCCGACCAGCTCGGTACCTTCTTCCATGATCGTCAGATCGGCGGCGAAGTTGGTGTCGAAGACATACTTGAAACCGATGCGATGCAACCCATCGACCAGACGCGGAGCGACGTTGTCTTCATCGATGCCGAACAGCTCGCCCAGGGCGACGCGCACGGCCGGGGCCACCTGGCAGACGACCGTGCGATTCTTGTCCATCAGCAGATCGATGGTATCTTTCACCGAGAAGTTCTCGGAAAGGGCGCCCGTGGGGCAGACCTTGATACACTGACCGCAGTTGACGCAGGTCGTGTTGGCGAGGTCTTCGTTGAAGGCGGGCAACACCATGGTGTCGAAGCCGCGCTTGGTGAAGTCGATGGCGCCGACGCCCTGCACTTCCTCGCAGACACGCACGCAGCGACCGCAGATGATGCACTTGTTCGGGTCGCGAACCAGCGCGGGCGAAGTTGTGTCGAGATGATACGTGCGTTTGGCCTTGAAGTGTGGTTTCGCTTCGACATCGAGTTCCTTGGCCAGTTTTTGCAGTTCACAGTTCAGACTGCGATGGCAGGTCAGACAGTCCTGCGGGTGGTTGGCCACGAGCAGCTCGACGATCATCTTGCGGGCCTCGCGAATGCGTTCGGTATTGGTGCGAATCACCTGACCTTCCGCGAGCGGAAAGGCACAGGACGGCACCAGGCTGCGGGCGTTCTCGACCTCGACCACGCAGATGCGGCACGAGCCGGAAGGGGTAAGATTCTTGAGATGGCACAGGGTCGGAATATCGATGCCTACCTGTCGGCAGGCGTCGAGGATGGTTTTGCCGGCTTCGAACTGGTACTTTTTATCGTTGATGGTGACATTGAGGTTTGCCATGATGATGCTCCTTTACTCGACCTTCACTGCCTTGAAGGGGCAGACGTCCTGACAGACGCCGCATTTCACGCATTTTTCCTTGACGATGTAGTGGGTGTGCTTGATTTCGCCGACGATCGCGTCGTTGGGACACTTCTTTTTGCACAGGCCGCACTTCTTGCACAGTTCGGGGTCGATCTTGAAGGTCAGCAGCGACTTGCATTTGCCGGCCGGGCACTTGCGGTCGAAGATGTGCGATTCATATTCGTCCTTGAAATAGCGCAGGGTCGAAAGAATCGGATTCGGCGCGGTCTGGCCGAGGCCGCAGGCCGCCGTATCGCGAATCAGTTCGCAGGTCTTGCGCAGATCGAGCACGGCCTTGAAGCGCTCGAGCGTCATGTTTCCGGTTTCCTCTTCGGGGGCCTGCACGACCTTGTCGAGCATTTCCTGCAGGCGCGCGATGCCTTCGCGGCACGGAATGCACTTGCCGCACGACTCAGTGCGTGTGAAGTTGATGAAGAAGCGGGCGATGTCGACCATACAGGTCTTCTCATCCATGACGACGAGACCGCCCGAACCCATCATGGCTCCAGCCTGAATCAGCGAGTCATAGTCGATCGCGGTTTCGAGGCACTGTGTGGGCAGACAACCACCCGACGGACCGCCGATCTGAGCAGCCTTGAAGGCCAGCCCGCCCGGAATGCCGCCGCCGACATCGAAAATGATTTCGCGCAGGGTGATGCCCATCGGCACCTCGATCAGGCCCGACATGGCGATCTTGCCGGTCAGCGCGAACACCTTCGTGCCTTTTGACTTTTCCGTACCAATCGAGGCGAACCATTTCGCGCCCCGGTCGATGATTTCAGCCACATTGGCAAATGTTTCGACGTTGTTGATGACCGTCGGTTTGCCGAACACGCCCGCGACTGCCGGAAACGGCGGTCGGGGCTTGGGCATGCCGCGCTTGCCTTCGATGGAGGCGATCAGCGCGGTTTCTTCACCGCAGACAAACGCGCCGGCACCCATTTTCAGGGTGAGGTCGAAGTCGAAGCCGCTGCCGAGAATATTCTTGCCGAGCAGACCGTACTTGTGGCATTGCGCGATAGCGATGTTCAGGCGCTCGATGGCGAGCGGATACTCGGCCCGCACGTAAATGTACCCTTTGGTCGCGCCGATCGCGTAGCCGCCGATGATCATGCCTTCGATCACTCGGTGCGGGTCGCCTTCGAGGACCGAGCGATCCATGAAAGCGCCCGGGTCGCCTTCGTCGGCGTTCATGACGATGTACTTCTGGTCGGACTTCTGGTTGAAAGCGAATTCCCACTTCTTGCCGGTGGGGAACCCGCCGCCGCCGCGGCCGCGCAAACCGGAAGCGATCATTTCGTCGACCACCTGACGCGGGTTCATCTTGAGGGCTTTCGCCGTTGCCTGATACCCGCCGCGGGCCAGATACTCGTCGATCGATTCAGGGTCGATGTTGCCGCAGTTCTTGAGAACGATGCGAAACTGCTTCTTGAAAAAGTCCAGGTCCTTGAACTTCTTGACGCCGCTGAATTCCGCCGGAACCTCGAAGTTCTGCTCGCCGGGAAAGTTTTCAGAGATGCCGACCACGTATTCCATCGGGATCTTGTCGCCCTTCAGGTAGGACTCATAGATCTTTTCCATTTTCTTCACGTCGACGGAACCGAAAGTCACCTGGGGTTTGCCGGGCTTGCGAACGTCGACAAGCACTTCCGTGGCGCAGTAGCCGTTGCAGCCGACCTTGCGCAGGTTGGCCTCGAGCTTTCCCTCGGCCTTCAGTTTGGTGAGGTAATCCCAGACTTTCTGGGCTCCGGAAGCGAGGCCGCAGGTTCCCATGCCGACCTGAATGGTGAGCTTCTGACGGGTCGGCTCGACGACCTCTTTCTGCAGCTGCTCGAGCACTTTGCGGCTGAGCAGGGCATCGAGCGTCATGCGCTCGGGGTAGCGCAGGTTCTTGAGGTTGGCTTCAATGCGGGGATTTGTGGGAGCACTCATTTCTTGGCGCCTCCGTTGCGGATGTCGTTGAGAATACGGACGACGTCCTTGGTGGTCAGTCGGCCGTGAAATTCGCCGTCGGCGGTGATGACCGGCGCGATAGAGCATGAGCCGATGCAGGCGACGATGTCGAGAGAGAATTCCTGGTCTTTGGTGGTCTGCCCGGCCTTGATCGACAGCTCGGATTCGAAGGCCCGCAGAATCTGATCGGACCCGCGCACATGGCAGGCCGTGCCGCGGCAGATCGAGATGACGTGCTTGCCGGGGGCGGTGAGTTTGAACTGGTTGTAGAAGGTCGCGACCCCGTAGACCTTGCTGACCGGAACGCCTACGTGCTGGGCGATCCGGACCATTGCCGGCTTCGAAAGGTAGCCGTAGACCCCCTGCGTTTCCTGCAGAATGGGAATCAGGTATTCCCGTTTGTTGGGGTGATAGCGTGTCAGAATTTCCTGCAGTTCGGGCAGAGTGATCGTCGTGGACTGATCGCTGCCACCGCAATGACAACCGGTGTTCATGGAATTCCTCCGAGAAGCTCGTGGGGCTCGCGGCCCCGTGATGCCCTGACTCCGGGTTTGGTGAACGGCAACGAAGGGGTCAGGGGTCGGGCGAAACGTTCGTCATAAGAAATCATATCATATTGCGAAAAAAATCACAAGGCGAAAGTGTATGAGTTGATGCAAGCGACAAAGGAGAGAAGAACGATGCAGATCCGTCTCGAATATGGCCGCGTGGCCGGTGTATTTACATGCACCGAAGGGAGAACAGACAGGCTAATCAATAGGAAGTCAGAAAGGAGATCAGTCAGGAGAGGCTAAAGATCTGACGCTCATGCGAAAACTGTGTTGACGAAAGGCCCGAGCAAACGGAGTGATATCGGAACATGCCGGATGGCGTCGGTCACATTCGTCGGGGCCGAAGCTGCCGTGGGGGCAGGGATGTATTCTTCCTTTGTCTCGATGATTGATGCTTCACCATCACTGGTTGCTCCCAGTGGTTCGGCTGATACCGGATTGGTCGAGAACAGCACGCAGGCGAAAGATAACCAGACAAAAAGTCGTTTCATCACGCACATGATTTCATGTTTTAAACGAACGCCATCTTCAGGTGTCGATGCTGTTGATATCTGCTCTGGAAGGGTCTTAAGAGACTTTACGGATAGTACGGTTCGATATGGACGAGGACGTCGACGATTTCGAGTTCCGCGTTGAGCAGCGACTTTTTCACCCGGCCCGATATGTTGTGGGCTTCATCAATGTCGAGTGACTTGTCGACCTGAACGTGAAGGTCGATGAAATACGCTCCGGAAACGGCTCGACTGCGAATCTTGTGCACGTCCTTCACGCCTTCAACCTGCATGGAAAGAGCGTGAATCTTGTCGACCATCGACTGGTCGGCGCCTCGCTCGATGAGGTCGTGCAACGGAGTCGAGATGATCATCCAGGTGGCCTGCAGAATGAAGAGAGAGACGGCAACCGTGGCCACGTGATCGACGAACGACCAGGTCGGCGCGATGAATGAAGTGGCAACGGCAACCGAAACGGGAATCGAGGACAGGGCGTCTGAACGATGATGCCAGGCGTTGGCGATCACGGCGCTGGACTTCGCCTGTTTGCCGACTCTGATGGTCCAGCGATAGAGCACTTCTTTGACGATGATCGATAGGACGGCCGCTACGAGAGCGATCAGTGTCGGCGGACCCTCATGCTTTTCCTGCATGCTGATGATGGCATTGTAGGCCAGACCGATACCAACGGCGCCGAGGGCCAGGCCGATGACAATTGTGGCGATGGATTCAACCTTGCGGTGGCCGTACGGATGATCTTCGTCGGGTGGTTGGCCCCAGAACTGCGCTCCGACGAGAACCACGATGTCGGTAGCCGAATCGGAAAGACTGTGAACCCCGTCCGCAATGACGGCCTGACTGCCGCCGGAGAAGCCCGCGATGATCTTGAATACTGTGAGAACCAGGTTTGTGACCAGGCCCACAAGGGTACAATTCCTGACCTCTCGTATGGTGTCGGGGGGCGCGGACGGGCACTTGGATGCGCAACCTGTTGCCGACATGAGAGTCTCTCCCTGACGCAGTTAATCAAGCGATCGCTGCGCGCAGGTTACAGGTTCTCGCATGAGATTTCAAGTGCGAGAACCTGTTTTCCTGATCAATAGGTATCTATGACTCTCTCCGCCCTCGAGTCAGAAACGCCTGAACAATTGGACCAAAGAGGGGGTTGAGCCGCGATCAGGGGGCAATGATCCGTTCGCCACCGGCCACTTATGGTTCGAACAATTCAGCAAAAAACGACTTCATGGCTTGCCAGGAACGGCGATCAGCGCGTGCTTCATAGGCGGCTCCCTTGGACGGATCATCTCCGGCATCTTTGTGGGTAAAGGAATGCACCGCGTTTCCGTATGATACCATCTGCCAGTCGACCTTGGCGTCGCGCAGCTCCTGCTGGAACTTCTGGAGATCGTCGGCAGGTACAAACGGGTCGTCAGCACCGTGCAGAATGAGTAGCTTTGTTTTGATGTTCTTGCCATCGGCGGGGGTCGGGCTGTCGAGTCCGCCGTGAAAGCTCACGACACCGGAAAGTTCCGCGCCGCTGCGCGCCAGTTCGATGACCGTCGTTCCACCGAAGCAGTAGCCGATCGCGGCGATCTTCGCGGGGTCGACGAGCAGCTGCTTTTTCAATTCATTCAGTCCCGCGGTAACCCGCGCTCTCATCAGCGCGCGATCTTTCTTGTAGATTCCGGCCTGCTGAGATGCTTCTTCGCGGTTGGCAGGTCGTACTCCCTTGCCGTAGATGTCGGCCGCGAAGGCAACATATCCGAGTTCAGCCAGCTGTCGGCAGCGCCCGATGACATACGGGCCGACACCCATCCAGTCGTGGATGACAAGAATGCCGGGCCGTTTTGCCGAATCTGCATCGTTGTAGACCAGAACACCTTCGAGAGCGGTGCCGTTCAGCGAGTAGGCAACCACCTGCTCTTTCAAGGCGGCCGAAGCGGGATTCAGGACGAGCAGGCAAAAGAGAATGCTGACGAAAAATCGATTCATCATGGGAGAAACCTCCGTTGGTTCAATGGGGAAGTCTGAGCATCTGACTTCAATCTCAATACGATACATAAAATATATCAAATAATGCTTGACAGCAAGACGAAAGTCTGTTTCGGCGGAAAAGCACGTAGGGCAGCGAATGATGGGAAGACATGGAAGTGGCTCGCAAGGCTGTTGTTCGCACCTTATACACAATCGCAAGAATTGAAAAGTTTTACGGGCTTGAGGTGCGTAGAATCGTTTGCGTGAACAGGAACGTTCACAAACAAGTTCAAAAGCAAGATCACAGGAGGTTTTGTATGTTGTTCCCACGAACGGTTCTTCGTTTGAGTATCGTTTCAATTCTGGTGACTTTCATTTCGATGGTCTCGTATGCCTATGAAGTGGTGAAACCTGAGGAAGTGGATGCCGGAATGCCGTATGAGGTCAAGCAGATCCCGGTTACGAACCCGGACTCCCTGAGCGGTATTCGGATCGCTCTCGTGGCGGCGCACGGATTCGAAGAAGTGGAAGCCACGTATCCGCTTGAGTTTCTGCAGGCTCGCGGTGCGATCGTCGATGTGATTACCCCTGACTGGATCAAGGACCGGGTTATGGCGGTGCGTTTCCTCAAGCCGAGTGTCTGGATTCCGGTCACCAGGCAGATTTCTCAGGCGAACCCGAAAGACTATGATGCGGTCGTCATTCCCGGTGGGGCCTGGAACCCCATCATCATGCGCACGGACGGTGCGGTGCTGGAATTCGTTCGCCAGGCGTCTGCCGCGGGCGTGCTGATTGCTTCCGTCTGTCATGGGCCGCAGGTGCTGATCAATGCCGGTCTCGTGAAGGGGCGCGACATTACCGGTGTCGGTGATATTCGAGGCGATCTGCGCAATGCCGGGGCGCACGTCATCGAAGATCGCGCTGTAGTGGTCGATCAGAATCTGCTGACCAGTCGAGACCCGCATGATCTCGCGGACTTCTGTGCGGCGATGGAACAGTGGCTGACCAGCAAACGTGCTTTTGCCGACCTGCATCGGGAACACGTGATCACCGGTGAAAAGCTCGATCGACAGATGACGGTGGTTTGCCCTCACTGCCACGGCACGGGAAAACTGCATGGCGGCCCCGGATACTACCCGTATGTGTGCCCGACCTGCCATGGTTCCGGTCAGATTGCCTCAAGCAAGCCGCCAGTAAGCACCGACCATTGAACGTCGAGATCATTGACGATCTTGCTGGTTCTGCTCGAGTTTCAAATAGAACGGTCGAACCCCTGAACGGTGGTTCGACCGTTTTTCCCTTTCACACGGGCATGCTTGTCGGCACTGACGGCAGGCGGTATGATGAGGCGAACAAAGAACCCGGCATGGAGAAATGCAGATGAACAGCGAACGAGCGAGACATGAGTATGTGGCCCAAGTGAATTCCGTCGTCGACATGATTCAAAATCGCCTCGATGGAGACCTGTCGCTCGAAGCACTCGCCGAAGAAGCGGGTTTTTCGGCCTTTCACTTTCATCGGGTGTTTGCCGGAGTCGTGGGTGAGCCGCTTCATGCGTACGTGCGCCGGGCCAGACTCGAGAGGGCGGCGCTCGAACTTGAACGCCGGCCCGATCGTTCGATCACCGACATTGCGCTTGATTACGGGTTTTCGTCGTCCGCCAACTTCTCACGGGCATTCAAGGAAGCCTTCGGTACGAGTGCGCGGGCGTTTCGAGAAGCACGAACACATTATCCGGAGACGGCCCGGACGATTCTCAAAAAGATTCAGGATGGCATTCGCCGTTCGGCGGAACAGATGCGTCGGCAGCTGGAAGCGGCTGCGCGCGAAGCCGGCCGGGAGCCGCCGTCTTTGACGATTCAAGAGTTTCCGCCGACGACCATTGCATACGTTCGGCATTACGGGCCGTATGAGGAACGGCACAAGGCGGAGTTGTTCGGAAAGATCAAATGGTGGGCTGAACAGGCGTTGCCTGGAATGAAACACCGATACATTGGCATCTGTTATGGCGATCGGGGGCTTATGTCGGCAGATCGCCGCCGGTACGATGCGGGCGTCGAGATTGCATCGAATGTTTCTGTCGAGGCTCCGGCGGCTCGACTCGAGATTCCGGGCGGGCGCATCGCCGTGCTGCAGCAACCGACGAGGTCTTTGATGATCTGCGATGCCTGGACCCGCATTCATCGCGATTGGTTGCCGGCGAGCGGTTATACTCCCGATGACCGCCCCTGCGTCGAACGATTTCCCGATGGATTTCCGGAACCTGGAAAAAGCTTTCGGATCGAGATCTGCCAGGCCATACGACCGCTGGGGCATCGCTGAGGCGTTCTCGCAAAAAAACGAGAGCCGGTGCGAATTGCCGAGTTGTTCATGCCGCTGTATCTTCCTGCCCGTGCCTCATGTGAAAAGAGAAGGGCGGCGATGACTGCCTTGAGACACACGGTAGTCCGGTGGCCGCGCTGGTTCCCGTGTTTCTCGGCCTGACGCGGCTTTCTCAAGAAGGCTGCTGCGCTCAACCGCTTTCATGAATGCCTTGTGGTGGTTCACGCGATCACCGTTACCGTGGCTTCTTGAGAAAAAAATGTAGGAAAACGCTCATTTATCAGTTACCCTAATATCGTATTTTGGTCTGGCATTGCGGGGGGAACGAAGGCCCGCACTGTGTTTCCTTACTGCAGCCAGTGTGATCAAACCGGAGTTCCGGCGCAGGGAGGAAAACGGCATGAAGAAGCTTGCCGACAGGTTCAACATTCTGGCTTCGGGTCTGATTATCGATCTGGTCTCGGGCCGCACGTTTTCGGCGAACCCGACCGGCCTGGTCACCTTTCGCGGCATCATGGCCGGAAAAAAGAAGTCGCAGCTGGTGGATGACCTGACCGCGGAATTCGACGTCGACGAAAAGACCGCGCGACGTGATGTTGACGAGTTTCTGGTCGAACTGAAGTCGTTTCATCTGCATGAAGATTAATCTTGCGGTAACCGGGTTGAACGCCTCGGACAGCCCCGGCCCCGGTCTCGGCATCATCAAGTGTTTACGCGCGCAGAAACGATTCGATGTGCGCATCATCGGCCTGGCTTATGATGCCAAAGAGGCGACTATCTACGTGCCGGATGCCTGCGACGAGGTGTATCTGATTCCGTACCCGTCGGCCGGCATCGAAGCGTTCAAAACGCGTATGCGCGAAATCGTACAAAGAGCGAATGTCGACTTTTTACTGCCGGCGCTTGATTCGGAGTTGACAAACGTGCTGGCAATGGAAGCCGAGCTGCGAGAGCTGGGCGTCAGGACCTTTCTGCCCTCCGCCGAGATGATCGAGATGCGATCGAAGCTCAAACTGGCCGAGTTGTGCCGCAAGGCGCGGTTGAAATACCCGCAGACGATTGAGATCGCGAGTTACGATCAGCTTTTTCCTGCGGCCCGTCGTATCGGGTATCCGTGCGTGGTCAAGGGCATCTTTTACGAGGCGGTAACGGCGCGCAACGATGTGGAACTCGACAAGGCGGCGCGTGCCATCTCGTATCGATGGGGCTTCCCGCTGCTGCTACAGCAATATGTTCCAGGGGAAGAGTTTGATATCGCCATTGCGGGCGATGGGGCGGGGAACATGCTTGGCATTACCGCCATGAAAAAGATGGCTTTAACCGACAAGGGCAAGGCCTGGGGCGGCATGACGATTCAGTCCCCCGGACTCTCTGCCTGCTGTCGACGCCTGATGAAGCACCTCAAGTGGCGCGGCCCGATGGAAGCCGAGATCATGCGCTGCGCGAAAACCGATCAATACTATCTGATCGAGATCAATCCGCGATTTCCTGCATGGATCTTTCTGAGCCACGGAGCGGGATGCAACCTGCCCGAACTGCTGCTGCAGCATGTCTGTGAGAAAAAGCGCGGGCGATGTCAGACGGTGTCGGCAAAACCCGGAACGCTGTTTCTGCGGTATTCGCAAGACATGATCATCTCAATGCCGGAGTATGAAAGCATGCTGATGTCAGGGGAGTTGCAGAGAGAAGTTGTGACGCAGGTCGAGAGGCCCGTGCAGAGACCCGAAGGGCAGAGTCGAAAGGGGCAGGCAAAACGCAAGCCGGTTCAGAAGCGGAATAAGGAGAGCCGATCATGAAACGCGAATATCAGAAACCGCGGATCTTTCCACATACGGAAGGGGCCATGAACAAGTTCGGCCCGGCGTCGGGTTCGTACAAAGAGGCGATCGACGGAGCCAGGGTCACGGACCTGGTGGGCGAGTTCGGCTCACCGCTCTTTGTATTCTCGGAACGCACGATTCGCGAGACCTATCGAAAAGCAGCCGGAGAATTTGCGCATAAATACCCGCAGACGCAGTTTTCGTGGTCGTACAAAACCAACTATCTCGATGCGATATGTCAGATCTTTCATCAGGAAGGGTCGTGGGCCGAGGTGGTCTCGCAGTTTGAATACGAGAAAGCCGTTCGTCTCGGCGTGCCTGGCGAGAAGATCATCTTCAACGGACCGTACAAGCCGTATGAAGCTTTGAAGCAGGCGGTAAAAGCAAAGTCGAAGATCAATGTCGACAACATGGAAGAGATCTTCAATCTCGAAAAGCTGGCCGTCGAGCTGCGCAAGCCCATCGATCTCGGCATCAGGGTCAACCTCGACGCGGGCATCTACCCGGCCTGGACCCGTTTCGGTTTCAACCTCGAAAATGACGCGGCCTTCACCGCGGTCGAAAAGATGCATTCAACGGGCAAATTGCGCTTGAAGGGCTTGCACTGTCACATCGGCACGTTCATTCTCGAGCCGAAAGCGTATCGAGTCGCCGTGCAGAAATTGGCTCAGTTTGCTCGCCGTCTGCGCGACGAGTTGGCAATCAAGATCGAATACATTGATGTCGGTGGGGGATTTCCCTCGACCAACACCCTGCATACGCAGTATCTGCCCGGAAGCCAGACCAACCCCACGGTCGATGAGTTTGCACGAGTAATCTGCGAAGAACTGTTGTTGCGCCGCGACTGCTTCTCGACCCCGCCGTTGCTCATTCTCGAAACCGGAAGGGCGATGATCGACGAAGCCGGATATCTCGTGGCGAGCGTCGTGGGTTCGAAACGACTCACCGATGGCACACCGAGCCTGATTCTTGACGCCGGGGTGAATCTGCTGTTCACGTCGACCTGGTACAAACACAATGTCATTCCGACGCGTCCGCATTCAGAGTTTCTCGAGAACATGATTCTCTACGGCCCGCTCTGCATGAATATCGATATCGTGCGACCAATGATTCAGTTCCCGGCACTGTCACCCGGAGAACAGGTGCTGATACACCCGGTTGGGGCCTACAATGTCACACAGTGGATGCAGTTCATACAGTATCGGCCGGCGATTGTCCTGATCGACGAAACAGGAAAAGCGCACCAGATAAGGGCCAAGGAAGACCTGGATTACATGACCAGACTCGAGTCGGTGCCGAGTCACCTGCGCGAACGCAAACGGCGCACGAAACATTCGTCGTGATTGATCGCGATTAAGATGACAACATGAAGGAATCTCTGTGATCGGAATCACGGCATCCAGTCTGCAGGCTGTTCGCACCGTGGCTCGCTGGTACAGCGGCATTCTGTTCTCTTCACGTGTGCTGCCGGGTTTGCTGATCATGCCGGCCGTGACCTGGAACCCCGATCATGGTCTCGCGTCTCTGCTGTGCGCTCTGATGATGCTCGGATGGGCGAGGCTGTTCGACGTTCCGGAAGCCGACATTCACGCGGGCGGGTATTTCGCGAATGCGATTCTGTTCGGGCTGTATCTCGGCAACGCGTTCGCGCAGATACGAATGTTGATTCTGCTGACGCTGGCGGGAAGCCTGTTGGTATTCTTCCTGACTCGGACACTGACGCACATTCTGTGGAACCGGTATGGCCTGCCCGTCTGTTCCTACCCGTTCGTTCTGACCGTCTTTCTCTTCACCTTTCTGTGTCGATCTGAGGAAGTGTGGTTCGGAACCGTCTTCTATCGGCCGTGCTCATACTCGGACAGTCGGGTCGATCTGTTCTTTCAGCAACCGTATCTGCTGAGTCTCTTCGATCGCTTTCTTCACGGTCTTCTTGGATTCATTTTCTCGGTGGGGGCGATCCTGTACCAGAAAAAATTTATTCCCTGTCTGCTGGTGAGCATGGCATTAGCTTCGGCGTCACGCATTTCAACGATTATGGCGGTGTTGGGCTGGCTGACCATGCGCCTGATGATGGAGATTCTTCCGTTTACCTGTGTCGGATACGAAACGGCGTTTGGATTCAATGCCGTTCTGATCGCGATCGCGATCGGCGGCGTGTTCTTCGTGCCGGGCCGGCGGTCGATCGGTCTGATGATGGCGGCGCAGATCTGCGGTTTCTTTGCCGGTGTGTTGGCTGTCAGTGGCGCGCGTATCACCGGGGGAGACTGGACGGCGATTTCCTTCAATGCAACCATATCCGTGATTCTGCTGGCGATGCAGGGAAGGCTGACGGCTGCTCAACCCATGCGACCGGGTCTGCCGTTCGAATCACCCGAAGAAGCCGTGGTGTATTACCAGCGGTATGAGGAAAGAATTTTCCTGCGCGCAATTTCGTTGCCCGTCTTTGGCAAATGGATGATCGTGCAGGCATTCGATGGTCACGAAACGCATCGCGAATACTGGCGCTATGGGGTGGATTTCGCCGCCATCGACAATGCGGGCAGCCGTTTTCGATCGACGGGTATTACGGTTGACGACTATTTTGCCTTCAATGCTCCGGTTCTTTCGCCGGTCGAGGGCGTGGTTGCCGCGATCGAAGCCGGTGTCGATGACAACCCCCTAGGACACATGAATCTCGATGCTCCGTGGGGAAACGGCGTGGTCATCTATTCGGGCGGCCTTTATGTCGGGTTGTATCATCTGAAAAAAGCATCGATTCTGGTGGTTCCCGGGCAGGCCGTTTCGATCGGAACTCCGATTGCCAGTGTCGGCAACTCCGGACGCAGTGCGGTTCCGCATCTTCACTTGCAGGTACAGTCGAGTCCGCTTTTCGGCGCCGCGAATCTGCCGTTTCTGCTGGCGAACGTGATCATCGAGGAAAGCGGCAGACGCTGGTTCAAACCGACCTTTCGACCTGATCGAACCGCGGCTATCGAGCCGATGTTCGGCAATGACGCGCGTCGCCTGCTCCTCTTACCGCGAAACGGAGAGACCTGGCACATGGAGGTCACGGAGAACGGCAGGAAACGTGTCGTTCCATGGACGTTCACCTATTCACTCTATGGAAACGTGATCGTGACCGGTCCGGATGGCGATCAGATCGAGTATCTGCCGGGCTATGTCTCGGTCGAAGTTATTCGGTATTCTGAACGCGGCATGTCACCTCTCAATCTGTTCGCGGTATCGCTTTCGGAAATGCCGTACAACCTGTCGCCGGAGCTCAGATGGCATTCTGTGCTGTTTGGCAGAAGCGCGTATCCATTTCTCGGCGGCGTGAAACGTCTGCTGTCAAGGATCGTCGGCGACATCTTTTCGTTTGTCTGTACAAAAACAGTTCACGAGGAACACCGTGAACACACCGACGGATCTGCCTCGGAGTTCTGTGTTATGTCCGAGTTTGCCGATGATGTCAAGGCCTCTCAATGCCGGAATATGTCGATCACTTTGCGATTGGGCGCGCACGGCTTCGCGTCATTGCAGTTACACGACGGCGTAAAGGAAGCTCTGTCGTTGCGCAAGGTCGCGGCAGAATGATATGTACACGATGATTGTTTTGAAACCAGGAAGCACATGAAACACCAGCACCAGTGCCTGCAGCCGGCAAGAATGGCGTGTTGCGCAGCCCGGAAACGGAGGCATGTATTGTCTGACGTTCTTTCGGGGCGTCGACCTGTTTTGACGGAGCCACGGAGTTTTGCATCAGCATTCCCCCTGCGGGCGGGGCCCCTCGTGGTTGTTCTCTGGGTGGCCGCTCTGGTTTTCGGCTGTCCCGTTGACCTGAACGCGCAAACATCGAGCTTCTTTCAACAGCATCTGAGTCAGCAACCGGGAAGCATCGTGATCGCTTTGCAGCTGGTCGACGCCCTCACGAGAGAAGGAAACCTGGACCCGGCAATCAGCATCCTCGATGAACTTATCGCCCGGGGCGGGCAGACACAGCTTCTGTTGCTCAAGCGGGCCGGGTTGCAGCTGATGAACGGCCGACCACTCAAAGCAAAAGAGGATTACGAGAATGTTCTTGGCGAGAGTGATGCGCCGATCGATGCCTGGTACGGAGCCGTGTCGGTCAGCGAGCGGCTGCTCGACTTTGACCGATCTCTGGCACTCTGTGAACGATTGCTGAAGCAGAATGCCGTGAACTCGTTCGCCATCCTGCATGCGGGCTGGGCGTGCTACAACCTCAAACGGTATGACGAAGCCCTGGGTTGGTATTCGAGGCCGGAATACGCGATGGCGAGAGACATGCGGCTCGGGCGAGCCTGGACGCACATGAAACAGCAGACATGGAAAAAGGCGATCGCCGAGTTTCGCTCTCTGCTGGTCGCCTTTCCGGGTGATCTCGAGGCGATGGCCGGCTTGCGTGAGGCGGAGTATCGACAACTGAACGGGGTGGTGAAAGACCAGCCGACGGCAGAGGTGCTGCCGCGTCTGCGCGAACAGGGCAGATACCTTGAAGCCCTGCAGCTGGCGGATGCCTTGCTGACCCAACAGCCTGATCTACTCGGTGTTCTCGCGGAAAAGGCTCTGCTGCTTTCTCTTACCGGCCGTTTGAAGGAAGCGGAGGAAGCCTATACGATTCTGATTCAAAAGCGTGCGCAAATGAGTGATCGTCGCGGACGCATGTCAGTATTGTGGTCACTTGGAAGGTTATCTGAAGCGGCGAAAGAGGCGCGCGAGATTGTACAAAAAGAGCCGACTGACGTGACGGCCGTGAAGATCATCGCAGACGATCTGTATGCCATGGGTCGGTTCGAACAGGCTCTCGGCTGGTATGAGAAACTGCCGGAAGATCTGTGGGCATGGCTGGGACAGGGCTGGTGCCATCTGATTGCGGGAAGAAACGCCCGCGCCGAAGAGTTGTTCCGGAAGTGTCTGTTTGCGTATCCCGGCAATCCATCAGCAATCGAGGGGTTGCGCAGGGCAGGGGAATCATCGGCTGACCCGAAGATCGGCCGTTGACAGATAGCGAAAGAATGGAGGAAAACGTATGAAAAGGTGCATAGTGTTGGCCGTTCTTGGGTTGTTTGTTTACGTTTGTGCGCTGTCTGCGGCTCCCGCCGCGATTCCGGCGCTGAATGCCGAAATCAGGCAGCTGCCGTCGCTGACGTATCTCTGCCTCGAAGGCAGAGGCCCGTATACGCGTATTCCCGAGGTGGCGAAAGAGTTTCTGGGATACTTTGCCTCATCGGGCGTCCAGGCGGTCGACAAGGAGATTCTCGTCTACTGGAACAGTCCGCTGTTCGTGAAACCGGCGGACCTGAAGTGGGACATTGGATTCCCGGTGAATGGCGGACAGGGCGATACTCAGCGTCTGAAAGCCAAGAAGTTTCCCTATCGTAAAATTGCGGTCGCAACCCACGTCGGCCCTTATTACACCACGTATGTAACGATCAACGCCTTGTACGCATGGATCGCAAAGAACGGCTACAAAACGGTGAACGGCCCTTGTGTGGAACGCTACATCGATGATCCGACTGCCGCTATTCCGGATGCGCAGCGCCGCACGGAAATCTGGATTCCCATTGAATAGCCTTTCACGAAAGCGAAGCCGACTTCGGTTATCATCATGAAACACACTGCAAAGGATATCCTCATGAATATGTTTGTCGTCATCGCCCTCGTGTCGTGTGGTCTCTATGCCGCCGGTTGTTCGGGAGACGCCGTGAAAAAGCCTGATACGACTGGAATGACCGAGTTGCCCAGCGGAGTGAAGTATCGGGTCATCAAAGAGGGAACAGGGGCGCTACCGACAGCCGAGTCTCGCGTTGAAGTGCATTACC
Organism: uncultured bacterium; assembly: GCA_964472075.1. Lineage (GTDB taxonomy): Bacteria > Muiribacteriota > Ozemobacteria > Ozemobacterales > Ozemobacteraceae > CAYYIY01. The sequence goes on along the minus strand of CAYYIY010000064.1, from coordinate 3,301 downwards.
GCGGTGTCTTTATGAGCGGCGAAGAGTTCGACTCTTCATACAGGCGCAATCAACCCGCCGTCTTCGGGGTCACGCAGGTGATCAAGGGCTGGACCGAAGTTCTGCAATTGATGAAAGTCGGATCAAAGTGGGAAGTCTTCATTCCCTACGCCCATGCCTACGGCGAAAAAGGTCGCCCACCCGCGATTCCGCCGATGACCCCGCTCTACTTCGAGATCGAGCTGCTATCGATCAAGTGATCGAAACAGTTTCTTGACGAGAGCTGCCCTGACGCGGCTCTCGTCTGGCGCGAAAAAAGAGTCCGCGGGGAGGGAAGACCCCGCGGACCCGGAAACCGAATGTCGCTACGCCCCGGCTTTGTCAGTCAGGGCACGTTTTCTGGAAAGATGTCAGGCCGTCATGTCGGTCTGCCAGGAAGACTGGAAGGACTCATACCGAACACTGGCGCTATAGCTGTAGGCTTTGGTCATCTGCTGTGACAGCAGGCGATTGAGCTGCCCGGAAACGCTTTCTGAGGACGAGTTGCCGGATTCCGCACCCGCGGCTGCGCCGGCGACCGCCGAACTCCCCGAGCCGCCCGTCGAACCAGAACCGCCGGCCGCCTCGGAACCGCTCTCGCGGAAGGCCTTCAGTTCGTTCTTGCCCAGCGTGCCGTCTTTGTTCTGGTCGATCTTATCGAACGATTCGATCAGTTTGTCGAGTTCCTTCGGCACCTCGATTCCGCTGTCCTCGAGAGTCTTTTTCAACTGCTCGAGATCTTCTTTCGACAGCCCCTTTTCGCCGCCCTGCTGGGGCGCGAAGCGGATCTCGATAACCGGCCCATCGCTCGGGGCGGCCTGAGAAGACTGATTGTTCGCGAGGGATTGCAGCTCCGAGAGATCCAGCCCACCGCTCTGATTGGCATCAGCGCCGGCAAAGGCATCGATCATGCCCTGCAGAGCCTGGGAAATGGCCTGCATGCCTTTTTCCAACGTCTGTCTGATGCCCTCGAGATCCTGTTTTGAGAAGCCCGAGAATCCTCCTGTGGCACTGCTTTCCGTGGCACGAGCTGCCGGCGGCATGCGGAACCCATTCTGCTCGGCAAACGCAGCGAACTCCTCGCGGCTGATTTTGCCGTTCCGGCTGGTGTCGGTGGCTTCAAACTGGTCGATCAATTTTGCCAGTCCGTCAGATGCCGCTTTGCCGCTGGTCTCGATCTTCTGCTTCAGTGCCGCCAGATCTTCTTTCGAAAACTCGAACGCGTTGTCGGATTCACCAGACGGGCCGGGCAACCCCAGTGAAATGCGGCTTCCCGTCATGTCGAGCGCGGGAACCTGCGTCGGCGGGGGAGCGGACGGGGCAGTCGCTTCCACGGCTCCTTCGCTGCTTGCCGGTCGGGGTCGGCTGAGAACGCTGAGCAGCTCTTCGGCTGCTTTCTCGGCGCCGCCGGACTTCTGCGTGTTCGCGGCTGATGAGGCGGATGAACCCACCTGCATCTGAAACTTCCAGAGACTCTGAGTCGATGTCAGGCTGCTGATACTCATACAACCTCCTTGTATTGTAGGACCTCAGCGTAGATCGAATCAGAACACGACTTACCTGCCCAGGGTTTTGAAATGATCGAGCAGGGTGGCGCGTTGGTCGGGGGTGAGCAGATCGCGAATACGCTCGACTTCCTGACGGCGCGCTTCGAATGAAGATACGGTCAGTGTTTCGATGTGCTTCTGTTTCTTCGCAAGTTCCTCCTTGTCGGCTGAAGTTGAAGCGCGCAGCGTCTGTAGATCGCGATGAGCTGACGCGAGTCGTGATCGGCGCGCAGAACGGGCTGAGAGAAAGGCCTGGCGGAAATTGGTCAGATGTTCTTTCTGAATGGCCTCGAGTTTCAAGCGTTCTTCAAAGGTCGTCGCCTCTTCGGAGACCAGCAGCCATTCGATGCTGCGAAGTTCGATAGAGGTGAATTCCGTGTCATACAGCCACTCTGACGTGGCCGCAGGTTGTACGACAGGCGGGCTGACGCTGGACGTTCGCGACTGTCTCTGGCAGAGGCTCCAGGAAAACGCCAGCAGGGCAATGATCAGCAGTCGCAGGAGATAGGAGCGCTTTCTGCTCCCCGAAGGGGTTGCCGGGGATGTCGGTTCATCGGTTTTTGAGGTGCCGACTGTCTCGGGTCGATCTGCCCTGCCTCCGGACTTGCGGGCGATCTCTTCCTGAATCTTCTTTTCAATCCGCGGCCAGAGGTCACGGCGCGGTAAGACCGGTGCTAGCGACTCAGCCGGCACGTGCAGCACTTTTCGGATGATGTCGTGATCGTGGCGACAGCGATTGCAGCTCGTCAGATGCGCCTCGATCTCCGCTCGCGCAGCAGGATCGAGTTCGTTGTCGAGATAGTCTGTCAGCAACAGTTCTCGAACGGTTTCACAGTTCATCATCGGACAACTCCCTTGCGCGAGCGAGCAGGGTTTCTCTGGCCCGTTTCAGTCGCGCTTTCACGGTATTCAAATTCAGTTCGAGAATCTCGGCAATCTCGTGATACTTCATTCCTTCAAAGGTTCTCAGAACCAGACATACCTGTTGATCGATGGGAAGGCATTCCAGCATCTCCTGAGCCTGGACAATCTTCTGCTCGCGCTCGAGACCTGATTCGACGTTTGACGGTGCCGTGCGCGGGGCTTCGGCGGCATAGCGTTTAACCTTCTGACGTTCACGTGCCTGTTTCTTGATCCAGTTGATGGCGGCATTCACGGTGATGCGATGGATCCAGGTTTTCAGAGAAGAATCGAAGCGGAAGACCTGCAGACTTTCGAACAGGGTCAAGAAGACGCTTTGAGTCACTTCCTCCGCATCTTCGTGGTTGCGAACCATCCGGAAGGCTACCGAATAAACCGTCGGCGAATACGCCCGGAAGATCTGCTCGAACGATGGCAGATGCCCGGCAGCGGCCTGTTTGATGATATCTGGAGAAATGTCGTTCATCGTTGGTTACTGTTCAGACAACGCCTGCAGAAAAAAAGTTGCATCCTCGAAAAAAAAGTCGATGGCCGCCGCAGGAGAAATCCGAAACGACGGGGTCATTGAGATTACGCGCAAACCGAAAACGACGCAATCCCCTTTCCTGCATGCCAGGGTCATTTCGTTCTCTCGAGACTCTGTTTTTTCGCCGGCATCGCTCAACGATTCGCCATTGTGGCAGGGAGTGCTCTCTCGTCTCGAGAGCGAGGCTGAAACCTTGTCGACTTCGCATCCATGCGAAGACGACAAGGCCGAATCGCCTCCTGCGATCCGGCAGCCTGCTCTCGGACTCCGTTCGCCTCTTGCCGAATGG
>CAYYIY010000063.1:0-29688 GCA_964472075.1 uncultured bacterium | reverse complement strand
CTTGAACCGCTGACCCCCACGATGTCAACGTGGTGCTCTAACCAAACTGAGCTACGAGCCTGTAGTGCAGAAGAATGATAGCACGAATCACCACCCGAGTCAACAACTTGAATACTTCGAAATGAGAGTATGCTATACTTTCCGTCTCGGCTTGTGAACAAGCGGATCGAATGGTTCAGAGTCATTGCCGCTCATCATCTGAAAGGGCGTAAGAGGCTGGAAGGGAAAAGGCGGAATATGTCACAACAAAATTCTTCGGACTCCGTTTCTCTGTCTGCAGAGGTTGAGGCTCTGCGTCAGCAGATCGCCCAACTGCAGGCGATGGTTCGCCGTGCGGATGCCGGGAACAACACGCCTGAAGCCCTCGCAGCGCCTCTCGATCTCATTTTGCGCCACCTGCCGCTTGCTTATGCTTACCATTCGGTCATTCTCGAAAATGGGGTGCCCGTTGATTATCGGTATCTCGATCTCAATCCGGCGTTTGAACTGCACACCGGCCTGAAGCGAGACCAGTTGATCGGCAAGCGAGTCAAAGAAGTGTTCAAAAATCTCGAACCCTACTGGATCGAACAGTTCGGCAATGTCGCCATCACGGGGAACTCTATCTGCCTCGAAAATCACGTGGCCGAACTGGGACGCACCTATTCGGTGACGGCGTTTTCCCCGAAACCCATGCATTTTGCCGTCTTCTTTCAGGACATTACCCACATTCGCCGCTCCGAGCAGGCGCTGAAAGCGGCGCAGGAAAATCTAAAAACCGCACTGAAGGCGGGAAGCGCCGCCATCTGGACCTTCATGCTGCATCAGAAAAAGGTCACCTGGTTCGGTTTCGAGGAACTGCTGGGGATCCCGGATGGCGAGTTCGATCAGGCGGCGCAGGAAATCCTGCGTGAGCATGTGCGTGAAGAAGATCGACCGGTGTTGTTCGCCGAATTTGAAGCTCTGGCCACGGGGGCGAAGAAGACTCTCGAGGTCGAGCACCGACTCAAGTCTCCCAAAGCCGGCGAAATCTGGGCGTTGGCGCGCGGCTGGGCCGAAGTCGACGCTCAGGGTACGGTTGTTCGCATTCAGGGAACCACTGTCGATATCACCCGCGTCAAGCGGGCCGAGGCCGAGAAACGCCTGCTCGAAAGTCAGGTGCTGCATGCGCAGAAGCTCGAGAGTCTCGGCGTGCTGGCCGGTGGCATCGCGCATGACTTCAACAACCTGCTGATGTCCATTCTCGGAAACGCCGACATGGCGCTGGCGGCTCTCTCCGACGTCTCGCCTGCCCGTGAGCATCTGGAGCAGATTCAATTGACCAGCAAACGCGCCGCGGATCTCACGCGTCAGATGCTGGCCTATTCCGGAAAAGGTCGTTTTGTCGTTGAGGCCCTCGATCTAAAAGCCGTCGTCGAAGAAATGATTCATCTTTTGCAGATCACGATTTCGAAGAAGGCCGTGCTCAAGTGTTCCTTTGCCGAAAACGTGCCCCCGATCGAGGCTGATGGCACGCAGGTGCGTCAGGTGATCATGAACCTGATCACGAACGCGTCCGAGGCGGTCGGAGACAAAAGCGGTATCATCAGCCTGTCTACCGGGGTTCAAATGTGTGACCGGCAGTATCTCGACCTTACGCCGCTCGGAGCCGAGCTGCCCGAAGGAGAGTATGCGTTCGTCGAGGTTTCCGACACCGGCTGCGGCATGAGTCGTGAAGTCATGGGGCGCATCTTCGAACCGTTCTTCACCACCAAGTTTACCGGGCGCGGCCTCGGTATGGCTGCCGTCCTCGGCATCGTGCGCGGACACCGCGGAACCATCAAGGTCTATAGCGAAGTCGGCAAAGGTACGTCGTTCAAGGTTCTCTTTCCCGCCCTCAAAAGGGCTGCCAAGCCGCAGCCGCGGGTGGAGAACATTGATCAGAACTGGAAAGGAGAGGGGATCGTTCTGCTTGTCGATGATGAGGAAATGGTCCTCAGAACCGGTCGCCGCATGCTTGAACGACTCGGATTCCAGGTTCTGACCGCCCGAGACGGCCGCGAAGCGTTACAGATATTCCGTGAACGTGCCGACGATATTGCCTGCACCGTCATGGATCTCACCATGCCGCATCTGAACGGCGAAGAGGCGTTCCGTGAAATGCGTGTGCTGCGGTCCGATGCGCGCATCATTCTGAGCTCAGGCTACAACGAGCAGGAAGTGGTGCAGCGTTTTGTCGGCAAGCGGCTGTGCGGGTTCCTGCAAAAGCCGTATCAACTTCAGGCGCTGCAGGAAAAACTTCGCGAGGTGCTGGCGGCAAAAATAGAGTAGAATCTCCCCGCCGAACCTTACGTCGTCGCTCAGGAGGTTTTTCCATGACTTCAGCCGTTCGCGTCCGCTTCGCGCCTTCCCCCACCGGTCATCTGCATGTCGGGGGCGCCCGCACCGCACTGTTTAACTGGTTGTTTGCCCGTCATCAGGGCGGAACCTTCGTGCTTCGCATCGAGGACACCGACGCCGAGCGCTCGAAAGACGTCTATACCCGCGCGATCATCGACGGGTTGCGCTGGCTCGGGCTCGATTGGGACGAAGGCCCGGAAGTCGGCGGCGATCACGGTCCGTACTTTCAGACGCAGCGCATGTCTCTGTATCGCGAGGCGGTTGAACGCCTGGTGCAGCAGGGAAAGGTCTATCACTGCTTCTGCACGGCCGACACGCTGAGCCGCATGCGCGAAGAACAGGCCGCGGCAAAGCAGGAGATCAAATATGACGGTCGTTGCCGATCGCTGAGCGCCTCAGATGTGCAGCGCCGCTGTCAGGCCGGCGAACCCTTCGTGCTGCGGCTGCGGGTCGATGAAAAAGACCCCGTCACCTGGAACGACCTGACGAAAGGCCCGCTGAGTTTCGCGCCTGAGCTGCTTGACGACCTCGTCGTGGTGAAGTCCGATGGATTTCCGACCTACAATTTTGCCGTGGTCATCGATGATGTCGGTATGAAGATCACCCACGTCATTCGCGGCGAAGACCATATCTCGAACACGCCCAAGCAGATTCTGATCTATCGTGCGCTCGGCATGACGGTGCCGCAGTTCTCGCATATTCCGATGATTCTCGGTGCCGATCGCTCGCGCCTCAGCAAGCGGCACGGCGCCACGTCGGTCATCGACTACAAAGATCTCGGCTATGACCCCGAAGCGTTGCGGAACTATCTGGCACTGCTCGGGTGGGCACCCGAAACCAAAGAGGAAATTCTCACGCTCGATCGCATGATCAGCCTGTTTTCTCTTGATCGAGTCAGTACGCACGGCGCGATCTTCAATCTCGAAAAACTGGCCTGGATGAACATGGAATACACGAAAAAGCTCACCCCGGAAACGCTGCTCGAGAGGGTTCGCCCGTGGTTGCAGAAGCTGCCCGGCTTTCCCGGCGGGTATGGCGACGCTGAATTGATCAAGATTGCCGGTCTGTATCGCGAACGCATGAAAACCTTCAACGAGATCGAGGCGCAGGCCGGATGGTTCTTCGCCGACCCGACCGAATTCGACGGCAAGGGGATGGAAAAGGCCCGCAAGACCGAGGGCTGGAAGTCTCTGACGCAGGAGTTGTCCGCGGCATTGCAGGCTCAGGCCGACTATTCCGCTGCGGCGCTCGAACCGATGGTCAGGGGTTTCGCCGAACAGTGCGGCCGCAAGGCCGGAGAGGTGATTCATCTGCTGCGACTGGCCCTGAGCGGCCGCACGGCGACTCCCGGTATGTTCGAGATCATGGAGATTCTTGGTCGTGAGCGCACCGCTCGGCGACTCGAGACGTTTGTCCGAGTGAACGACTGACCATATTTTGGTCTGACGCATGAAACATCTGATTCTTCTGGTGCTCGCGGCTCTGCTGTTATTCTCGCTGGCCGGGCGTGAGTTTTCACCCGTGCCCACCGTCGTGCGCACCGAGTCGCTCATGGATACGCTGATCACGATCAAGGCCTGGGGGCCTGAGCCGACGGCTCTGGCGGCGGTCGAACAGGGGTTCGAGGTGTTTCGCCGCATCGATAGACTTGCTTCCTTTCATCGTGGCGACTCCGAACTGTCCTGGTTGAATCAGCAGGGAGCCTTGCCGGTGACAGCCTCTCTGACAGAGCTTCTCGATCTTGCTGCCCGAGTTTCGCGAGAGAGCAACGGCATCTTTGATCCGACCTTTGCGGTGTTGCATCGAGCCTACGGGTTCTACGACCACCATGGACGTATCCCTCCTGATACTGAAATACAGCAGCTTCTGAGTGTCGTCGGCTGGGACAGAAACGTCTCTCGTGACGAGGCAGCATGGCATCTGGCAACCGGAACGCTGGTCGATCTCGGCGGTGTGGCGGGCGGGTATGCGGTCGATCAGGCGGCGGCTGTTATGCGCGGCTGCGGGTGTCCGGCGTTTCTCATCGACGATGCCGGCGATCTGTGGATGGAAGGCACAAAACCGGGCAGCGCTCCCTGGAAGATCATGGTCAAAGACCCGCGTGGGGAAAGCGCGCTCGCGTATGTCGAAAGCCGTGTACCAGTTGCAATCTCCACCAGTGGCGATTACGAAAGGTATGTCGAGGTCGACGGACGAAAGATCAACCACATCTTCAACCCACGCACCGGGCGCAGCGCCGACTGGTATCGATCGGTTACGGTCGTGGCGAGCACCTCGGTCGAGGCTGACACGCACAGCACGGCCCTGTTCGCCATGCCTCCGGATGAGGCGCGCGCGTGGGCCGAGAGCCATCGGATTGCCGCACTTTTCCTGCCTGCGTCTGGGACGACCTGGGTGACCACAGCCGGGACCCCATGGTTCACGCAGATCGCTCCGTGACCACTCTCGAACCTGCCGTCGATACGCCGGCCCGGGGCGACCTCCTGCTGATCGGTGTTCTCGTGGCCGGCGGCCTGCTGTTGCAGACCCTGGCTTCAACCAGCGGAACCACCTCGTGGCAGGCGCAGGTGGTCGGTCGACCCGAACGGACGCAGCAACTTGACGGATCTCGTGCCGCCGTCTATCAGATCTGCGGCGCCATTGGCACCGCGACCATCGAGTGTGACGGTAACAACCGCTGGCGTTTCGTGCGATCTCCGTGTCCGAATCAGGTGTGCGTACGTACCGGTTGGTTCGCGGCTCCGGTCGGTGTGCCGTGCGTGCCGAACGGCATCATCATCGAACCGAGTCGCCGGGCAAACGACGTCGACGGGGTCACGCGATGAATCAAACGATGCGCTCGACGATCACGACGACGGTGCCGGAAACCAGCCACGGAAGCAAAGTAACAGGCTTGCGAACCTGGACGTTGCTGGCAGTGCTCTCCGCCTCCGCCGCCGCCATGCAGATGATCGAGTCGCCGCTGCCGCGAATTCTGCCCTGGCTGAAACCTGGGTTGGCAAACAGTCTTACGCTGTATGCACTAGTACGATGTTCTCCGGCTTTCGCGGTCGCGCTTGTTTTGCTGCGAACCCTGCTGGCCGGAATGGCCATGGGAATGCTGCTGTCTCCCGCGAATCTGCTTTCGTTGGCTGGGGGCGCAGCAGGGGCCTGCGCCATGTGGCTGAGTCTGAGATTCGGTCGTGAGCGATTCAGTCTATACGGCATCAGCATGGTCGGTGCCGCCGCCAACAATCTGGCGCAGTTGCTGGCGGTGCAATGGATGTTTGCATCCGGCTTCCCGTTGTGGTTTCATCTCAGCGTCATGCTGTGGGTCAGTATTCCTTCCGGCCTGATCGTCGGGCACATCTCACGCGAACTTCTCAGGAGAACCGCATGAAGTCGAATCATCAGTCGCTCCCCAATCTCTACCTTGCCTCGCAGTCTCCCCGCCGCCGACAGACTCTCGAGGAATTGACGGCGCCGTTTCAGGTCATCTCGTCGCCGTATCAGGAAAACGCCGAGGAGTTTGCCCATCTGGTCCCGGCGGAGCAGGCCGCGAAACTCGCTTCGCTGAAGGCTTTTCATGCTGCCCGCAACCTGAGCGAAGGCCTGGTGATCGGAGCGGACACGATCGTTGTTCTCGAAGACCGCGTGCTCGGCAAGCCGAAAGACCGTGACGATGCCCGCCAGATGCTGCAGTCGCTTTCCGGTCGGCCTCATCAGGTGATCACCGGTCTCGCGATCGTGAACGTCGACGGCCTGGTCACCCGCTCGCGAGCCGAGACCACCCGGGTCTTTTTCCGCAAGCTCTCTGACGCCGATATCGTTTATTACACCAACACAAAAGAACCCTACGATAAGGCTGGAGCGTATGCCATACAGGGACATGCCGGATTGTTTGTCGAGCGCATCGAGGGGTGCTACTTCAACGTCGTCGGGTTCCCGGTCGTGGCTTTTTCGAATCTGCTGAAGGAAACCGGGTACGACCTGCTCGAATACATTCGCCGCTCAGGAGCCGCGTCATGAGGATTGCCGTATACCCGGGAAGTTTCGACCCGTTTACGCTGGGCCACCTCGACATTCTTGAACGATCGGTCAAGATGTTCGACAAGGTTATTGTCGGCGTCCTGGTGAACCCGAGTAAAAAGTGCCTGTTCATGCCGTCCGACCGGGTTGCCTTGATCAACGAAGTGTTGAAAGGCAGATCGCAGGTCGAGGTGCGCGAGTTCGACGGCCTGCTGGTCGACTTCTGCTGGAAGGTCGAAGCGTGTGCCATTATTCGTGGTTTGAGAGCCGTTTCCGACTACGAGTATGAAATGCAGCTTGCGACGATCAACAAACAGCTGGCTCCCATCTCGAGACGGTGTTTCTGATGTCGTCCTCTCAATACTCGTTTCTCAGTTCGAGCATCGTCAAGGAAATCGCGCGCTTCGGCGGTGACATCGCCAGTCTCGTGCCTATCGACATCGCCGCTCGCGTCTACGAACTGGTCAAGCCTGCGCGCTGAACGTACACATCAATCGGAAAAGAAACAACGCCTGATGTCAGATGCATCAGGCGCTGTTTTTCTGCTTATGCGAATAGTACGATCAGACAGCGGTGGCCGCGTGTTTGGCCTTGTTGTAGAAAGGCGACATGTCGCGTAGTTTCTGCACGATGCCGGGCATGACCTGCAGCACGTAGTCGACGTCTTCGTCGGTGTTGTAGCGTGACAGGGAAAGACGGGTCGAGCCGTGAGCGTAGGTGAACGGAATGTTCATCGCCATCAGAACATGTGACGGCTCGAGACTGCCGCTGGTGCAGGCTGAACCGGACGATGCCGCGATGCCGGCGGCGCTCAAATGGAGCAGAATAGCCTCGCCCTCGATGAACTCGAACCCGAGATTGGTGGTATTGGGCAGCCGCCATTGCGGATTGCCGTTGATGTGGGTATGCGGAATTCGTTCGAGCAGACCCTGCTCGAGGCGATCTCGCATGGCGCGCACGCGGGTGGTTTCTTCGACGAAGCTTTCGCGGGCCAGTTCGCAGGCTTTGCCCAGCCCGACGATGTACGGAATGTTCTCGGTGCCGGCGCGGCGGTTGCGCTCCTGATGGCCGCCCAGCATCCAGGGCTGAAAGAGGGTGCCGCGACGCACGTAGAGAACGCCGATGCCTTTCGGAGCATGCAGCTTGTGGCCTGAAATCGAGAGCAGATCGAATGGAGATTTCTTGACGTCGATCGGCAGTTTTCCGGCTGCCTGCACGGCGTCGGTATGAAACGTGATGCCGCGTTCGCGCGCGATGTTCGCAATTTCCTCGATGGGGAACATGGTTCCGGTTTCATTGTTGGCCGCCATGACGGAGATGATGGCGGTATCTGGGGTGAGCGCGGCTCGGACTTCTTCCAGATTCAGGTTGCCCTGGCCGTCGACGGAGAGCTCGGTCAGGCGATAGCCTTTTTGTTTTGCGAGCCACCGGCAGACATTCAACACCGCGGGGTGTTCGACTTTGGTTGTGACGATGTGCTTGCGATCGGGCTGCGCTTCGAGCACGCCGCGCAAAGCGCTGTTGTTCGATTCAGTTCCGCATGATGTAAAGATAATCTCGCTTGGTTCGGCATTCAGCAGAGCCGCGACCTGTTCTCGCGCGGTCTGCAGATGGCGGGCGACCTGGCCGCCGAAGTGATGCATCGAACTTGCGTTTCCGTACAAGTCTTTGAAGAACGGAAGCATCGCCTCGAGCACTTCAGGGGCGACGCGAGTGGTGGCGTTATTGTCGAAATAGACCTGTCTCGGTGCCGACATGTCAGGCCTCCTGCACGACCATCAGGTCGGGCGAGATCTTTTCACGCAGACGCTGTTGCACGACCATCTGCAGCGTGGCCGTGGCTCCGGCGCAGCCGTGGCAGGCGCCCATCAGGCGCACGATGACGCGGTTGCCGTCGATGTCGATCAGTTCGATGTTGCCGCCGTCGGCCTGCAGCATCGGAGCGACTTCTTCCGCCAGAACCTTTTGAATCATCTGCACTTTCTGCACCGTCGTCAGCTTCTTCGGGGCGGCTCCCTTTTCCGCTTCCATTTTGCCGCGCTCATCCTGCAGAATGCGCTTGATATCACCGAGACAACCGCCGCAGCCGCCGCCTGCCTTGGTAAAGTTCGTGATCTGTTCGACGGTCGTGAGATTGTTCTCGCGAATCACTTTGCGAATCTTGTCTTCGGTCACCCAGAAGCACTTGCACACGACCTGATGATCGTGGTCGGTATGCGTGGTCGGCTTCTCGCCGCGGTAATTCGCGATGGCCGCCTCGAGCGCCTCGTGACCCATGACGGAACAGTGCATCTTCTGCTCGGGAAGGCCGCCGAGAAACTTCGCGATATCGTCGTTGGTGATGGCAGAGGCTTCCTTCAGCGTTTTTCCTTTGACCATCTCGGTCAGGGCTGAGGCGCTGGCGATGGCACTGGCGCAGCCGAACGTCTTGAACTTGGCGTCCAGAATGACTTCCGTTTCGGGGTTGATCTTCAGAAAAAGCTTCAAAGCATCGCCGCAGGCGAGCGAGCCGACTTCGCCGATCCCGTTGGCATCGGGAATCTCGCCGACGTTGCGGGGGTTGGTGAAGTGTTCCATCACGGAGCTGGTATAATCCCACATATCTTGTAACCTCCATTCTGACTGAGGCGATGATTTAGGCGCCTATTCTATCACACTTCGCGACCTTCGGCATCCGATCAGTACGCGCGTGAGGATCATTTCTTTATTCTCGGCGATCTGTGACTCAACCGGCTTGTTTCGCAGATCGCTGTAACGGTACACGGGGGTAGGTTTGAAGACCCCGCAAAAAAGACTGAAGCGTAGCATGACGACGGCGGCATAGTGGCGACTCATAAGGATACTGTTACAATATCATATTATATTGATCGTGGCAAATACAAACATGATCCGATGTAGACAAGCATCAACAGACATCTATGGAGCTTTACAAAATCGTGGGTTGACAAATAGTCGTTGAACTTGTATAAATGATGCACTTAAATCTAGCCGAGTCCTGGTGGCCCGCCAGGAGCGGGGGACCCAAGTTCTTTGGGGTGAATCCCTGAGTTTACCAGGGAGGGGACCTTCCAAAACCCTAACCCGTCAGCTAACCTCGTAGGCAGCGGAAGGAGGAAAGTCGATTCCGGGAATTCCCGGACGGGCGGATCGGCTGGAAGATTGATGCGGAATTTTTCTGTATTGGTTCTGGTGGCTCTGGTCATCTCCGGAGCATTCGCGGGGGTTCCCGCTTTTGGTGCCGTTGAACTGCCGTTTGGCAAGAAGACGGCCGAGACCCGGGTGAAGGCTGAAAAGCCGGCAACGGGTGGCGTGTTTTTCGGCGTTCTCGAACCTCGAACTTCTTCGTCCGGCGCGGTCAAAACCTTCATGGTGAAAAAGGCCGACCAGAAGAAGAAGGCCGATGCTCTTCTGGCCGCGGTGAAGATGCCCCGCTTGCCTGCCGGTGAGATCATGGTGGGCAAAGATAGCGGTGGGTCATTTCTGTGCCCGGTCTCCGGCGAGATCAGTTCTGCGTTCGGTTACCGCCGGCATCCGCTGCGCCATCACGGCGGTACCCGTTTTCACACGGGGATCGACATTCGCGCACGGCGCGGCACCCCGATTCGCTCGGCCATGGCAGGCACCGTGACGTACTCCGGCTGGCGCAACGGCTACGGTCTGACCGTCGAGATCGACCACGGCAACGGTTACAAGACCTTGTATGCCCACTGCTCTCGCACGCTGGTGACGAAAGGCATGCGGGTGCCGCGCGGCATGCAGATCGCCCAGGTTGGCAGCACGGGTGTTGCCACCGGTTGCCACCTGCACTATGAAGTGCGCCGCGGCAGTTCACTGCTCGACCCGGTTCACTTTATTCGCTAAGTTCACCTGAAAAGCGGAACCGGCCCGGTGTTTCAACCGGGCCGGTTCAGGAACTTCTTTCGGACGTTGCCGTCTAGGCGAACAGGAAACGGAACAACAGGACCTTATCGCCCTTTCGGAGGAAGCTTCACCCAGACCTGAAGATTGGTCTTCGGGTCTACGCGGATGAGGACGTAGTCCTGGTAAGTTGCGAGAGGTTTGTTCGCGATCATATTTGTCACCTGTTGTTGACAAAGCAATATCTGTGCCATGTGTGCGGGTACACAGATGTGATAAACACGCGCGATCGGCTCGTTTTGTTGTACCCGAAGGGGGATGCCTCGGATATCCTCACTTAGACTGGATGACGAGGGGGTGCTCTCGGGAGTGACTTGTGGCAGCCGAAGAATGAACGACAACGCCGTACAGACGGTTGACAGTCTTGATGTTCAGAAAATTAACAAAAATTCGTTAATGGCGGTGTGTGATTCTTATACATGAATGTGTAGAAAATACCCACGTCAGCGGCTTTCGTTGGCCTGGTGAATCACCTTGACCCGGCCGACAGCTCCCGAGGTCAGGCGCACCTTGATTCCGTGCGGATGAAAGGGTGAGCGGGTTAACAGCTCCTGAACGATGCCTTCGGTGAGCGTCCCCGTCCGCTGATGTTCCTTGAGAACGATTGAGACACGCGCACCAATGCGAACATCTTCCCGATTATTTCCGTTCATATCGGTCTGTCAATCATCCAGAAAAGATTCGAGGCCGTTTTCGGCACGGGGTTCATGGCGATCGGGCATCTCGGCTTTGGTCGCACGCCAGACGAAGACCGATGCTACTACTCCCATGAGGGCGAGAATGCCCCAGATGACGCCCTGGTCGAGGAACGAATCACCGTCGACCACGACCAGAGGCGAAAATGACGATTTCTGCAGTCGACTGCCGAAATGCAGCTTCTCGTAGACGACCCCTGAGACACCGACGCGCCTCGCGTTCCCCTGGTTCACCAGGTTGTCGATATGCTCGGCGGTCCAGGTGGCGAGCGAGGTTGCCTCGTCGCTTGGAGCGATGTTGGCCCAGAACTGTGGCGGCAAGGCGTCTTCGGTGGCTTTATGAATCACCAGGCCGTCGAACTGCCGTGAGAGACTGCGATACGACGAGAGAAGCAGCGCGATCGACAGGCATAGCACCGTCAGGGCAATCAGTTGAACACGGATATTGCCACGAGGGCGACTTTTCGCGGGTGTCAGTGATGGACATGGCGGATTCATGGGGTCATCTTACCGGGGTCGGTCTCGAAACGCAAATCTTCAGGAAGAACGAAATTTCATGTTGAACAACTTCTTTCCTGGACAAATCTTCCACTTTTCTTCTTCTTCTGGTATAGTTGTGTACAGTATTGAGAATGTATCAGGAGGTTTTCGTATGAAATCGATGCGCAGTATGGCTCTCGTCGCTCTGATGGTTCTCGTGTGCTGCTCCGGATACGCCCAAATGGGGAAGGGGCAGACCAATAATTCCGGGTATATCAACAGCAACAACGGAAATGGCGGATACGTCATCGATCGTAACGATCAGGTCGTGGTCGGCCTGCTGACTCTGGTGCTCACCGATCTGCAGATGTGTGGTGCGTCGCTGCAGCAGGGCGGTTTGATCGACAACGTGTCAGCTATCGGCCACCTGAACAATTCGCAGTCGGCCCTGAAGGCCGCTAACCTCGATTCCGCCTATGCTCCGCTGGTGAACGAGTTGCTCGATCGTATCGGCAAAGTGAAATTCTATCTGGTCATGCGCGATTACAACGCGGTTGCCATGCGGCTGAATCAGCTGATGGCGATGGTTCGCGGCATGCTCACCGGTCAGACGGGTATGCCCGCCTATGGGTCCGGGTATCAGACCTTCGGCAATGGAACGTTCCAGTATTATCCTCAGGGGTCCGGCCAGAATGTGCCGGTGTTCCCTCGCGAAGTGCCGGTGAACGGCGGATCGCAGGTTCAGCCGACCGGTTTGCCGTATGGTGTTCGCCCGCCCAACAACTAATGTGACCAAGCCTGGCCTCACTGAGGGCGCGATCAGCACGATCGCGCCTTTTTGCTTTCCCATTTTTCTGATCGGCTTCATGGCCGTGGGCAAGACCACCGTCGGCCGCGCTCTGGCTCAGCGTCTGCAGGTTCCATTCCTTGATGTCGATGATGTCATCGAAGAGCGTTTCTCATGTCCCATTTCGCAATTCTTTGCGCTCTACGGAGAAGCCGAGTTCCGCGATCGGGAATCTGAGATTCTGGCTGAAGAGCTGAAACAGCCGACCCGAAGAGTGATCGCCGCCGGCGGCGGAATCGTTCTTCGCCCGGAAAACCGGCAGCTGATTCGTGAGCGTAGCTCCAGCTGTCATCTCGATATGCCATTCCCAACCATCTGGGAACGCATCACCCGTGAGCGCGACAAGCGTCCCCTGGTCAGACAGCGAACCGAAGCGGATGTACGCCATCTGTGGGAGGAAAGACGCGATCTGTATCGACAGACGGCGCACCTGACCATCAACGAAGATCTGCCGGTGGAAGCTCTCGTCGACCTGCTGATCTCAAAGACCACCATTTCCTGCGTGTCCACGGAGTAAGACCATGACGTTTTCAAACGAACCGACCACGGCGAGCGTCGCACGTTCCGAGAAGGATCGCGAAGCAATGCAGGGACTCGGCCGTCTCATCGAGATCATGCGTGTGTTGCGAAGCCCGGGCGGCTGTAACTGGGACCGTGAGCAAACCTGGGAAACCCTGCGCAAGTTCGTGCTTGAGGAGGCGCAGGAGGTCGTCGATGCCATTGACAGCCAGGACCCGATTCACGTCTGTGAGGAGGTCGGAGATCTGCTGATGATGGCGGTTTTTGTCGCGCAGGTGGCGGCCGAGAAAGGGCAGTTTACCATCGCCGATTCGCTTGCGGGCATTGTGAAGAAGCTGATCGATCGGCACCCGCACGTGTTTCAGACCGGGGAAGATCTGTCGCCGGAAAAAGTGATTCAGCGCTGGAATGATCTGAAGGTCGTGGAAAAGCGAGAAAAGGCACGGTTGTCAAACAGAATGGAAGAGGCTTCTTCCTTCGGCTCACCGGTACAAGCCGCCTTGCAGATTCAAAAGGAGGCCGCCCGGGTCGGCTTCGATTTTCCGAACCGACGTGAAGTGGTGGCGAAGCTGGCGGAAGAGAGCCGGGAGATGCTCGAAGCCTGTGATGCCCTTGATCGCGGGGAACTGGAAAAAGAGCTGGGCGATATGCTGTTTTCGCTTATCAATGTCGCGCGGCTCCACGACATCGATCTTGAGCAGTCGCTGCGTATCACGAATGAAAAGTTCATCAGAAGGTTTCGCCTTGTCGAAGATGAAGTCGAAAAGCGCGGCGGATTCGACGGCAAGTCGATCACTGAACTGGACGATATCTGGAATGCCGTGAAAACCCGCGAAAAGACCGGGGTCTGACCAGGCACGTGTGGTTCACCGGGAACGACCGGCGTCTGGGGAGTTCTCTGCTTTCAGTTCGCCAACGGGAACAGCCAGTCGACGACGGGCAGGGCGATAAAGTTGCCGAAGGCGACCAGACCACCGACGAAGATGAGAAATTCCCAGAGTTTCAGGGGTTTGTCCAGTCCGATTTCCACCGGTTTATCCAGCCAGATTCGCCAGGCGGGGAGAGGTTCTGACGGGACGGCAGCTGGTACTGCCGTCGTGGTCGGTTTGTTGTCGAGTTGCTTGAGCAGTTCCTGAGCACGCGGCAGCGGGCAGCTCTTGAGCGCGTGTCTGGCTGCTTCGCGCTCCCAGACGACGGCGGAACGGCACATTCGCTCGATAACCGCCATAGCCTTGTCCGGATGCGCTCCCCAGAGATGCTTGGCGGCGGTACTGCGGGTGCGAGAGTCCGGGTGATCGAGAAACTGCGATAGCTTCTGAAGCTCTTTCTGACCGCCTGAAATGCCGAGCGCTTCGAGAGTGTTGGCGATGACGCGGGTGTCGGCATGATCGAGAAACAGCTCGAGGCGGGCCAGACTGCCGGCGCCGGCCTGCTTGCCGTACACCTTCACGGCCTTCGAGAGGACGAAGATGTCGGTCTCGCTCGCAAGGATGACACCGAGTGCCTGAACGAGACCTGGGTCGGAAGGCACCGCTTCGAGACGAGTCAGGACGTCAACCCGTTTGCGTTGTTCCAGACCCTGAAACCAGACGGTGAAATTCTCCTGCGGGCAACCGACCAGGGCAAGCCACGCAGAGGGGGCTTTCGGAGGGACAGGTATTTGTACGGGTTGCTCATTCGGCAGATCGTTGTCAGATGACGTTTCTGATATTGCGGCAGCGGGAGATGACGGCAGCGGCGATTTGGACGTTGCCGCGGCCGACGATGCGGCGGTCGGCACGGATGACGGGGGAGGCGATGCTCTTTCAACGGAAGCCGGAGAAACGATTGCAGTGGGCGTCCGCGGCAATGTTGCAGAAGAATCGGGGTTGTCCGATCTGGTTGAGGCAGAGACGGCCGTCTGGGTGGGGGGCGTAAAAACCGGCGCCGCCGGAGGGGGGGCTGAAGGTGCCGACCCGGCAGCAGGCTTCGGGACAGCGGCTGTCGATGTCCGTGCCGGTGTCTGAACGGGGGGCTTTCCTGCGGTTGGCGCGGGCGGCACTGGTGGCGCCACCGGCGAAATCGGTGAAATGGTGAGCCGCACGGGCGGCGCGCCGGCTGGTTTCGCCGCTGTTGGTTGGGGCGGGGTAGCCTGAGCGGGAAGGGCTTTCGCGGGGCGGATGCCGAGAAACTTGAGCCGGCTCAGTGATTTCATGGCCAGAAACTGCACTTGCTTGTCCGAGTCGCTTAACGCATCAGCGAGCAGATCGGCCGCTTCCTGGGTCTCTTCCTTCCCGAGCAGATAGACCGCTTCCTGACGGATGCGCGGATCGTCGTGCTTCAGGTCTTCGATGATTTCGTCGAATGATTTGAACATCAGTAAACTATTGGATATAAGCGACTATTTCTTGGATAAGGCTTGTACTGTCTGTTTCTTGATGAAATCAAGAATCGAGGGAATGCGTTCGTGAACGATTCCATGAATGCGTTTCAGGTTCGGAAATCGTTTCAGCCAGTCGGAGGTGTCATTGAGAAAACCGAGTTCCTGATTGATCAACCGGTATAGAAAGGGGTTGCGTCCATCTGCATAGTCCTTCATGCGCCCGAGAAACTCTTTGTACTCTTGCATGCCGGTCGGTCGGGTCGGCAAAATAGCGGTGATGCGATAGACATCCATCAGCCGCTGCAAGACCTGTGTCTGCACTTTGGCTCCTTTGTAGGACGCCAGATCGCTCTGAAGAAGCGTATAGAAGTAATAACGAGCCTGGACGATGCAGCCGCAGAAATACTCGTAAATGATGCGGTAATAGAAGAGGTCCTGTTGAAAGGTGATCGGACTGAATCCGGTTCCGGTACCAGTTCCAAATTTGCCCTGGCTCTGCAGAACGGCGAACTGGGGTTCGAGATATGCAACGACCTGAAAACAGGTTTTTGCCAGTTCATACCACATGCGGGCGATGGTTTTGCGCAGTTCAAACTGATTGGCGAGATCGATCTGCGGCGTTGCCGACAGTTTGAGCTTGGCCAGTTTGATGTCCTGGCGGCGTTTCTGATAATACTGCGAGGCCATGAAATCGCGCGAGACCAGTGAAATGCGGCCGAGCGCCTGCACGGTTTCGACGTTTTCGCCGATGATGGCGGCCAGTTCAGGAACTGTTTTGCCCGGCCGATAAAAAACCTCGGCGGGAATGCGTGCATCAATGGCCGATTGATCGATAACCGCCGCCAGATCGGTTTTTCGGGCCGTCGCGGGAGAGAACAGCAGGAAGCTCGTGTTGAACTCCCCTCTGCCGGTCTGGCTTGACCAGTTGAAATCGATGTCGCATGAAAGCAGATTGCGCTTCGGGTCATCGCCCACGTTGTGAACCCGTTCACCGGCAACCTGAAACTTGAACTTCTTTACGGTGTCATACAGAGGCTTCATCTCTGATGTAAGCATTCCATCTACTGTCGGCTCGATTTTTCCCCAGGGGGCGGCGCGATCTTCGAGATACGAAAAGAACACCGAGTTGCCGTCGACCACTTCCTGCAGTCCTGACTTTGTTCCGTCGATCCCGAGGGTTTCCAGTCCGTAGGGGTTCACCGACAGCTCTTCGAGCACGTCTTCGCTGACTTTCTGTGACAGGATGACCGCGTTGAAGTGATCGCCGGAAAACTTCACTTCTTTCGAAGAGGACGTGAGAAACGTGACGAACATGGCGCCAACCGAGCAGAAGATCGCCAGGCCGACGATGAGTTCAACCAGTGTCAGGCCGCGAGTTCGTCTGCACATCACTCAAAACCTCCAAGATTCATCAGTCCTACGTGAGCCAGAAACTGGTACTCTCCCTTTTCCGTGATAATGGTGGCATTGACTTGAACGCTGTTCGGACTCAGACAGGAAAACCGCATACGCTTCACCGATTCCATCAATGGTTTTTCGAGATCCGATTTGTATGATCCGGAGTAGTCGGTGCGATAGGAGATGAGTCGGTAGACGCGCTGCTTGAGTTTCTTTGACATCTCGTCATTGGGCTCGAGATAGAGCATCGTCGTCTGATTCACGATGTCTTTGAAGACGAGATAGGGCAGGGTCTCGCCGATCACCGGTCGGACAACATCGGTTCCTTCGCGAATCTGATCGACCACCTGATCAAACGCCTTGCGTGATTCCATCTGCAGCTGTACCTGCTGCGAGAAGTTTTTCTGCGTCTTGTTAACCGACTGAAAAAATCTGAACCCCGCCATGCTGACCAGCATTAGAATGCACATGACGACGAAGGCTTCGACAATCGTGGTTCCGGACGTCGCCTGCACCAGATGCCGGCCGGAGTGCTTCCCAGAACGAAGTGGCATGAGGGTCGATTTCCTTTTGAGGAAGTGGCGATTTACTCCGGCACGGGGTTGGCGATGGGCAGTTCACCCTTGCTTTCGATGCTGGGGTCAGGTCCCGCAGGTTCATTGGCTGCTGCTGCGGCGGCTGCTGCCGCGGCCGCTTCTTCTTCCTCTTTCTTCTTCAGC
Organism: uncultured bacterium; assembly: GCA_964472075.1. Lineage (GTDB taxonomy): Bacteria > Muiribacteriota > Ozemobacteria > Ozemobacterales > Ozemobacteraceae > CAYYIY01. The sequence goes on along the minus strand of CAYYIY010000063.1, from coordinate 12,384 downwards.
TCTTCCAGTCTTTTCTTGGCCAGTTCAACCATCGATTTGATCAACTCGAGCTGTTTTTGTGCATTTGTTAGTGCTTTACTCAGTTTTTCCTGTACTTCGGGGAGCTTCGAATAGTTTGATATCTTGTCGGCATACCCATTCAGCTTGGTCACCTCTTCCTCAGTTCGTGTGGCGGCATTTTGCCAATCGGTGAGCAGATTGGCGACGGCTTCTGAGGTCTGGAGAGAGTCGAGATAGGAAGTGTCACCGTCTTTCAGGTGGTCGAAGCCGCGATCGATGGCGGTGACAATACTGTCGATGCCGGCCGTGACGGCCTGTGAAACCATTTCTTCAATAGCCGCCTTCGCCTCAGCGCTCGGGGCTTCACCGAGAATAACATTGGCGTAACTGATGAGCGAATTCATGTCACTGTAGGCCTCCGCCTTGAGCTTGTTGGCTTCAACATACGCCTGTTGTGCGCTGGCAATGCCGTCGACACCCTTGGTGTCGATTTCAGTCCAGCCCTTATCGACCATGCTGGCGACGCCTTGTGAGTGGGAGGCAATGTCCTTAGCCAGCTTCTCGAGAGGGGAGGTATCGAGGGCCGAGGGGACAGGCGTGAGCGGCGGGTAATCGGCGCCGGTCGGGGGCGTGGTGCCGGGGCCGTCGGCGGTCGGCAACTCACCCTTGCCGATGGGCTTCATTTTGGGAAACGCCGCCAGGTCTTTGGTATTCATCAGTTTGTCTTCCGGATCAGCCGGGTACGAGTCGGTGAATGGTTTCAACGGCCTGCCATCCATCTTCTGCAGTATTGCTTTGGCGCCCTTGGTGTCGGCAAGATCGCGAGCCATGAGATCTGATTTGTTCTGGTTGGCGGCCCGGCGGGCCAGCATGCTGTCTACTTTGGAAGAAAATGATCCTGAACTGCCGCTTTTCGGAAAGTCACCTGGTTCGCCGTTGGTGAAAAACTCCACGGTGATACGGCTTGAAATGTCGAGCAGATCATCATTGAAACGAATGCGCCAGAAGTACATGCGGGTAATACCGGCGAGGTGGGTACGAACGTAAATGTCGGCCTGATAGTCTTTGCCGGGAGAGTTTTCGACGAACAAATCGTAGGTGCCGCCCTGGAGTGAGACGTTGTTTTCAGCATACGGACCGCTTTTGAAGGCCCGGTTGGTCCATGACTCAGAATGGATCTTCGCCAGCACCTTCGAGAAAGCTGAATACGCCAGCAGAAATGACAGTTGATGGTTGTTGGTGTGAAAGATCTGGTTTTTCAGCCCCTGATTCAGGCTCGACATTGTGACGACAAAGCCGGATATGACGATCATGGCCAGAATCGTGAAGGGAAGGGCGACGCCTCTTGACCGACGTTCCATGGTTTTCATAAGAATCTCCTCGACTGTAATACCTGCCGGAGGACCCCGACTGTTTCAATTTTTTGCAGAGCGTGAAGCGCAGACTTTGCAGGCGGCTCGAACCGAACCGAACTGTCGCACGGCAGCCGGCTCAGCGTGCGCCAATCTGTTGCTTGAGAGCGAGAAACTGATCTTTTCTCACCGGGTCGCGTTCGACCATGAGTCCGAGTTCGATCTCGTTGAGAGCTTCTTCTGATCTTTGGTTCTGAATGTTGATACGTGCAAGGATCAACCTGGCCTCGCCGTTGTTGGGGTTGGCGACAAGCGCGCTGCGAGCCTCTCCAGCGGCCTGCTCGAGATCGCCGGCGGCGAGATAACTGCCGGCAAGCATCGAACGCGCCTGACTGTTATTGGGGTTGATCTTCAGGGCCTGTTGCAGCGCCCGCGTCATTTCGGCTCCATCACCTTCGACTTCGGCGATCCTGGCCAGTGAATAGTACGCCTCTGAGACATACGGGTTGGCCCGAAGTGTCTCGCGAAGAAAGATTTTGGCTCCCTCGAGATCGCCGCCGCGGGCAAGCTCGAGCGCCGTGCCGTACTGCAGCTTGGCATCACGCGGATTGGCCAGCGCGCGTCGTTTGAGGTCCTGATACTTGTCATCCGTGCCGCCGGTCGCTTTCCCTGCAGCCATGCGCTGTTTCAAGGCCGCCATGGCTGCTTCCTGTTCGCTCTGCATCTGTGACACATACTCGTTATACGCGTCCTCGCCGGCAACAAACTGCGTGGCGTGCCTGATGATGCGCTCGGCGTCCTCTCGCAGCAGTTTGTCCTTCAGCTTGGGCAGCGCGGCACGGGCCTCGGTACTCGCCTGGCGAAACTCGCTGTTCACGAACAGCATGAACGGCTTGAGAAACAGCTTCTCTTCCGGGGTGCCGTTCTTCTGGATATAACGATCGACCGCGACGATGGTCCCGCGATCGTCACGCCCGAGCAGCAGGCGATCCTGCAGGATCGAGGCCCGCAGAAACTTGAAGGCCAGATCGAGTCGATTCTCGGTACGGGCATCGAGTGCCGCTTCGAAAAAGATATAGGGCAGCAACGGGTTGCTCTGATAGTACTTTTCCAGAAACTTGATGGCCTCTTCGATCTTCTGTGACTTGCGCTGAATCTTGTAGACGAAGTAATACGGCGAGGCGTTTTCGGGCTTGAGTTCGATGCACTTTTGAAAGGCTTCAAGAGCATTCTTGTCGTCGCCGACTTCATAAAACAGGTTGCCCAGCCAGAAATGAAACGTGAATTTGTCGCCGTGGTAGGGCATCCCTTTTTCGCGAATTTTGTCGACATCCTTGCTGATGCCGGCTCGACGCATCAGCTTCAAAATGCCGATGAACGGATCTTCGAGAGAGGGGTCTTCCTTGATGACTTTCTTGTAGGCTTCTACCGCGGTCTTGGTCTCACCAAGGAAATCGGCATTGCGTGCCAACCCGAGTTGAACGCGTACCATGACGGGCTTCGGCAGATTCTGTTTCGATAACTCATCATAGGCTTTCATGGCTTCGGTGGCTTCGCCCAGATTATCGTGCAGTGTGGCGACGGCATACAGCCACTGCGGGTTCTGACGTTTCTGCAGCGCTTTGCGAAAGGCGTCGATTGCGGCTGAAAAGCTCTTCATTCCGGCCTGAGCATACCCGTAGGTTGCCAGCATTTCGGCATCGGCCGTGGCGAGATGCGGAGTCAGAATTTCTATGGCTTCATCGAATCGTGAAGCGTCAACGGCGGCATTTGCCTTCGTCAGAGCCTCGGTCGGCGTCAGAGTCGGTCGCGGCGGGGTCGTGACGGTGGTCGATGAGCCGGTGGGTGGTTTGACGACCGTTGTCGGGCCGGATTTCGCATAGAAGAAGAGTCCGGCGCAGAGCACGACGAGGAGGAGAAGAATAGCGACAGGAAGACCCAATCTATCCATATTCTTAGCGTAGCATACCGGAAATTTCACCGGCAAGTGATTCGGTTCAAAAAAGTGGGGGAATCGGTCGATAATATTTCTGATCACCCGATGAAACAGAAAGATGCGAAGGGGGCAGACAGCATGAACACCGAGACCGCGCCGAAAACGACACCGAGTGAGCCGCCGAAAGGTGCCACGATGGCGGAAACGGACGAACAGCGAGGATTTTCTTCCGCTGAAAACACGGAAAAGGCGCTGATTCCCGCAAAGGAAGAGCCTGTCATCGACATCGCGCAGGTTCTGGCGGCCAACCAGGTGCTGCTGAAGAACATCACCCGACGCATGGAATCTCTGGAAAATCACATCAAGACGCTCGAAGGGGCGCTGACCGACGCCCGACAGCACATGGAACTGACGATGAATCAGCGTCTGCTGCTGGCGGCACCCCCGCGCCCGGTTGAAGCATGGCGTCCCGAGGCTCCGCAGGTCGACGACCGGTATTTGTCCCGGTTCAGTTGGTGGGAGCGGATTTTTGTGCCGGAGCGCATGCGTCGATCAGTCCGAAACTAGCACGGTGAGAGAACGGGCCGTCTGCTTCAGGCAGTACGGCCCGTTTTTCATCTGCGGTGCCTGCAGGGGGACGAGCGTGAGCATTCAGAGATACTTTCGCCAAGGCGGTCCTGTACAACCCGCAGAAAACGAAGAAACCCGCTGACAGGCGTCGGCGGGTTTCCCGAAGTGACGAGTGCGTCGAGAACGACTTACTTGGTTTCTTCTTCCACCTTCATGAATTCAGGAATCTTATCCTGGGCGATTTTTCCTTCTTTTACCGAAGTAAAATACGGACAGGTATCGCATTCGGACTTGTTATAGACTTCCCAACAGAATTTCATGATCTGAACTCCTTCAAGTATTCTTTGCCCGGGGCGGTAGTCGACACGGGCACCACCTCAACCTCGCGCAGTTCGTGATCGAGGTCGAGAGCGCTGATCAACTGGCGCTGGTAATCGGCATTCAGCCAGATGGCCTTGCGCCACATTCGAACCGCTCCAATCCGATCTTCAACCAGGGCGAGATCAAAGCCGAGGCTGTAATACGCTTCGGCCATGTGCGGATTCACCCGCAGAGCTTCGCGATACGCTTCGATGGCTTCTTTTACCTTGCCTTCGGCGTCACAGGCGAGGCCCTGCTGGTAGAACTTCTGCCCGTCGGAACCGGTGAAAGGTTGGGTTTCGATCATAATAGATACTATTCTTGAGATCGACCCATTTCCGCGAAAACCGAAGGGCGAAGTTTGTTTAGCACAACGTCGTCCAGTTTGCAAATCGACAAGATGTTGGGAAGATGCGGAAAGAAAGAGATACGTTCAGTCTTTTGGTGTCAATACCAATGCGGGTTCAGGTCTCACCGGGCAGACAGAGACGCAGGCTCCGCACCCGCAGCAGACTTTCGAATCGATCAACGGCACGCGCAAATGCCCTTCTGACATTCGTATCGCGGAAAACCGACTCGGACAATGATCGATGCACGCGCGACATTCTCCCACATGAGGAAAAGCGACATTTACGCACCGCTCGGTAATCACCTGCGCGGTGCCGAGCCGCGGCAGGCCTGAAGTCGGGATTCGCAGCGCCCCGGACGGGCAGGCGCGGATGCACGGAAAGTCATCGCACAGGCGGCAAAAGGAATCGCGCGGATCGAGGTACGGGGTTCGTTCAAAAAACGAAGGCGAACGAAAATACACGCGCAGAGCAAAATGAGGGCAGGCGCGCACGCACGCGCCGCAACGCTGACAGAGATGCAGGAAGGACTCTTCGGTAACGGCGCCCGGCGGCCTGATCAGAGCCGGAAAATGATCTTCAAGACGGCCGGCGGTTTCCTCGAGCTGCTCGCCGAAAAGTTCGTCAATGAATCTGCCGACGTTTCGTAACAAAGAGCGAAAAAAATCGCCGCGGTCGAGCAGCGCGTCGTCTCGCTTCACGGTCGGCGCGACCAGATGATGGGAATGGGGGTGCCGCGGGGAATGATGTCGCCTGGTTCGATAACCGCCAGGCCATCTGATTCCATGAGGGTTCGAAGCAGAGCCGACCCGGACTCTCGATGCGGCGCGGCGGTGATGCCGTCGGGACTGCGCTCGAGATGCACGCGGGCGAGAAGATGACGGCGCGGATCGGAGTGGAAGTCGTGGGCCAACCGGGCATGAAAATGCGGCGCGGTTGGATCGGGATGTCCGTGCGCGGCACGCAGAACGGGAAGCACGAAGGCATGAAACGCGACGAACACGGCGACCGGATTGCCGGGCAGACAGAACACCAGGCCGCGGCGCCAGTGCGCCAGAGCCGTCGGACGCGCGGGTTTGACGCGAACGCGCTCGAACAGAAACTCAGCTCCCACTTCCCGCAGGGCGGGACGAACGTGGTCTGCCTCGCTGTTGGCGGCCCCGCCGCAGGTAAGCAGCAGATCGAAGGGCTTCAGGCCGCGCAGGGTCTGCAGAAACCGATCGCGACGGTCAGGCAGATGAGGCAGTACCCGCGATGAAAATCCATGCTCTGCCAGCAGACTGCGCAACAGGGTTGAATCACACTCGAATTTACGCACGGCCGTTCCGCCGGCGATGGCGCCGGCGTCCGATTTCGGCGCTTGACTTCCGGGCCGTTGAAGCTCGTTTCCGCTGGTCAGAATCAGAATACGAGGCCGGCGTCGAGCCGGCAGACGGGTGACACCGGCCGAAGCCAGACGTGCCAGAGCGACCGCGTCGACGAAAGTGCCTGCGTTGAGAAGCGGTTTTCCTGAATGGGCGTCTTCGCCGAGCGGCCGGATATTGGTGTTCTTCGGATAATCGGTCGGCGGAATGAGGTGTCCGTGTTCGAATCGACAGTGCTCTTCGGCGGCGACGCACCAGGCCCAATCCGGCACGGGTTGGCCGGTCAGTACCCGTCGTGCCTGGTTCGAACCGGCGACAAAAGGGGTTTGCGGCGGTACGCGATCGTAATATCCGAGAGGGTGCCCGCCGTCGTCCGGAAGGGCGTAGCCGTCCATGGCCGAGTTGCGGGTAGGGGGCACTGAAACCGGCGAAATGACGGTGCGCGAAAGAACCCGCCCCAGGCCGCGGCGCAGCGGCAGCGTTTCTTCGCCGAGATCGGGGGCGGCGGCCAGACACAGATCGAGTGCCTGTCGATAGGGGATCTCCGCCGGGACGGATTGATGTTTTGGCATGCGCAAAGTCTAGCCCACCATTTGGTGAAAGTAAACCGGTCTTGAATACGGTGAGCGCGAATGTGCATTTTGGTGAAGGGTGGGTTAAAATAGCTCCAGCGAGGTATCATCACATGGATGCAACACCACGCGGCATACGGCCGCACATCGCTCTATTCGGCCGGCGAAATGTCGGCAAATCTTCGTTGATCAACGCCGTGACGGGGCAGGATATCGCCATCGTCGCGGATCTTCCGGGAACGACGACGGACCCGGTCTATAAGAACATGGAACTGCTGCCGTTCGGACCGGTCGTGCTGATCGACACACCCGGGCTGGACGACACCGGAACGGTGGGCGTCATGCGCGTCGAGGCGGCGAGACAGGTGCTGCGCAAGACCGATCTTGCCCTGGTCGTGCTTGAACCGCTTCCCGCGTTGCATGAAACGGAAATCGAGTTGCTCGATCTGCTGCACACCGGTAAGACACCATTTCTGGTGATCGTCAACAAATGCGACTCGGGCAAACCACCTGAATCGCTTCTGGAGCAACTGAAACAGCGGGCCATCACCCCGGTGGTCGTAAGCGCGCGCGAGCGCATCGGTATCGAGGAATTGCGGGCAAAGCACATGCAGAGCCGATTGAAGGATTTCGATACCGGTACGATCGTCGGCGATCTGGTAAAGCCAGGCGACGTCGTCGTGCTCGTCGTTCCCATCGATCTGGCCGCGCCCAAGGGCCGTCTGATTCTGCCGCAGGTGCAGACCATTCGTGATCTGCTCGATGCAGATTGCATCGCCGTGACGGCGAAAGAACGTGAGCTTCGAGCCGTGATCGACGCGTTGAAGCAGCCTCCGTCGCTGGTGATCACCGATTCCCAGGCATTTCTGAAAGTCGCGGCCGATGTGCCGCGCGGCGTGCCCTTTACGAGTTTTTCGGTGCTGTTCGCCCGTTACAAGGGCGACCTGGCCGCGTATGTCGACGGCATTCGCTCATTCAACAAGCGCGATCGTAAAAAGAAGATTCTCATCTCTGAAGTGTGTACTCACCATCAGATGGCTGATGACATCGGCCGAGTCAAAATTCCACGCTGGATGCGACAGACATACGGTGGTGAGCTGCAATTCGAGTTCTGCCAGGGCTGCAGTTATCCGAAGAACTTGTCCGAGTTCGATCTGGTTGTTCAGTGCGGCGGGTGCATGGTGAATCGACGAGCGATTCTCGATCGCATCGAAGAGTGCCGCCGACAGGGCGTGCCGATCACCAACTACGGCATTCTGATCGCTCACCTGCATGGGGTGCTGGAAGACGCGATCAAACCGTTCGGACTCAGTCTGAAGCCCTGAACCGTAAACAGCGACATGTCGACACCACTTCTGAACCTGCAGGGTGCACGAAAAGACGGGCCGGCGGCTCGCAGCTTTGAACAACCGAGACGGCATCGACTCGAGTGGGAGAGATGGCCATGAAGCGAGTGATCGTGATGATCCTCGTCGGGCTGGCGTTCAGTACCGGATGCTGGATGACCGGATCGATTCACAGCGCGGCAAAGGAAGGCAAGGCAGATGTCGTGAAACGCTGGCTGGCTCTCGGCGGCGACATCAATGAAAAAGACCAGCGAGGTGCGACTCCACTGCATTGCGCCATCGAAGGCGGAAATCGCGAGGTCATCAAACTGCTGCTGGAGAAGGGCGCAGATCTGCATCAGACCAATGACATCGGCAACACCCCGCTGCACGAGGCCGGGTGGCGCGGCCAGATGGATGTCGTTCAGGCTCTGGTGGCGAGCGGTGCCAATCCGCTGGCGAAGGCGGTAGACGGCAAGACTCCCCTTGATCTTGCCCGTGCCAATCAGTTTGATGAGATCGTGGTCTTTCTCGAAGCGCAGGTAAATCGCGAGAAATGAGGGCGAAATCCCGCAGGGCGGTTATCTGACGTCGGCTTTCGTCACCGAAAAAAAGTACCCGGCCGCGACCGGGTACTTTTGAATTCGTGAAGAGCAGGCGTCGGCTTACTGGACCTTCATGGGTTCGATCCATTTCTCGACGGAAAAACCCTTGTTTGAGTGACGCACGAGAGCCTGCCCTGATTTGTACTTGTCGTTCAGCGTACTGGTAATGAACGCATTCAATCCGCTCCCTGACTCGGTTTCGCTGAAGTAGAGCACCCAGCACTTTACCTGCTGGTTGTCGCCCTTTGACTCGGTCCACACCATTTCGGTCGGATTGTCGGTGTCAGCGGTGAGCAGCGCTTTTTTCACCAGCTCGAACTTCGAGCCGTTCCAGCGGAAGAGGCGGAAGAGGGTGGGGCTGACATCGCTTTGCGCGCAGGCCGAGAGAATCTCGACCTTTCCGTCATGGTCGATATCCTGCACCACCTGAAGATATTCGACACCGCCATGACCGATGTAGAACGGGTTTTCATTCTTTTCGTCCGTCCAGATCGTTTCCCACTCGGATCCTTTGCGGCGGCTGACTTTCAGGCGATAGTATGTCTCTTCGACTTCTTCGCCGGCGGTTGACTCATACGGCTCGAGTTCGACTTTCTCCGGAGTTTTGTCCAGGTCGAGATCTATCTCAACGCTGGTGCGTTCGCGCTGACCGGGATCGGAACCGTCGTTTTCGTCGGGTGTCGGTCGTCGGGTGTCGATTCCGCCTTCGACGGTGGCGGGCTGCTCTGTCGAGCCGGATTTGCAAAGGCTCAACTTGATGTTCTTCTTATGCGTCCAGCCGGTGATGCCGCCGGCGGTCTTGATGTAATACCAGGGATCTTTGGCGTCGAGAACGTCGAACGCCTCGCCAGTTTTTGAAACGCCGAGCAGTTTGCTCTTGACCGAAGGCTCTGAACGAATGTTGCTTTCGTTGTCGATGAATTCCCCACAGGTTGGAGTGGCGGCCGCCGGCCCCGCGCTCGTTTTTCCCGCAGAACCTGACAGGTCGGTTTCGACTTTTTTCAGCAAAGCCACATTCTGCTTTTCGATCGGGTTGAGTTTCTTCTCGACAATGGCGGCGTCGGAGATCGTCGGTTTGTACCAGGCAAATTCAGAAAAATACTGCTTCAGATCGGCCCGTCTGAATTGGTATCCGTGGCGGGCGTAGATGTAGTTGCGCAGAATGTCGAGTTCGGCGGCGGTTTTTCCCTGGAGTTGTTCTTCGGTGAGCGCTTTCGTGATCAGGGTTTCTTCAAGAGAACCCGCATCGACGGAACTCGCCCCAGGCATGCAGAGAACGAAAACGACGATAACTGAAAGAAGAGACTTCATCATGATCTGGCCTCCGGAACCACTCTGAATTTGCATACGAACGTCTGCAACGCATGGTACACCAACCCGACACCGCAAGGCGAAGAATATTTGCGGCAGCCCGGAAGAGCCGCTGACGGCGGTTTTTATTTTGTGGTAAGATCGGGCTGCCGGGACCGAATTGCCGTGTTCGGTGCCTGACTTTCGCGAGGAGCCAATCATGAACTTTCTCTTTCTGTCACCGCACTTTCCCCCGAATTTCATCTGTTTCAGCGAGCAGCTCAACATGGCCGGCATCAACGTTCTTGGCATGGGCGACGCTCCGTGGCACGAACTGCCCGATCGACTCAAATGGTCGATGAAGGAATACTGCCAGATTCAGAACATGGAGGATTACGAGCAGGTCTATCGCGCGACGGCGTATCTGATCAGCCGCTTCGGGCGCATCGATCGCGTCGGTTCTCAGAATGAACACTGGCTGCGACTCGAGGCCAGGCTGCGTGAGGATTTTCATATTCCCGGCATGCTACCGGTCGAGATCGAAAGCATTCAGCGCAAGTCCCGCATGAAGAAGGTGTTCCAGAAAGGCGGCGTGCCCGTCGTGCCGGGAAAACTCGTGTGCTCGCGTGAAGAAGCCCTGGCTGCCGTCGCCGAATTGAAATATCCCATCATTCTCAAGCCCGACATCGGGGTCGGCGGTTTCGGCGCACAGCGCATCAATACGGAAGACGAACTGAACCGCTTCTTTGAACAGCCTCACGCCGGCGAGCTCTTCGCCGAACCGTATGTGGAAGGATCGCTCGAGACGTTCGACGGCCTCGTCGATGCCGCCGGCAACATCGTCTTCTGGGCCTCTCTCATTTCGCCAAACGGCGGACTGGAAGTGCTGCAGAAGAATATGGACTTGTACTATTACTACACGCTCAAACCGGCGAACGATCTCGAGGAACTGGGACGCAAGGCCGTTCGGGCGTTCGACATTCGCGAAACGTTCTTTCACCTCGAGTTTCTGCGCAGTTACAAAGAACGGCAGCTGGTGGCGATGGAACTCAACAAGCGTCCGCCAGGCGGCTTTTCCATGGACATGATGAACTTCAGCTGCGACATCGATCTGTTCAAAGAATACGCGCACGTCGTCCGTGACGGCGCGATGAGCGGGCCGTGGCAGAGAATCTTTTACTGCGCGCACATTGCGCGGAAGTATGGCAAGAACTATCGCCTGTCGCACGATGAGGTTCTGCAGCGGCACGGGCTGCATCTGGCCAGCTGTCAGGAGGTCAGCTCGGTGTTTGCCGCCGTCATGGGAAACTACGCCTATCTGGTGCGCACGACCGATCTCGAGCTGCTCGAACGCATCGCTCGCGAGATTCAGGATCAATGGTGAACACCCGCTCGCGAAGACTCGCCATGGCATGCATGCGTGTGCCTGGGTATCGAGCGGGAAAAGCGGTCGCTCTGGCTGTTGCGCTGCTGTTCCAGGCGTTGTTCGGTAAGGCGGCTGAACTGCCGAAGAAACCCGAGGGCCCGACCGAGACGGAGGCAACGATGACACAGAAGGAATGCACTCTCGAAGAACTTGCCGGGCTGGGCGACTTTCAGGTCTCTTTGTCCGGTGATACAGTCGATACCTGTCTTTCCAGGCAGCCCTGCTTGTACTATGAATGGCATTACGGCATCAAAGCGGGTGACGACTGGAAGAGTCGTTCAACGGGATACGCCCGTGAAACCGAACCGCAGTTGACCACCCCGAAGGGCGTCGTGACCGTCTCGCATCGCAAATGGCGATTGTTTCTCCGTCCGAGTTGGCACAAGACGTATTCCGCCGCTGAGGCGGCAGAAGCCCCGGACATTGTGCGAGAACGAATTCTTGAAGAGAAGTGTCCGATAACCGTTGAAGAGTTTGTGTTGTTGCCTGGCCAAACCTATCACGCCCGCATTGCCACTGAATCGTATCATCTGCCGCCGCGCCCGCCGGCATTCAAGCCGGTTCAGCGCACCAACACCGTCATCTGGATCTCCGACCAGCCGTTTCAGGACGGCAAGCCGACCGTACCGATCACCCCGGTATACAAACACTGGCGATATTGAGTCGGGCTTCAGATTGCGGCCATGCGTCCGGTTCTTGCTTGGTGACAGCGTTGTCGCATGTGGAACGTGGCAGGGGCTGAGGGGGCGATTCGAAGAGATATCTCTGTTAATGCCTCTGTGAAGCTCATCACGGAAGTCGTGGACTCGCTTCCGTGCGTCATTATCGACGCCCGCAAGGTGCGACAGAACGCGACGGCAGGAGAGGCGCGCCCTCCCCGTTCTGAGTGGGGCACGATAGCGCGAGCTAATGGCGTGGCATGACGTATGCGGTGTTTCGGTGCACCCCCGATGACAACGGGAAATTTCACCAGAACCGGAGGCCGCCATGTACAAGATCAAGTTCGTCGGCGTCGGCAGCGCGTTCACCACGCGCGAATATTATCAGTCAAATGCTCTCATTATCGCTCCGACCGGGAAGAAGCTGCTCATCGACTGCGGCAGTCAGGCGCAATTCGCCCTCGAAGAACAGGGGATTCACAACGGCAATGTCGGCCACGAGATCGACGGGGTGTACATTTCACCAGCAATTCTCACCCTGCGGTCTGGTACGGATTTCCGAGGGGTGTTCTGTCGGG
>CAYYIY010000062.1:0-29804 GCA_964472075.1 uncultured bacterium | reverse complement strand
GCCGGCAACCCCGCGCGGGAATACGACGGCACGAGCGGCGGCAAACCCCTGAAATAATTGTTCACCGCAACCCGGAACAACGCCGGCTCAGTGAGCGGCAAGCTGCGCTTCCTCAACCTTGAACTGTTCGTTCAGGCTGAGCTTGATGCGCTTGTGATTCATCGAGTCACCGAGATAGGCATTCAGATCCTTGGCTGCCTTCACTAACACCTCGAAATTCGGCACGACAACCTTTTTTCCGCAGAGAGTGCAGACGATGTTCCCCTGACCTTCTTCGACGGTCACATGGCTGACCTTCATCAGATTGTGGCAGTTGGCACAGTCGACGTTGAAATAGAACACCAGACGATCGATTCGTTCGAGCATAGCAACTCCTGATCCTGTTGGGTGGTTGTTGAGACGGCAGATAGTTTCCTCTCGGCCGCCGGCGATGTCAAGCCCGCTGCAAAAGAAAAAACCGCCGGCGAACCGGCGGCTTCTTCACTGAATCGACTTACTTCTTCGCAGGAGCGGGGGCCTGGGCCTTCTCAAGAATCTGCTTCTTCATCGACTCAACCTGATCCTTGGTGAGCACCGCGACAACCTTCACGCCACCGGCCACCTTCTCGGCCTTCACGGCTTTGAGCAGATCACCGGCTTCCTTGTTGGTTTCGATCATGGGCTTCAGAGCAGTCAGGAAGTTCTGAATTGAGGCAAACGCCGTTTCAATCGCTTCGGGCTTGGCAAATTCGCCCAGGAACATCGCCGTCAGTTCCTTGTCGATGTTAATCGAGAACAGGATGGCGGAAGAGTCGGCCAGGAAAGGAGCAGGGCCGTCCTTCTTCATCTGAGCCTTCACTTCTTCCGGGAGCTGACCGGCACCCCAGAGAGTCGCCGTCGCATCAGCCTTCTTGAGCATACCGGCAAATTGAGCGTCAGCCGCGATGCCTTTGGCTTTTCCGGTCTTCACTTCGATGACTTTCTTGACGCCAGGCGCAAAACCGAGCACCAGAGTGTTCGCATCGAGAACCACGAGCATCTCGTCACCACCCTTGCGGGGCTTGAGCGCATTACAGCCTTCGAACTGTTCAACCGCGGTCTGATCGCGTTCGGCCATGGCCTGCACCAGCTTGGTGCCGTCGAACTTGCCGGTAAACAGAACCGCACCAAATTCCTGCGGATTCGCTGCGGCGGCCTTCGACACATACAGGGCCATGTCCGTCAGGTTCGTGTACGGATCAAACCCGGTCGTCTTCTTGAATTCCTCGAAACGGGCTTTTTCATCAGGCGTCTGCTTGGCCAGTTCGGCATCAAGGAAGTTCTTTACCGAAGCATGAGCGAACAGCTTGGTCAGATTCCCGCGAATCACAAAACTCGCATCGGCCGGAACCAGTTCAACCAGATCAGCCGCCGTAACCATGCACGTCACGGCAAAGACAAAAAACAAAGAAACAAACAACACACGTCGAATCATGGGATCCATCTCCTCGTGGTTATGATGGTGAGAGCATACGGCTCAAACCGAAGCATAGGGTACAGACACGGCAATGTCAACGTAACGTTCGGTTATCGGATTGTTCAGAAGATGAGCTTGTCGAAACCGGCACAGGAACAGTATCAAGGCGTTCTCTTGCGATTTGTCGAGGTCGTGGACGATGGCGAACCACCAGCAGAATGGCGATAAGCACCAGTCCTGCCAGAACGAAGCCTTTGTACTGCGCGATAACCCCCATGGCATCGCGACCGTAGCGAAATCCCAGATAGATAGAGATCGGGCAGGTGAGCGCGGCTCGAACGAAATCGAGGAAGAGGAAGGTCGAGAATGGCGTGCGCATGGTGCCGCAGACGAAGAAGGTCGCGGCTCGCAAACCGGCAACGAATCCGGCAAAAAAGGCAGCCTTCGAGCCGTGTCGCTGAAAAAACCTGCGGGCACGCTCGATACCGTCTTCACCGAACGTCGAATGAAACGGCAGAATGTTCAGAATTCCGTATCCATACCGTTTTCCCATCATATAAATGATGGAATCACCGAGCAGGATGCCGGCCATCCCGTAGGCGATCATCATCCAGAGCGAGCCGTCGATTTCGCCGACCAGGTAGCCGGCCACAATGAAGGTGACTTCTTCAGGAACAGGCAACCCCACACCGCACAGCACAAGCGTGGTAAAAACGCCGAGGTACGGTCCATGCTCAAAAATCGGTACGAGCTGATCAAACCAGGAAGTCAACTTCGATCACCCTTTCCCGACCAGAGAATCTCGCTTGAGAGTCGACCAACACGTGAACGTTCGAGACAGTAATGAAAACGGGCGGCGCATAGCCGCCCGTTCACTCAACATCAGAATGATGGGTTACTTGCCTTTCTTGACCTTCAGCTGTTTCTTGATGATATCGGCAAGCGTGGGTTCTCCGATCTCCTGCAGTTCATAGCGAACGCGGAGCATCGGCTTCTTGACCTTGACCACACGGGTAATGTCGATCGGAGTGGCGGAGATGATCAGATCACACGGCACCGAGTTGATGGTCTTTTCAAGGTCGGCCACCTGCTTCTTGCCATAGCCGAGAGCAGGCAGAATGGGCCCGATGTCAGGGTATTTCTGCAGAGCCTGCAGCAACGTACCGACGAAGTATTCCTTCGGGTCGACGATTTCACCGGCGCCGTAGCGGCGAGCCGCAACGTAACCGGCACCGATCTGCATCTCACCGTGAGTCAGCGTCGGACCGTCTTCGATGACGAGAACGCGCTTGCCGCGAATCTTTTCGCCCTGATCGAGGTAGATCGGAGAAGCGCCGTGCACGACGATTGCCTTGGGGTTCATGTGATACAGGTTGTCGCGCAGCGTATCCAGATCGTCCGGATAGCAGGAATCGATCTTGTTGATGACGATGACATCTGCGGTATAGACGTTCGCTTCGCCGGGGTAATAGGAGGATTCGTGTCCCGGGCGCATCGGGTCGGCAACGACGATCTTGAGATCTGACTGGAAGAACGGGAAGTCATTGTTGCCGCCGTCCCAGACGATGACATCAGCTTCTTTCTCGGCGGCATCAGCAATCTTCTGATAGTCGACACCGGAGTAAATGACGGCGCCCATGTCGATATGCGGTTCGTACTCTTCGCGCTCTTCGACGGTGCACTTGTGATGATCGAGGTCTTTGTACGAGGCGAAGCGCTGGCAGATCTGCGCTTCAAGGTTGCCGTAGGGCATCGGATGGCGAATCGAGACCACCTTGAGACCCATATCTTTGAGAGTCTGCACGACTCGACGAGTCGTCTGCGACTTTCCGGCGCCGGTGCGCACGGCGCAGACGGAAACGACCGGCACCCTGGCCTTGATCGCGGTCTGCTGATACCCCAACAGCTTGAACGAAGCACCCGCGGCCGTGACCCGGCTGGCGTGATGCATGATGTATTCGTGATTCACATCGCTGTATGAAAAAATGACCTCATCGATCTTCTCTTTGCGGATCAGATCGAGAAGCTCGGATTCAGCGCGAATGGGAATGCCCTTCGGATACAGCTTGCCGGCGAGCTTTGCCGGATACACGCGGCCCTCGATGTCGGGGATCTGCGTGGCCGTGAAAGCGACGACTTCGTAAGCCGGGTTATCGCGATAAACCATGTTGAAGTTATGAAAATCGCGACCAGCTGCTCCCATGATGAGTGTTCTAATCTTGCCCATGTTTCCCTTTCCTTTCGGTGGTGAATTTGTACGGCGCCCCACTCTACCAGTTTCGGTGTTGGTTTGCCAGTTTCTTGCAATCAGTGACCGCACGAGCCGCAGTTATGGGTACTGCAACTGCCGCACCCGCCGCCATGGCTGTGTCCGCCTTCTGCTCCCCCTGAGCCGAGGTCGAACGATTTCGTCGAGCCGGCGGTGGAAAAGTTCGAGATCTTCTTTGCCACCTTCGTTCCGTGGCAGATTTCGCACGTGATCTTGGTGAGATCTGCCTTGAAGGAACAGAGCAGCTCGAAATCCTTATTGCAGTCACGACAATGAAATTCGTAAATCGGCATGGCTGACTCCTTGGGGACCGCTTCGGCCCCGGCAATCGAGTTATCCCGTGAAAACCGGCCGTATTCACAGGTTCGGGCGCAAATTTAGCACAGACAAGCGATCCAGTCAAATGTTCGCGCCCCTTCATGCCCCGTTGCATGTCACGGTCAAATCAGGTAGACTGGTGCCGACGTGGGAGGACGCATGGGCGCTAAACCATCACTGGATCAACTCAAGCAAGTTCTCTTTCAACCGAACCCGGCTCTCAAGAAGCGGGCATTGGCGATCATTTTCAATGAGGCCATGACCGAAGCACGACCGCTCCTTGAGGAATACGTCGGTCAGGAGAACAACCCAGAACTACAGGCCCTTGCTCTCAAGGTTCTGAACAAGCTCGAGACCCCTCAGCAGAAGCCGCAGGCGCAAACCCCTGATCAGATGCTGGCAGCGCTCCCGACGGCCACCCCGGCCCAAAAGATCGAACTGCTGCGTGCGCTCTCCCAGACACGAAGTCCGCGGCTCGCCGTCACGATTCAGCAGTTGTTTGCCCAGGAAAACGACCCCGAGGCCCTGCTCGCCATCGCCGAGATCTTCCGTAACAACCCGCACATCGGGAACCTCGGCATCCTGATGCGCCTGTCGACGCACCAGAATGAAAAACTGCGCCTGATCTCACTCGAGTGCATTCTCAACGTGATGTTCGGCTGTCTGTACCCATTCGTCCTCAAGGCTCTTCTCGATCCTTCGGTACCGCTGAAGATGAAAGCGTACCAGTTGATCAGCACGATCAGCCGCGCCAATCTTCTCGAAGCGCTTGGATACATGCTCGATAACGAGAATCCTCAGTTTTCCCGACTTGCCGGCCAGCTGCTTCCCTCGTTCATGGGCGCTGACCTGATCGACCTGCTCAAAAAGCATCTGAAACACCCCGACCAGGAAACCGCGACGCACTGTTTGCGCACCGTCACGCTGCTGGCCCAGAAAGGGTTCGGCGAAGCCATCGTGCTCCTCGAGAATCTCGGTGAAGTCAGAGCGGAAGTCGGCCATAAGAAAGCAGCACCCAAAATGCTGCCCAGTCTGCAGAAACTCGTTAACGATCTGCCCGATTGGCTTTCAGAGCCGCTGCGCCGCACTCCGGACGACATGCGCCAGCTGTTAAACGGCATCCGCGAAGTGTATGAGCGCTGCCGGGATTTCCTGGTACTGTCATTCATCTGCACGTATATCTCGATGGGCAAACGCAACATGACGCTCGACCAGACGGTCTTCAAAGTCATGACCCAGGGCGTTTCGCGGTCCGACCCCGTCGCTATTCTGCCGGCCCTCGCCATCGCGTTTCCGCAGGCTCGCGGTCAGGGAGACCTGTTCACTCTGGCCCTCGCCAATCGCATCATCTATGAACCGGACGACACTCTCGTCGAAGACCTGATCTCACTGCAGGAAGGCCTGAAACTGGTAACCGACCACCCGGAAGAACTGGCGCAGGTCATCGAACCGGCCATGCAGGGCCTTGAAAAGTTCCTGCTGTCGCTCGCCTCGATGAAAACCAACCGGCTGCTCGTGAAGTTCAACGACAATGAGGGAATGAAGGTCGGCGACTTCTTCCAGCCTGGTCACACCGCTGTCGACCCGCGAACCGTCGTCCACCTCGATTTGCCGCTGAACCGACCGCTCGTCGTCAGTCCGACCGGAGCCGTCGGTTTGTCTGTATGGCCCTTTATAGTATTCAACCCGTATCAGAAGAAGCTGATGAGAATCGACCCGACTGAACAGGATCTGTGGGAACTCCTCGTTCAGCACAACATGCTCGACGGCTTCATGACCTACCTCAAGCAGAAGCCGTCAGTGTGAGTCGACGGCCGATGATCCGGATGCGAGACAGCAGACCGGCTCAACTGTTGTCGCTCTTGTTCCTGGCCCTGGCTGCCAATGCCCTAATCGCTAAAGAGACAGACATTCAAATACGTGTGGAGGATCACTTCATGAACGGACGCAAAACCGTTGCAATCATCATCGCCCCTGAAAACTTTCGCGACGAAGAACTGTTCGTGCCACGACAGGAGTTCGAGAAAGCGGGATTCATCACCGTTGTGGCAAGCACCCAGATCGGCACGGCCACGGGTATGCTCGGCGGCACAGTTACCGTCCAGACGCTGATTCCCGATCTGCGCCCGGAAAACCTGTCTGCGCTGGTCATTGTCGGTGGTTCCGGTGCGCCGAAGTATCTGTATGAATCGAAACCGCTGCGCGAATTGATCCTGAAAATGTCGCAACTCAACCGCCCCATCGCGGCCATTTGTCTCTCACCGGCGGTTCTGGCCAAAGCCGGAATCCTGAAAAATCGTCAGGCGACAGTGTACAAAGATCCGACGGCGTTGAAAGCGCTCAAAGACGGAGCAGCTTCATACACAGCCCAGGACTGCGTTGTTGACGGCTTGATCGTTACGGCCAGCGGCCCAAGCGCAGCCGAAGCATTCGCGACCGCCATCGTGTCGTTGCTGCGTACTTCAGAAACCAACCCTTGACATCTGTGCACGTACGCATACGTTATACCTATACCCGATAAATTAGATCAATCTAACTAGATTAGATGATTATTAGCTGAACACGCGGAGGCGTTATATGCTCGAAAACATCGAATTGTTCACTGATCTCTCCACGAAAGAATTGGCCGACATCCAGCAGATCACGAAACGGATCACTCTGAAGCGAGGAGAGGTCATCTTCGCTCAGGGTGAATTCTCGCGTGATTTTTACGTTATTGAGGCCGGCCAGGTAGACATTCTGGTGGCGGACCAACTGTCCGAACCCCACGTCGTCGCGACATTGCGAAGCGGCGACTTTTTCGGCGAAATGGCCCTGTTCGACAAGAACTCGCCGCGGTCGGCGACGGCCAGATCGGCTCAGAACTCAACCCTGCTCCAGATTCCGGGCAAGGAATTCGAGATGCTTCTGCAGACCAAGCCGAATCTGAGCTTCAAACTGCTCGGGGCCCTGAGTCGCAGATTGCGCGACTCAAACATAAAGACGGTGAAGACCGATGATAAGCCCAAAGAGCTGAACGCAAGGGTCATCTCGGTCGCGTCTCCTCGTACCGGCGATGGCAAAACCACATTCGCGATGACACTTTCACACCACCTCGCCAAGGAACTGCGGAAACAGGTTCTCTACATCGACCTCGATCTGACGTTCGCGGACGGCACGTACTTCATGGGGGTATATTCGATTCGCACCATTTGCGATCTGCTCTCGCACCTCCCCAGCGTCACCGAATATTCCCATCTGGCAAAACACCTGGTGAGTTTGAGCGACACGTTAAGCGTCCTACCCGGAACCATTAATGTTGTTGATGGCGAGCGTATCAAGGCAACTGAGTTCATCAATCTTCTGAAGATCTGCCGCAAGTTCTTCGACTACATCGTGATCGACACCGAAAGTCGTATCGAGGACATTTTCCTGAACGCGCTCGATATCTCCGACCGCATTCTGTTTCTCGTCGATCCGCGCGATCTCTTCACCGTCAAATGTGCTTCCCGGTACTTCGCAGGAATTCGCAAGCTCAATTACGCCGACGAACGCATGGCTGTCATTGCCACAAAAGTCAACGACACCTTCGATGCGACCCATCTTGAGAAAATGCTGAAACTGCCTGTTTTCGGCGCTCTTCCGCTCATTGCCGGTTATTCTTCTGAATACGGTGTGTGTCCGTTCCAGAAGGCCCCGAACTCCGCGTATGTCCAGTTTGTTCGACGTGTCTCTGCCGAACTGCTGAAAGAGGCGGTCGCCGGGACCAAGACGCCTGGCGGCTTTCTTAGTCGCCTGTTCTTCGGCGGCACCGAGAACACCGAAAAAGGGGTCAGCAAAGCCGAAGACCCCGAAACCTGCGGACTCGATTTTCCCAACATCACCCCCGAAAACCTGCGCGTCCTGATGAAGTATGTGCGTGTGACCTTTTTAAATGGCAAGTTCGAAGAGGCACGTCGGCAGACCCAGCACATTCTCAACTACTGTCCGAAGTCAGCACTCGTGTATCAGGTTCTCGGAGAAATTTTCCAGGCCGAGAACAGCGTGTCCGATGCCATCGAATGTTTCCGCAAGGCAATGGACCTGGATGCTCAGAATCATTACGCGATCGGGCAGCTCGGAATCCTGGGCAATGATGATGCGTTGTTCAACCGAGCGATACAGATTGTCACCGACAAGATCAAAGAACATCCGAGGTATCCCGATCTGCATAAAGATCTTGGTGTCCTGCATCTCTCGAAGCGGATGATCGAGCCGGCCATGGCAGCTTTTCGACACGCTCTCGAGGTCAATCCGAACTATGGTGAAGCGAGGGTTTACCTTGCGGAATCGCTCGGACGACTCGGACGCTTCCAGGAAGCCGTCGAGTCACTGGCGGCGATCAAACAGAAGACCATCAGAGTGTACTATCTGCTCGGGAACTATCTGCACACGCTTGGCCGATTTCACGAGGCCATTGACGCCTATCGCATGGTACTGAAGATCAACCCGAGTTATGAAGATACGAGTCGTAGGCTCGAGAAGCTGGAAAGCTATTTCGAGAAAGTACACTCTCTCATCGAGATGCACGAAGAGATCATCCGCGATCGGCCATCGTTCCCTGACATTCACATGAAACTGGGCATGATGTATGCTGTGGTCGGTCGCCGGGCCGATGCCGAGAAAGCCTTTCGCAAAGCACTTGAACTCAACCCGAACTACGAAGATGCCCGGCGTTACCTCGATCAGCTCAGCCAGACCCCCGAAATTCACCTCGAAGCCGCCGAGCACCGTTCACACCCTGATCACGCCTGCCACTCCGTGGTCTGCCCGGGGTTTTCTCTGCACGTGAAACTCGGCGACTGGACTCGGTCACCCGTCGAGAAGCTGCGGCTTGAGAATTACTTGATTCGGGTCGAGAATGTACGCACCGGAAAGGTGCACACCATTCGCTTGACACCCGATCTGGTAAGCAAGGGGGAGTTCGAGATCAAGGCCGAACAGATCTGCCCCATCACCGAAGGCGATCTTGTCTTGGCGCGCATTATCGACCCGCAGACGAACGAAGCACTGCTGACGATTCCGTATACCTGTGACCACACCAAGACCCCGAACTGCTCCTTCAGTATCGAATTAAGTGAGCCGCTGCGTCAGGTGGCTGCCGAGCTCGGGGCCGTGCCGGCGGTACAGCATTTTCTCGTCAGCATTGAGAGTTCAGGCGTGACCAAGATTCTCGAGTCGGCACACGGAAAATGCAAAGCCGTTATCGAGAATCCACGCAACGGCCTGTCAGCCCCAGGAAAAGCCGATCCCGATGCTCCGGGGTCTCTGTCATTCGTCCTGCATTCGGCTTCAGACAGCGAACCCGCCGTGCTGGCCGACGACCGCCTTCGCCTGATCGTTCAGGACGAGAAGAACCACCCGCTTCTCGACTGGAGTTTCACCGTGCACGCTCATGACCTCAAGGCCTTTCGCAAGGTGATTGCTCTCGATTCAACCATGGCCGGCGCACCGAACTGAGTCCCCTTTATCGATTGTCGGAGAGTTCAGCCTCCGCAGTTGATCAGTACTGATCAAAAGCCCAGCGGTTTTGACCGCTGGGCTCTTTTTCTGTATGCCGTATTCAGGCCTGGTGTGACGGTTTGGCTCCGTCACAGCTCGGACAATTACTTTTCGATATGCGTCATTCCACCCATGTAGGGACGCAACGCTTCGGGAATGCAGACCCGGCCGCCTTCATCCTGAAAGTTTTCGAGAATCGCCAGCCAGGTTCGACCGACGGCCAGCCCCGAACCGTTGAGCGTATGCACGAATGCCGGCTTGGCGCCCTTCCCGTCACCTTTGAACCGAATGCCGGCGCGACGAGCCTGAAAGTCTTCGAAGTTGCTGCAAGAGCTGATCTCGCGATAGGTATTCTGCGACGGCAGCCAGACCTCGATGTCATAGGTCTTCGCCGCCGAAAAGCCGAGATCGCCGCTCGACAGGCAGACCACGCGATAGGGAATGCCGAGAACCTTCAGAACCTGCTCGGCGTCGGCCAATAACGCTTCCAGTTCTTCGAACGACTTGTCGGGGTGAGCAAACTTCACCAGTTCGACTTTATCGAACTGGTGCTGGCGAATGAGACCGCGGGTATCCTTGCCGTAACTGCCGGCTTCACTGCGGAAACACGGCGTGTACGAGGTGTATTTGATCGTCAGGGCCGATTCAGGCAGAATCTCACCGGCATGCAGATTCGTCACCGGCACTTCAGCCGTGGGAATCAGGTAATAATCAGTGTCACGCAGCTTGAACAGATCCGCTTCGAACTTGGGCAACTGTCCGGTTCCGCGCATGGCCGTCGCATTGACCATAAACGGCGGGTACACTTCGGTATACCCGTGTTTCCGGGTATGCAGGTCGAGCATGAACGAAATCAGAGCGCGCTCGAGTCGAGCCCCTGCCCCGCGCAGGACCGCGAAGCGAGCTCCGGCGATCTTCCCGGCTCGTTCGAGATCGAGAATGCCCAGTCTGGTCCCGAGATCGACATGGTCGGCGATCTTCCCGGCAAAGGTCGGCGGGGTGCCGATCCGGCGCACTTCGACGTTCTCTTCACTGCCGCCGCCGATCGGAACGGTCGCGTGCGGCGCGTTGGGAATGGTCAACAGAATATCGTTGATACGCGTGTCGAGGTCTGCCAGTTGCGCATCGAGAGCCTTGATTTTCTCCGAGACTTCCTTCATGCCGGCCAGCAGATCGTCTGCCGGCTGTTTCTGCGCCTTGCGCCGCCCCACTTCTTCAGAAACCTTGTTGCGCTCAGCCTTCAGGTTCTCGGCCTCAAACAGAACCTTGCGGCGCTCGGCGTCGATGGCATCGAAATCTCCAAGCCGCGCCAGTGGGACTTTTTCCGCATGTTCGGCCAGAAAGGCAAGGGTGGCCTGCGCGCGCTGAGCCGGCAGTCCGGCTCCGGTCAGCAACGACTTGATGTCGGGGTTCTCGAAATCCACGTCTCCGCGTTTGATCAACGCCTGTCTCAAAGCCACCGGATTCGCGCGAATCCATTTGATATCCAACATCGATCACAGCCTCCCGTTCGATTCAGAAAGTGAATGAGTGCGCCAGCAGGGTACGAGGGCTTCAGGAAGTTTTCAAGAGGAAACGAAAAAATAAAACGCCGAAGACAAGACTGATGATGCCGCAAGGCCGGACGAACGAAGCAACCCAGGCATGGGGCGGTTCGAGAGCCGTCGCGAAGTTTTCCGGACCCAGGCCGGTCAAATAGAAGCGATCGCGCACATAGACCTGCGGACTGCTCTGATGCCACTTGCCGAGAGTCCAGACCTCGATACCCGCCGGAACGTAGGCATCCTCTCCTTCGCGCTTCAGAACCGTTCCAGCCTTTACCCGCAACCCCGCTTCTGCGGAAGAGGCAACTGCAGTCGAGACGGAAGCGACCACGTCCCACTCCCTTTCATCCGGCTCCCCATCCGGATGCTCGGCACTGACAAACTGTGTCAGCTTTCGCCGCCGCAGAAGATCGGGCCAGGGTTCGACGCCCACCCAGTCATTCAGCCGAAACTGAGCCGAATCGGACTTGAGAACGACCGGAATCGTCTGCGCCTCACCAATTCGCTCTTTCCAGACCGAGCGCATGCGCCAGACCCCGCCACGCCGAATCTCCTGCGTCACCAGCTCTCGTCCGCGAAACGACACCCAGACTGCTTGATCGTCGCCACACCGCAGCGGAACACTTTCCGAAGCGGGTTCGATGAACACGCGCACCCACGCCGGACCATCGCTGTTCATCGCCTCAAACAGGCTTTTTCGCGGCGCCTCGCGAGCCAGACGACTGTCCTGGTTCATCCGATCGAGAATCAGGCCGGCAAGTGAGCCGAGAAGAAAGACGAGACTCGTTAACCCCAGAAAAGAGCAAAGCAGCAGACGTTTCAAACAACCCATGTGTGTTCCCGGATCCTGTTTGTACAAGCCACTGAGGCCGTCATCAATGACCACCTCTGCTTTTTAGCAGCTCGACAATACGCGGATGTTTCCCCTCGACCGCCTTCTTCATGGGTGTCTCACCGATCTGATCGCGGGCATTCGGATCAGCGCCGACATCGAGCAGCAATTCGGCGACGGCCTGGTGCCCCCAGAAAGCGGCCTTGTGCAGCGGAGTGATGCCCATGTCATTCTGGACTCTTACATCAGCTCCACGCTGAATCAGCAGTTGAGCAATATCGAGGTGCCCGTATCGCGCGGCTTTGTGCAGAGGCGTTTCCTGATAGAACGCAAGATCGGGAACATTCAGCAGATGCGGGTGCTCGTTCAGGATTTTTTCGGTCCGATAAAATGACCCGCCTTTGACCGCCGTATGCAGCTCCACGATCAACGCGGTCTCGCCGGCACCGAATATGCCGAGAATCGAGTCAATCAGACCGCCGGAGGCTGGAGGTTCGACCGGTTTATTGTCGACAGACGGCGATTTGTCCAGGTTGGCGGGCTTTTCAAAGCGAAGTTTGATCGTTCCTTTCTCAACCAGCGATCGAAGTTTCCGGATGATGCGGCGTCGTGCGGCCTGTATCTCTGATTCAGAGTAGACGCCTCCCTGCCGGGCCACATCTTGAAACGCCTCTGCTTCAGGGCCGCCAAGGTGTTTCACGTAGCGTCGAACCACGGATTCCGGTTCCTGGTGCAAAGCCTTGACGAGATCTCGATAATCGATTTGCTGCAAGAGCCGCTTCAAATGCCTGGATTCGAGCGTAAGAATGCGGTCAAACGAAATGCCGTCATCAGAAGGTGAGTCCGGAAGAGGCGGCAACGGCGGCAGGTCTTCACGCATCACGCTTCCCATGGATTCACCGGGAGTCGGTGCCCTGGCCAACAGCTTCTGAACCTCTGTATGACCGCATGAAGCGGCACAGTGAATGGCTGACATGTTTTGCGAGTCGGGAAGATCGGGATCCGCTCCCTCGGAAATCAGAATACGTGCGATTTCCAGGTCTCCGTTTTTCGCCGCAAGATGCAGCGGCGTCGAACCTTTCATATCCGGCAGATTGATCACGGCACGTTTGCGTGCCAGGCTTCTGACGGCACTCGTCTTGCCGCCTGCGACCGCCTTATGCAAGGCCGTCACTCCGAATTTGTCGGCACGAGCGGCATCAGCACCGCGTTCGAGAAGTGTGTCGAGGACTCTGACACACCCCAGCTCGGCCGCGCGCATCAGCGGCGTTGTCCCGAATTGATCGATGGGATCAGGGGTATCGAGCTTCTCGAGCAGCAGGCGAACGATTTTTTCATCGTCGTTCTGCACCGCATCGTGCAACGGGGTGTCTTGATACCGATCGCGCGCCTGGGCATCAGCGCCGGCTTTGAGCAGCATCTCGACCATGGTTCGCTCGCCATTCTTGCACGCGAGATGCAAAGGGGTCATACCGAACTGATTTGCTTGATCAGGGTTACACCCGGCTTTTAGCAACAGCTCCAGGGCTTCCACGTTGCCGCAGAAAACGGCAAAATGCACCGGACTGTTGCCGTAGCTGTCCATCGGTTCCACCCCTTTGGCGACTGCAGAGGCATTCTGCTTCACCTCATCGAGATTTCCGTTGCGAATCGCCTGCAGCAATGGATGCAGAGCACGGCTCCCGTCATGATCGGGGCCAAGGTGTTTCTCGATTTCGGGCAGGCTCATATCGGCATCAGAGAAGCGGCCGGCTCCGGTTGTTCCGGTACAATTGGTATGCCTTGTAGGCTTCGCTCATGATCAGAATCGAGCGGCGAATCTTTTCGGGTTCGACAACCAGCGCCAGTCGCACCTCATTTTTCCCGCGCCCCTGGGTGAGATAGAAGCTCGAAGCCGGCGTCAGGCACACCGTTTCATTCGCCAGATTGAAGCGTTCCAGCATGAAGAGACAGTAGTCTTTCGTGTCATCCAGATCGGGGAATTGTACCATCAGATAGAACGCGCCGTCAGGTCGGGGAGCAATAACGAAGGGCATGTATTCCTCAATGGCCGCCATGGCCGCATCGAGGCGCTCGCGATACGTGCGACGCAGTTCTTCAAAATAGGTGGGGTTGGAAAAGGCAAAGTCATAAGCGGCGGCAACCCCATACTGCAGGAGGTCCGAGACGCTGGCCACAGTATGCGCCTCCACTCGGGCGATACGATCGATGATTTCCGGGCGGGCCACCACAAACCCGATTCGCGCCCCGCAGAGCGAAAATGCCTTGCTGGCCGAATCGATCATGATGATATGATGTTTGATGCGTTCCATCTCTTCGGGGGAAAGTTCGAGTTGCAGAACGCTGAAACTCTCATTGTTTCCGAGAATCATCTCGCGATACACCTCGTCGGAAATCAGAAAGAGATCGTGCTTCAGTGCCAGACGCGCCAGGCGAGTGACCTCGTCTCGCGAGAAGATTTTTCCGGAGGGGTTGCCGGGGCTGTTGAAGAGAATGGCCTTGGTGCGCGGGGTAATGTGCTTTTCGATCTCTTCGGCGGGGGGCAACTCGAACCCTTTCTCGGCAAATGTCGGCACCGAACGCATCACTCCACCCGAGGTTGCAAGAAAACCGATGTATGGGGGAAAGAACGGCTCGATCACGAGAACCTCGTCGCCAGGATCGCACACGGCTAGAAAGGTGTTCGTCAAGGCCTGGGACGCCCCAACCGTAATCAGAACGTTCTCCGTATCGACCACCAGATGATTCTCGCGGCGGCGGTCGAAATGATGATTCAGATATCGAGCGTAGGTCTGACGCAGATACGTTTCGCCGATATAGGGCGAATAGTTGAGATGCCCTTCGCGGGCCTTGCCGCTGATCGCTTCAGGGAACACGGGAATGCAGGCCACATCAGGTTGGCCGATGTTCAGTTCGTAGACCGTTTTTCCCTCGCTGATCAAGCGCTTGGCGATCGCCATCATCTGGCGAATCGAGCTGGGCACCATGTTATCGACACGCTGGGCGAAACGCGAAGGATTCATACTCGGCTCCTGACATCAAGGGAAGTCTGCACGACAACCACCGTGCTTCATGAGCATAACACCAAGCATCTTGTCGGGCAACGAATCCGCTGATTTCATAGGGTCATTTCGTTCTCCATCGTTTTTCCGTCGGCAAGAGCGAAACTTGTGAGCCGTTCGGCAAGAGGCGAACGAAGTCCGAGAGCAGGCTGCCGGATCGCAGGAGGCGATTCGGCCTTGTCGTCTTCGCATGGATGCGAAGTCGACAAGGTTTCAGCCTCGATCTTGAGACGAGTGAGCACTCCCTGCCGCAATGGCGAATCGTTGAGCGATGCCGGCCGAAAAACAGACGGCGCTGAGAATGAAATGACCCTGCCGGTTGCAAAAACGCTTACGGACACCCCATGGTGATCCAGAGTTTCCAGCAGGCCCGGCGCACGTCGTCCGGACTGCCTTTGCTGCGAGCGCGTTCCAGGGTGTGCGCGGCCTGGGCAGCCTCATGGTTGAGCCGATCTCGCCACTCGCTGAACAGGGCTGAAACGCCGTCAAGCTGTCTTGAAAGCAGCTGATACGTCTTCTCACGCGAACGTCCGCACAGACGAAAATCACGTAGAATCTCCTCTCCCCAGCGTTCGGCCGAAAACCAGGAGGGCAGATTCCTGCCGAGACTGTCTTCGCTGCTGTCGTCATATCCTCCACGCAGCAGACGTCGCGCGGCTTTGAGTCCGGCCATATTCAGGCGAATGAGCACCATTTCGGGGCGATACTGAAGAGCCGTTTCCTGACAGCGCGTCCACGAGGGGAACTGTTCCATCGGCGGAAGGCGGAGAAACACTCCCTGTATGTCCGCTTCCTCGATCTTTCGTTCACGGTCGCGTTCGATCCGCCTGACCAGTGTCTCGAGTTCCGAAGCCACCCACACCGGCTCGCACCTGCCGCCGCGACCGCCGATTTCGAGCTGCAGCGACCAGGAACGTTTCTCGGCTGCCGGTAAGGGGAACACCACAAGCGACAGCGCGATGACGAGCGCCAGATGCAGAAACGCGCTCGCTCGTTTTTGGTTCCACAACGCCACTGGTTCGTCATCCCCCTTCGCACTCCGGCAGGTTATCCGTCCAAGGCCTGTATGTGCATCATACCCAAATCAGCAGATTCCTGTCTTCGCTATTTTGATCAGCCGCAAAATCGGTGTATATTCGAGGCACATTCAAAGCGAGGTGCCTGCATGTGTAAAAAGATTCTCGATCGTATTGCAACCTATCGCGAGTTCGCCGTTGAGCTTCAAAGAGGTCTGGTTGCCATTCCGGCCGTCTGCCCCGAAAGCGGCGGTACGGGCGAGCTCGACAAAGCGGTCTGGCTCGAAGAACAGCTACGCCGCCTGCCCTTCGACGAGATCAGACGCATCGATGCGCCTCATGCCGAGGCCAAGGGTGGCGTTCGGCCCAATATCATCGCGCGATATCGCGGCGTTTCGCAGAAGAAAACCATCTGGATCATGAGTCATCTCGACATTGTTCCTCCCGGCGATCTGTCAAAGTGGGATTCCGATCCGTACCAGTTGCGCATCGATGGAGACCGCCTCTATGGCCGAGGAACGGAGGATAATCATCAGGGGTTAGTTGCCGGCCTGCTGTGCGTCAAGGCTTTCATGGATTGCGGCGAACGCCCGCCGTATGACATCGGCTTGCTGTTTGCTGCAGATGAAGAGACGGGCAGTGCCTACGGAGCCGGATATCTGGTCGAAAAGCACCCTGACCTGTTCGGCAAGCACGATATGTTCATCGTCCCTGACGGCGGCGCCCCCGACGCCTCACTGGTGGAGATCGCTGAAAAATCCATCTGGTGGCTGAAAATCAAGGCGACAGGAAAACAGTGTCATGCCTCGATGCCGTCTCAGGGGAAAAACGCCTTTCGGGCTGCCAGCGCCCTGGTGGTCAAGCTCAACAGTTTGTACCAGACATTTGCGAAGCAGAACCCGCTGTTTGACCCGCCCATCAGTACCTTCGAACCGACAAAGAAGGAAGCCAACGTGCCGAACATCAACACCATTCCCGGTGATGACGTCTTCTATCTCGACAGCCGGGTTCTTCCCGAGTACAAGTTGTCAGACGTCGATAAAGAGATCAGAAGACTGGCTGCAGAGGTTGAAAAGGAATATGGTGTGACGTTCGCCTTTGAAACGGTCCAGCAGGGAAACGCCGCTCCCCCGACCAGCCCCGACGCCGAAATCGTGACCGGCATCATCGGCGGCATCAAGGCCGTCTGGGGTGCCGCCCCAACACCGAAGGGAATCGGCGGAGGAACCGTTGCGGCATTTTTCCGCACGCTGCACCTTCCGGCCGTCGTGTATTCAAAGCAGGACGAGGTGGCACATCAACCCAACGAGTACTGTCTGCTCAGCAATCTGATTGGTGACGCACAGGTTTTCGCCCACACGATCCTGAACTTGAAGGCATGATGCACGTTCGCTTTTCGCCGACAGCCCTGCCGGCTGAACAGCTTTTGTCGTGAAGATCAACTGCCACTGTCATATCTTCAGCCTCGCCTGCGTCCCACTCGGATTCAGGCAGGAGTTCCTTCTCGATCTGCAGCAACCGACACATCGACTTCTTCATTCGACTCTTCACAAGCTGCTCAAAGACCAATTCAAACTGGACACCTGGTTGCAGTTCGCGGAGTTTTCGATCGCGGAAATCGCTGATCACCTGATCGCGGAAATGGACGAAGCCGGCATCGAGGCCGCCGTGCCCCTGGCGGTTGATTTCGAATTCTGCGAGAAGTACGGCGGCTCCACGATGTCGTATCTGCAGCAGATCGACGAGACGATCGCGGCTGTTACCGACACGACCAGACGCTGCGGCCGACAACGGCTCTTTCCATTCATCGGTGCCGATCCTCGTCGTTCCGACGTTGCCGATCTAGTGATTTCTCATCTTGACGCACGTCGGTTCTACGGAGTGAAGATCTACCCGGTCATGGGGTTTCTGCCGGACGATCAACGCCTGTATCCAGTCTACGACTACTGCCGGCAGCGACGCATCCCTGTGACCGCTCACTGTCAGAACGGCGGACCGCCGGGATTCACCGGCTACTATGAAACCGCGCATCCGAACAACTGGAGACCGGTGCTCGAGAAGTTTCCGAGCCTCATTCTGAATCTGGCGCACAACGACAAGACCGGCAGTGATTGGCAACCCCCGCTGTTTCAGTTGATGCGCGATTACCCACATGTCTACACTGACGTCTCCTTCGATGCCGAGATGTTTTACCAGTCGGGTACGTATTTTCGCTCTATCAAGGGTCTTCTGAACGACAGGCAGCTTGGTGAGCGTATTCTATACGGCACCGACTGGTACATGGGCCGTTTTCTCTGGACGGAGAAAACCTATCTCGACTGGTTCACTCGTTTCTCGCGCAAGATCTTCTGGGATCCGGTGCCGTTTACCGCCGAAGAGATTCGCCGACTGGTGGAAGAGAATCCCGCTCGATTTCTCGGCTGGAGCTGAAACATGGGCGACTCCCCGAACAGCTCCCCCACCCCTTCGCAACTCAACGAACCGTCAACACCACAACCCATCGCGACCCCGTCGCCGGTTTCGAACGCGCCGCTTGCGCATCAAATGCCCCCCGCAACCCTGCCTGCAGGCTTGTGGCAAAAACTGCTGACCATCGGCACACTCCCCGAAGATTCTCCCGACGAGCGAACCCGCAAGACGGTTCTGACGTTGCTGGCTCTGTTGAGCATTGTCATCGGCACGATTCTCGCTCTCTTCGACACACTCACCGGTTTTCATTACGGAGCCGTCATTCCGTTTCTCTATGTCATCGCATCATCAATCGGCCTGGTACATTTTTCTTATCGTCGCAACGTTCGGGTTGTTCGCTTTCTGGTTTTGGGCGGACTTCTGATCTGTCCCTTCGGCGCGATGTGGCTGCGCGGCGGTTTCGCCAACTCCGGCGCTTCGATGATCTGGGCTCTCGGCGCTCCGGTCTTCGGTGTCATGTTTCACGGAATCGGCCGCTCCATTCGCTGGTTTGCGGCATATCTGGTTCTGCTGGTAATCTCCGTTTTGATCGACCCATCCTGCGCCCGTTTCGCCCAGCAGCACGGAATCTCCCCTTCCAGCTGGTACTTTCTGGCCCACATCGGCGGCATTTCGTTTTGTCTGTTCATCCTGATTCAGTTTTTTGTCCAGCGTCTCGGCGAGGAACAGGCCAAATCGGAGTCACTGCTGCTGAACATTCTTCCCAGGCAGGTGGCGGGGCGACTCAAGCACAGCACCTCGACCATCGCAGACGGCTTTCAGGAAGCAACCATTTTGTTTGCCGATCTCGCCGGGTTCACCAGACTGTCGTCGACGCTTGCTCCCGATCAGGTGGTCCATCTTCTGAACGAAGTGTTTTCCGCCTTCGACCGTCTGGCCGAAAAGCACGGTCTCGAAAAAGTCAAAACCATCGGCGATGCCTATATGGTCGTCGGCGGCATCCCCGAACCGCGAGCCGATCATCCGCACGCGGTGGCACGCATGGCACTCGAAATGCGCGAAACCGTCTCCGATCTTAATCGTCAGCATGGGTGGTCATTACGTATTCGCATCGGCATGAATACGGGGCCGGTCGTCGCAGGCGTCATCGGCTTGAAGAAGTTCATCTATGATCTCTGGGGTGACGCGGTCAACATCGCCAGCCGCATGGAATCAACCGGCATCGAGAACGAGATTCAAGTGACACGATCGACTTTTGAGCGCCTGAACCCTGAGTTCGTGCTTGAACCGCGAGGGCATGTGCAGGTCAAGGGAAAAGGCGAGATGGAAACCTGGCTGTTGAAGGGCGTCTCCATAAAAGCCCAGACCTGATTTTTTCCATTCGACCACCGCCGAATCCGGCTTTTCGAAGGATAGCCGCTGATTATCCACGACCTCCTTCAAACACCGATGGTTGAGAGCAATGCCGGGACGTCACACCGCGATTTTTTTACTCCGCACTATCCCTTCTGCGTCGGGAATATGCTAAGCTATCCGAATAGAGAGTAACGAGTATGGAAAGGAATGGCGACTGATGACCTGTTCGTCTTTTCTTCGGAATTCCGTTTGTGTCATGTTCCTTCTCGCGATCGCGGTCCTCTGGGCCGGCTCGGCAAGCGTTTCAGCCGACGATGCCATCCCGCTGACGATTTTGCATACCAGCGACATACATGCCCAGTTGTTGCCGCACGACTGTGCGTCAGGCACTTCTCTGGGCGGCTATGCACGGATCAAGGCCTACAAGGAATCTCTTGAGGCACAGGGACGCAGGGTCGTCATTCTCTCTTCGGGCGACGTATTTCAGGGAACGCTGTTCTTCCGTTTCTTTCGCGGCATGCCCGATATCGATTTCATGAATCGTACCGGTTATACCGCCATGACCGTCGGCAACCATGAGTTTGACGCAGGTCAGGATGGCATGGCAGAAGCGTTCGCGCAGGCAAAGTTTCCGATTCTGTCGGCGAACCTGTCTTTTACTCACCCCAAACTGTCGCAGCTCGTCAAACCGTCGATCATCATACCCGTCGACACACCTCAAGGAACGCTGAAAATAGGCCTGATCGGGCTGACAACTGAGTCGCTGTTTCAGGAATGCGCGCTGTCAGTTCTTTCCGGGGTTCAAGTGAAAAACGCTCGGGAAGCGGCTCAGAAAGAGATCTTCCGCCTCAAGCTCGATGGCGCTGACCTGATATTTCTGGTGACGCACCTGGGCTGGAATCACGATGTCGAACTGCTCGAAGCTCTTCCTGACGTGGCCGGTGTTCTTGGCGGGCACACTCATCTCTTTGTTGATCCGCCTCTGGTTCGTGAAGGTCTGCAGGGTCCGCAGTTCATCAGCCAACCGGGCGAAGGGGGTCAGGTCGTCAGCCGAATTGATATCGAGTTTTCTCGCGACAAAGGCCGTTCAGGGCTTCGCATCACCGGCGCCGGATTGATTCCCATGGCATCGTCTCTTCCTCTAGCCCCGGATATCCAGACTCTGGCCGAAAAGCTCTGGAAGCAGGTTGAGGAAAAGGTGACCGCCCGTCTCGGAACCACCACGGTCAAGCTCGACGGCGAAAAACCCAACGTCCGCAGTCGCGAAACCAATCTGGGCGACGTGGTCGCCGACTGCATGCAGGCCGCCGTTCCCTCTGATCTCGCGCTGATCAACGGCGGCGGCATCCGCAATTCGATCAACGGACCCGCCATCACCATCGCCGACTGCCTGAACGTCCTGCCGTTCGACAACAATTTGTACAAGTTGTCGTTATCTGGTTCAAGCCTGAAAAAAGTATTCAAGCAAGTACAAAAAGAACTATCGACGACGCCGCAATTCGGCGGATTTCTTCAGGTTTCGAAGGGTCTGCGAGTGGTGTATCACTCCCAGGGTGCCGACCTCAAGCTGAATGGCCTGGACATCGCGGATGACGCGACCTATCAGGTCGTTACCAACAGTTTTCTGGCTCTCGGCGGCAACGGACTGACCGCCTTCACCGAGGCAACCGCTTCGGAAGCCACGGCAATTCTCGATGTCGACGCTCTGATGAAGTATGTGCAGCAGACAGGCACTCTGTCCCAGCTGGTCGAAGGTCGGATTATCATCAACACCGCCCTCGCACGCTGGAAAATGCCGACAAGGCTGATCCGCGTTCCCCGTCCGCACCGCTGACGTTCGCTCGGCAAAGCCTGCTCAAAACGCGCGTGACTGGAAGGAACTCACACGCCATTCGCCTCTTGAAGTTTCCCTGAGAAAATCGTCTTCAGACGAATTCCCTCTCGGCAAGGCAGTTCACAAGCAGGGCGCAACTCGCCTGGAACATGCATTTCAGCAAACGTTCGCAGGCAAATATTCAAGCTTTGAGGCTGTTTCGCCTTGTACAAAAAGCCTGATACCGAGCATCAGCTTCAGGCAGAGAACACCGGCAATGCAAGTATGCCCTGGGACCGCGAACCGTTTCGATACAGGCGGTTACAGGTTCACGTCTGAGGCGCGGCGTCTGAATTCGGCTTTTTCATGGAACAGCAACTCGAACGTATCGATCGCAATCTGAAGTTCTTCATTGGTCGGCACCACGAGAATCGCCACCGGTGAATACGACTTCGAAACAACGCCCTCTTTCGAGCCGAGCACGCGGTTTAACGAGTAATCCATCATGATACCGATGTTTTCGAGTCGATGACAGATGCGTTCGCGCATCTTCACGCCGTTTTGTCCGATGCCGCCCGTGAACACCAGAATGTCGTTCTTCACCAGATTGGCAGAATACGCACCGACGTAGCGGCGAATCCTGTAGGCATAGACATCGAGAGCCATCTGTGCTCGCTTGTTTCCCTTTTCAGCGGCGACTTCAAGATCGCGCAGATCGTTCGAGATGCCGGAAAGGCCGAGCAGACCGCTCTTCTTGTTCATCATCGAGTTCAGTTCTTTCGGCGAGAACCCGCGCTCTTCAAGATACGGCAGAATCGCAGGATCGATATCGCCGCACCGGGTCCCCATCATGACCCCTTCGAGCGGCGTGAAACCCATCGATGTATCGATCGATTTTCCGTTGGCAATCGCGGTGACGGAAGCGCCGTTTCCCAGGTGACAGGTGATCAGATTCGTGTTTTCCGGTGCGCGCTTCATGATCGCGCAGGCGCGCGCGGCGACAAAGCGGTGGCTGGTTCCGTGAAAACCATAGCGGCGTACGCGATACTTCTCGTAGACCTCGTACGGCAGCCCATACATGTAGGCGGCAGGCGGCATGGTCTGGTGAAACGCGGTGTCGAAAACGGCAACCTGCTTCACGTCGGGCAGCAGTTCGAGCGCCGCTCGAATACCCATCAGATTCGGCGGGTTGTGCAGCGGCGCCAGCTCGGCACACTTTTCAACGGTGGCAATCACGTCGTCGTCGATCACCACGGATGCCGCATATTTCTCTCCGCCGTGCACGACACGGTTGCCGATGCCGACGATTTCGTTGATGTTTTTCAGGATCCCCGATTGAGGGTCGACCAGAGCTTTGGCCATCAGCTCCATCGCGGCCTGATGGTTCGGAATGACGTCTCCGATCTCGATCTTGCCGCGCTCAGAGGTTTGGGTCAGACGCCCCTTGACCTCGCCGATCCGCTCGATGAGACCACGGCCGAGACTCTGACGATGAGGCATTTTGAAGACTTCATACTTCAGGGAAGAGCTTCCACAATTCAAGACCAGAATCATTTTGCCTTCATTCTGCGGCATATCCATTCCTGCACCTCCCAATGTTTGTCTCCGTTATAGAACTTGCGCGACCCGAGGTCAAGAAAAACCCTCGAACGCCGGCAATTCTCGAACGAAGGCAATTCCCGTTGAAGCAGCTGGTTCTGCATGCCACCCCATGAATCCGCCTTCGGACAATGGTATGATAGCCATCAACAGATCCACATACTGCCAAGAGGCACACGATGGTTGCTTCCGTCCTGTGGGTGATGCACTTCTGGTTATTCTGGGCGACCGCTCTCCCAGTAGGCGAGCAGGTTTTTTCCATTCGCGACTGTTACATTCTGCCGACCCCGGCAGGCAGGCATTTTTTCTACCTCGAGCATCGACCGATCGCGGCTCCCGTCGAGACGGTCATCTTCCGGCATGCGACCCCCTTCTCTCCCCCTGTTGGTCACTATCGCACACGCCCCGTCTTCAAACTGCGCTCGGGCGACATCGACGGTGACGGCCGAGAAGAACTGATCGCCGGTGTCACTCGCCCCGACCTGGCTGACCAACGCCGCATCTACGTCTTCCATCTCGATGATCGTCTGATCAGGCCCCGCTGGTTCGGCAGCCGCCTCTGTTTTCATCTCGACTGGTTCGATATCATTTCTCTCGGGTCGCGAACCGGGTTGATCACCCGTGAACACGGGCGAAAAAATCGCTACCAGATCATCTATCGATGGTATTATTGGGGCTTCCGCTCCATGCGCATACAAAAGGAGGATCAACCATGATCACTGGAAGAACAACACGAAGCCTGTTGGTCGCGTTACTCAACCTGACCATCGGTTTTGCCTGTTTCACCTGCCTTGTCCCCCAGGTCGTCACTGCTGCCGAACTGGTGGTCGAATCGGACAAACCCATTTCGGATCCATCCTTCTCTCCTGACGGTACAAAAATCGTCTGTGTCAGCGAAGACAAGGGACAGCCGCAGATCATCCTCTTCGATCGCCAGGCAGGAAAAGTCACGTTCCTGACCAACTCTGCCGGCGACAAGCGTACCCCCTGCTTTTCGGGCGACGGCAAATCGATCTTCTACTGTCGGCGCGAAAAGAACAACTTCGACCTTTTCAAGATCGACATCGCGGGCGGAAAAGAGACAGCCCTGACCCGGACTCCGGAAAAT
Source organism: uncultured bacterium (assembly GCA_964472075.1). Taxonomy (GTDB): domain Bacteria; phylum Muiribacteriota; class Ozemobacteria; order Ozemobacterales; family Ozemobacteraceae; genus CAYYIY01. Next base: position 5,523 of record CAYYIY010000062.1, on the reverse strand, counting down.
GAGTTCGCCTGTGAAGCCTCACAGAACGTCTTCGAGGACGAAGACGAGAAACGCTACTATCGAATCTACTATCTGAAAGGCACGGAAAAAAGCGGCGCGCTGTGGTCGATTACCGACGACGGCAAAGCCCCCCGTTGCGAAAAGGAAGGCAACTTCACAGGTTTTTCTCTGCACTCCGATCTGCGCTCCATCGTGTTTGCCGATGGGAAGAACCTGCTTCATGCCCGGTATCTTCAGTCGGCTATCGGTGTTGATTGCGTCGCGGTTGATCCGCCCGGAAAACCTGCCGTCATCCCAGGCAGTGCCGGCCTCAAAGACCCGGTGTATACGGCGAACGACCTGCATCTCGCCGTGCGTCGCGGCAAGAACCTCGTGTTGTTCGACCCCTCGACGGCAAACACCCTGCCGATGCCTTCCCAGTCGTGGGAATCGAGACCGGCCTTCTCGCGGGCCAAACCTGAGATGGCTTTCGTCATCAAGAAGGGGAACACCTGGCGACTCGATATCTCTCCGGTCTCACAGCCTGAGCTGATCATTCGCAATTTGTACAAGTATAGCAGCAGCCAGCTCTTTTCCATAAGCGAATCTGACGAAGCATGGAAGCGAATTCTAAATCAACGGTTCGTCGTCATTCCCGACACGCTGCGTGAGTTCTTCATGCTGTATGAAATCAATCGGTATGATTGGTTCGACTCCTTCATCACCATCGATTCGGCCTTTCACCTGTTCCATCTCTTTTACGATTATGTGCTCAAGGACATCGAGCGTGGTCCGTTCCGCGCCGGGATCGCCTCTTGCAGCGCGGCTCTCGCCCATGAGGCGGCAGAAGCGGCAAAGAGCGCGACCAATTCTGATGCAAAGGCCCGCCTGCAGAAACTCGAAGGGCTTTTCACCCTCGCTGCGCTTCTGTATGAAACCGACCTGTCGGCCCTTCGTGCCGCCGCGGGCAAAGTCTCACCCACCATCAAAGCAGCGCTGACGCACGATCTCGAGAAACTGCTGAGTGCAAGCGAACCAAGCCGTTCAGAACTGCTCGGCCGCCCGGTCGATTTCACGCAGTTCAAGGTTCGCGGTCACTACGAAGGCGAACCCGCTCTCGAAGGGTATTTTCGCACCGTCATGCTGTTCGGTCAGTTCGGACTGCGCGTCTTCGCTCCGGACGGCGTGTCACCAGGCGATGATCTGCCGACGATTCTAGCCCTGGCCTGGCTCAGTAACAAAGCCCAGGTAAACGGCAAACCCGTTTCCGAGATTCTCGCGCATCTCTCTGGACCCATCGACTTTCTGGTCGGCGAACCCGAAGATCTCCCCTTCTCTAAGCTTGCCGAAGTGCTCGGCGACAGAAATCTTCCCGACAGCGTCGATGCCTGCGTCAACCCCACGCTGATTAAGTCAGCGTTTGAGGCTCTCAAGAAACATCCGCTTCCTCGCATTCGACCGCAGGATGGATTGCAGGTGTTTGTGTTCCCCCAACGCGCGACTCTCGACTCGGTCATCATGCAGCAGCTGGTCTACCGCGCCGTCGGCACCCAGGCCAAACCGCGCTGGTTACCTCGTCTGCTCGACGTCATGGCGGCTCTCGGTTCCGCCCGCGCAAAGACATTGTTGCTCGAGACTCTCAAGGAAGGGCAATACGAGAATTACGAAACACAACTCGCCAAAGCCGCCAGGGAAGTCGACTCTTTACCCGAGTCAACCTGGACGGACAATCTCTATCGCGGCTGGCTCGGCGCGTTCCGCGATCTGTGTCTGAATGTCGACAAGCCAACGGAGGCTTTTACCAGGAGCGACGCCTGGACGGATCGCATTCTGTATGCGGCTCTCGGCAGCCTGACCACGCTGCGCCACGATACGCTGCTTTACAATAAGATGGGCGGCGCCGAAGCCGGCGAGGGCGGCGAACGCATGTATCGCAAACTGCCTCAGGTTTATGTCGATCCCTATCCCTCCGTGTTTGGTCGCATGCGCCGCATGACGCTCGAACTGTACAGTCTTCTGAAGGCACGCGGGTTCCTGCCCCCTGAAGAAAAGAAAGCCGACACCGAAGAACAGGACGAGATTCTCGGCGCTTCCACCAGCGGCTTGATGAAAGCCCTGGCGAACGTCTTTGCCAGGCTGGAGTCGGCAGCCCGCAAACAGAGCCGCGGCGAAGCTCTTACCGAGAAGGAACACACCGCACTCTTCGAATTGGGGCGCGATCTCGAGCATCTCACTATCGCTCTCACCGCCAAACAGGAAGACGGATTCGGCAACATCTACGGTGACGAGTGTTCCCTGATCGCCGACATCTTCACCGGCGACGAAACCGTACGTGAATGCGCCATCGGACGCGTGTTCAACATCATCGTCCGGCATGCCGCGTCGAGCGGCTTCGACTACCTGTATCGCGGCGGTACGTATTCGTTCTACGAATTTGAACAGCCCATCGGCAACCGGCTCTCGGACAAGCAGTGGAAGCAGATGATTCGCGAGAACCGACTGCCTCCGTTACCCGACTGGGCTCGCTCGTTCATCGTCGGCGATTCGCCGAAGATCGACCCCCGAGAGGAATACCTGCCGGGCCGGGAGGAACAGCCATGACCCTGCCGACAGCAGATCTTCACCTGAACCCGCAAGTCGTGGGTGCCGCGCCGGCCGCCAGGCCGTCCGGCCCACCGCCGCAACCCAGCAGCTTTATCCGTGCGTTCGCCATCATGGTTGCCCTGACAGGTCTTCTGGCAAGCGGAATCTTCGCCTGGCAGAAAAACGACCTACGCGTATTCTTCAACCTCGCTTTTACCGTTGTATGCTGCTATTGCGGCTTCATTGGATGGTACAACGGCATCGTCCGCGAACTCGCCGTCCTGTTTCACTTCGTGGCACCGTTCGTGATCGGATATACTCAGGCTCGTCCGCTGGCAGCCCAGTTCGGCAACACCTCGTGGCCGGCGATTCTTGGAGCTTTCTGGATCTGCGTTCTTGGTTCGTTCATCGTCATCCAGATCCTGCTCTATCTGTTTCGTTCGCTGCTCTGGCCGACCAGCTTCCCCGGACGTGTCGCCGGTCTCGCTCTCGGGCTGGCCGAAGCCTTTCTTCTCTTTGTTGCCATCGGCAACATCTATCAGGCAGTGCCTTTTGCCGACCAGCAACTGGGACAATATCTCAAACCGGTCATGGATACCATCGCCGAAAAACTCTCGACACCGACGTTGCAGTTCGCTGCGGCCACGACCAGAGACATCACCGACATTACGCTACAGATCCGCAAGAATGGGTTTGACCCGAATCGAGTCGACCAGGCAACGCTGCGCAGAAACTTTGAGCCTCTGGTGAATAGTCCATCCGTTCAGCGACTCGTTGATGACCAGGCTCTCATGGAAAAACTGCGCGCGGGGAAGAGTCTCGAAGTGCTCTCCTCTCCTCAGATGCGTGAACTGCTCTCCGACCCGGCTCTCGCCTCTGCTGCATCGATGATCAACTGGCCGGAAGTGTTCCAGGCCATTCGCACCGGCATTCCCCCGACCCCTCTCACACCCCCGCGTTGAGTTCTCACCAAATTCGGTCGCGCATCAATGTTCTGAATGCAGATATGAGGATGCAAAATCAGTCTCGCAAAAACGCCCCGGATTCCCGGGGCGTTTCTCTTCTGACTTGTACGTTCAAAGCGGAGACGTCGCATGCTCCGACTCGTTCAGTTGTCGTTTCGCTTCAGCACCTCGAGGCGTTCTTCCGCCTGTTTGTCCTGGTGCGCGGCATTTGCTTTCAGGATCGTCTTCAAATCCTTCACAAACCCGTCCAGTCGCTTCTGCTCGTTTTCCGGTAGTCGATAGTACAACTTCATAAACTTGTCCAGCTTGTCATAGTCCGAGTTTTTGGCGTCTTCGAGAATTACCTGCGTGATGACATCATAGTGTTCACGCCAACTGCCGAACAGGGCTTGAAACTCTTCATCGGACATGCCGGAACTCTGCATCTTCAGCAGTTCACTGAACGCCAGTCTCATTTTCTGCAGCAGCGTTTCGAAACAAACGGCGCTGTCAACCTTGCCGACCGTCTCGGTTACCTGAATGCCCGGCTGGTTCTGCAGCGGCGTGGTTCGACCCTGCGCCTTTGTTCCGACGCGCACGTACAAGTTATACCCGCCCTGAATCTTCGGCGTCGTCAGGTTCTTGAAGTTGAACACCAGATAGCTTGATTTACCAAACGGAGTCAGCCCCGCGTTTTCGATGGTGAAACCCCTTGAATGAAACTTCACGCTTCCCTTCGGCAGAGACCTCTGGTCGAGCCTGAAGATGCTGACTTTTTCCTCTCCGGTCAACTTCCAGCGGGCCGGGTACATGACTTCGATGCGCTCGACGTTGCGGCCGTTGGCATTGAACACCACGTTGAATGACGGCACCTTGGTTTCCGGGGGCAGGAAAAAGTTAACCGTGGTCGCCGAACACTGCGAGAATGTTCCACGCAGTTTCTTGAACTCCTGCAGGTACTCTGCCGCAATCTGCTGGTTGTGAATCACGATCACATTCTCGTCGTTGGTTCCGTCACCGTTGTTCGATGAGTTCAACGACCCGGTGATCACGAAGGCATCAGGCTCACCCGGGTCGACGATGAACACCTTGTGATGCAGCTTTCCTTCGCGATTATCCGCGAGAATGATCGGCACGTCGGCGTTGGTGAGCTTGAAAAACTCGGAGTACGGCCCGGTCGAGCGATACAGCCGCGAGTCAAAAATCCCCGTCACGTCGACACCGCTGCGAAACTTCTCGATCAGGACATCGGAAATCTGATCGGCGGTGAAGGCGAAGTGCATGAATAGAATCTTCTTGCGCGCTTTCTTCAACAGTTCGGCAACGCGCAGATTCGGCTTGTCTTCAGGCGCAAAGAACACCTGAATCCTGGAATTCTGGTTCCCGACCCGCATTTCAATCGTCTGCTGATCAAGGGTCGACGGCGAAGTGACACCAAATTTACCGTCAACGAACATCTCGTTGAACTCGCGCTGGTAAATCTGTGCCAGTTCAGGAGAGCGAATGCGAAGGGCATTGTTGTTGTTCCGCCAGCTGCACGAATCGGTCAGATTGTAAGAACCTGTCCAGACCGTCGTTCCATCGACAATCGCGAACTTGTTGTGCATCAAGGCCGATCGACCGTCGGGTCGCACGGAAATGCCGGCGCTGATGAGCTTCTGCGTCCACTCATTGTTCACGTAGTCCGAGTCGGTAACAAGCCGAATCTTCACACCGCGCTCGTGAGCGCGCAGAAAAGCATCGGCAATACTGTCGAGCCGAATCTCGAAAAAGGCGCCATCGATCGTCTTCTTCGCTGAATCAACCAACTGAATGAAATAGTTGTCGATGGTCTGACGATGATTGGCGACCGGTCCGAAATAAACTTCGATGTTCTTTGGCGTTCTGGTAAGAGCTTGTCCTATTCCACACCCGGCCAGGATCACGATGAGAACAACGACGATGAGCCTTTTCCAACAGACGGTTCGCGTCGGCATGGCTATCCCTTTCCCTGATAAATCGCTCTAAAAAACAATGC
>CAYYIY010000061.1:22044-29925 GCA_964472075.1 uncultured bacterium | reverse complement strand
CCGGCAGCCTGCTCTCGGACTCCGTTCGCCTCTTGCCGAACGGCTCACAAGTTTCACTCTTGCCGACAGAAAAACGAATGAGAACGAAATGACCCTGCCGTATAATGACGATCAGGCAGGAGGTGGGAAATGGCAAACCAGACGAATACGGTCGAGTTGGCGTTTGAGGGCGAGGCCGGGAGCGAGGCTGCCCGGCGATTCTTCTCGTATCTGGTCGATGGCGGGCTCGAAGACCAGTTGATTCAGATGCTGGGTGGGAGAGGGCTCGAACTCGAGATCAGCGGCTGTGACAGTGAGAGCCTGCGCGTTCAGTTCAGGTGCCGGAAGACGGCCGCGAAATCTCCAACCAACGCTGCCGGGAAAACCGTGATCAAAACCGTCGGCAAAACCGTTGCCAAAGCGGCCGAGCACCACTCCGCGAAAGTCTCGGGCAAACGTACCGGCGGCCTGGCGAAAAAAGGGGCGTCACGCCGTTGACCCCGACTCAGGATTTTCTCCGTCCTCCCTGTCGTCGCGTCATTCCCATGATCAAACCTGTCTGACTCGCGTTCTCCCTCAGTTCAGGTTTGATGCGAAGCGTGGCACGACGGATTCGGGCAGGAAGAACGCTACGTCGACGCCTGGAGAAAGACGGTCGAGCGGGAGCAAAGCGGTCAGCCGAGCCCCAGATAGCGAAGGCACTGGGTTTCGAAGCGGGGAAGAACCGCGTCGATGCTGAACTGCGACTCGGCGAGGCGGCGGGCGGCGATGCTGATGGCGCGGCCTCTCTCGGAATCGGTGAGCAGGGTTGCGATCGCGGTCGCCAGAGCGAGTTCGTCTTCGGGCGGCACCGCGCGGGCGCACTGATGGCGGGAAATCATCTGCATCAGCTCGGTGCCGGGTTCGGCCGAGACGATGGCCACGCCGCCCGCCGCGAGAATCGTCGTCAGTTTCGACGGCAGAACGCTGTCGCGTACGCCGTGTGTGAGCAAGACCAGGTGCAGGTCGGCGAGGTTGAGCAGATCGTTCAGCTTCGCGACGGGTTGAAGCGGAGCGAATCGCACATTCGTCAGATCGCGCGTTCGCACCGCAGCTTCGAGATCGGCCCGGCCACTGCCGTCGCCCACAAGCAGAAACACCGTTTCGGGATGTGATTGCGCGAAGCCTGGAGCGATACGCAGAACGATGTCGAGCCCCTGCTTGCGTCCCATGTTGCCGGAATACAGCACGACCCTCTGTGTCGGTGAGAGTCCGAGTTCGTGACGCAAGAGATTGTCTCTCGAAGCTGGTCTGATGACCTGAGTATCGACCCAGTTCGGCAGATAGACGATCTTCTCTTCGGGCAGGCCCTTGTCGAGCAGGCGTTGGGCCATGGTGCGCGAGATGACGCTGAGTCGGTGAAAGCGGGTGTAGAAAAATCGCTCGATGCGGTTAGCCGTGCGAATCGGCAGAACGCCGCCTTTCTTCAGGCCGATGAGCCTCGTCGCGAGCGCCGCTTCGAGTTCGAAATCCTGGACATGCAGCCATGCTTTGGCGTTCAGGCGGCGGGCCATGAGCAGAGCCGAGAACGCGCCGAACAGAGTGGGCTGAACGGTAAAGATCAGATCGGGCTTGAACTGCGGGTCTGAGCTTTGCCAGGGTGGGACAAACGCATACGGCAGTGACGACAGGCCGAACGACAGTAGATGCCAGATGCGTGCCGAACCGGTGGGCTGTTGCGGCACCCAGAGCGGACAGCGATAAATGTCCAGATTGTCGGTTGATTCATGTCGGTATTGATGCCATTCGTAGGGTGGCTGAACCTGCCACCAGGGGTAGTAGGGCGGGGTCGTGACGATCTTGACCCGGTGCCCACGGCCGGCCAGCCACCGCGCCAGTTCGGTGTTGTACCGGCCGCACCCGACCTCTTCGGGGTGAAAGTTCAGCGCATGAATGACGATCTGCATTTATTCCACTTTACCGCAAGAACGGTCAGTTGTCTTGCGGCTCGAAGTCACGCTATACTGAACAACCATTTTGGTTGCGACGGAGGTGGGTATGCCCAGTATCACGGTGAAGAACATTCCTGAAACTTTACACAAACAGTTGAGACAAAGAGCCAAAGAACATGATCGCAGTATCAATGGCGAGATTCTGTTTATCTTGCGGTCGGTGTGCAGGAAGACGCCGCAACGACTGAAAGAACTGGAAGAATGTATCACGGATCTTCGGAACAGCCTTCCTGGACAAATCTCTACCAGGCTCATTGATGACGCAATTGACGTGGGGCGTCGATGATCGTTGTCGATACCAACATTCTGCTCTATTTGACGATTCCGACGGTTCATTCGGCTTCGGTTCATCTCGCGTGGAAAAAGGACCCGGAGTGGGCTAGTCCGCTCCTCTGGCGCTCGGAGTTCAAGAATGCCGTCATTGTCCTGGTTCGTAACGGAGTGGTGAGTTCCGAATATGCGCAGAAAGCCTTGACAAGAGCGACAGAGGTGATCGATATACACGAGTATCTGCCTGCTGACAGACTCGTTCTGAACCTCGCTCTGCAAACAACTTGCTCCGGGTATGACTGTGAGTTTGTGGCCTTGGCGAGCGAACTCGATACGGTACTCCTCACGTATGACAGGAAAGTACTGTCTCAATTCCCTGATATTGCGAAAAAACCGGACGATTGGGTAAAACGTCCGGCGAGCGAAAAATGAACACCGGGCAGGGCCGTGGGGCCGCGCCCGGTGTGAGAGGCTTGCAGAACGATCGACGAGCGACCGCTCCGATTCTGATTACAGGTTCTTGAGCACGCCGGTCTTGTCGTTGAACTCGGCGATGAGTTTGTCCCAGAGCGGAACCTGGGCGTAGGCTTCTTCCCAGAAGTCGGGGTCCCAGAGTTCGTTGATCTCTTCGTAGGTGCGGCCCTGCTGTTCGACCCAGGTATAATACTTGAAGTGGTGCAGGCGCTTGCGGTCGGGGTAGGTGAGTTCCATGCTGTGCTGGATGTTCTCGCCGAGCAGGTAGCGCTCCCAGTCGATGGCGGCGCGGGTCTTGTCATACGCGCCGAGCTGATGCGTGAGTTCGGGTAGACGAGAGGCGTACATGTTGGCCGCATCGGTGAAGGGCATGAACAGCACGTCATTCTCGTCCATTTCGTAGAACTTGGCCGCCTTGATCGCCGAAAGCATATTGCTGATCGAGCTGATGCCCAGCAGAGGCAGTTTCTCGATGACGCCGGCTGGGACATTCATGGCCTTCAAGGCTTCGTGGCCCGCCGGCTCATTGAACAGACGGAAGATACGCATGCAGTTCTCGTCGTCGACGGCGGTGACGAGGTCGGTGTTGCGCACGTTGTGGATCCACGGCACGTGTTTGTCGCCGATTCCTTCGATGCGATGGCCGCCGAACCCGCAGTTCAAAAGGGTGGGGCACTGCAGCGCCTCGGACGCGACGATGCGCAGTGACGGCGAGACCTTCTTGAGGTAATCGCCCGCGCCGATCGTGCCGGCCGAGCCAGTGGCAGAAACCCAGCCGGAAAGCCTGGTCTGAGGCTTGCGGATCTGATTGAAAACTTCCTGCACGGCCGCGGCGGTGACGTGATAGTGCCAGCTGCAGTTCCCGAATTCCTCGAACTGGTTGAAGATGACGATGCCGTTGCCGCGCTCTTTGCGCAGTTCCCAGCACTTGTCGTAGATCTCTTTCACATTCGACTCGCAGCCGGGCGTGGCGAAGATTTCGCTGGTGCCGATCTCTTTCAGCCAGTCGAAGCGCTCTTTGCTCATATCCTGCGGCAGAATGGCAATAGCGGGTGTGTCGAGCAAGGCGCAGTCGTAGGCGCCGCCTCGGCAGTAGTTCCCGGTGCTGGGCCAGACCGCTTTTTGGGTGGTTGGATCGAATTCGCCGCTGACCAGGCGAGGCACGAGACAACCGAACGCGGCGCCGACCTTGTGCGCGCCGGTGGGAAAATACTTGCCGACGATGCCGATGATGCGGGCTTTCACGCCGGTCAGACTGGACGGAAGCTCGAGATAATTCACGCCGCCATACAGGCCCGAGTTCACGTCGTTATGCCAGTTGATGCGAAACAGGTTCAGCGGGTGGACATCCCACAGGCCGAGCGGCTTGAGCTTCTGCTTGATCTTGTCGGGAATCAGCGTCGGATCTTTCATCTGCGCAAAAGTGGGAATGATGATGCCCTTCTCGCGGCAGCGCTTCACGGTCTTTTCAATGACTTCGGGGCGGAACTTCAGTTCAAAACGTTTCGAATATTTGGCCACAATTCATCTCCTTGATGTCATTCGGTTTCGCCCAGGTCCATCTCCCGCCACTACGACCGCTGATGCTGTCAGCCAATCGTTCAGCACCTGGTTTCGTTCGGACCCCTCGAATTTCCTTCCGTGGAAATCTCGGGGCTTCGGACATCGTGTCCTCGAAACGAAACCATGGCTTCACTCCTGGGACATCATCGCGTTCTCCGTGAGGGTCGATGACTACGGACGAACCGGAACAGGAAGTACCTGAAGAAAGGAAGAACCCGGCGTTGCCGCCGGGTTCGGGGATGCATTACGGGTAGACGTGGGTGCCGGCTTCACCCTTCACGGCCCGAGCGAGATTCTCGGGGTTGGTGACAATGGCGTGCTTGCCGCCCTGGCGCAGGAAGCTGATGACCGCCTTGACCTTGGGCAACATGGAACCCGGCTTGAAATGCCCTTCGGCGGCGTATTTCTCGAGTTCGGCCATGGTACATTTCTCGAGGGCTTTCTGATCGGGCTTGCCGAAGTTCAGATAGATCTTCTCGACGGCGGTCGAGATGATGAACACGTCGGCGCTGATGCGTTGAGCGAGCAGAGCCGAAGCATAGTCCTTGTCGATGACCGCGGCGATGCCCTTCAGATTCCCCTTTTCATCCCGAATGACCGGTACGCCGCCGCCACCGACGGCAACGACCGTAAAACCGCTGTCGACCAGATTCTTGATCGCGGGTTCTTCAATGATTTCCTGCGGCAGCGGAGAGGCTACAACGCGGCGCCAGCCGCGTCCGGCGTCTTCCATGATGTCCCAGCCGTCTTTCTCTTTGCGCTGGTGGGCTTCTTCTTTCGAGTAGAACTTGCCGATCGGCTTGGTCGGATTCTTGAAGGCGGGGTCGTTGCGGTCGACGAGCACCTGGGTGACCACGGTGACCGCGTGGCGCTTCATGCCGCGCTTCCTGAACTCGTTCGCCAGAGCCATCTGGAAGTTGTACCCGATCGCACCCTGAGTATCGGCGACACAGCTGTCGAGCGGCACTTCGTGCAGCTGCTTGGCCGCGATCTCAGACCGCATCAGCACATACCCGACCTGCGGCCCGTTGCCGTGCGTGACGACGACGTTGTAGCCGGCTTCGAGCATGTCGCAGACATGGACCATGGTGTTGCACGCGGCCTGATACTGGTCGGCCACGGTGACGCGCTTTTCATCCTGGATCAGAGAGTTGCCGCCGACGGCAACGACGGCGACCTGCTGTTTCTTTGATGCCATAAAAGTACGAGTTACCCTTTCCTGAGATATTGATGAATTCTGTTGAATTACTTCTTGAGAAAGCTCTTGAGAGCCAGGGGCAGGGCCGCATAGAATTCGGTGCATTTCACGACTTCGGCGAGCGGCACCTGATCGTTGACGGTGTGGGCGTAGACTTCATTGCCCGGGCCGAAACCGATGCTCGGAATGTTCGCTTTGCCCATCCAGTAGGTGCCGTTGGTCGAGAAGACCCATTTGTCGACGGTCGGCTCGGCGCCCGCGTGCACGGTTTTGTAGGCTTCGATGCCGGCCTGCACCAGCGGGTGTTTGGGGTCGAGCGCCCAGGGTGGGTAATATTTACTGACCGGAAACACGAAGCCGGTGTAGCTGGGCACGTCATAGAACAGCTCTTCGACCTTGCCGTTGCGCATGCTGGGCAGCGACTCGAGTTCCTTGATCGCGCTCTCTTCGGTTTCGCCGAAGGTGAGGCGGCGATCGAGATAGATCGTGCATTCATCGGGAACCGCATTCAGACTCGGGGTCTTGCACTCGATCCTGGAAACCACGACGGACCCTTTGCCCAGGAACGGGTCGTTCTTGAACATGTGGCTCATCTCGCTGATTTCCTTGATGATCGGAACCATTTTGTAGATGGCGTTGTCACCGCGTTCGGGGGCGGAAGCATGGCAGGTGCGGCCTTTGGTGGTGACCTTGAGCTCGACGCGGCCGCGATGTCCGCGGTAGATGCGCATGCAGGTAGGTTCGCCGATGACGACGAAGTCGGGCTTGATCTTCTCGGTATCGACCAGCGAGTTCGGCGCAATGCCGTCGCACTCTTCTTCCATGTTGCCGAAGTAGTAGAGCGAGAAGCCGTCGAGCAGGTTCAGGTCTTTCAGGATCTTGAGACCGTAGACCATGCCGGGCGTCGAACCCTTCTCATCGACAGCGCCGAGGGCGTAGAGAATATCGTTTTCAATCTTGCCTTCGAAGGGGTCCCATTGCCATTGAGTGCGATCAGCGATGCCGACGGTGTCGACGTGGCTGTCGAACACGATTTTGGTGGGGCCGTTGCCGACGCGGCCGACGGAGTTGCCCATCTTGTCGACGAACACTTCGTCGAAACCGAGCATCTTCATCTCTTCATTGATGCGCTTGACCACATCGCCGATCTTCGAGTCATAGCTCGGAATGCGGCAGATTTCGCGCATGAATTTGCGAATGGCGGGTTCGTGCTTCTTCACTTCGGCCTGAATTTTCTGTACCAGTGCTTGATCGATCATTCCTGTATTCGCTCCTTGTTGTGGTGAAACCGCGGTGACGTTACTTAAAAGCGTTCCCAGAGGGCCTGCGCGAGTTCGCGAGCCTTGGCGTTGAGTTCGACCTCTTCAGTCTCGTCGAGGAAGGTCAGCTTGTTGTCTTCGAACAGGGTCTTGCCCTGGCAGATGGTTGTGTTGACGCGGGCTTCGCTGAGTCCGAAGAGGAAGTGTCCGAGGGTGTTGCCGTCGGAAATCGGCGTGGGCGGAATGTAATCCCAGACCACGATATCGCTGCCGGCACCGGCCTCGAGCAGGCCGAGCGGGGTGCGCAGCACGGTGGAAGCCACAGCGGGGGTGTTCTGCGAGAACATCTTCCAGAGGTAGTTCCAGCCTTTGCGCGGGTCGCCGGCCTGGTGTTTGTGAATCAGCGAGGCGGTGTACAAGTCGGGCAGCGGGCTGGGCGACATGCCGTCGGTGCCGAAGGCGACCGGAACGCGATCTTTGATCATGTCTTCGACTTTCGCGCAGCCGACCGCGTTGTTCATGTTCGATCGCGGGTTGTGAACGACGTTGGTGCGCGTCAGTGCCAGCGTCTGAATGTCGAGCGAGTCGGCATGGACGCAGTGGGCGAAGATGCTGTCGGGGCCGGTGAGGCCGGCGCGATGCAGACGGTCGATCGGGCTGCGGAAGCCGCGGCGCTTGGCGTCTTCGACGTCGGCTTTGTCTTCGGCGACATGAATGTGAACGCCGACCTTGAGCGCCTTGGCCAGTTCAGCGGCACGAGCCAGGGTGGTATCTTCGAGGGTGAACGAGGCGTGCAGGCCGATCATGCCGGCGATGTCGCCGGCGTCACCAAGCTTGATGCCGCGAATGAAGTTGGCGTTTTCTTCCAGCCCGGCGTCGCGGCGAGAGGCCCCGTCGCGGTCGGAGACTTCATAGCAGAGACATCCGCGCACGCCGACGCGGCGGAAGGTCTTCTTGAGGATGTCGAGAGAGCCGGCCAGGGCATGCGGGCTGGCGTGATGATCGACGAGGGTGGTGACACCCGAACGAACCGCCTGCAGCAGCGGAATCATGGCGGTGAGTTCGAGATCTTCGAGGGTTAAAGCGCGGTCAAGACGCCACCAAAGCCGTTCGAGAATCTGGACAAAATTTTCGGGAGCTTCTTCCT
>CAYYIY010000061.1:2865-22034 GCA_964472075.1 uncultured bacterium | reverse complement strand
CATGCCGCGTGCGAACGTCGAATACAGGTGCATGTGGGCGTTGACCAGACCGGGAGTGATGACCCGACCGTGAACGTTGCGAACCTTGGCCTTGGAAAAGCGTTTCTTGATTTCTTCCGTCGTGCCGACCGCATGAATGCGCTCGTCGTCGTAGGCGACCGCTCCGTCATGGATGACCCGATGGTCGGAACCGAAGGTGAGGATCGTGCCGTGTCCGATGATTTTCATCTCGCTCTCCCTGAGTGTCTGTATGGAATCGTGCTGCTTGAGCGAAATGTATCACAAGGAAGGCAGGCGCTTCAAGAAAAGCGTGCAGGGAGATGCGGCGCGCATCGGCGCAGCGGTTAGAAGCGGCGGAAGCCGCAGTTGGCACAGAAGCGCACGCCTTCGCCGACGGGTTGGGCACAACGGGGGCAGAGACCGGCGCGGTCGTTGCTGTAACGCGACAGGGCGTAGACGGTGACAGGTTCGGCCTTTCCCTTGAGATGAATCTTCGGGCGCGCTTCGATTTTGCCTTCCCAGGCCTGCAGTGACTCGTAGACCGATTCGGAGACGAGGATCTCGCCGCCCTGAGCCACGGAGCAGAGTCTGAAAGCCAGGTTCACGCCGTCGCCGATGACGGTGAAGTTCGAGAGTTTCTGTGAGCCGACATTGCCGACGACGACTTCCTGAAAGTTGATGCCGACGCCGACAGAAAAGGGCGGCAGCCCGGCTTTGACCCATTCGGGCATCTCGTCCTGGACCATGTCCTGGATCTCTTGTGCCGCGGCAGCAGCGCGTTCGACGGGGTTGTCGATGGGCATCGGCGTGCCGAAGAGCACCATGGCAGCGTCGCCCATGAACTTGTCGAGCGTGCCCTTGTGCGCAAGAATGATGTCGGTCAAACGTGAAAAGTACCGGTTGAGAAGATCGATGACCCGCTCGGGAGGCAGATTTTCAGAGATATTGGTGAAGCCGCGAATATCGGCGAACATGATGACGACCGGTTGTCGCTTGCCGCCGAGCATGAGCCCGTCGGGGTTCTTCTCGAGATACTCGATGACTTCGGGCGCGACGAGATGGGAAAAGATGTGACGCAGACGACTGAGCGCAATGGTTTTTTCGAAGAGTTCCTTTTTCTGTTCGAGCAGAATCATCGCGTTGGTCTGCACGAGGCCGAGCAGGGTGGTGACGATTTCAAGCGTCTCGAGGTCGTCTTCGCTGGCGAAGACATTGCCGCCGTACGTGCAGATCAGCAGAATCTTCTCGACTTTACCGCGCACCCGAATCGGGCACACGATCTTCGTGTCTGGAATGACGCCCCGTCGCTCGAGATACGCAAGGTCGTCCTGCTTGCGCAGGTGAGCAATGCTGAGCGGCACGCCGTGCTCGGCGCAGTAGGTCGCCATCGATTCCTCCTCGAGTGGAATCAGCGGAGGGGTGTTATCGGGCCAGCCGAGTGAGAAACTTGCCTTCCAGCCTTCCGGCGTGCGGTCGAAGATGCCGCCTTTCTTGATCGTGAGGGTGGTGTCGAGGAGGTCCCAGGCGCGGGGAATGACATCCTGGTGGTCGAGGGTGCCGGCCAGAAGCCGCAGCCGTTGCAGAAACCCGTGCGTCTTGTCGATCAGATACAGGTTCTTCTTCTGCGTTTCGTCTCGCCCGATGGTGGCCTTGCGCAGCTGTTCTTTCAGCGCCGCGATTTCCTTTTTCGCCTCTTCGAGTTCTTTTGAGCCACCGCCGCCGAGCGCATCAAACAGACCCATACCCTACTTTTCCTCTCGCAATTCGTTTGGAACATCGACCGGATCAACGAGACCGGTCTTGATCAGATCCTTGATCGTGGCAGACATCGGAATGCAGCCGGAGCGGCGACTGGTGCGCAGCACCGAACCGATCTCATGAATCTTTTTCTGGCGAATCAGGTTGCACACCGAAGGAAGCATGGGCAGCACCTCGTAGGCGAGCACGCGCCCCTTGCGGGTCTTGAGCGGAATCAGCGCCTGCGACAGCACCATCTTCAGACAGCTCGACAGCATGAAGCGAATGTTGTCGCGCTGATGCGACGGAAAGATGTTGATCAGGCGCAGAATGCTCTGCACGGCATTCGAGGTATGCAGGGTGCCGAGAATCAGGTGCCCGGTTTCCGCAGCCTTCAGGCAGGTTTCCACCGTTTCCTGGTCGCGCAGCTCGCCGATGAAGATGACATCCGGGTCCTGGCGGAGAGAAGACGTCAGCGAATCATGAAACGACGGGGTGTCCTCGCCGAGCTGTCGCTGGCTGATGACCGAAGAAGAATAACCGGTGAACGAGTATTCGATCGGATCTTCGATAGTGATGATATGCAACGAATTTTCCTTGGCCAGCATGTCGAGGAGACTGGCCGCGGTGGTCGATTTGCCGGCATTAGTGGCACCGGTGATCAAAATCATGCCGCGGTTGATGTTCTTGAGCATGTTGATCACTTCGAGAGAGAACCCGAGCTTCTCGAGTGTCGGCGGCTTTTCGGGAATCAGGCGCAGCGACAGTGCGAGATTGTTGCGTTGCAGAAACACGTTGGCGCGCGCACGAATATTGTTTGCCAGTTCGATCGAGCAGTCGATCTGGCCACGCTGCTTGAAGGCGGCGAGTCGTTTCTCGTCGAGCAGCCCGTAGACGAGTTTTTCCATTTCTTTCGGTGAAAGTGCTGGAAAATCGGTGCGCCGCACTTCGCCGGCCACGCGAATGATGGGGGCGAAGGCCGACTTCAGATGGACATCGTGTGCGCCGGCCTGCAGCGCTTTTTCAACGATCTGGTTGAGGGTATCGATCATAGCAGACCCTTTCGTTCGAGCCTCGACATGAGGGCTTCCGGGTCGGGACTATACGGGAAGGCGTTGTCGGAAGAGATGACATCGTGGTTGATCAGTTCTTCGAGGGCCGCGTTCATCGAGATCATGCCCTGGTCGGTGCCGGTTTCCAGGAACATGGGAATCTGCTCGTGCTTCTCGCTGCGAATCAGGTTGGCGATGGCGGGGTTGTTGATGAGAATCTCGCGGGCGGCCACGCGCTTGTTCGGGTCTTTTTTCGACGGAATCAGGGCCTGGGCGACGATGCCGACCAGAACGGCCGCCAGCTGGTCGCGCACGAACTCGCGAGCGTCGGTCGGAAAGACGCCCAGGATGCGGGCGATCGCTGATGCCGAGCTGCTGGCATGCAGAGTCGAGATGACCAGATGCCCGGTCTCGGCGGCGGTCAGTGCCAGTTCGATGGTCTCGGTCTCACGCATCTCACCGACGACGATGACATCGGGGTCCTGGCGCAGCGTCCCGCGCAACGCTTCGGGAAAGCTGGTGAAGTCGCGGCGTAGTTCTCGCTGCAGAAATTCCGCCTTCTCATCGCGGAACAGAAACTCGATGGGGTCTTCGAGAGTAACAATGCGGACGTTGTAATTGGTATTGATGAACTGCAGCAGCGCTGCAATAGTCGTGCTTTTGCCGGAACCCGTCGGGCCGCAGAGCAGGAACAGCCCGGAGTTTCGCTGCACGGCATCGACCATGATCCGCGGAATCTTCATTGAGTCGACCGTCGGTAGCGTGAAGGGGATCTGGCGAAAGACGAAAGCCAGCGTGCCTCGCTGTTGAAAGCAGTTGACGCGAAAACGGCTGACCCCAGGCAACGACACCGAATAGTCGGCGTCTTTCTTCACTTCGAGGATCTTCTGCGTCACGGCCGGGGCCGTGCTTTCAAAGAATCGCTTCAAAACCTCGCTGGTCAGTGCCAGACCGGAGGTGATCTGAATCTGTCCGGCCACGCGATACACGGGCGGGAAGCCAACCCGCAGGTGTACATCAGAAGCATCGAGCTTCTTGCACAGCGACAGAATCTCCGCCAGTTGTTCATCCATACCTTCATTCTCTTTTTTGCAAACACAATTCGCCCGATCGACCGGTTATCATCTTACGTATCGGAACCGAACGAATGTTTCATTATCATTCACATGATAGCAGCTTTTCCGAGTGTCTTGCGATGTTTATCGAAAACTCGCGTTCTGCAGTGCTTTGAGCAGAACCGCCATACGCACGGCATGTTCGAAGGTGACGCTCGAGACCTCGCTGTGTTTGAACCGGGCCTCACGCACGGCCAGGCTGTACATGTCGAGCTCGGCGTAGACGTCATCGGTTTCGTACACGAAGCGGTCGGGGCGTTTGGCCAGCGTTTCGACACGCCCGTTGACGCGGGCACGCAGTTCGCCGTCGAGCAGGCGATACCCGTTCTGTTCGTGACCGAAAGAATCGTCGGTCAGATAGAACTTCGGCTTATCGAGATACGGAGCGCCTGATGTCGGGCAGAAGGTTGTACAGTTGCCGCACTCGTTACAGAAGTCGCCGATATTGAGCACCTGCGGTTCCTGATCGACGCGGAAGGTGCCTTCCTGCTTGAGTACCAGCACATCGCCGTCGCGAACCCCGCGAAACACCGGATAATCGCCGGGCTGAGCGGTATAGTTCACGTTGGCGCGGTTGGGGCAGACGGTCGCGCAGATGCCGCAGAAGTCGTCGCAATACAGACAACGAGATGCTTCGGCGCGAGCCGTGTTCTCGTCGAGGCGCAGGTTGACCAGCTTGAACGTCTTGCGGTCTTTGCCTTCGATGGTCGGGATCTCCGCTCCGGGAATGCGTTTGGCGCGGCGCAACCGGTACTCGAGACGACTCAGCCCTTTGGTTTCGCGTTTGGCAAACAGCGGAATACGGCGATTGGCGGCCTTGATGATGTTCAGCGCCACGCTCTTGCCGTCGCCGATCGCCTTGATGACGGTCGCCGCGCCGCGCACCAGGTCGCCGCCGGCGAAAACCTTCGCCAGTTTCGTCTGTCCGGTGACCGGGTCGGTGCCGAGATCGCCGTCAACGAAGTCGAGAGCGACATCCTGACCGATGGCCGGAATGATCGAATCGGCGGGAATGTCGAAGTCGGCGCCTTCGATTCTGACCGGTTTGCGGCGGCCGTCGGCATCGGGTTCGCCAAGCTGCATGCGAGAGCAGCGCAGGGCAACGGCCTTGCCCTGTTCAAGCACGACCGATACGGGTGCGGTCAGTTCGCGGATCTTGATGCCTTCGTGCAGCAGGGCTTCGATCTCTTCTCGATCGGCGGGCATCTCGTTGCGGGTGCGGCGATACACGATCTGCACCTCGCCGCCCTTGCCGACGCAGCGATGCGCGGTGCGGGCGACATCCATGGCTGAGTTGCCGCCGCCGAGCACGATGACGTTCTTCCCGAGATCGACCTTACGGCCGCGCCGCACCTGCGACAGGAACCACAGAAAGTCGACGACGCCTTTCGCCTGATCGTTGGGGATGCCGAGCCGTTTGGCTTTCTGGGCGCCGATGGCCAGATACACGAAATCGTACGAGCGCTGCAGTTCGCTGAATCGCTGTTTATCGATGTGATGCTGGTAGTGAAACTTGACGCCGAGCGAGGCGATGTAGTCGACATCCTTCGCGATGGCTTCGGCAGTGAGGCGAAACGTCGGAATGGCGTCGGAGATCATGCCGCCGGCGAATGATTTCGTTTCGAAAATCTCGACTTCAAAGCCGTCCTGCACGAGAAAGTAGGCGCAGGCAAGACCGGAAGGGCCGGCCCCGATGATCGCCACTTTGAGGCCGTTGGGGGCCGCGGGCTGGGGAAGGGGCTGCTGTTTCTGCCGCTCGGCGACGAAACGCTTGATCTCTCTGATCAGTAGCGGTTGATCGTAGTTGAGACGGGTGCACTTGGTCTGGCACTGATGGTCGCAGACCAGCCCGGCCACGTTGGGCAGCGGGTTGGTGCGCAGAATGACTTCCATGGCGGCTGCGTCATTGCCGAGGGCCACCTGGTGCAGATACTTCGGAATATCTTGATTCGCAGGGCACGTGCCGATGCAGGGCGCCTGCACGCAGTCGAAAGCGGTCAGCTTGCGGCCGGTCTTGATATGCTCGCCCAGCCGTGAATCCTTGCGGTAGGCCGGGTTCTCGGTGACGTGATCGGCGTACTTGTTGAGATTGGCGAGTGCCGCTTCGACGGGCTTCTTCTTGCCGCCCGCCGTCTTTTTGACCAGCGCTTCGATATCTTTCACTTTGAGCGACTCGCAGCGTTTGCGCGTTTCTTCCAGATACTGGGTCAGGCGCATGTATCCGCCCGGTTTCAGAATGTCCGAGCAGACCGTGACGGGTTTGATGTTGCAGGCGAGCAGATCGGGAAGATTGTAGCAGTCCGCCCCGGCAGAGAACGACAGGTCGAGTTCGCCGCCGAACTCGTTCTGCAGCTTCCGGCCGACCTTGACGCTGATCGGGTGCAGCGCGCGACCGCTCATGTACATCATTTTCTCGTTGGGCGGAAACACCTTCTTGTTGTTGATGCTCTCGAGCGTGTTGGTGAGCTTGAGACCGAAGTGCACTCCCGCCTTTTTCGCGCAGTCGCGCAGGTTCTTGATGAGCTTGAGGGCGTCAGGGTATTTGAGGTCGTGTTCAAAGGCGATATCAGGCACTTCGGTGCCCCAGCCCAGCTCTTCGTTCAGAATGCGGCGCAGCTCGCGCGGCCCGAGCAGGGTCGGGTTGAGTTTGATCGTCGTGTGCAGCTTCTGTTCCTCGATGAGGTAGCGCCCGATCTTCTCGATCTCGTCGGGCGGACAGCCGTGCATGGTCGAGAGCGTGATATTGTCCGAGATGCGATCGGGGATTGCGAGCTTGACGACGTCAGGATACAGGTGCTTGATCGAATCAATCTTTTCGGCGAGCAGTTCTTTGCAGGAACGAGCCTTGCGTAAGAATTCCTGAACATTGGGCTTGAGAATGCCTTCCATGTTGTAGCCGACGCTGAGATTGAAGATGAAACCGGGGCCGCCGTCGTCGGCCCATCCCCATTTATGGCGGAGAATGTGAAGAATGATCCAGGCATGCAGATACTCGTTGAAGGAATCCTTGAGACGCAGTTCCTGTGACCATTCGCAGTTGTAGCCCTCATCGCCGAGATCGATACACGGCTTCGAGACCTTGAGTTCATCGAGGGTCTGTACCGTTTTCAGTTCGATATAGCGAGCTCCGCAGAGCCAGGCGGCGATGATGTTCTGGGCCATCTGCGTGTGCGGGCCGGCGGCAACACCAATCGGCGTTTCGAGCGTTTTCCCGTAGCGTTCGAAGCGGAACGGGTCGTCGAGTGAAGGCTTGAAAAACAGTTCACGGGGAATACCGAAAATCTCGCCCGTTTCTTCTTCGCGCAATACCCAGCGCAGCAGGTGTTCGAGGGAAATGAGGGAAAGTTCCTGGGACATTCCTGTTCTCCTTGATCATGCGGCCTTTGTCGGTACCGCTGTCTCTATTCTTTTCGCAGAGCTGAAAGCGCGCCGTGACGACTCGGACATCTGCCGCGGCATCGCGGCGCGCTCACGAGGGCTTACTTTCTTCGAGCGGCCTTCTTCGCCGACGCGTAGATCTGGCGCGAGCGTTCGTTCTGGCGCCGGGTCAGTTCGGCGATCTCATCGCGGCTGAAGCGGGTGAACTCGCCCTGGTGGCGCAGCAGTTCGCCGTGGCAGACCACGAGATCGGAGGTGTCGACGGCGCAGAAAACCAGGGCGGCCAGTGGGTCGGTTGAGCTGCCGGCCTGGCGCAGACCGTCGAGTCGAAACCCGGCGAGATCGGCTTCGTAGCCGACTTTGATGAGGCCGACGTCATCGCGGCCGATGACCTGCGCACCGCCGAGGGTGCCGAAGGTCAGAGCATCACGGGCATTGATCACCGAGGCGCCTTTGAGCACGCGCTGCAGCAGCAGGCAGTTGCGCACTTCGAGCATCATGTTTGAGCAGTCGTTGGAAGCCGAACCGTCAACGGCGAGACTGACCGGCACGCCGGCTTTCTTCATCTCGATGATGGGGGCAATGCCCGAACCCAGCCGCATATTACTGCTCGGGCAGTGAGCGACGCCGCCTTTCGTTTTCCCCATGCGCTTCACTTCGGCGGGCGAGAGGTGAATCGAGTGGGCGAAAAACGAGTTGCCGTCCATCCAGCCCAGTTTTTCCATGAGTTCGAACGGGCGGCAGCCGTATTCCTTGATGCAGTAGTCTTCTTCATCGCGTGTCTCGGCCAGATGGGTGTGGCACTTGAGACCGGCTTTGGTGGCGTATTTCTTGGCTTCGACCATCAGTTCGTTCGTGACCGAGAACGGCGAGCACGGAGCGACGACGATCCGCACCATTCCGCCTTTCTGGGCTTGATGCACCTGCTTGACCAGCTCTTTCGTTTCCTTCATGATCTGGTCTTCGGTCTGCACCACGAGATCAGGGGGCAGGCCGCCGTCTTTCTGCGAGCGTGACATACTGCCGCGGCACAGGTGAAAGCGCATGCCCGTGCGCTGAACGGCTTCGATCTGCTTGAGATAGATCTCGTTCTGGCCTTCGGGCACGAGGTAGCTGTGATCGACCGAGGTGGTACACCCGCTTTCGAGCAGTTCGAGCGAAGCGATGGTCGTCGAGAGGTGAAAATCTTCGGGGGTCAGGGTTGCCCAGAGCGGGTACAGGTTGACGAGCCACTCGAACAGTTCGGCATTCTGTACATTCGGAAAGTTGCGGGTGAGCGTCTGATAAAAGTGATGATGGGTGTTGATCAGCCCGGGAATGATGATCATCCCTTCGCCGCACACCACGCGTGCATCCACGGCCTTCTTGGCAAGTTCGGCATACGAGCCGAGTCCGGCGATCTGCGACCCCTTGATCAGAATCGAGGTGTCGGTCAGCACGTCTGCATTGCCGCCAGGCCAGACATACGACGCATTCTTGATGATCAAATTCATGTGTATCTCCACTTCGGGGTGTGGGGTAGTGAACCGGGTCAGAATATCACGCATGCTCTGGTCAGTAAAGTTGCATACAGGAGAGAGGTATGGTATGTTACCCCGCGTTTTACGATGGCAATCATTTCAACTGTTTGTTTACAACGTGCTTGGGCCGGTTCTGCCGCTCCCCGAAAAAATGTCCTCAGGTTTCGGGAGATATCCGTCGATGGTTTACGAGAAACAGAAACGTTCTTGACCAGGCCAAGCAAGGAGGCAGATACAGCACCATGAACCATCGACAGGGAGTTCACTTCATCGGCATCGGCGGCGTCGGAATGAGCGGGCTGGCCCGCATTCTCGTCGAAGGAGGGACCCCGGTTTCCGGTTCCGATCTCGGCCCCAACGCGCAGACCGCCCTGCTGAGCAGCCTGGGTGCACGCATTTTCTTTCGCCAGTGCGCCGGCAATATTCCTCAGAACACCGGTAAAGTCGTGGTTTCGACGGCCATCGACCATCAGAATCCCGAACTGCTCGAAGCTCGGGAGCGCGGTCTGCCGATCGTGCATCGCTCTGATCTTTTGGCTGAAATGTTTCTTGATGCCCAGAACGGCATCGCCGTCGCCGGTTGTCACGGCAAAACGACGGTCAGTTCGATGATTTCGCATGTTCTCGTGCACGGCGATATTGATCCGACCTGCGTGGTCGGCGGTACGGTGCCCGCGCTGGGCGGCAATGCCCGCACCGGTAAATCAGGCGTGTTTGTCGCCGAAGCCGACGAGAGTGATGCCACCTTCCTGAAGTATTTCCCGCAGGTGGCGATCATCACGAATATTGATAACGACCACATGGACCATTACCAGAGCCTCGATGCCATCGTGAAGGCGTTCGAGGTGTTCGCCGGTCATGTACAGCCGAACGGCACCCTGTACATCTGCCAGGATGACCCGATCGCCCGCAACATCGCGTTGCCCGAGCAGCGTCGCGTCGTCTCCTACGGCATCGATACGCCGGCTGATATCATGGCTTCAAACGTGCAGTTGTTCCCGTTCGGGTCGTCGTTCGACGTCACGATTGCGGGAATCAAACGCGGTAGGTTCACGTTGTCGATTCCCGGCAAGCACAATGTCTTGAATGCCCTGCCGGTCATCTCGATCGGTTTCGATCTGGGTCTTGATGCCGAGCAGATGGCGCGGTCGCTGAAAACCTTCGTCGGTGCCGGTCGGCGCTTCGAAGTGAAGGGCAATTACGACGGCATCACGGTCATTGATGACTACGGTCATCACCCGAACGAGATTCGCGCCACACTGGCGGCGGCCAAGAGCCTGGGGGCTCAGAAAGTGTACGTCGTTTTTCAGCCTCATCGCTACACGCGCACGCAGCTTCTGTGTGATGAACTCGGACGTTGTTTCGACGATTGCGATCGATTGTTCATCACCGATATCTACGGGGCCTCTGAGAAGCCCATCGAGGGCGTCAACAGCCGTCTGATTCTCGATCACATGCCGGTGCCGCAGCGCCGAAAAGCCAAAATGGTGCGCAACTTCGATGAAGCGGTCTACCAGATCCTGCAGAGCGTCACTTCCGGTGATGTCGTGTTCACTCTGGGTGCCGGTAACGTGACCGATCTCGGCCCGGCTCTGATCGACGCGATGAAAAAACGCGACCGCATCAGCGCGGAAAAGGTCAGCTGATCAACGTCCCGGGAGGGTCTTCCATGAACCCCGTGTTTGGTGGTATACTTCTGGTTGTGCCGATTGTTGTCGGTCTGATCTCGGTTCAGATCGGGTTTCGCATCATCGACTTCATCAAGCACTTGCATTCCTCGTGAGAGGACTCCGAACGGAGGCGCACGAGACGGCAAGTCTTGAGAATACAGAAGCGGGGGGCAACCCCCGCTTCTGACTTTCCGGTTGATGGGCAGCGACGGGGTGTCGCCGCCGGCAGACGGTCTAGCGGCTCTTCTTCTTCGCCGAATCCTTGACCAGTCGCATGTTTTTGATGCCGTCTCTCTCGAATTCCCGGCGATAGACCTCCTGGTATTTCAATACGTATTCGAGAGCTTCATACGGGTCTTTTTCAAACTCTGACTTGTCGTGGTTTTCTTCGAGGTCGCGGTGAGCCAGCTCGGTTTCAAGCATTTCCCAGAAGACCGCTTCTTCGTATTCCTCGACCAGATCTGGGGCGACGGCCTGTTTCTCATACTCCTCGTTGACGATCAGTTCGTCCTTGTTTTCGAGCGTCTGAAACCAGGTATTCAGGCCATTGTCGCGTGCCGCGCGATAGAGTTTTTGAATCAATTTCAGATGCGGCTTTTTCTCTTTGCGACTCGGGTCGACCTCGAAGCTGGTCAGGACGGTGTCGGCGATGTCGATCAGTTCGACCAGGGTCTTGAGTTCCTTGTCGTTCAATTCAATCTGCATGAGAGATCCTTTGGATGATGATTTGCGTCAGGGCCGGGTCGTACCCGTGATGTATCCGTTGTTGCCCAGGAAGAATTCGCCGGCAAGTTTCAGCACTTCATCCTTGCTGGTCTGGCGAATCAGAGCCGGATACTTGTCGAAGTAGTCGTACCCAAGCCCCATATATTCGTCATAGCTGAACGTGCTTGCCTGCTCGAGATTGCCGACCAGACTGAGCGCGTGTTGTCCCAGAATATAGCTCTTTGCATCGGCGAATTCCTCGTCAGTGAACCCCTTCTTGCCAAAAGCGTCCAGTTCTTCAATAAGGCGAGTGCGCGCATGATCGGCCTGAGCGGCTTTGGTACTCATCGTCGCATAAAAGTAACCCGTGGCGCGTGAGCCGAGCGCTCGCCCGCTGACGCTGTAGGCGAGTGACTCCTTGTCGCGCAGCTGGGTAAACAAACGCGAAGACATGCTTCCCGAAAGAATGGCTTCGATGATATCCATTGCCGGGCCGCGTGAATCCTTTTTGGGGAAGGTTCGGAAGGCAACCATCACCTGCGCCTGTTCGCGATTCAGCTTATCCGTCAGATCGACAGGCTTGCCGATGGGCGCAAAGCTCTTCTCTTTGATCTCGGGAAGATCACCTTCGGGAATTGAGCCGAGCAGACTGCCGAGCCGGTCGCGGACTTCCCCGGTGAAAAAGTCTCCGACGATGCCCACGACGATGCCTGAGCCGACATACTGCTTCTTGTGGAACTGCGTCACGTCCGAGCGTTTGAGTTTGCGAACCTGATCGGCGATGCCGAGAGAAGAGTACGAGAGCGGGTAATCTGGAAAGAGCTTGTCGAGCGTGAGATAGAGGGTGCGAGGGAACAACTCGTCCTGCTCTTCCTTGATGTTTTCGAGCGCTTTTTCCTGCTCGATGCGAACTTCTGTCTCGTCGAATGCCGGCTGAGTCAGGATCTCCGTCAGCAGTTCGACCGAGGGCAGGAAGTTTTCGGTCAGGGTGCGCATTTCGACTGAAACAACGCTTTTTCCGGGCGTGACCGTGAGTCGCGTTCCCAGGCGATCGAGCAGTTGGTGAATCTCTTCGGCAGAGCGCTTTTCGGTGCCCTTCAGCAGCGTTTTGGCCGTCAGGTTGGCAAGACCGGCCTGGTTCTTGCCTTCGCGCAGGCCGCCGGCGTCGATCTGAACGGAAACACCGACCAGCGGCGAACTGTGGTTCTCGCGCAAAATCAGTCTCACTCCGTTTTCGAGCGTGAGCATCTGGGGTTTCGCCGTATCTGCCGCCGGCTGCGGCTCATACCGAACCACATTGCGGGTGCGCTCGATCGGATACTGCACGGCGACTCGCTTGATGTCCTCGAGAGTCGTCTCGCGCAGTTTTGAGATATAGCGATCAGCCTCTTCGAGTTTGCCGAGAGTCGCATAATAGCCGTAGTGTCCAGCCTGAGCCTCGGCGGTTTCCTTGCCGAAGATGGTCGAGGCGATCATCATCTGCTTGGCCTTGTCGAGTTCTTCCTGGGTCACGCCGTTGGCGGCAGCCTCCTGCAAGAGCTTGCCGACGCGGTCGATCAGGCGGCGCACGTTGCTCTGCGGACAGGTGGCGTCGATCCGCAGCAGATGTGGGTCTTTCGCGGTAAAGTAACTGGTCGAAATCGTGGTCGCCAGACGTTCTTTCTCGACGAGCGCCTGATGCAGACGCGATGAGCGACCGTGACCCATGATGCTCGAAAAAAGATCCATGGCATACTGGTCGGGGCTTTCAATGCTCGGAGCCGGCCACGCGATCGACACGTACGCCTGCTGAATGTCGCCGTATTTGATCACTTCGCGTGAGGATTCCTGCTTAGGTTCGGCCGGAATCACGTCCTGAGGCGGAGCAACCTTCGGGGCCGATCCCATGGTCTTCTTCACGATCTCGAGAGCCTCTTCGGGATTGACGTCACCGACAATGACGGCCCACATGTTGCTCGGCACGTAGTAACGCCGATAGAACTCGTTCAGCATGTCGCGAGTGGTCGAAGCCAGCCCTTCGCGATAGCCGACGATCGGGTGTCGATAGGGGTGAACCTTGAAGGCGGTTTCCGAGAGCACGTTGTCGACGAAGTATTCCGGATTGTCGAAGTCCATGCGCAGTTCTTCGGTGACAACGCCGATTTCCTTCTTCAGCTCCTCTTCCGGCAGGCTGCTGTTGAGCGCAGAATCAGCCAGCAGTTCCATCAGACGCGGAAAATGCTCTTTGGCGCCGACGATGTACGTGCAGGTGTTGTCATACGAGGTGAAAGCGTTGTTGGACGCGCCGAGCTTCTTGATCTCACGGTCGAGCGTTCCGGTCGGATACGTGGGAGTGCCCTTGAACAGCATGTGTTCCATAAGGTGAGCGTACCCTTCCTGACCGGGCTTCTCGTTGCGTGACCCGACTTGAATCCAGATGTTGAGTGCGACGACGGGGGCGGACGGCAGTTGCTTGATGAAGACTCGCAGACCGTTTTCGAGTGTGAACACCTGATACTCGCTTTCCGCCTGTAGGGCTGCGGGAAGCCCTGACAGGATCAACAGCGCGAGTGCGCAAAGACACAGCCGGAAATATCCTGAAACGTTTCGAGGATGCTGAGGCATCGTAGTTCTCTCCTTACGAAAAGGTGAGCTATTGTACCACATCCGGTTTGCTCGCGGCAGGATGATGCGCTATGCTGCGCGCATGAGTGATCACACGAAGCGCAGATTTCGCATGGCCGTGGCGGAATACGGATTGTCGGCGGTCGTGCTCGTTATGCTCTCGTTTTGTCTCTGCCTGTTCGGAACCCTTGAAGCCGCGGATACGGCTCCCGAACTGATCGGGCGAGATCTGGCGTGGTTCTGTGTCTACTGGAGTTCGGTCTTTCTGCTGCTTGCCTCGGCGGGTGAGGCGTTTCGCCCATTCTGTCCGGACGTGCAGCAGCAATCGCCGCGCGAAGAAATACGACATGAGTTTGCCGGAGTTCTCGTGTTCTGGGCGACCGGGTGCGCCGCGGTTGCCGTAGCGTCCGCTCTCGGAATGTATCTTGGTTCCGGTTTTATCTGGAGCGGATTTCTCATGATGATTGCCGGTACTATTGTTTGTCTTCTCCCGCTAACCGCTCTGACGATTCTGATACGTATTCGTTTGACAACGGCTGTCTGTCGATGTCTGCTCATTGTCTGGCTCGTACTTGGTCACCACCTTGACCAGATACGGGATCGACTCGATCTGTGGCACAGCGGTTGGCTAAACGCCCTTTTCGAGTGTGCGGCGATATTGGTTCCTGAGCAGGGACTGCCGAACTGGCGCGATTGGCTGGTTTTTCAACTGGCACCGCCGTTGTCGGTGCTCCTGACAGTTGTTCTTTCGTCGCTGGTGTTGAGTTGGTTCTTTCTGGCGCTGGCGGGAGCACTGCGTGCGCGCGACGGTGTTGCCGGCTATCCGATGCACGATGCGGAGTCCCGCCTGTGAAGTCATTGGAAACGCCTGGATTGCTCTGGCGCAGCCTGTTGCTGCTGGCGATTTCGTGTGCGGCTCTCTGGACTGCAAAAGCTGAAGTTGCCTGCCGATCTGTGGTGGCATCGCCGACCGGTATGAACGCGCCCGTTGGTTCTGTCGGATTGATGCCGACAACGATCAGACAGGCCGCGGCAGGTTTCTGTCTCGAGCAGGCGGATGTGTATCTGCATCGCGCTTCTGATACGACTGGAACGGTCAGAGGACGGTCGCCGGCGATTCTGTTCTGGCTGTGGCAGGCGACACGCTGGCAGCCGGAAAACCTTGACGTCTGGGAAATGCTCGGCCGGGAATACTTCGATCACTTCAACGATTTTGCACGCGGCATGCGCGCTTTGCAGGCCGGTTTGCTTGCGAACCCGCATCATGCGGGCCGTCACGTGCTTTGGGCGGTCGCCGGTATCGGGTGCTGGTATCAGGCGGCTCAGGGCACCGGCTCTGACGCGGTAAGATTAGCGGGAATCAAGTATCTCAGCCGGGCGGAAGAAGAGGGGCGACGAAACCGAAGGCCCGATGACCCTGGATCGGTGCATTCGGACAGCGCTTACGCCGTATTTCAAACACGGCTGTACGCCGAGCGGGGCGATTTTCCTGCGGGGTGGGAGTGCTGGACACGAGCCGGTCATCATGCCCAGGAAGAATCGGAACTGGGACGAATCATGAACGAATGGAAGGCGGGAGGGGACACGAACGGGTTGCGGCAGAGCGTGCTGTCACTCCGCGATGCTCCTGCCGTAAGCGGTGATGGCAGCAAACGACCGCGGTTGATCGAGACTCACATAAAAGGGACCGATTCCCTGTGCCGACAGGAAGGGTGTGCGCACCAGGCCGGCGCTGCAGCAGACGTTCAAGAAGCTTCCGGGCATGATGCCGCTCATTCCGCCCATTCGAATTCCTCATTAAGCCTTGAACGTCTGGCCGGTGTGATGATTCTCGCCATGGCAGCGATGATTCTGCAACGATCGACAGCGACAGTGTCAGAAGGCTGATCGGCTTCCGGACTCTCTACGGATTTCCCCTCAACATGCCGATATGTGGGGGTAAATAAGGTAAGGAGGCCATGCCATGAATGAACACACCCGCTATTTCCTCGCCGGAACTTTGGCGGCAGGACTTACCGTCTCACTTTTCACAGATCTTGATGCGCTTCAGGCGATCTCGAATCGGGTCGCCTACAGCCACCTGACATCGGAACTGCGTATGGGCATTGATATCGGGTTGCTCGATCCGGCCATCGCCCGCGAAGGCAATCTGGACGAGCCTTTGACCCGACGTGAATTCGGCTTGCTGCTGAAGAAGACGTTGCAGATGCTCGGTTCGCCGGCTGGTTCGGAAGTTTCCGATCTGAGCCTGTACGGGGTGTTCGATATGAAGAACGCCAGGGGCGGCATTGCGAGGAAAGAGGTGCTCGAGTCGCTTTGCCGGGCGGTGATTCATCTTGCTGACTATGGTTTCGTGACCATCAAGGAAGCCAAAGCCGCTGATTTCAGCGATTACAGTCCGCCGCCCAAGTATGCCACCGCCTTTGGGTACCTGCGCAGCGAGAACATCGTACGCGGTTACGGAGCGACTTTCGGCGTGAAACGTGCTCTGAGTCGCCGCGAGGCGGTGACCTTTCTGTATCGATTGTATGAAAAGGTCGCCGCGGCACGCGTTCGTCCGACCGGCGAGAAGCGGCTTGCCTTTATCGACATCCCGGAAGATCACCCGGTGATGGAGCAGATTCGCGGCTTGCATGAAGCAGGTGCCTTTGATGCCATTGATTTGCAGCCCAGTTTCGACGGTGATCGCATCATGAAGCTCAAGGATTTGTGCGCGATGGTCTGCGGAGTGATGGCCAAGAAAGACAAAGCCGCGGACACGGATCGCGTTCAGAAGATTGTCTCCGGCAAGAACCCGGAAGCGGAAGCCACGCGCGAAGACCTGGCGATGATGCTGAGCACTCTGACCGGTGCGATCAGCTCAGAGAACAAGATTGCCCCGGTGGTGTATTCCGATGTCGCGGGCGGGTCGCCGCTCGAAGAGGCGCTGACCTCGCTGAGCGGTCAGGGGATCACCCTCGGGTATCCGAACAAGGTGCTGCGGGGCAGTGAGGCCGTTTCCTGGTTCGAGGGAGTCGGCGTGATGGCCGCTCTGGGCAAAGCCATGAACTGGTTTGAACCCGTGCAGCCCGATGAAGTGGCCGGCAAGTCTGATTTTGAACGCCTGGCAAACGTCATTCGCGAAAAGAAGGCGCGGGTGCGGGCGATTCTCGAACGACGGCGTGAGAAATAAGGCTGAGGCATGGCGGTTTTGACGGGAAAAAAGACCCCCGGCCGAAACCGGGGGTGACTAGGGAATGGGTGGAAACGGGAGATCAGATACCCACCCGGCTCGTGAAGGACGGATTCAGATGGATGGCTGGTTGCTCGACGACCGGCCGTCTTACTATGTGCGAAAGAGTTTCGGCAGCTTCTTCGGCGAGCGTGCGGTCGAGACTTTCGAAGAGTCGCACGCCGAACGTGTGCGGCACACCTTCCTGGCGGAAGTACGCTTTCACGATGAAGAGGCAGGCTTCGGTCTGGAAGAGACATTCGCCGATACTGCACAGCTCAATGTGAGAAACACTATCGAAACTGAAGGTGGCGCGGCGAGTCTTGAACAGGCTCGACTCCATGTATTCGATGCGAGACTGGATTTTACTGATTACGATGCATTTTCGGTAGGTGAAAACCAGGATTCCCAGGAATAGAAACAGAGTGGTGAAGAGAATCGCAGGGGCAAGGAAGCAGTAAAAACCGCAGAGAATGGGGTTCCCCAGATAGATGTGCCAACCGAGCCCGAGGCCGGTAATGACGAGCATGGAACCAAAACACTTTCCGGTTCTGGATGTCCGGAAGGTAACGTCGATGGGGCAGTTGTCCTCAATTTTCATCCCTTTCAAAAAGCTCAGGAATCCCATGTGTTCTCTATTCTCCGTAGTGGGTTGCCTCTGATGATTCGTTTTCGTATCGCTGGTCGACGATCGGAAACGTTTTCGCGGCCCGGATATTAGCACCGCTTGACCATGAAATCAATAGGAAATCTGCTGAAAAAAGGCGTACATTCAGGAGTTCGGTACTGCGAATGATGAGCGAATAAAAATATTTTTGCTGTACCGAATAAACGAAGACGCAGACGGGGTCGGCGAGAGAAAAATATTGTGTACAGAAACGCGATCTTCATTATCGGCCGATACGGGTAAGACGGTGTACCTGTGTACACAGAAAATGAATTGAAAAGGCTTTCTAATACAGGGACTCAAGAAAGGAAAAATTCTGTACCCTGTTCCACTGGTCGATGAAAAACCGGTCGCTGAGTACTTTGATCCCGGCTTCGCGCAGCAAGGCGACGGTAAGACCGTCTCCGGAGACCAGCTGACGGTCGAACCGGCCCGAATAGATCTCACCGACGCCGCATGACGGGCTGCGCGTCTTCATAACGGCGATGCGGGCTTCGAAAAGGCGGGCGATCTGCAGAGTTAGTGACGCGCCCCGGCGAAAGGCTTCCGTGACGTCGGTTCCATCCACGGTGCGAATCTGTCCCTTCCCTTGCAAAATCATGTCAGAGGATGTTTGCAGTTCGGAAGGAGGGCGTGGCGTCGGCAAGCCGCCGAGCTGTTCGGGGCAGACCGGAATAAAGTGAATCCCCGCTGCACGGGCAGCGGGGAAGACTGCTTGAAAACCTGATGTCCATGCGCTGTTTGGGGTGCCGTCGTAGGTGCAGGCCACGCCCAGCAGACAAGCGCTCAGCAGGACATTCATCCGAAACCCGGCATGGACATCAGTGGGCGACGGTGCTGAGGCTCTTGAAGAGATGGATCAACGACGGCCCCATGACCATGACGAAGATCGAGGGGAAGATGAAGAAGACGAGTGGAAAGAGCAGCTTCACCGGCAGCTGGTTGACCTTTTCTTCCGCCAGGATCATGCGCTGATAGCGCATCTGTTCGGCTTGGGCGCGAAGGGTAGGCCCGATTTCAGCGCCGAGGCGCTGAGCCTGAATCAGCGAACTGACGAACGAAAAGAACGAGAGGATCTGAACCCGGTCGGCCATTTCCGCCAGAGCTTCTTCGAGCGACTTGCCGAGTTTGATATCAGAAAGGAACATCTGAAACTCGACGATGGTATCGGTCGGCCGAGACTTCTCGACGATGCGCTGAATACCGCCGATCAGGTCGAGACCAGCTTCAATCGACAGTGAGAGAAGATCGATGGTGTAGGGCAGTTCATACTCAATATTCTGCTGTCGTCGTCGGATCAGGCGTTTGAGATACACATCGGGCAGAGAAAAACCGACGATGAACCAGACGATGAGCATCAGCAGGCTCCAGAGGCCGAACGACTGGAAGTTGAACAGGCTGAAGCTGAGGGCGCCGAAGCCGATGCCCCACAGGAACTTGGCTCCGACGAACTCTTCGGGCGTAAACTCCGCTGGGTTGCCGCTCGAGGAAAGCAGAGAAGCGACTTCTT
>CAYYIY010000061.1:0-2855 GCA_964472075.1 uncultured bacterium | reverse complement strand
GACGTACGCGTGCCGCTGGGAAACAAATTGATGAACGCGCCGAAGATACGAGCAATCGGCTTGATCAGGCGCCAGCGCCGGCCACGAGACTTGCGGGTTCCGCTGACGGTGAACAGCGCGTCTTCCGGTTCGGGAAAAATGTTGGCGGTCATGCGATTGATGATCATCAGGCCGAGAAGCGCCATACAGATGGCCGTGATCAGAACAATCTGGCCGATCGGGTTCAGCAGCATCGGCGTGAGATAGGTCGGATGGACGATGGCCATGCCGATGGCGATCACGACGGGAATCATGCCGACCATGTTTCCCGACAGGCGGGCGTGGGCGGTGCCCGCGATGACCTTGCCCATCACCTTCTTGCGCTCGGCGATCGTCATGGTAATCTGACGATAGAGATCTTCCAGGTTGCCGCCGGTTTCCTGTTGGAAAATGGTGGCATTCACGGCCAGGCGCAGATCCTGGCTGGGAACGCGCCGCGACAGGTTGGTCAGGGCGTCGACCATCGAGACCCCGAGGCGACGTTCCTGAACGAGGGTGCGAAACTCATCGCAGAGGGGAGCGGGGGTCGATACCGCCACGAGTTCGAAGGCCTGATCGAGGTTGCGACCAGCTCTGAGACACGAGCTGATCATGAGCAGAGCTTCGATCAACTGATCTTCGAAGCCGCCGCCGGTGATCTTTTCGATCAGACGCCGACGCAGTGAGCCTCCGCCGCCGCCTCCGCCGCCCGCTTTGCGTTTAAGTGAGGCCGACAGCTCAAGCTGTTCCTCGGCGATGAAGTAGAAGCCCACAATGACCGCCAGGGCGGCGACGACTTTTCCAACCAAAATCAGTGTTTCGTAACTCATTCGTTTCTCCTCTGCAAAGAGTCTCTATTCCTTAATGGTAAAAAGCTTTGCGGCCTGCTCGAGCACATTTGAGGGCATTTTCCGCAGGAAGGTGGGCATATGCCCGGTGGGGACGATGTCGCCGAAGACTGTGCCGTTTTCGTTGATCCAGCGTTTCTCGAACTGGAAGATCGGCTGGGTCAGCAGCGTGGTGTCTTCGATTCCGGTGATTTCGGCAATCTCGATACAGCGGCGTGTGCCGTCGGAAAAGCGCGTCATCTGCACGATGATGTTGACCGAACTGGCGATCTGTTCGCGAATCGCCCGCAACGGCAGATCAACTCCGGCCATGAGAACCATGGTTTCGAGTCGTGCGAGTGCATCACGGGTAGTGTTGGCGTGTAGGGTGGTCAGAGAGCCATCATGCCCTGTGTTCATGGCCTGCAGCATGTCGAGAGCTTCATCACCGCGACACTCACCAATGATGATGCGGTCTGGGCGCATGCGCAGAGCGTTGCGCAGCAGGTCACGAATGGTAATCTGGTTCTTGGCTTCCGTCCCTTGCTGGCGTGCTTCGAGGCGCCCCATGTTGTCATGTTTCAGCCGCAGTTCCGCCGAGTCTTCGATGACGATCAGGCGTTCGGCTTGCGGAATAACCGATGAAAGCACGTTGAGCAGGGTTGTCTTGCCTGAACTGGCTCCGCCCGACACGATGATGTTCTTCCGGAACTTGACGCACAGCTTCAGGAACTCGCCTGCTTCGGGGGTAAGAGTCTTGAAACGGTACACCAGGTCTTCGAGTGTGTATGGTTCGTGCGAGAACCGGCGAATGGTGATCATGGGCCCGGTCAGCGACAGAGGCGGAATGATCGCATGCACGCGCGAACCGTCGCTCAGGCGGGCATCGACATACGGTGTTCGTTCGTTGACGGTTCTGCCGGCCGGCATCAAAATGCGATCAATGACGGTTTTCACGTGATCGTTGTTGGTAAACGTCTTTGTGGTGGAGGTCAGTCGCCCCTGCTTCTCGATGAAGATGCAGTTCGGCCCGTTGACCATGATTTCTCCGACTTCGGGGTCGCGCATGAACTCTTCGATCGGCCCGAGGCCGAGAATTTCGTCGAGCAGAAAGCGCCGTGTTTCGGCCAGAACGTCAACACCGCTGAGAAGAGGCGGTGGGTTCCGTTTCATGGCGTTTTCAATTGACTCTTCAACGCGCCGGCGCAACTCGGCATCGCTGAGACCGTAGCCCTTTTCCATTTCCGAGACGACGATGCTGCGCAGCTGGCGCTGATAGTCACGCAGACGTTCGTAGGCGACACTTTCCGACCCGATGATTTCCTTGGATTTTTCTCTGATGGCCGGCATCTGTGCGGCTTGCTTGACTAACTTCTGCATTGCGTTGTCAAGAGCGGTTTCGCGATCCTTTTCTTCCAGAACGCTGATGTCGGGAAACGCATATTCTCGTTCGAACAGGCAGAAATCGAGATCGTCGGTGCGCGGATTGACCAGGTTGCGCAGATACGAAACCCTCGTCAAATCTTCTCCGAGGAGCTTCTCTGCCTCAAACTTGAACCGCTTGGCGTGCGCGGGCGAGGGGAGCTTCGTGCAGTACAAGTAATTGATTGCGTCTGCGCGCTTCACAAGATGGCTTGGAAGGGCACTCAGGCGCATGGATGTGTCGAATACCACGAACATGTTTTTCTCTGAAGCCGCCCAGAGCAGTTTTTCGAGGGCTGGAATTGCCTCTGATTCCTCAAAGGTGAAGGGAGGTTTCAACGTTTCGCGGCTTCGCATTCCACCGAACGGAATGACGAGAAGGTTGCGGTGATCGTGAAATGTGGTGTGAAGATGCTGTGGCAAAAAACCCTGCCAGTTGGACATGAAAAAATCGAGAAAACTCGATTTCGGTTTATCCGTCAGCCCCAGCTGCTCGACGAGCCAGGAAGGCCCGAGGCAGTTGAATTCAAAAACGATTCCCTGGCGTCTGGTCAGTGTCTGATATGCCTGAGCGAACCGCCACGCGAG
>CAYYIY010000060.1:24539-29980 GCA_964472075.1 uncultured bacterium | reverse complement strand
GGAAGCCGGAAAAATGCGTTTCGAATTCCTGGCGCATAATCTACATCTGATGATCGAAGAAATCGTGAAAATCATGGAGCCGCTGGTCACGGCACGTCAGGTCAGCCTGAAAGTTGAGGTGCCGCCGGATCTGCCGCATGTCTACATGGATTCAGGCCTGATTCACCGGGTCTTTCTGAATCTCATCGATAACGCCGTCAAGTTCACCCCCACGGGGGGTGTCGTGACTCTGCGCGCCTGGACCGATGACCAGTTGGTGTTTGCCGAAGTCGCCGACAACGGCCGCGGCATCGATCCGGAAAAAATCGCTCGCGTCAAAGAGCCTTTTTTCCAGGCTGACGCCTCGAACACGCGCACGACCGGCGGCCTCGGACTGGGCCTGGCCATCGTCGAGAAGATTCTGGCCGGACATGGCAGCAGTCTTGAACTGACCAGCATTTCCGGTCAGGGAACCAAAGCGCGTTTCGCCCTCAAAAAGGCGGTCAGGTCATCGTCAGGGACGTTTCAGGCTATTCCTGCGGGTGTTACCGTGCCACCTCACTCACGCAACACTGACCGATTCACTTGTCCTGGTCAGGCCGGCCGTTTTCCGGCGCCAGATCGTCGTCTGCGCCTTCTTCATCATCTTTTGTTCTGATCTTCAACTCGCGCAGTTTCAGATACAGATTCTTGCGATGCATCTCGGCAATGCGAGCCGCTTTTGACACGTTTCCCTTCGATTTCTCGAGCAGATTCTCGAAGTATTTTCTCTCGAAGCCCTTCAGCACCAATTCTTTGGCTTCCTTGAACGGCATCGTCATCACGCTTTCCTGGACAAACGCCGTGTTTTCCAGAGGGGCACGCAATCGTGCCTGGCTCGAATCAGGCATGAACAGATCTTCATCTTCGAGAATGATGATGCGCTCGATCAGATTCTGCAGTTCGCGCACATTACCGGGCCAGGCATACTGCAACAGACGCATCATAAATGCCTGTGTGAACTTCCAGTCGGGCTTGCAGAACTTCTTGCGGAAGCCGCCGGCGAAGTGTTCAACCAGAGCGGGAATGTCCGAACGACGGTCACGCAGCGGCGGAATCTGAATGCTGACCACATTGAGTCGGTAGAACAGATCCTCGCGAAACTGGTTTTCCTTCATGGCTTTGGTCAGATCGCGATTGGTGGCGGCAATGACTCGGACATCGACTTTCACGGTCGACTGACCGCCGAGACGCTCAAACTCCCGTTCCTGCAGAATGCGCAGAATCTTGGTCTGGGTGGTCAACGACATATCGCCGATTTCATCGAGGAAGATGGTTCCCTTGTCGGCCAGCTCGAATTTGCCCAGTCGTCGATTCACGGCACCGCTGAACGCGCCGCGTTCATAGCCGAACAATTCGCTTTCGATCAGATTCTCAGGCAATGCCGCGCAGTTCACCCGGACAAAGGGAGCGTTCTTCCTCTGACTCAGCGCATGAATGGCCGTCGCAACCAGCTCCTTGCCGGTGCCGGATTCACCGGTAATCAGCACCGTGACATCATTCGGCGCAACCTTTTCGATGAGATCGTAGACCCGCTGCATTCCTTCGCTCGAGCCGATGATGGCATGCAGGCCTTCACGTTCCTGCAGACGTTCGCGCAGCTGCAGATTTTCGACCCGCAGTCGGCGTCGCTCAAGAGCCCGCTTGACCGTGATTTTGAGATCATCGTTGGCAAACGGCTTGGGCAGATAATCGTAAGCCCCGCGTTTCATGGCGTCGACGGCCAGTGATTCGCTTCCGAACGCCGTGATCAGCAGAACCAGGCCTTCCGGATCGCGGCGCCGCACTTCGTCGAGCAGATCGAGACCTGATTCGCCCGGCATGCAGACATCCGAAATCACCAGATCGAACGACGACTCATCGAGGCGAGACAGCGCATCACGCACGCAACTGGCGCGGGTAAGCGCATACCCTTCGCGACTCAGCACCGCCTCGAGTGTGTAGAGTACCGATTCTTCATCGTCGACAAGCAGAATGCGAGCTGAAGACGAGTTGGTAGAAGGTGTCATGACGATTCTCCCATACTGTCAGGCCGATCGGGCAGCAGGATCTGCACCCGGGTTCCCTGGCCCGGCTCAGACTGTAGCTTGATCTGCCCCTGATGCAGGTCGACGATCTTTCGCGTGATGGCCAGGCCGAGACCGGTGCCTTGCGGACGTGTGGTAAAGAATGGATCAAAGACTTTATCGTGCATCTCGCGCGGAATGCCGTGGCCCGTGTCAGCGAACTCGACGACGATCGCGTGTCTGTCGTCATCTTCCGGCAATCCCGGCCAAGGGGTCTGTTTCAGGGAGATGGTCAGGGTGCCCCCCTGCGGCATGGCTTGAATGGCATTGAGCATGACATTGATGAAGGCCTGCTTCACTTTTTCCGGATCGATTGTAGCATGATAGGCTCCATCCGACCACTCCCTGCGGATCACAACCCGGTGTCGCTCGGCTTCGTGCCTGACCAGCAGCAACAGTTCTTCGAGAAGTTCCGCCAGCGAATTACGTTTCAGTTCCGCCTTTTCCGGGCGAGTCAACTGCAGCAACTCTTCCACTACGCGGTTCAGACGATTCACTTCTCCGATAACCACTCGGACATGCCGAGCATTCTCTCCGGTCAGGTCTTCGCCGATGACCTCGACCAGCCCGCGAATGGCGACCAGCGGATTGCGAATCTCGTGCGCAACCGAGGCAGCGAGCTTGCCCAATGACACCCATTTTTCCCCTTCGAACATGCGCCGCTCGATCGTCTTGAGCATGGTGATGTCATCGAGCACCACCACCTTGCCGAGAATGCCCTTTCCCCCCAGCAGCGGATGCACCCGCACCTGCAGGGCACGCACCTCGTCAGGGCCGACCTGCAACGGCATTTCTTTGCGCTGACTGACGTAAAAACGACCGGAAAGCGACCTCTGCACCTGACCGCCGGAATCACGGCCTCGAACGAGGCGGCAGAGCGTTTCGCGAAACTCACGATCCGGCAACGGCTGCAGTGCCGTTTCCAGATCCTGCTGCTGCGCGCGCAGGTCGGGCAGAGCCAGGTGTTTCACAAAAGCGGAATTGATCGTCACCAGTCGACCTTCGTTGTCGATGGTTGCCACGCCGGCCTCGACACTTTCGAGGACGTGACGCACATAATCCTTCATTTCGACGACGTGCTGGTACAATCTGGCGTTCTCGATCAGCGAGCCGCCAAGCGGAGAGATCGTATCAAGAAATCGCTGCACGCTCTCTGAATA
Organism: uncultured bacterium; assembly: GCA_964472075.1. GTDB lineage: Bacteria > Muiribacteriota > Ozemobacteria > Ozemobacterales > Ozemobacteraceae > CAYYIY01. The sequence continues at coordinate 26,736 of CAYYIY010000060.1, read as the reverse complement.
ACTCTGTTGTCCTACCTTGGCAAGAAAGAGAACCCCATGAATAGCGTTTCCAGACAAGAGCGGAAAGAACAGCATGGTGTAAGTTTCCGTCTTCTGCTCGAAGGGTGATCGTTCGCGCACACATCGTTCGAGACATTCATCGTAGGTACGGCGCGCAATGCGGGGAAAGGTCGCGGCACCAACCGACCATTCAAGACGCCCGGTTTCGGCGACGCACAGCATGATCTGGCCGTACGAAGAAGAAGACAAGGCCAGCGCCTTTTCGAGAAATCGTTCGAGAATCGCATGCAGATTGAGGTTGAACCCCATGGCCTTGGTCAACTCATAGATTTCCCAAAGTTCCTGCACTTTTTCATCCAGCATGCGCGTACGATCGAGACTTTCGCTGATCTTTTCCTGCAGCGAGGCCGACATCGAGTTGAACATTCTCCCGACCTGAGCCAGCTCTCCTTCACCAAAGACCTGGACACGCTGCGAATAATCGCCCCGACCGACCGCCTCCAAGCCATCGAGCAGCTGATTCAAGGGACGAACAATGATTTGAGCGATGAAAATCGCCAGGGCGACCCCCAGCAAAATGTTGATGGCAGCGACAAAGAGAACCTGCCAGGCCGCATCGACCACCTTCGGCGAGTGAAACTCCGGTAAGCCGATTTCCAGCGCTCCGAGAAAGGTTTCGCCATCATAGATGGGAAAAAACAGTTCGCGCGACGACGTGCCGACCACTCCTGAGCGGTTGACTGTCTCATTCGGGCCTAAACCGGTCGGGTACCCCTCGGGAGGCAGTCGAGCCGGATCTCCGCGCAACGGCCACCAGTTTTTATCGAACAGCGTGACCGGATTTCGTTCGGCCTGCGACCAGCCGGTGGCAAAGTAGGCATCGAGATCCGTGAATGTCCCGGTTTTCAACGCATGAAACGCAGGTCTGGAAAGCAGTTTACCAAGGAACAAGGCACGATTGACCCCTTCATTGTAGAAGGCGATGTTCTCGCGAGAGAGGGTGATGATGGCGAAAAAGCCGTTGGTAAAAACGATGATGCAGGTGATGTAAAAAATCAGGCTGTTTTGCAGCCGTTGCGGCGGAATGTTGAACACGTCAGAAAGGAATCCGGAATGAAACGATGGTTCCCTCACCAGGGGTCGATACCAGTTCGAACGTCCCACCGGCCAGGTGTATTCTCTCTTCCATACTCTGCAGGCCCATTTTCTTGAGCGTGGAATACTGCCGTCTGATCGCTTCGACCTGAAATCCGCTGCCGTCATCTTTGACGACCCCGACCAGCGTCTTTCTATCGCTATCAAACGTCAGGAAGATATGTACGTTCTTTGCGGCAGCATGATGATGCGCGTTGTTCACGGCCTCCTGGATCACGCGAAACAGTGCCAGTTCGCGATCGGTCCCCAGCGAAAATCTTTCCCCATCGATATGGACATGTATCTTCAAGCCCGAACGCGAGCGGAAACCCGAGGTGTACTGTTCCAGGGTTGGAATCAAGCCGAGATCATCGATCGCCATCGGTCGCAGATCGAAGATGAAACGCCGAATATCTCTCAGGCAGCGAATAATCGACTCTTTGAGGTCGGACAATTCCGGTTGCAGCACGTCAGGTTTGTTCATATTCTCGAGGCAGAAGTCGATACGCATCGTCAGACTTGCCAGGGCCTGGGCCGGCCCATCGTGAATTTCGCGCGAGATGCGCTTTCTCTCATCCTCCTGCGCGGCAAAGTAGCCGGCCGGCGACTCTTTCTCTGCCGCCGTATCCAGAAGCTTCCCCAGGTGGACCATCAGATCATCGACTTCGCGATTGAGTCGCTCGATGCCGTGCTGAAACTTCTTCTGCAAATTCAGACGGTATGCCGGAGACGTGACGGGAACCGCCGCGCCCTTTCCGGCGAGCAGATCAAGACGCTTCAGACACTCGGCACGTACATCATCACGCAAACCGCAATCTTTGGCAGAGAGAAGCGTCACCAGTTCATCAAGCTGTTTCTGTCGTTCATCTTCACGACTCAGAGCCGCCAGCCAGTGCTCAACCAGCTCAAGCAGGCTGCCGAACCCGGTCTTCAGGTTCATGATCCGTTGCGAAAACTGCTCTTTCCATGTTTCCGTCATGATAGCCTCACAAATAGTGTATCTGAAACGATGAACCGATGAGCAACCAACAACCCGGGAATGTGTCCATGCCTGGCACGATCA
>CAYYIY010000060.1:0-24529 GCA_964472075.1 uncultured bacterium | reverse complement strand
CCGGATTCTGCTTTTTCAAGGCCTGCAGTTCCTTTTCAACCCGGCTTTTCAATGCAGGAGAAAGCTGGGTTCCGGCAAGCAGCAATCGATAGATGGATTCCGCTTCCGCAAACTCACCGAGTCCCCGCAGACAGGCTGCGTACGTCAGCCTGGCATCGAGACGATGCGGCACCTTGTCGAGCGCCTCCTTGAGATACGTGACCCCTGCATCATACCTCTTCATCGCGTGTGCCAGCGTTCCCAGGCGGATCAGCGTCGCCGGAGGCTTGTACCCAAGCTGATATGCATGTTCACTGGCCGAGAAGGCGTCATCATTCATCTTGAGTTTGAAGAACACCGTGCCGACCAGATCATACACTTCACCATTCGGGCGATGCTTGAGATATTCGAGGAACAACGGCAAAGCTTCCTCCCAGGCCCCCTGATAGTATTTACTGCGCCCTTCCTCGAGAACCCGGGCCAGGCTTTTCGCCCCGGAACCGTCTTTGCCAACCACCATCGGCGGCTCGCCGGCATCCTCGACCGCCGGAGCATTGGCCAGAATCTCGTCATCAGATTTCGTGTCCGACGCAGGCTTCGTTCCCATCTTGATCGCACTTGTCCGTTCGGGCATTAATTCCGCATCAAACAGCAACGCCGTTCCCGTCGACACCATCGGACCGGCATTCCCTGTCGTCGCGTTTCGCACGAGGTTCTTCCCGGTCGCCGGTGCCGCCGACGGCGCGATCATGACCAGTGCCTCGGGCGGCACATCCGTCTCTTCAGGCATTTGCGCAGCTGACGCCACTTTCGGCGGCTCAGCCGGTTTCTCGGCCACCTGAGTGACCGACGCCGCGGCCGACTGATCAGGTGCAGCCGCTGTTTCCGTTGCAGACTTTGCCGCAACCGGCGCTGAAACCGGTTGTTCCTTTTCCGTCACCGTCGTCACAATCGATGGCACCTGGCTCATCTGGACGGAATTCGGCTTCTCGGAGGGTTTTGCCGTGGCGATTGTTTCCGAGCGTGAAGGCTGAACCGGTGCCGGCACACTTTCCACCGTCTGTCCTGGAGGAGCCTCATAGAGAACATGGCCCCTGCGAGAAGAGGGCGACGGCCCCGAAGGCGCAGCGGGAACCGGAGGATTCGCGACCTGAGCAACAGCAGCCGGATCCGGCAGCGTTACCGCAGGGGGGACGGCCTGAACGGTCGTCCCGACGGGTTGCGAAACCAGAGTACCAGCCATATCGGTCTGTTCTATTTGCTTGATCAACGTTTTCAGCTCTTCGTTGGTCGGTTCGACGCTCAAGGCTTTCATGATGTACCGTCTGGCATTCACGCGATCAAATTGGTCCAGGTATGCCATACCGAGTTCACGGTTGAATTCGGCGTTCAACGGGTCGGCTTTGACAGCCTTCTGCAGAGGCGGCAGCGCATCTTCGGGCAGGTTGAGCTCTCGATAAATGACTCCCAGCCAGAAGTTCGCTCGCGGGTGGTTCGGCGCGACATCAAGAGCTTTCAGCAGAGAACGAGACGCTTCGACATGCTCGCGGCGATCGAACTGACACTTGGCGAGAATGATCCAGAAATCGACTTCTCCGGGGTACTTTTCGAGAAATCTGGCCAGAGCCTCTTCGTAGGCTTCCGGAACATCCTGCTCCCGCTTCGCCGACAGGTAGGCTTTCCAGACTTCGACGGGAGCGGCGAACTGCGATAATCCCTCTTCCAGTTGCGCGAGTCCGGCCGAACGATCTCCCGACCGGAGCAACCCCAGGGCCTCTTCATACCAGACCGGGGAAACCGCAATCGGAGCCGAAGTGACCACCGCCGGCACCACCTCGGTCGCGGTTGCCGTTGCCGGCAGTGAACGCAGCACGGTCGACGATGCCGTTTTCGCCGCCGAGGCTCTGTCCCAGTCAGCGGTAAAGGAAATCGCCGGTCGACGCTGACTTTGAATCTCCTGATGTGACAAATACCAGAAGTACCCGCCGGCACCGAGCAGAATCAGCAGCACTACCACGATTCCGGTGGCGCGAGCCGGAAACCGCCAGAGCCGCTCGGTTTCGACCAGCTCTTCCAGTTTCTCTTCGGTCAAATGTCGCGGGCGCCCCTTCTTGCCCTTTTTCTCCTGTTTTTCGGCACGCACAGGTTGTACCGGCGTTTCAAGGTCATCGTCGTCTTCTACCACCCGGGCCACGGCAGGGCGCGCCGTTGCCGGCACGACAACGGTCTCGGCCGTTCGCACGGTCGAACGCTCTCGAAAGGAAGCGGCCGCTTCGTGTGCAAACCCCTGATGCCCAAGCAAGCGCGGCTGCCCGTCACCGAGAAACTTGCCGATGACTTTCTCGATTTCCGTCCAGTCTCGAAAGTCGGCGAACAGTGCCAGATAGTAGGCGTCCTTGACGTTGTACACCCACAGGACGACCAGAAACACCAGCAGAATATAGACGATCAGAACGATGCCGGCCGGCCCGAGATACACCGCCAGACTGTCGTAGACCGCGCCCTTGCTATAGAGGCTGTAGCCGGTGGTCATGCTGATGATCTGGATGATCAGCAGGGTCAAACCACGATCGATGTGACCGGCGTAGACCTGGCCGAGTCCCATGATGAAAAACGACATTAACGCCGCCCAACCGGGGTTGCGGGAACTCTGACGCAGTCGTTCCGCGCGAATAACCTCCACCCATGATGGAGTCTGGTTCATCTCAGCCATGCAGGCCACCCTTCTGTCGCCAATGTTTGTACTAGTTGCGACATGATCTCTCGTTCTTCAGCAGACAATCTACGATTCAAAGATTCGATACTCCTGGCGCGACCGAAGGGCCGATACTCTGGCGTCAACCAGATCGGCGGGCGATACCTTGTGAGTCGGCGCCTCATGCCGGGTTCGAGGTCGTGCACTCGTCCGGGCAGACCGACGTGGCGCACCCACCAGCCTTTGATCGTCTCGCCATCCCGGCGGAATTTTCCCAGACGCGCTTCAAGCAGCTCCATGAGGCGATCGACTCGTGCCAACAGGTCGGGACAACCCAGCTCAACGGCGGTTTCCGTCTGAAAGGTCTTCACATCAAGGGAACACGCATCGACATGAGAGAGCAGAGGCTCGATGTCAGCCGCCGATTCGTGCCCGCCCAATTTCAACACGACGGGCAACTTCGGCCCGCGCTCTCGCAAACGTTGCAGAGCCTTGGCAAGCGCATCGGTCTGCCGCTCCGGGTTCACCAGATATACAGCTTTGGCTCCTCGGCGTTGCATATCCGCGATCATGGGCGGAAAATCATCGAGATGAACCTGGTCAAACTCACAAGCCTGTTCGGAAAGGTAGCAGTGTGGACATGCCGCCGAACACCATGCCATGGTCACCATCGCCACGGGGCCGAGAAAGTGTTCTTCGCCGTGGTTCAGCCCCCACGAGCGGCACAGAAGGCTACTCGAGGACATCCACCACGAACCCGCTGTTGATGACACACAGTTTGATGCCGTTCTGCAGGCACATCTCGACCAGATCCGGACGCTCGCGGTTGGTCACGACCATACCGCGAATTGATGCCGCCTGCAGTTGCCCGCCGGTCAGTTCACGACCCAGGCGGCTGATATTGCTCTGAAGCCAGGACAGCAAAGCGACTGTACCGCGAATATCTTCCTGACGCGGATTGAACATCAGCTCAACCGCAATCAGCACGCCCTTGCGATCCTGGCACAAAAGATCGATACGACGGGGTTTGCCGCCATCAAGAGCCACCTGGTAATCTCGATGCAGCAACCGCACGCCCTTTTCCATGGCTCCGATGTGCGATGCCACCCAATCCTCGAACTCCCCTTTGGAATGGAAGAAAGAGTTGCGGGTGAAGTGATCGAAGACATTCTCCAGCGTGCTCACCTGCTCCTTGAGCTTGTCATTTTCTTCACGCAGATGGTGCAAGCGTTCCCACAGCTTCTTGTTTTCGTCGAGCAGGGCGATCAGTCCCTTGACCTCGCCCTCGTTGAACTCCTGTAATGGTCGCGAGATCAGCCTCGTCACCACGGCACGAATCGTTTTCGAATCGTCACTCGGATCAGAACGAGGCACTTCCTTTTCGATGACGAGTGTCGGCAGCGGCGCTGCCGAAGCCTTGTGAAGCAATAGCGAATCGCCCGGGTTGAATACCCGCAGTGCGTCACCGATCACCAGAATTCGCCGTTCGAAATCCGGGGCTCGGTTGGTGATCAGCTTGCCGTGAATTTCCACCGCAAAATGCTTTTCGTTCGGAAAAAGGCGTCGGTACAAATCATCCTCACGCGCAAACCACTTGATGGCGCGCTGCTTGCATTCTGATGCCGAGAGGCGTTTACGAACCATGACACGTTCGCCCGGCTGGTACAAACGCGCCTGCACCGTCACGCCGCCGCGCTCCGCCGGCGCGGCCAGGACGATTTCTGAACCGACGGCCGCCTTCATGATCGGGTCGCCGACAGTGAGAATGCGGCGGTCCCAGTCGATGGTCAGATGTTCGAGATGCACTCCGTTCAAGAGCATATCGAACACGAGTGTTTCAGGAATGATCCTGCGGAACTCGGCATCCTGTTTTTCATCCCAGCAGATCTGACCGTTCCTGATTTCCTGCTCGGACAAGATTTTTCGAAATTCAGACATGATTTAGAATCCCCAGTCACTGATCTGCTTCTGCAGGCCATCCATCCACTTCTGCGTGTTATCGACCAGCGTGTCTTTCGCTTCTTCCAGTTTCTGCAGCACGACCTCCGCCAGGGGCACCACCTTCACCCCATCGGGAACCTTGAACTCGAAGCGTTCTTTCGGCAGAACTTCATTCATGCGGTAGTCAGAAACGCGCAGGTTTCCACGCAGATTGCCTTCGGGTGAGTATTCGATGACAAGATACGGCAGAAACGTCGTGCGGGAAAACACCATTTCGTAATAGCCCACGTTGAACAACTTGCGCACCCAGTCACCAAGAATCGGCTTGAAACGCAGGCAGTATCCCGCGGTCGCCGGCTCGGCCGGCGGCTCATCGAACTCAGGAATGATGGTCGGTGATGCCATCATGCTGACGTCGAAGAAGGAAAACAGCGTGCGACGCGTGATCTGCGTAATGATACGGCGCGGATTGACATAGTCTCTCAGGGCATCGCCAAGCCAACTACCGCGTTTGGCGGTATCGAGCAGAAATACTTCATTCAAGGCATTGATGTGGATCCAGAGCCGTTCTCCGTCGAACACGACGCGAATCACGTTGCCCTGAAAGTCCATGGCGAACTTGTCCGGACTCTGAATCGACAGCTGCACGTGCGCACGCAGCGAACCGCTGGCCAGATCCATTTCCGCAACCAGCGAATCGATCCCGCCGGTTTTTCGTTCCATCTCGGTAAACAGCAGTTCAGGCGTCATCTGAAGCGACTGACACCACACCGAGGACAAGCCCATAAAAACTGCAGCACAGGCCACCGCAACCAGGACTTTTACCACCCGACGCGTTGCCCCGGTCATCGGAGCACCGCCTCTCTCGCGCCTTTGCCTGCAGCTGTAGTCTTGCGAGGCAACAGAGCCGGAATGCGGTTCAACAGCTCACGCAACACCGGTTCCGCGCCGTTGCGAAACGTTTCTCCCGGAAGTCCGCAGTTCTGGCCATCCAGCAGAAGCACGGCGGCTTCCATGGAGGTGCGATAAGCTTCGAGCCAGCGCCGGCTGGTAAGATGAGCATCGATCTGGGTTCGCAGGCCTTCCCATCGTTCCTGAGCCAGTCGTGCCGGAAAAAGGCCCTCGTCATCGAGCGCCAGACGTGGGCTTCGCTGCCAGGCCAGAATCTCGTCGGCGGGCAGGCGTGAACTCCATGGAGTTTGCGACAACCAGACCTCGTTCGCCCGAATCGCCGAAATCTGGTTCAGGTTGATGACACAGACCCCGGCCGGGGCGGCAAGCTCTTCACCAAGAAGGTTCGTCCAGACCTGAATCTCGCCGATCGGCGCCGCTTGCCAGGTGATCTTCCACACCGCCCCCGGATCAACGAACATCTGCGCCGATGGCGGTTTGCCGGCCACTTCGACATAAGCCGCTCCGGAATCAGTGCTGCCGACCAGGGCACTCACCAGCTCACACAGGCGCGTCAACCAGCCCGCGGAGAAGGGCTGGAGAAACCAGACCAGATACGGAGAAAATCGCTCAACGCCGCGCGATTCCGGGCCGTCCAATGCCGGCTGCAGAATGAAACGATCATTGGTGGCGGTCTTCAGGGCCTGGATCAGGAGATCCGGGTGCGCCCAGGCAAACGGCAGCATGCCGGTAAATGCCGGAATCTCGGTACTGCCGCGACTCTGCAACAGCAGACGCGCATCCTGAGCCAGTTTTTGCAGTTCCACTCCCACTCCTTCGCCATCGGGTCTCGAACAAGATGTGCTATTATACAGAATGTCTGTGATACAGACAAATGTTCCTGTCTCCGACGGAAGGAAGTGTATGGACGCCTGGACCCCGGAAACCTATCAGCAGACCATCCTCAATCAGCATCCTCTGGTGCTGCTCTCATTCTCTGCCGACTGGTGCGAACCCAGTCGCCTGCAGGTTCCTGTTCTCGAAGAACTGCGTACAGCCTATAGCGATCGCGCGCATATCGACATCTTCGACGTCGACCAGCAGACAGCACTTGCCGATCACTGGCAGGTAAGAACTCTTCCAGCCTGCCTGCTGTTTGCACGCGGAGAACTCGTCGAGGCGCTGGCCGGTTTTCAGGCCCGTGAGTATCTGCAGGAGTATCTGGACTACTTGTCCGAGACGCTTAAACAGACCCAGGCAGACTGATTCGCTCAAGACGGCGACAGATGCCGTCGCGTCCGATGTCGGCTAACAGAGCACTGATCTGCCCCGGTCCGTCGGCCATCTCGAAGCGGTCTGAATACCCTTTCACAAAGCGCTGAATCACGATATCGGACCGCACACCGATGACCCCATCGCGTGGTCCGGTGAGGCCGACGTCAGTCATGTACCCCATTCCACCTGGGAAAATCCGTTCGTCCGCCGTCTGCACATGGGTATGCGTTCCGACCAGCAACGCGACCCGCTTATCGAGATACGTAGCCAGCGCGATTTTTTCCGAGGTGGCTTCGGCGTGAAAATCGCAGACCACCGGGGTTCCGGCCGGCATACGCTCGAGCAGCCGATCGACCCAGCGAAACGGGCACTCGGCCGGCTCCATAAACACGCGACCGGCTACATTGATGATTCCTATCATCTCGCCGCCCGGCAACTCGTACTTTCCCCAACCCTTACCAGGCAATTCGTCTCCGCCGAGATTGTGCGGGCGCAGCACTCGCTCGTCTTTCACGAGGTCAGGCCAGTCACGACGCGCAAACAGGTGGTTGCCCATGGTACAGACATCAACCCCGGCACGACGCAGCTCCTTGAAGTGCCCCGGCGACAGTCCGACTCCGCCGCTGACATTTTCCGCATTGGCGATAACCCAGTCGCAGGCCAGTTTTTTTCGCAACGCCGGCAACTCGCGAGTTACCAGTGTTCTGCCGGTCCTGCCGTAGATATCGCCAATGAATAGAATGTTCAAAAGTCTCTCCGTACTTGTTCAGTTGTTACCACATGAAGGAGTCATGCTCGAAACAGGCATAAAGAAAAGCAGGCGGAATCGGAGCAACCCCCGACCCGCCTGCGTAAGAATCAGTGAGCGACTTCGACGTTGCGCACTTCGCGAATCAGCACCACTTTCACCTGACCGGGATATTCCATTTCACCCTCGATTTTCTTCACGATGTCGCGGCACAGTTTCGGGGCGACATTGTCGTCAATCTGCTCGGGGTTCACGATGACCCGCACTTCGCGGCCGGCCTGAATCGCATAGACCGAAGCAACGCCCGGGAAGCTGCGTGCCACATTTTCGAGATCGGACAAACGCTTGACATACGCTTCGAGCGATTCATGCCGCGCACCGCGGCGCGAAGCTGAAATCGCATCCGCAGCGGCAATCAGAACCGCTTCAGCGCTTTCGAACGGCTGATCTTCGTGGTGAGCGCCGATGCAGTTCACCACACGCGGGGATTCCTGATACTTGCGGGCGAAATCAGCGCCGAGCGAAGCATGGTTCCCTTCGTCGCTTTCAATGACCTTGCCGATATCATGCAGCAGGCCGGCACGCTTGGCCAGTTGCACGTCCGCGCCGATTTCGGCGGCGAGACTGGCGGCGAGCGTGGCGACTTCGATCGAGTGCTGCAGCACGTTCTGCCCGTAGGACGTGCGATAGTTCAGCCGGCCGATGATCTCGACCAGTTCCGCATGCATGGCCTGAATACCGAGCTGCAACAATGCCTGTTCGCCGGCTTCCTTGATGCGCAGCTCGACCTCGGCTTTCGCCTTTTCATACATTTCTTCGATCTTCGCGGGGTGAATGCGCCCGTCGAGCGTCAGCATGTCGAGCGTGGTACGAGCGATCGCTCGCTTGATCGGATCGAACGACGAGAGTACGACGGCTTCGGGAGTGTCGTCGATAATCACGTCAACGCCGGTAATCGCTTCGAACGAGCGAATATTGCGGCCTTCGCGGCCGATGATGCGCCCCTTCATCTCTTCGCTGGGCAGTTCGACCACGGTGACGATCGGATCGATCGAATGGTCGGTGGAACAGCGCTGGATGGCGGTGGCGAGAATATCGCGCGACTTCTTTTCGGCGGAATCCTTGATCCGGGTCTCCGCTTCTTTCACTTTGACGGCTATTTCATACTGCAGTTCTTCTTCAACCCGCTTGAGCAGCTGTTCTCGCGCCTGTTCCGGGCTCAACCCGGCCACCTGTTCGAGTTTTCGTTTCTGCTCTTCGAGGACTTTTTCTTTTTCCTGTTTCAGTTTCTCGATCGCCTCTTCCTTGGCTTTCATGGCATCAGCCCGCTTTTCGAGCATGTCCGACCGGGCTTCGTTCTTTTCGATCTTTGACAGCAGCTGAGCCTCGAGCTTGTCGAGTTCATGCTTGCGCTTTTTGGCTTCACGTTCCGTGTTCTTGCGAATGACGGCTTCTTTTTCCTTGATTTCACGGGCCTTCTTTTCGGCTTCCTCGACCTTGGCCTGAGCCTCGGCCTGCGCCTTTTCGAGAAGCTGCCGTTTCTGCTGTTCAGCGTTGCTTAGAATTCCCTCGGCAGCCTGCCGATCAGCGTTTTTCTGGTAAAAATATCCAACAGCGGCTCCTACCGCCAACATGATGAGATAGATGACATATTCCATGACCGAACCTTGCGAACCTCCTGATATATCAATTGAATCGCCTGCCCCGAGGGGCGACGATGGGGTATTTTCTGACATGCGTTCAATGCACACGACTCACGACCGAAAACGGGCCGAGAGCGATTTCCTTTCCTTGAATACAGGCCCGACGGGGTTGGTGCCCCGCCGGGCGTGACCAGCTTTTCTTACAGTTTCTCCGGGTTTTCGGTGACCGGATACGCCTTCCTCAGTTCGGCAACGTAGTCCTCAAGAGCCTTGCGCTGCCGCTCGGGCAACAGCTGTTGCTTGATGAAATCTTTCACTTCGTCGAGAGAAGCCGTGCCCGAAGCTTTTCGCTCGTCGACACGAATCAGATGATAACCGAACTCGGTTTTGACCGGGCCGACCACTTTGCCAATCTCGGCCGTCTGTGCGACCTCGTCGAATTCCTTCACCATCTGACCCTTCGAGAAAAACCCCAGGTCACCGCCACGCTTGCCCGACGGGCATTTCGAATCAGCCTGGGCCACATCTTCGAAGGTCTTTTCCTTCTTCTCGATGAGTGCCAGCAGTTCCTTCGCCCGGTCTTCCTTCTCGACGAGAATGTGGTGCGCGCGCACTTCTTCAGGTTTCGCAAACTGCGCCAGGTTCTTGGTGTAGAAGTCCTTCACCTCTTCGTCCGAAACCTGAACCTTCTTTGAAATCTTCTCTTCAAGCAGCAGTCTGACGCCGACGCGGCGCCGTGCCGCTTTCACGGCTTCAGGATACTGTTTGATCATCTGCTCGAGATTCGCCTGCACGTGGCGGCGAACCAATTCGCGATCGCAGAACTGGCCGACGAAATCATCAATCAACTGCGCGCGGAACATCGGCGGCACGCGTTCCAGTTCCGGCATGAAGTTGCTGATCTTGATCGCCTCCGTCCCGATCGTGCACAGCGTTTTTTCCATGTCTTCGGGAGAAAGTTCTTCTTTTTTCAGCAACGCGACATTCGCTTCTTCGAGCTTGAAATTCATGGATTTGCGCAGATCGGCCAGCGCATTCTTCTGCAGATCACCCATCAGGTGCTGACGAATCTGAGGCGTCGCTTCCGTCAGAGGCTGCAGTTTGCCGGCTTCCATTTCGGAGTATTTCCCGATCCAGAATTCGTTGTCAGAGACTTTCACCACTCCAGTGACGTCGTTCTGCTTGGCGCCCTTCAGCGCTTCCGCGATGAGCGGATGCAAAACTTCGGCAGTCACGAAACCACGATCGCCGCCGTTCGCCTTGAAATTGTCGCTCGACACTTCCTTGGCGATGTCGGCAAAGGTCTTCTTGCCTTCCGTCAGCTCTTTCCTGGCTTTGTCCGCTGCTTCCTGCGTGGGCAGCGTCATCTGGAAAACATGATACTTATCGGGTTCGGTGAAGTCGGCTTTGTGCTCGTTGTAGAACTTCTCGATATCAGCATCTGGAACCTTGATCTTGTCGAGAGCCTCGCGCATGTAAAAGATCGAGAGCATGTTGATCGTGGTGTCTTTCAACACCTGAGCCTGTTCGGGTTTGTCGACCAGACCCAGCTTGGCGGCTTCCTGTTCAAACAAGCTGATCTCGACGAGCTGCTTCAGAACCTGTTTGCGACCGTCAGGGGTCTGCAACTGTCGTCCTTGAGGGCCCATGCGCTCAAGTTCCGTATCCATTTCACCGCGGGTGATCTTGACTTCGCCGACGGTGGCGAGTACGTCATCAGGGCTGCCGGTTTTCGCCGCAGCAGAAGCCGCCGCGGGAGCCGGAGCCGCCGGAGCGGGTTGAGCCATGGCCGGCCCACATGACAGGCACAGGCCCAATACAATAAAGATGGCGCAGAGGCGCCGGGTCGTAAGCATGAAGAGATTCCTCCGAGAGAGATTGGGTAACGCCGGCGCAGTATATCACCCCACCAATCCGAATGCAAACCTCGGTCTTTGCGGAAAATCCGCTGTCAGAGTGCTGCCAGAGCCGTCATCGATCTTCTCGATCGTAGTTCCCTCTCAAGCTGAGACAACGAAACCCTCATGAACCGGCCCCAGAACCCTCACCCCTAAAGAATGCCGAAACATTCTTGAGTACAAGTCGCAGCCCCCGATCATCAATCGATGACCGGGGGCTGCCGTTTCTTCGAACCGCTTACTGAACCTGAACGAAGGCGATCGAGTCGAGCAGCAGTGTTGTGCCGCCTCCGGCACCGGGGTTGACACAGGTAAGTTCGAGATCGACACCGTCGACACCCGACTGCACCAGAATCTGCCCCAGCGGAATGACCGTACGACCTTTGTTGATGGAAGAGTAGCCGTTGATGTCCTTTTCCATCAGCGTGGTTGTGAAGATCAAACCATTTTCCGAAACTTTCAGGCGCCAGGTACCGCTGGTCGTATGCGGGTAGACGTAGGCATACAGATTGAATCGATAGTATCCGGAGCTGGGAGTCGGCAGATTGTAGTAGTTCGAGGACGAGTTCCCGAAGCCCCACTCCATGGCATCGCCATTGCCGGTCGTACCGACCGTATCGGCGACCAGCAGAATGGCACCGGCACCCGAGAAGTAATCGATATTCGGGTAGTTCAGCGAATTGCGAATCGGGATGCGCCCGGCAATCGGACTCGCGGGGGCATTACGATCGTTGAAACCCCAGTTCCAATCTTCACCTTCGAGCATGCCGACCCAGACACCGCCGGGGTAGGCTTTGGCATAGGAACTCAGATCGCTTTCCTTACCCGAGGCACTGACCGCGGAAACCTTGAAGAAGTAAGGAACGCCGAATTCCAGCTTCTGACCCTTCTTTTCAGGCAACTGGTTGAAGTTGCTCGGATAGTTGGTGATGACATAGTTGCTGGTCTGCGTCCACTGAGGCTGACCGGTGAGCATCTTCGTATAGCCGCCGTCGGCAACCGTCGAGAAGTACACGTTGTACGAGTTGGCGTTTTTTGAAGCGTTCCATGAGAGCTTGATTCCGGATTCGGTGAGCGTCGACGAATAGGCGACCAGGCCGGTCGGAATCGCCGGAATATCGACATCTGAAGATTGCGTGACAATCGAACTCTGACCGCTCACATTCCCGTTGCGATCAATGGCTCGCACCGCATACAGGTTGTACGGAGACCCATTGAGGTCCTTGAAGGTCTGCGTCAGATTCGCCGTTCCGTTGTCTTCGATAATACCGATGAGCGAGAACAGGCGATCGGTCTGATTGGCGCGGAACACCAGATACGCATCGAGGTCGAGAGTCGGATTGTTGCCGTCGAAGATGTTCGAGCCGTCTTCGTTCTGAATCGGTTTGTGCCAGGAGACAATCGGGTCGGTATCGTTGCTGACCGCGACATCATAGGGAGGTTTGGGAATCGTGTCATCGCCGGACCGCAGCGTCACCTGCACCGGATCAGAGTTTTCACTTTCCGTGTACATTTCGTTGTAGGTGCGAATGACGTAGGTGTACTGTTCGGCCGAACTCTTGCTGACCGATTTGTCGACGAAACCCGGGGTTTCCTGCGGAACCGCCGCGATCCACTGCACGCCACCGGCGCTGGTCGAAAGACCGCGATAGATGTTGTAGCCCTTGATACTGATTCCGGTGACTTTGTCCCAGGAAATATAGACTTCCTGCGTTGAAGCACGCGCCTTGATGTTCACGACACGAGGCGGACGTTCTTCGACCGGCAGACCGGCGCGGGCCTGAATCGCGTTGGTGCGCGACAGGTCGGATTCCTTGCCTTGGGTATCGAAGGCAGACAACTTGTAGTAGTAATACTGGTCGTTGACGAGTCCGTTCTGGTTGTCATTGTCCAGAATGCTCGGAGCGGCCATCTTGCCGACCGTTGCGATCAGCGTAAAGGGGCCGCCTGAACTGGTGGATCGATACACGCGATATCCGACCAGGTCGGCTTCGGTGTTGGCGCTCCAGGTCAGAAACACCGCCTTTTCCTTGCCGACAGCAACGACGTTGGTCGGTATGGCAGGCGCCTCAAAGTCTGTCAGACCGGGATCTTTTTTCACCCCGGTCGTACAGCCGTAGAGTGTGAAGAGTGCAAGCAGGGCGAACCCCCCCAGCAGCATCCGCCAGTTCCGCCAGTTTTTAGATGCGGCCTTGGTCATCATAAGGCACTCCTTCGTTCCCCAAAGGGGAAATGGTTTTTCTCATCTCTCATTATCGTCACGTCATCAACATTTGCTTAGCCCGCATGAACGCGCCTCAGGATTTCCGCTTCGCGGATGGCCTGCTTCATGTCACTGACTGCGGCCCGCAAGCCTGAACAGACAGCCCGGGCGATAATCGCATGCCCGATGTTGAACTCCTCAAGCCCCGGCAGCGTCACCAGGTCTCGGACATTCCAGTAGTTGATGCCGTGGCCGGCATTTACCCGCAGGCCCAGCTTGACGGCCAGGTCCGCCATGCGATGCAGCTGTTCGATCTCGCGTCGATAGGCTTTTTCGTCGCCTTCCGCATTGGCAAAACAGCCGGTATGCAGTTCAATGAATTCCGCTCCGACATCCTTTGAGGCTTTGACCTGCTTCTGGTCCGCGTCAATAAACAGACTGACCAGGACACCCTTGCGATGCAAACGGCTGATGACGTCGGAGATCCGCCTGGCATTGCCGGCCACATCCAGGCCCCCTTCGGTGGTCACTTCCTCTCGACGCTCAGGTACGAGAGTGGCCATGTCCGGCTTGAGTTTCAAGGCAAACCCGACAATCGGCTCCGCCACCGCCATTTCGAGGTTCAGACGGGTACGCACGGTTTGCCTCAGCACCAGGGCGTCGCGATCCTGAATGTGCCGGCGGTCTTCACGCAGGTGAATGGTGATGCCGTCGGCACCTGACAATTCAGCTTCAGCCGCGGCCCACACCGGGTCGGGTTCACGCCCGCGGCGTGCCTGGCGAATCGTCGCCACGTGATCGATGTTGACTCCCAGCTTGATCATAGGCTTTGTCTCCGAGATGCATATTTTGCTGAAGCCGATACAGCCATGGCTTTACTCATCTTGTACTCGGACGATCCAGGAAAACATGCTTCCCTGTCGCCCCTTCTGACCGCGATAGGAAAAGTAATCGTCCGAGAGGCATTTGGTGCAATCACAGATCTGATGAACATGTGCCGCGGCGATTCCCGCGCGGAGCACCTGCATGGTCACCAGGCCGCGCAGGTCGAGATGCCACTTGCGCCCGCGCGAGAAAAATCCTGCCGCGGCCGGGTCGCGGTTGATGAACTGAGGCGGCACCTCGTCTCCCATTTCGAGACAGCAGGCGCCGATGCAGGGGCCGAGCCAGACTTCGAGGTGCGCCGGCGATTCCGACCCGGTCTCGAACATGCGACGCACCGCCTTTCCAGCGATGTCGCGCGCCGCACTGCGCCATCCCGAATGAATCGCGGCAACGGACTTTTTTCCCGCGATGAGCACGGGAAGGCAATCTGCGGTAAACACGCCGATCGGCACACCGACCGCGGAGCACACCAGGCCATCGGCCGGACCCTGACCTCCCGGTTGCCGACTGTCGGCGATGGTCAGAATCTGATCTTCGTGAACCTGGTGAGCAAAGAGTGGCAGCGGCAGACCTTTCACTTCACCGGCGGTCAACTTCTCCCAACCGGCCTTCAGCTTGTCTTCGGTCTGTGACCAGAAGGCAAGATCGCCGTCCCGGCGGGTCGAAAAGCCACCCCGCACACCGGGGTGAGAAAGGCGTATCACAGGTTTCCGGCCGGGTTCGCCAGCGAGCTCAGCATGCGATCGGCCAGATCATTGACCGCATCACGCTCACCCGGAATCTCGCGAATACGGCGCAACGTGCGCACAGCATCGTCGAGACGGCCTTTCTTCGAGTACAGGGAAGCCAGAACAACGTAGGCTTCCTTCAACGTGCGATCGAGAGCGATGGCCCGCTTGCTCGACTCATACGCTTCCTTGAAGCGATTCTGATTGTAGTAGAGCAAAGCAAGATCCTTGTGCGCTTCGGCGTTCTCGGGGGTCAGCGTCAGCGCCTTCTTCAATTCCGTTTCGGCCATGTCGTATTTCCCGGACCGAATGAAGTCCTTCCCCATCGCCAGATGGGTTCCGGCTCGCTCACTGTTACGTTCGTCAATCATCTTGCGCGCTTTCAGCAGCAGATTGCGCGCCTGACGACCGATCGAAGACGTCCCGGCCACCGTCACGATTGTTTCGAGTTCAGCGGCAGCTTCCTGTACAAGTCCGCGTTCGATGTATGACTGACACAGACTGTATTTCTTCTCGAGCGAACGTTCGGTATTCACCGACAACTCGCCGTCAAACCGCGGTGTCGTCGCCGGCATCGAGCTTGTCACGCGAGCAGACGCGGTAACCGGGGCGGAAATCGGAGCCATGAATCCCGGATCGCTGCCAAGACTGAAATCGGAGGAACCGGTACCGCCGCTCCCTGTCATGGGATTCTGCGCCAGAGAAACCGGCGTGAAGGTCGAAGCACTGTCGAGCGGATCCGCCACTTTCGTGGTGCTGCCGGCGAGACTGCCGGTCTTGCCTCGACGTCTCATGAAGTCATTGAGCTTCGCGCTGCCCTGCAGCTGCTTGACGTTCGAGAAATAGTACGATTTGGTTCCGGCCGTGAGACGCTTGATCTGCCGCTCAATGTGCTTGCGAACCGGCGAAGTTTCCGGGGCCTTGGCCAAAGCCTGCTGGTAGACATTCAGAGCACGATTTGTCTGCTGCATGCGTTCAAATGACTCGGCCAGCGGCAGATAGGCTTTCAACAGGTTGGTGTTCAGCTGTATCGCCGCAGTGAAATTCCGCGCTGCTTCGGCGTAGTTCTTGCGCGTAAACTCACACAGACCGAGATTGAACCAGGACTTGGCGTAATTGGCATCGAGTTTGAGGGCCGCCTGAAAGTGCATCACGGCATCTTCGAGTCGGCCGGCCTTGTAGCAGGCCCATCCGAGAGAATCGCGATAAGCGGCCGAATTCGGCTCGAGTTCGACGGCCCGGCGGCACAGTTGTACTGCGCGGGCTTTATCAACCTCAGCCGTCGCGAGAAGAAATCCGAGATTGTTGAAAGCCGACGCGTATGTCGGCTTCAGCGAGATCGCACGCTCGTAGGCGGCAGCCGCGTTCTTCATGTCACCGGTTTTTTCCAGCGCGAATCCGAGATTGTGAAAGGCTTCTGCCATCTCAGGTCGGGCTTTCACCGCTCGTCGCAGATCGTCAGCCGCTGACACGAAATCGTTTTCCTGCAGTTTCTGCGTGCCGCGCACGTACAGCTTCATCCCGGCGTCCTGATAGTCGGGGAGCGTATCAAGCGACAAGGCCGAGACCGGACCGACAAACAACAGCAGGCCGAGCACGGCCGCACCGAGTCGTTTCATGATGTTGCCTCCTGATGGCAAATCGCGAAAGCAGCAAGCCTTCCGCGAGAAACACTTTTTCTCAAATCCTCATCATCGACAGAACGCGTTCGTTCCCGAAGAGCAGAGGGAAAAGATCTCGCGTGGACTCGCCGTTAAACAAAGGGTCGTCGGCAACCATACGTTTTACGTTCCGATACTTCAGACCGAAACACGGATCGGCGAAGCGCCAGGGAGCAAAGTGGTCTGACCAGACACGTGTTGCTCGCCGAGAATTGCCAGGTCTGCGCATCACCAGTTGCGGTCTGATCGAATTCATCGCATCATGGATCGAGCATTTCGGTAGAACCCACAAAGAAACGATCCCATGACTCCGTCATCCGCTGTTTCGAAAGACCGCGTTTTTCCTCTTCTCGTCCTGCCGGTGATCCTCCTCATCGCCGTAGGAGTTCGTTTTTACGGTCTCGGCGATGAGAGTCTGTGGCTCGACGAGATCGAAACCGTACGACTCGTGAATCTGCCGTTTTCAGAGATGATGCACTACATCACCCATGCAGATTCTCATCCGCCGTTGTTCTCTCTCATCATGCACGGGTGGTGCCGCGTGGCAGGTTCATCCGATTTTGCGGTGCGCTTCTGGTCAGCCGTCTTCGGCAGCCTGACCGTCTGGCTTACCTATCTGATCGGAACAACCTTGTTCGAGCGTTCGGTCGGTCTCATGGCTGCGCTGCTGCTGGCGCTATCTCCGTTTCACGTGTACTACTCGCAGGAAGCGCGCATGTACGCCCTGTTATGCCTTCTGTCAGCCGGAATAATGTTCGTTCTCCGGCAGGTCACCATCGATGGTCGGCCTCGGCAGCGGGTTCTTCTTGCCCTCCTGAGTATCGCAGCCCTCTATACGCAGAACATCGCCATCTTTCTCATAGTTCTCATGAACATCTGGTACGTCATCAGCTATCGTCACCAGCGCACACCGCCCAGAGACTGGATCATCATGAACGGATGCATCTTTCTGGCGTATGTTCCATGGTTCTTCGGCTTGTACCATCAACTCGGCGCTACCCGCGATATCGGCTTCCTCAGCTGGATACAGTCCCCCACCCTCGCGCACCTGTTCGAAGTGTTACTGGAATTCTGCGGCGCCTTTCCGCTGCATGCCGAAGCAGAGCCGACCGTCTGGTATTTTCTCACCTCGGGTTCCCTGTTTCTTCTCTTTATCGTATGCACTGTTACTCTTATTGCATCGATCTTTCGGCGCACCTCGACCAGGACGATTTCGCAACCCGCAGGGCAACCGCTGTGCGAGGATCAACAAACAACTCCCCACATACAGAATGATTCCTCGATCGAATCTCTCTAGCATCTGAACCGCGCGTATCTGCTCCTGTGGCTGGCGGTCCCTGTTCTTGCGCCTTTTCTGCTGTCGCTGGTCCTGGTGCCGCTTTTTCTGGCACGTGTCTGCATTCCCGCTCTTGTCCCTGCGTTTCTGATCATCGCGGTGAGCTTGCAGCGCCTGTCGAAGCACCTTCCGACTCGGACGCTTCTGGTGTGCGCCCTGATCGCATCGATCGGCAGCCTCGGTCTCTACTTCCGGCTGCCGGTGAAATCAGACTGGCGTGGAGCTTCGGCTCTGCTGGCTCGTGAAGCTGCTCCCGACGATCTCATTCTTCATTATCCGCCCTACCTCGAACGATCCATCAGGCATTATCTTTCCAGACCAGACGTGACGATCGCCCCGTTCCCTCTTGATGCGACCGACCCCGAGCAGTTTCGCCGGCGCCTCACCGTAGTTCTCGGCTCGCGTACGCGATTCTGGCTGGTGACCGCGTATCTGCGCGAAAACCCTGAAGAGATTGCCAGAAGCCTCACGTCCTGGTTCCCGAGGCAGCAGCGCAAGGATGTTCCGGGGATTGCGATCTTCGAATTGCAGCGCTAAAGCGTTCTTCAGTCCTGCGCGCGCTGTTTTTCCCACTTGCGAGGAAGCGTTCGGACGTTTTATGATGCCGTCACCTGACACGAACGAACATCGAATCTCCGAGGAGGATCCATGAAGCGCACCAAGATCGTCGCGACGCTGGGGCCCGCATCCAACACGCCCGAAACCATTGCCAGACTCATCGAGGCCGGAGCCAACGTGTTCCGGCTGAATTTTTCGCACGGCACGCACGAGTCACATGCGGCGCTGATTCAGGCCATACGCACCGCTGCCGGTCGTGTGCAGCGCCATGTTTCCATTCTCGGCGATCTCTGCGGACCGAAGATTCGCGTCGGCACCTTCAAGAACGGCCCCGTCACCCTCAAGCCCGGCTCCCTGTTTTTCCTCACTCCCGACGCCGATACGCCCGGGGACGAATCGGGGGTCGGCACGTCATATCCGTATCTGTTGAAGGATGTCCAGGTCGGACACCGCGTACTTCTCGATGACGGCAATATCTCGCTTGAAGCGGTCGAGAAGAAGTCCGATCGCATCGTGTTTCGTGTCATCGACGGCGGATTGCTGAAAGACAAAAAAGGCATGAACCTCGTCGGCATGCCGCTCACCATCGAGACCATCACCGCCAAGGACAAGGACGATCTGAAGTTCATGATCGCCCAGGATCTCGACTACGTCGCCCTGTCATTCGTCCGAAAAGCGTCGGACATTCGCGAACTGCGATCACTCATGGGCCACGAAGGGCCGCGGGTCATCGCCAAAATCGAGAAACCCGAGGCCATAACGGAACTCGAGGGGATTCTCGACCACGTCGACGGAATCATGATCGCCCGCGGCGACCTCGGAGTCGAGATGCCGATCGAACAGGTGCCCGGTATTCAGAAGCACATCATTACGCGTTGTTCGCGGCGCGGCATTCTGGTCATCACCGCCACACAGATGCTCGAATCGATGATCGGCAACAGCCGTCCCACCCGCGCCGAAGCCTCGGACGTATTCAACGCCGTTCTCGACGGCACTGACGCCATTATGCTTTCCGGTGAAACCGCCTCCGGACAGTATCCGGTTGAAGCGGTACAGATGATGGCGGCCCTCGCCGTCGAAGCGGAAAAGATCGCTCAGGGTCAATATGCCACCATCATGCCCGAAGTTCAGCACGCCATCGAAGACACCATCGCGCACGCGGCCAGCGAAAGCGCCGTCGACGCCGGAGCGAAGTGCATCGTGGCGTACACGCACAGCGGCAACACGGCTCACAACATTTCCAAGTATCACTCGCCGCTTCCGGTCTATGCGCTGACCCCTCGCGACAAGACCTGCCGTCGCCTTGCCCTGAACTGGGGCGTCACGAGCGTCCAGGTTCCCGATTCTCGAAACACCGACGAAATGTTCGTTATGGCCGAGAAGGTCATGAAAGAACAGGGCTATCAATCAGGGGACGTCATTGCCATCGTGGCCGGGGTTCCGCTTGGGGTAAAGGGCAACACCAATATGCTCAAGCTTCATAAACTGGCGTGATATGACCACTCACCCCAATAGTTCCAAGAAACGAGTCGCCCTGGTCTCGGGTGCTTCGCGGGGTATCGGCCGTGCCATCGCTCTGGGCCTGGCGAGCGCCGGACATCGGGTCGCGGTCGGCTACTGCAGCAGAAGCGATGCCGCGGCCGAGACTGTGCGGCTGATTCAGGAAGCCTGCCCGGGTCTTCCCGCTGCCGACCAGCCGCTTCCCGTTCAACTGAACATCTCTCGGCCTGAAGACTGTCAAAAGGCCGCAGAGCTGGTTCACGAGCATTTCGGCGCGCTCGACATCCTCATTAACAATGCCGCCATCGTCTCGGACGGGCCGGCACTCGGCCTGGAAGACGACGAGTGGCACAAGGTGCTGCGCACCAATCTGGATGGTCCGTTTTTTCTGGTACGAGCCGCCGCGCGTTTCATGGTTCGCCGGCGCTGGGGGCGCATCATCAATCTCTCGTCGGTCGTCGCTCGAGTCGGTGGACGCGGCCAGGCCAACTACGTCGCTTCGAAGGCAGGAGTCGAAGGACTGACGCGGGCTTTGGCCATCGAACTGGCTCCGCGCGGCATTCTCGTCAATGCGGTGGCGGCAGGGGCCGTCGCAACAGACCTGTCGCGCGCCACTCTGAAAGAGCACGGCGAACGCGCGCTGGCCCGTATTCTGCTTGGTCGTCTCGGCACCCCGGAAGAGATTGCCGGCCTGGTCGTCTTTCTAGCTTCAGATCAGGCTTCCTACATCACCGGCCAGGTCTTTGCCGTCGACGGAGGATACGGCCTGCAGGTCTGAAGGCAGTCGACAACCGGAAGAACTTCAACAGCGAGGGTCACGCCCCCGTTGAAGGTTTCGTGTCGTTCCAGCGTGCCACTTCGTAACACGTCTTCTCGTATCATCTTCAAATTCGTGAAAAAAATCTCTTTGCTTTTTCACGCATTTTAGATACTTTGTCTGGCCGAAGTTCTACTTAATGAAGGAGTCGCGTCATGAGAAAAGTGTTCGCCTTGTTTCTGGTTCTCGTGCTGGTCAGCCCTCATGCAGCTGTCTTTGCACAATCGACAACTGAGTCGAAGCTCAAGGTCCTGCCCAAGTTCCAGTCGTTGATCGAGGAAAACGCCCAGCTTCGTCAGAGAGTTGACGCGCTCGAGAAAGCTCTGGCGGAAATCAACCAGAAGCTCTCGACCCAGCCGGCAGCTCCTGCGGCCGAACCTGCTGCCGTCGCGGCCCCCGCTCCCGAGAAGCCCAAAGCTCCGGAAAAGCCTTCCCTGAAAACAAAGTACAATGTCGATTTGTACGGGTACATGAAGCTCGACATGGCCATGGACAGCTCACGCACCGACCTCACCGGGAACTATGCCCGCTGGGTGCCGTCTGAAGCCGTGGTCGCAGACGACGATCGCACCTTCAGCCAGACCATCAACTCGACCCGCTTCGGGTTCAATTTCACCGGCCCGCAGGCAGGCAAAGCCAAAGTCAGCGGGAAGTATGAACTCGACCTCTATGGCGGCGGAGGCACCGACAACAGCGCTCAGCTCCGCACTCGTCATGCCTACTTCCAGGTTGACTGGCCGGATGAAGTCAGCCTGCTCATGGGCCAGACCTGGGATCTCGTCGGCCCCGAGAATCCGAACCAGCTGAATTACACGGTCGCCTGGTGGACGGGCAACCTCGGCTTCCGACACCCGCAGCTGCGCCTGACCAAGAGCTTCACCTCCGGCGACAGCAAGCTCACTGTCGCTGTTGCGGCCTCGCGCAAGATCGGCGATGCCGCTCCGTTCAACAACCCGCCCGACACCGGTGCCGACTCCGGCTCACCGGCATTCCAGGGCCGCGTCGGGTATACCTTCCCGACCACCGGCAAGAACAAGGGCACCATCGGCATCTGGGGTCACTCGGGCCGCGAAGAATATGACTATAACGTGACCGGCAGCAGCAAGTCCGTTGAAAGCTCATCGCTCGGCGCAGACGTGAACGTCGCCTTCACCAAAACCATCCAGCTCAAGGGTGAAATCTGGCAGGGCAAGAACCTCGACGATTATGTCGGCGGTATCGGTCAGGGAGTCGTGGTCACAACGACCGCCTCCGGTACTTACATCAACGCGATGGGCGTTGGTGCGGGCGGTTTTGTCGATGCCAAACCGCTCAAGAGCAAAGGCGGCTGGGCGGAATTGACCTTCGGCCCCTTCGAGAAGTGGCGCTACAACCTGGGCGTCAGCCTGGACAACCCGGACGATGGCCCGTTGGCGAATTCCACTGCCGCTCGCCCCATGCGCACGCTCAACCGCTCACGCTGGTTGAATGCCATGTATGACCTGAATGAAGCCGTGCAGATCGGAGCCGAGTATCTGCGCCTCGAGACCGAGTATAAGAATCAGAGCCGCGGCGACGACAATCGCTTCCAGCTGTCGTTCATTTACAAGTTCTAGAACGCGCTTCGCCAGTAGCTCTTCAGCCGCCCTAGCCGGTACAATCGGCGAGGGCGGCTTCTTTATGGGTCAAAAAAGTCCGAGTCAGCCTGGACGCAGACCTTTGTGTGGCAAGGACCTGCGACTGTGTGTTTTTTCAGAAAGGCGACGAAAAGGCCTTCCAGGTCCGAAGATTCCGAACTCAGGTTCCTGAAACCGGATCCTCGGGTTTCGCCCCTTCGCACAGAGGCACGCGAACAGAGACCAGCTGGATCTTCTGGCCGATCACCTTTCGCACTTGAAATTGAAAACCGCCGATCTCAAACCGTTCACCGTTCGCCGGAATGTTTCCTAAAGTCTTCATGGCCAATCCAGCCAGGGTTTCGACATCTTCACAGGCATCGGCAGGCAGCACGCGGCAATGCTTTTTCTCAAGTTCGTCCTGGACTTCAGAAAGGGGCGTTCTGCCCTCTGCCTCGAAGACCTGCGCTCCGACCCAGCGAAACCGTACCGGACTCTGCGCATCGTACTCGTCACTGATCTCGCCGAAGATCTGCTCAACGATGTCTTCAAGAGTAATGATTCCAGAGGTGCAGCCGAATTCGTCGACGACGATCACCATGTGAGACCTACTCTGCCGCATCTTGTCAAAGATCGGGCCGATCTTCGCGGTTTCCGGGTAGACCACGGGCGGGGTCATGACATCGGTAAGGCGAAATCCCGAGTTTTTCGCATCAAAACGAAACACTTCCTTGATATTCAGAATTCCTACGATCTGATCGAGGCTCTCTCGATACACAGGCAACCGACTGAACAACTCGCGCACAAACACCGCCTGCACGTCGGCCAGTGTGGCTGTCTCAGGCACAGCGCAGACCTGCGTGCGATGAATCATGATCTCTTTTGCCAGCGTCTCGTTCAGGAACATGGACTTGCCGATCAGTTCACGCTCCATCGGGTCAATAACCCCCGCTTTCTGACTCATTTTCACCAGGGCGAGCAGTTCATCTACCGACGGCCCTGAGCGCGTATCCTGGCCTCCGAGCAGTGAGAGCATCAGGCGATTCATCAGATTCAGCCCCCACAAAACGGGCGTCACCAGACGAATGAAGCAGTGGCAGGGGTAAGCCGCGATCAGCGCCCACCGCGTGTTGAAACGCAAACCGATGTTCTTGGGAATAACCTCACCGCCGATGAGCAGAACCACAATCGAAAGTACCGATGCCGCAACCGGAGCCAGCCACGGCGGCAGAGGGGAATTCAGAACCAGGGTATTGAACACCGTCGCCGCATAGATGGCCAGCAGGGTATTCACAATGTTATTGCCGACCAGCATGGCTCCGATCACCGTTCCACGATTGGAAATCAGTGACAGCAGCATTTTTGCCGAGCGATTGCCTTTGTCGGCCAGCATCGTCACCTTGGCTTCTGACAGAGACGTCAGCGCGGTTTCCGTTCCCGAAAAAAAAGCTGATCCGAACAGCAGCAATGCGAAGATCAGCGCATCAACGATCGTCATGTCTTCTCCTGCTCCTCAAAAACCGGCACCCCTCACTTTTCACGAGGCACTCGCTCGCCGTCAGGTTTCAGCATCCGCGATCTTTCGTGCGAGAAGCGCTTGAATACCTGCCGAGTGCTACAGCAGACTCACCTGCTCAATACTCGCCGTACGCAATAAAAACGCGACGACAACAGCCGAGACAAGCAACAGGAAATCAGTCTTTTGATTCCTTATCCGCTTCTTCCGGGGTAATGAAATAGTATCCGCACTTGCCTGCCGTGTGTGGAAAAACATCCTCGGGGCTGAACGGATAAAGCCGACAAGGTTCCGGCTTGTCTGCGTGAATTCTGCAGAGTTCAAGACCATCGCGCTCGAACAGGAACGGGCACGGGAAGGAAGACCGGCAGCATTCCCCGCAACTTAGGCATTCGCCGCGTCTTAGTTTCAATGTTTCGGCGATGTCTTCCTTTTTGAAGAGCATCATGTAGCGACGCTTCAGCTGAATCTTGAACGAAGCGATGAATTTCTTGTAGACCTTGTTCATCAGGGCCCCCGTGAGGGAAAATCGGCCATTGTCCTCGTGAACAACGGTAAAAAATTATACCAGTCCGAACCACGACGGTCAAATAGAGTACGCAAAGTCCAGCAATTCTCACCCTGCGGTCTGGTACGGATTTCCGAGGGGTGTTCTGTCGG
>CAYYIY010000059.1:0-31193 GCA_964472075.1 uncultured bacterium | reverse complement strand
GTCGTTGAGCGATGCCGGCGGAAAAACAGAGCTTCGAGAGAACGAAATGACCCTGCGGAAGAGCATTGCAGACCCCGTGTCGTAAACGTTGCCTTGCCGCCTGTCGGGGTTTACACTGATATCACACTTATCAATACTCGCGGGAGGGAAGGAATGCAGATCAAGTTCGGAACTTCAGGCTGGCGAGACATTATCGCTGACGGTTTCACCTTCGAAAATGTTCGCATCTGTACTCAGGCGATCGCTGATAACATCAAATCCACCGGGCATCCCGGCGGGGTTGTGATCGGCAGCGATACCCGGTTCCTGTCGAAGCAGTTCATGGCCACAGCGGCCCGCGTGCTGGCAGCAAATGGGATCAAGGTCTTCCTGTGCGAGCGTGACACGCCGACACCGGTGATCAGCTTCGAGATTCTGCGGCGCAAAGGCTCGGGCGGCATCAACTTTACCGCCAGTCACAACCCGCCTGAGTACCAGGGGCTGAAGTTTTCGCCAGATTGGGGCGGCCCGGCGTTGCCTGCCACCACCAACGATATCGAGAGGCGCGCCAACGAGCTGATGAAAACCCACGCCTATCAGAACATGGAACTGGCAGAGGCCCGACAAAAGGGACTCATCGAAGACATCAACCCGATGGAACCGTATCTCGCCGATCTGGCCAAAAAGATCAACCTCGACGCCATCCGCCAGGCGAAACTGAAGGTTCTCGCCAACCCGATGTATGGTACTTCACGCGGCTATCTCGACCGTATGCTCAAGGAAGCGGGCTGTGAAGTAACGGTAATGAACGATCATCTTGATCCGTATTTCGGCGGCCTGCCCCCCGAGCCGTCCGAGAAAGAAATTCCCGACATGATCGGCAAAATGAAAACCGGCGGCTTCGATCTCGGTCTCGCAACCGACGGAGATGCAGATCGGTTCGGCATTCTCGGCCCGAATGGCGAGTTCTATCAGCCCAATCAGGTGCTCGGCATGCTGATCGACCATCTCAAAACCACGCGCCCGTGGTCCGGCGGCGTCGCCCGATCCGTTGCGACCACCCATCTAATCGATGCCGTCGCAGCCCATCACAAGATCGAGGTCTTTGAAACCCCGGTCGGATTCAAATTCATCGGCGACCTGATCACGAAGGACAAAATCATTCTCGGCGGCGAGGAATCAGCAGGTCTGACCATGAAGGGACATGTCCCTGAGAAAGACGGGATCCTGGCCTGCCTGCTGGTCGCCGAAATGGTGGCGATGCAGAAGAAACCTCTTTCGCAGATCATTTTCGATCTCTATGCCAAAGTCGGCACCTATCTGACTCGTCGTTTGAACTTCAAGCTGACTCAGGCCGAAAAAGACCGCCTGACCGAGAAAGTGAAGGCTGACCCACGAGAGTTCGCCGGCATAAAGGTCACCAAGGTCATTCGGGTCGACGGAACCAAGTTTCTTCTCGAAAAGGATTCCTGGATCCTCATTCGCATGTCCGGAACCGAACCGGTCGTACGCTTTTACGCCGAGGCGAAAGACGAAAAGACCCTCGATCAGTTGTGCAAAGCCGGGGAAACCTGGGTGCGCAGCGCCTGAGCCGATCGCTCCAACGGGCACGAAATCATACGATTTCGTGCCCGTTTTTCTCGTTCGCCGGCTCCCTGGCAGGCAAAACGCTCAGATTCGTGCGCCCTTGCGTCGATGAGTACTTTAGGTACCTTTGAAGTAGCAGGTATCCCTATGGCGATTACACCACTCGATATCAAGACCCCGATCGTGGTCAATAACGACGCAAGCCGGCTGCGCGAGAATCAGAAAGCGCAGGAAAACGGACCGGCACAGCAGCTCGTCGGCCTGCAGCAGCAGAAAGATCAAGAGAAGATCGAAACGATGCAGCAATCTCAGGCCACGGAAGACCACCTGATCCGCAAGGAAGACGAGGATTCGGAGAAACAAGGCAGTCAGCAGCAGGCCGCCCCCGGAGCCAAGCCCCCCGCGGCCGCCGAAGAGAAAAAGCCGGCAGAACCGGTTCCTGACCCGACCGGACGCGGTTGGAACATCGACGTCAAAGCCTGATGGTTCCGGTCGCCCCCCGACTTCATCCCTTCTGCGCCCCCCCGCACCAAGTCACGTTTCTGCGGGTGTGTCTGCTGATCACCTGGATCGGAAGTTCCTGCTTGTTCGGCATGGCCGAAGATGATGCCCGGCTGCGAAACCGGCAGGGAGTTCTGCATGCCCAGCGCGGTGATCTGCTGACGGCGATTCAATCGTTCGAAAAAGCCCGTCTCGCCGACCCGCTCGACGACACAGCCCTGACCAACCTTTCCTGTGCTCATAACAACATGGGGGTTCTGCTGTGCCGCGAACGTCGGTTCGCCGAAGCCATCGACCATTTTGAGAAAGCCAAGAAACAGAAACCCGAAGATCTACAGATTCGCTTTAACCTGCTTTCCGCACTGGTCATGATCCGTGATGCCGAGCACGTCGATCTTGAGGCTCGAGGCATTCTGGCCCTGCGACCGCGCGATCCGGAAACCATCAACAAGGTCGCGAACGCGTTCCTCAAGATCGAAGACGATGATTCGGCGCGCAATCTGCTCGAACGTATTCTCGAGGTCGATCCGTCGTATGCGCCGGCGCTGCTGAGCCTCAGTCGCATGTTCTATCACCAGGGCAACTTCATCGAAGCCCGTCACTACCTCGATCGCACTATGGAAGCAAGTCCGCGCAACGCCTCGGCCACTGAGCTGTTGAAGCGCCTGCAGAGAGAGGAACGCGTCGAATCGGCCTTCGATCGGGAGTCGAGCGTGCACTTCACCCTGTTCTACCCGGCCGGCTTTCCCCGTGACTGGGTCGGCGAGGTTCTCAACCTGTTTGAAGACGCGTACGTCCGAGTCGGAGAACTCATGAACTCTTTTCCGTCGCAGCGCACGCAGGTGATCGTGTATTCACCGAGTGATTTTCAACGGGTCAGCACTCTGCCTTCATGGGCGGGCGGTCTGTATGACGGCAAGATCCGACTGCCGGTGCCTCGTTCCGTATCACAGCCGGAACAACTTCGCGGGGCGGTTCAGCACGAGTATTGTCACCATGTCGTGCATTTGCTGACCGGCAATTCCTGCCCCACCTGGCTGAATGAAGGCCTCGCCCAGATTGCCGAGGGGCTCGACGCGGAAAAGGCAAAGCAGCACCTGCAAGAGCATGATTCGATGCGAATTCCCCCTCTCAAAGCCCTGGACGGTCCCTTTGCACACGCCCGAAAGCGCGAAGCTGCGGAGACCCTGTATGCCCAATCGCTGTATGCAGCTCAATGGCTGATTGAGGAAAAAGGCTGGCCGGCCCTGCAGGAACTGCTCGAATCGCTGGCCAAGCGACTTTCATTCGACGAGGCCCTGCAGAAAACCTACGGTTTCAACGCCGAGAATCTGGACGAGCGTCTGCGCCGAAGTCTCGACTGAGACGACGGCAATCAGTCGGGTTTCTTGTCGTCAGATTTCGCTGTTTCAACAGGCTTATTCACTTTATCAACACAGTTTTTCTGACCTGATGAACCAGGACACTCAGGAAGTGTGGGTGGATCTCCGGCGCGCAGCCCGGGCGACCCTGCCAGATACTTGGTAATGCGAATCATGGTGCCGAGTCCGGGTTCGGACAAAATCTCAGCATGATCGGAAAGATTCAGGATCAACCCCAATCCTCGGCCGCGAATCTGCTCCGCCACCGGGATCGGCGTGTCGCGATCGGGAATGTTCTGTTCGAATCCGCAGCCTGAATCCTGAATCGAGACGACGAGGCGGTCTTGAAACAGATGATAGATGATTTCCAGCTCAAGCGAATCATGGCTGCGACGGCTGTGCTCGATCGCATTGGTGTAAGCCTCTTCGACCGCGAGCGTGATATCGAAGATCTGATCCTCGTTAAAACCCATGCGGCGCGCAATCGATTCCGTATTCAGGCGTACGATTCGATCGTATCGGGGATTCCGGAATCGAAGCCTTATCGACCGGGTTGTCCTCTCTCGTTCAGGTGTCATGGCAAGCTCATCCTTTTTGAGTATATCACCTTTCGATCCGTATCGAAATGCTCCCCCCCGGCATATTTCACCAAGTGAAAAATGGAGTTTCGAAAGAATCAAATGACCCTGCAACGCTTGAACACCTCTTGTTTGCACCTGAAGGGAAGGAGTATGCTTGGTTCACTATGGTTTCGACTGCACGGCAAACGGCTTACCACGGTCTGAAACGCTTTCCGGCCTGTCGACAGATCGCGTGCGGTTTTGTCGCGCTGCTGATCACCTCCTGCTCCGCGGCGCAGGATCTGCCTCTCATCCCGGCTCTCGAGCAACTGCCTGCCTGGATGAACGAAAAACCGGGCGCAACAGCATCTTCCGCGGCACTGCCGGTGCCGGCGCTGCCCGCCCTGAAAGAGCCGACAGCGCCGCGAGACCCGGATCCATCATCCGATGTCAAAGCTCCCGCCGCGCCTCGAAATGGCGGGCGCGTGCAGTTTCGCTTCGATCGGCCGAAGATGCCCGACCTTTCAGAGATTCGCAAAAAGGCGGTCAAAACCTCGTATCAGCGAATTGCGACTGGTACTGATCAGGTGTTGAGCGAACAGTATGCGCTCGAGGAGATCGATCAGTGGGCACACCAGATCTCCGAACTGGCCACGCAGAGCCTCACGGCAGCAACACCAACGGATCGACAGCAGTTTCTGGATCGACAACAGTCTCTGCAGGCAAAACTTGATGCGGCACGCGAACTGGCAACCCTGCTCGGATTCTCGGGCGACACGAGTCGACTCGCTTCCTTCACCGTCGATCTGAACCATTTTTCCCCGGCGCAGAGGCAGCGATTCATCGAACTGAAGACCATACTGGGCCTGACCTCCGACGCCGTGGTATCAGACTCTCCCAGGCCGGTGCGGCCAACCCGTATCGATCGCCAACCTGCGCTGCCCGTGAATCTGCAGACCGTGCCACCGACGGTGGGTGATCCTTTCCCGGCCGCAGACTCGTCAACTTCAGCAAGCATCACCGGGTCGGCATCAACCGGTATCGCGGCCCCGGCCAAACCGGCGAAGATTCCCGATCGGTTCTACCGACCTGAGCGCATTCCGCTCCTGGGCCGGGAACATGAAGAAGAGGTCGAGTCCGATACGGAGCCGGCTTCCGGGACTTCTGAGACGGAATAGAACCCCTCGCCGAAGCACGCTCTCGAAAGGGAAAGTGCCCGCACCCGGCCCCTTCAGGGCTTTACATCAGACCCGCTTTGCGGTACAAGTGGCGCAGCAAACCGTTCGCGAAAGGAATCGGATATGACCAAACGGCATTCATTCGGAATCGTCGGAGCCACCGGAGCCGTCGGACAGAAGTTTCTGCGCGTTCTCGAAGAACATCGCATCGAACCGTCGAAGATTCGTCTCTTCGCCTCTGAAAAGAGCCAGGGAAAGAAGATCCGCTTCCGGGACGAGGACCACGTGGTCGAATGCGTCGATGGGGCCGACTTCAAGGGACTGAATGTCGTCTTCTTCTCCGCCGGAACCGAAGTCAGCAAAACCTTCTGCCCCCAGGCCGCGCAGGCCGGCGCCGTGGTCATCGACAACAGCAACGCTTTCCGCATGGATCCGAAGGTCCCGCTCGGGGTGCCGGAAGCCAATGCACACGCCTTGCAGAACCATCAGGGCCTGATTGCCAACCCGAACTGTTCGACGATTCAGATGATCGTCGCCATCGCGCCGATTCATCGCCTCAACCCGCTCAAGCGCATCGTCGTCAGTACCTATCAATCCGTTTCAGGAACCGGTCTGGAAGCCATTGACACATTGAAGCAGCAGGCAAAGGCAGCCCTGGCCGGAGAAGCGCTTCCCGAAGGCGTGTATCCGCATCCGATCGGGTTCAACCTGTTTCCTCACATCGATGTCTTTCTCGACAGCGGCCTTTGTCGAGAGGAAGAAAAGATGGTGAGGGAAACGCAGAAAATTCTGGAAGCACCTATTCCCGTGTGCCCGACAACCGTGCGCGTGCCGGTGTTCTACTGCCACAGCGAAGCGGTGAATCTCGAACTCACCCGCGACATGACCCCGCAGGCCGCCCGCGAACTGCTCGCCAAGAGCCCAAGTATCGTGCTCTTGGATGAACCCGAACGCAGTGTCTATCCCACGCCCCTGCTCTGTCAGGATCGCGACGAAGTCTTTGTCGGCCGTATCCGCAAAGACCCGAGCGTGCCGTTCGGTCTGAATCTCTGGGTCGTCGCCGACAATCTGCGCCGTGGGGCCGCCACTAACGGCGTGCTGATCTATCGAAGTCTCGTCGAGCGCGGCCAACTCTAGAACGATTCGTCTGTACGAGTCGTCATTCATCTTCAACCACATCATCACAAGGAATGAAAGGCTGAAAAAAATCGTCTCTTTGCCATCACCGGAAACAACGCCGGCGGCCTCGGAACAATGGGTGCCGTCCGTGCGAAGAGATCTGACGGCGATTCTGCCGTTGTTGCTGCTGTTTTTTTTCTTTTCGGTCGCGGCCTCAGCCGACTATCGGCGCCAGAACGAGTCTGATCCGTTTGTACGAGCAATTCTGTGGGGGTCGCATACCGCCCGAGCCTTGGTACAACTTCATGATGAGCCGTTTCATGTCGTGCCGGGCACGACACTCGATCGCATCTGGTACGTATCTGAAGTGCGACGACGTTCGGTCCTGTTTCGCAATCGCCGTACGGGCACCTTTGTCGAAGCTCCGTTGGTCACGCGTGAACAACCACGTTTCAATCGCCTGACCTCGTTCTGGTCGCATGAAATTCCCTTATGGGATGCGGTTGAGATGGCGGCCATGGGTTACCGGTACAACGTCGTCATGCACTATGAAACGGGTGGGTCGGTGAAACCTCAGTGCCATGCCGATTCCCTCGAACGTATGCTTGCCAAGTTCATGCCCACGCATGTTCGTTTCTCGATTGTCGGCCCCATTCTCATCGTGCTTCCCAAGCGCATCTACGAAGAAAACTGGCGGGACATCCTCGCGCGCGTCAAAGAGATCGATCCGGATGCCGGCGCCCAGCGGTACAGCGGTCTGATGCAGTCGGGCACTCTTCATTCGCGCGGTGACGATATTCAGTATGTGCTGCGCCAGATCTCGCTCGGTTCCGGAGTACCGATTTACTTTCCGTCAACCCTGCATTTTCCGGTATATGCAGCCTTCAAAGATATGCCGTTTCATCACATTCTGTCGATGATCGCCATCGTGAATCAGTGCGTGCTTTTCGATCGGGTCGGCGGCATTGAGATTCAGCCGCTGGCCCAGACCAAAGCTCTGTTCCCCAACTCTCAGCTGCCTGATATGCTGACCGTCGGCCCGTGGGAACCTCAGCCCGGCAGCGGACCGCATCCGCCGGCGCCCCTCCCGTGGGCGCCCGCCGATCCGGGAGCGTGGCAACGATTGCCCCCGCCGGCCGTTCCCGCTTCTGAGACCGGCGACATCAAGCCGGCCGACAGCTTCTGAGAGCGTCGTCTCATGTCCATCACCGCACCCAGCACACAACCGACGAAAGCCTCTGCCGCAGGCGGTTCGAAGCCCGTTGCTCAGCGTTTCGATCTTTCCATCACCCGCTGTCACGAGTATCACGAATCCGAACTTCGGCAGGCACTCGGTAAGCTTCTTGAACCGTTTGGCGGCTTAACTCAACTTGTACGCCCGGGTTCAAAAGTTCTTTTGAAACCCAATCTTCTGTCGGCACGCGGACCGGCATCGGCAGCTACCACGCATCCGCTATTGGTGGAATCGCTGGCTTCCGCCTGCCGTGAACTCGGCGCTCAGGTCTTTATCGGCGATAGCCCGCCCCTGACTCTGCGTCATATCGAAGATTACTGGAATCAAACCGGCATGACCGAGGCGGCCCGACGTTCCGGTGCCACGCTGATCTGTTTCGAACGCGAACCACGACGGGAACTCAGCGTAACAGGGCCGCACGGTCCCGTGCGCGTTCACGTGACCGATCAGGTGTTTCACGCCGACGTCACCTTCAATCTGCCGAAGCTGAAGACCCACAATCTGACGGTGCTGACCGGCGCCGTGAAGAATCATTACGGCTTGCTGCCCGGGTTGCAGAAGGCGCAACTGCATCGGCAACTGCCGCACCCGGACGAGTTCAGCCGCTTACTGGTTTCCATCTGCGAAGCGACCCCCATGACGCTGCACATCATGGACGGCATCGTCGGTATGGATGGCCAGGGTCCCGCCGGTGGTCGACCCGTGAAAACCGGGGTTCTTCTGGCTTCACGAGATCCGATGGCGATTGATCTCGGCATGTGCGCCGTTACCGGAGCCGATCCGACAACCGTCCCAACCATCAACTGGTACAAACGTCTTCAGAAAAGGCCTTTCGCCATCGAGCATCTGAATATTCACGGGCCCGAACCCATCGAGCTTCGCTTCGCGGGCTTTCAACTGCCGCCGCCGCATCTGATCACCTCTCTGCCGGACGCTCTGGTTCGCATGGCCAGACGCCTGTTCTGGATGCGCCCCGCACTGAAGCCGAACCTCTGCATCAAATGCCGGGCCTGCATGAAGATCTGCCCCGCCGACGCCATTTCCATGCACGACGATGGAATCCGCTTTCACCGACAACGATGTATCTCGTGTTTCTGCTGCATGGAAGTATGCCCGCGCGATGCCATTGAAATGCAAGGGAGTTCCGTGGTTTCCTTAGTGATGTTGGCGCGACGACTCAAACAACGCCTGCGCAACCACATCGGAGGCTGAGGCATGATTTCCCGTATCCGCGACTGGGTTCAGCAGGTTCAGGGCCGCATGATCGACCGCCTGGCACGCTGGGCCGCCTCATCGTCATTTCCTCAGCGCCAACGAGTCGCGCACCTGCTGACGATAGCCGCGTTCGATGGCCTGCGCCTGCGTCGCCGGCACGTCGAGACCGCCCTCTGTGAAAGACTCGGCATCGGGTCGCCGCAAGCCGCGGAACTGGCCCGCAAGGTCTACCACCATTTTTTTCTGAACTCGCTGGAAATGGCTTCCATTCCCTATCTGTACCGCGAAGATCTGCTGGCCCGCATCGAAGCTCACGGAGTGGAACATCTGCGTGAAGCGCTCAAACGGGGGCGAGGCTGCATCATTCTTTCGGGTCATTACGGGCTGTGGGAAATGGTTCCACCCTGGATGAGCTATCAGGGGTTTCCGATGACCGTCGTGGTCAGACGGCAGAACAACCCGCATGTCGATCAATGGATGGAGTTCATGCGCCGCGCCCACGGGCCGAAGACGACCGATTCCGGCTTCAACCTGCGGCAGATCCTGCGAGCCCTGAAGGACGGGGAAAGTCTCGGGTTGATGTGCGATCAGGACGCCGGCACGAAAGGGTTGTTCGTCGATTTTCTGGGTCGGACGGCGTCAACAGTGGTCGGGCCGGCACAGATCGCTCTGAAAACGGGTGCGCCCATCGTACCGCTCTGTCTGCACCCAAGGCACCCTCACCCCCATTATCTTGAAATCAGACCTTTGATCGATCCCGACTTGTACTCTCACGATCTCGAAGGTCAGATAAAGCTCACGCAAGCGTACACCGACATTCTTGCCGATTGGGTGCGCAAGCGCCCCGAACAGTGGTTCTGGCTGCACCGACGCTGGAAAACCCGACCGGCTGACTCCCAGGAGGCCCCGCAGACATGAACCTGCCTCTGCGTCTATATCAGGCTCTGCTCCGCAGTATCGTCGCGCTCCTTGAAGTGGTCCCGCCACGTCGAATCGAGCGCGAGGAAGTCGAACTGCGCAAGGGGCAATATGCTCCCGAATCCAAGGTGCCTAACCACACCGTCTGGATACACGGCGCTTCACTCGGCGAAGTCATCACGCTGCGCCCACTGCTGAAGAGTCTTGCCCAAACCGTCGGCAGAGAGCGCCTGCTGGGCACCACCATGACCATGGACGGCCTCAAACGGTTGCGAGCGGATGATCTCGTCGAGTTCGCCTCATTGATGCCGGTCGAACTGCCCGAGTTTCTCGATCCGTTTATCGAACGCCTGCATCCTTCGCTGTTTCTCATCGCCGAAACCGAGCTTTGGCCGCTATTGCTGCTGATCGCTCGTCGGCACTCTCTGCCGTACGGCATCGTCAATGCCCGCATCAACCCTCGTACGATCAAGGTGCTGCGGCTGTTCGACAGTCTGTTCCGTACGGGTCTTGACGGCCTGCAGTTCGTTCTCTGCCAGACTCAGGAGTACGCCGAACGTTATGCCCGCCTCGGTATCGCTGACAATCGCATTCACGTTCTCGGCTCCTTCAAGCACGATCTCGACATCCCCGAGGTGAATGCCGCATCACTGCGCAACTGCTACGGGTTCCCCCCCGGACGCTCGATCATCTGCTTCGGCTCGACGCACCCGGGCGAGGAAGAGCAGATTCTCGACGCTCTCGAACCTCTGTGGCCTGAGCTGAATGCGACCATCATTCTGGCGCCCCGTCATCTGAAACACATCGAGGAAGTCGAGCGCCTGCTGCAAAGCCGGCATCTCGACTACAGTCGCCTCACTCAACACCGACGCCCGCTCGGGCATGTTCTTCTCGTCGACCAGCTTGGCGAACTTCGCTCTCTGTATGCTCTTTCCGATCTTGCTTTCGTCGGTGGCAGCCTGGTACGCCACGGAGGACAGAACGTTCTCGAGCCCGCGGCGTGCGGTATTCCGGTGATCTGCGGGCCGCATACCTTCAATTTCCCGACCGAAATCGCCGCCTTGAAACAAGCCGACGCTCTCTGCCAGGTCGATTCCGTCGAAACGTTGCGACATACCCTGCGGCGACTGCTGGCTTCACCGGAAGAGGCACGGGAGCAGGGCCGTCGGGCTCGCGACATGGTGCGCCGCATGGCCGGCGCCACCGCACGCACAATCGATTTTCTGAAAGGACGCGGCTACCTGGATGCATGTCTGAAGCCCTCCTGATACGTCTGACGGCGATGGGTGACGTGCTGCTGGCCATTCCCGCGGCGCGAGCGCTCGCACGCCGCTACGAAACGATTCATTGGGTTCTGCATCGACGCTGGGCCGAATTGGCCGAGTTTCTGCCGGCGCACGCGCACCTGGTTTCCGGCGTTCGCGACCTGCTGCCGTTGGCGAAGAAACTGCGTCGTGCCGGCGTGTCCCCGCGAGCGATCTTTGACCTTCAGGGAAAGGCTCTTTCTCACCTGCTCTGCATCTACATGGGAGGTTCCGCCGGCCGGTACTCCAAACGATCGGCAACGGAATCCTGGCACGCATGGCGCGGACGATACCCGATACGGCCGCACAACCCGGAACCGGTATGGCGGAAGTATCTGAGAACCGTCCAGGCCGATGACCTGCAGAATCCTCTCGCTGAGCTTGTTCTCACTGATACGTATCTGCACGAATGCCGAAGATTTCTCGAGCAGCTCGCTCCGACTCTCGCCTCGTCTTTCGTGATGTTCCATCCAGGCGCATCGCATCCCGGAAAGCGTTTCACGCCGGAGTTGCTCGGACAAATGCAGCTATACCTGCGCGGTCAGGTTCTTCTGATCGGCGACCGACCTGACATCCCGTTCCCCTCTTCAGAGTCTCTGAACATCATCGACGGCCGGGGTCACATTCCACTACGTCTGCTGCCAGGCGTTCTCCGATTGTCTCGTGGTCTGATCACCACCGACTCGGGCCCGATGCATCTTGCTCGTGCCGTGGGCACGCCGCTGGTCGCGTGCTTCTTTCAAACCGACCCGTGTCTGGGGTTTGCGCCGATTCCCAGCGGCCCGCAGCATCTCGTTTCGCGATCTCTGCCCTGCAAACCGTGCAGTCTTCACGGTCAGAGAGCCGTCTGCCCGACCGGAACCTGGGCCTGTCGCGACATCGACTGGGCAAGAGAAGCCCGGTCCATCTCGAATCTTTTGTACGAGTCATGAAAACACTTGTCATTGGCCTGAACTGGCTCGGCGATATTCTCATGTCTTTTCCGGCTCTTCATCTCGAACAATCGGCTGAAAGCCCATCTCTGACCGTGCTTTCGCGACCGCATCTGGCCGCCACCTATCTGCTGCATCCGGCCCCGCTCGAAATCGTCAGTCTCGATACCAGCAGCAGCTGGTGGTCGCAGCTGCCGGTCATTCGACGGCTGCGACAGGCCGCTTTCGACCGCATCGTGGTTTTTCCGCGCTCACTGCGCACCGCCCTGCTGGCGTGGTGCTGCGGGGGCAAACACCGCATCGGTTACGCCTCCGAATGGCGCAGCCCTTTTTTACATCGTGCCCTGCCGCTTCCCGATGATCTGAACACACGCCACGAAAGCACCTGGTATCAGTCACTGATGCGGGAAAGTGACCACCGGTTAAGAGCTGACCCGATTCTTCCTCGTTTGTTACCTGCATCCGAACAAGTGTCACTGTTACAACGACTTGGACTTTCAGACCGTTCTTATCTCGTTCTTGCCCCGGGTGCTGCCTTCGGGCCGGCAAAACGCTGGCCGTCGCGTCACTTTCAGACCATCGCCCGCCGCTGGATCGCCGAGTATCATACTCCCGTGGTCCTGACCGGGTCCGCCGGCGAAGCCGAACTCACGGCAGCCGTGAAACAAGGGCTGGAGGGGCCGATCATCGACCTCGCGGGTAAGACCAGTCTGCCCGAACTCGCCGTCCTAATATATCGCGCCACGGCGCTCATCGCCAACGATTCCGGGACCATGCATCTCGGCGCTCTCACACGCACCCCAATGATCGTTCCCATCGGGCCGACCAATCCGGAACGCACCGGCCCACTTTCAGACCGCGCCGTGCTCGTTCGTGCCAGACGCGATCACGAACCTTGCCGGCAGCGAGTCTGCCCCAGAAGCGGTCCTTCCTGTCTCGAACAGCTTGCTCCCGACGAAATCTGGGCCGCCCTCATCGAAGCACTGAAAATCTCATGACCACGAAATTTCCCTGCCGTCGCATTCTGGTCTCACGCACTGATCGGGCCGGTGATGTCACGCTCACCGTGCCGGTGTTCACTGCCCTGAAAGCGCTGTTGCCGCAAGCGCAACTGACAGCACTGGTTCGCGCCTATACCGCCCCTTTGCTGCGCGAACACCCTGCCGTCGACCACCTCATCATCGACGACTCGTCCTCCGATCTTTCCTGGTTTGCACTTGCCCGCGAACTTCGTCGTGAGTCGTTCGATATCGCCATCCTCGTTCACCCGTCGCCACGTGCCATTCTTGCCGCTTTTCTGGCTCGCATTCCCGTGCGTATCGGTCGAGCATCAAACGTCTGGCAGTTCTTTCTGACGCATCGCGCCGTGCAGCATCGTTCCCGCAACGAAAAGCACGAGTATCAGTATAACCTTGACCTGATTCAGCCGCTCGATCTTTCCCCACCGGACATCGCTCCGCGTTTGTTTCCCATTTCATCCCTCGTACAAATCGCGAGTCACCGCCTTGCAGAAGCCGGACTCGGCGGCACGCGTCCCTGGTTCATTCACCCCGGTCACGGTGGTTCAGCTCTGAATCTTTCGATTGAGCAGTTTGTACGATTATCAGACGCATTACAACAAAGACAGATTCCCGTTTGCGTGACCCTGGGGCCGCAGGAATCTCATCTGGCGAGAGCATTCGGTCCCGCCGTCTCAGGCCGCCTCGGGTTCGTCAGCGATCTGCCCGACCTGGCCCACCTTGTCGCTCTGCTCCCGATCGGACGCGGCTGGTCCGGTGGTTCAACCGG
This sequence comes from uncultured bacterium, assembly GCA_964472075.1. Taxonomy (GTDB): domain Bacteria; phylum Muiribacteriota; class Ozemobacteria; order Ozemobacterales; family Ozemobacteraceae; genus CAYYIY01. The sequence goes on along the minus strand of CAYYIY010000059.1, from coordinate 17,517 downwards.
ACCCATGCATCTCGCCGCTGCCGTCGGCCTGCCGGTGGCGGCCTTCTTTCCACCATTGCCCGCGATGACCCCGAAACGCTGGGGGCCTGTCGGGTCGATGACGCAAGTGTTTCTGCCCGCCACAACCGATTGTCCGGGTCGCTGCGAGACATGCCCGCACCACGGCTGCATGTCGACACTCGACGTGATGCCCGCGGTCGAGTGGATTTCCCGTCATGCTTTGTGATAGGGTAACAGCGCCCTGCGAGACTGTTTTCATGACATCACGAACCGTACCCGTCGATTCAAAACCGGTCATCAGCCTTTCCCTGCTGAGAGAGCTGTCACAGGCCATCTCGCACATGACCCCGGACCGCGCCATGCGCGTGATTCTGGAAAATGCGGTCGCCGCGACCGAATCGAGCGGAGCTGTCCTGCTCATTCCGCACGAGAAGCAGCGAGAGATGGTACTCCTGTTCGAACACCTGCCCGAACCGCTTCCCGGCAACTTCTGGGACCCGTTACTCGCGGGCGGCTTGTTCCGTCTCTTTACCGAAGGTCGCACGCGACTGCTCGAAGCCAATCATCTGCGCGATTATCTGGGTTCGTCAGCCGATCAACTGTCTCAAGCACTCGCCATGCCGCTGCAACCGGCCGGGAAACCCATCGGCATGCTCTTTCTTTTCCGCGGTCGAGCCTCGACCATCGGCTTCACGGGGGAACATCTCGACTTCATCGATATTCTCGCGCCGTTTTTCGGTACCCTGATCGAAAACTTCCGCCTGCACAACGAGATGCTGCACAAGAACACGCGTCTCTCGGCGCTGTACGAAATCTCACAGCGTGCCGAGTCGCTCATCGATCTGCGCGACATCTACGACGCTCTCGGCAAGGTCGTGAAGAGCTTCATCGACTATGATGTCTTCATGCTGCACCTGCTTCTGGGCGACGGGCAAACGCTCGAAAACCGCGGCTCAACGACCGGTCCCTTTCCCACGCAGGTCAAGATCGGCGACGGACCGCTCGGGCAGGCCGCCAAGGAACTGAAGCCGCATCTCACCTACACCGATCAGTACAAATCGGTCCTGATTCTTCCCATTGTGGTTTCAGGCAAACTGATCGGCGTTCTGACCATCGCCAGTCTCAAGTCATACGCATACCGTTACGAAGACATCATCGGATTGCGCATCATCGCCACCCAGATTGCTTCGATCGACGTCTTGTTCAAGGATCTGCTGCGCCTGCGCGGTTTTACCCAGCACATTCTGCAGAGTATGACCTCGGGCGTTCTGATCTTTGATAATCAGGGCAAGGTCACGCTCTCGAACCCCGCGATGACAACCCTGCTCGGCCAGGTCATTCCCGAGGGGTGGTCGGCAGCCCGCGAGGACGGTCCGCTTCCCGCTTCGCTGCGCCGCATTCTGCTCGAAGTCATCGAGTCGAAGACCGCGGTCGAGAATCTGAAAGTACAACTGAGCGAACTGGTTCCGCCTGCAACCATCGAGGTCAACGCGTTTCCGTTTCGAGATGAAAGCGGCCTGATGCTCGGAACCGCCTTTTTCTTCAAGGAAATCACCCAGATCGTGCGCCTCGAAGACCAGCTCAAACGCGCCGACCGCCTGTCGGCTCTCGGCGCGCTGGCCGCGGGTATCGCCCACGAAATCCGCAATCCGTTGACCGGCATGAAGATGATCGTACAACTTCTGCAGAGTGATTTCCCCGAGGGCGACCCGAAAAGAGAACCCCTCGGTCTGATTCAGAACGAGATCGACCGTCTCGAGCGCATCATCGTCAACCTGCTCGACTTCGCCAGACCCAGCAAACCGCAAGCCGTACCGTTCGCACTGCCGCAGGTGCTCGACGGTTGTCTGATGCTGCTGCAGACACAGATGAACAAGCTGCAGCTCCAGTTACGACGCGAGTATCCGGAGCATCTGCCGACCATCGTCGGAGACCCGGCGCAGCTCAAGCAGGTATTTCTCAACATTCTCACGAATGCGATTCAGGCCTCTCGCCCCGAAGGCCTTCTGACCGTCCGCATCGCCATCGAAAGCCAGATCGTACGAACCTCCATCATCGACACCGGCATCGGCATTCCGAAAGACAAGATCAAGGCCATCTTCGATCCGTTCATGACCACCAAAGAAGACGGAACCGGTCTCGGTCTGCCGCTCGCCCTGCGCATTGTCGAAGAACACGGCGGCCGAATCGAGGTCGAAAGCACCGATGGCAGCGGGTCGAGTTTTTCGGTTCTTCTGCCACTACCGAATCAACCAGGCGGAGCCGGCGGCCATGACTAAGTCTTCTGCCACGTCGTCAGGTACTTCCATCGTTCTCGGCATCACTGGACAGATTGCCGCCGGTAAGTCGACTCTGGCCGGCATTCTCTGCGAGTTCGGCGGCATCAATCTCGAAGTCGACGAAGTCGGGCATCGTCTGCTGGCAGATGCCGAAATCACACGCCAGCTGATCGCCGCATTCGGGTCCGATATTGTCGATGAGTCCGGGGGCATCAGCCGCAAAATGCTCGGCCGAAAAGCCTTTGCCTCGCCGGAAACGAATCGCCGACTCAATGACATCATGCATCCGCCGATGATTCTCGAGGTCAGTCGTTTTGTCCAGGCTGAGTCTCAAAAAAATACGCCATTGATCATCATCAACGCGGCGCTTCTGTATACCATGGGGCTTGACCGCCTCTGTGACGCCGTCGTCTACGTTCGCGCACCGGCCAATCAGCGTCTGAATCGCATGGTCACCGCGAGAGGCATGCCGATTGAGGCCGCGAAAGCGCGACTGTTCGCCCAGGATCCCGAACCTCTGCAGGGACCGTATGTCTATTTCTGCGACAATCAGGGGCCGTTTCTTGATCTCTGTCAGTGGGTCACCGAGTTCTTTCTGCCGCAGATCGACGGCGTCTTTCCCAACCACCTTCTGCAGATGCCCGGTCCGCGGCGATGAGATCTGGTAGAATGACAACATCTTTCTTTGCTTTTTCGGCACGTCAGTCGCGCCCTGTCGCGCATCGTCTTGTGAGGAGTGCGTTATGATTCATGGACCGTCTTCGTCATCCTGTCCGATTCACAACCCCGAGCTGGAACAGGCGATTATCGCCCTGCCCGGCATCAATGAAGTGCCGCACTGTTTTTTGCACCATCTGCATCAGGCCGTGTTTCTCTGCCCGGTGAGTGCAGCCAACGGTCATGCCTGTTCCGATCTTCGCCCTGACGGTCATTACGCATTCATTCCCTGTTCTGAAGGCGGAAAACCTTTTCTGGCCCTCTTTACTTCTTCTGAGCAACTCGGACTCTGGAAGTCAGATCAAGCGGCCGCTCATGTCCATCTGAGTATCGGCAACGCGGTCGGAATCGCCCGCGAAAATCAGTTCGTCGGCCTGATTCTCAACCCCGGTTCCGACAAACCCCTGCGACTGAGCCATGAGGCTTTTGACAAGGTCCTCGCCATCTCATTGCGTCAAAAAACCAAACCAACGGCAGCAGAAAACAGCACTCTCGAAATCGATCAGGGCGATGAAATGATCGTCTCGACTCCCGATCCCGCGCCGCCCGCGATTTTTCTTCAGGAACTCGCACGCGTTCTGCGCACCGTCAACGGCTTGCGCGAGGCCTATCTCTTTGAGCTGGCCTGGAAAAGCACCACCGGCGAACTCGTACTCGGCGTCAGCATGAACACTGCGCCCCGACCCGGCCAGATCGAAGCGGCGCTCGATCAGATCTCACCCGAAGCCAGGCAGGCTGCCGCCGGGTTCGACCACTTCGACCTGATGATACTCGACGACCCCGCGCTCATCGAGGTGGTCAGTTCAACCGTTCCTTCGCTGTTGGCCGGCGGCCAAACCAACTGAAGATGGGACACCACGAACACGAGGCCGAAGCCCCGCGCTCTTTGCGAATCGGCGTCCTCACCCTCTCAGACACACGCGGCGAAAACGAAGATGTTTCAGGAAAAACGCTCAAACAACGGCTCACTGAGGCCGGCCACGAAATCGTCCGGTATGCCGTTCTGCGTGAAGACCCCGATCTGATGCAGAAGACTCTCACCGACTGGTTGTCAGGTGATCTCGATGTTGTCATTACCAACGGCGGCACCGGTTTGACTTCCCGCGATGGTACGATCGAAGTCGCTCGCAGGCTGATGCAAAAAGAACTGCCCGGGTTCGGTGAAATCTTTCGCCTGATCTCGTATCAGCAGATCGGTCCGGCCGCCATGCTGAGCCGCGCCACCGCCGGGCTCGCCTCCGGGCGCATTCTCGTCTGCCTTCCCGGCTCGACGAAGGCCGTCACGCTGGCGGTCGAACGACTGCTGATTCCGCAGCTGCCGCACTTCGTTCGCGAAGCCCGCCGCTGAATCTTCAACTCTTCGTGTATTGATCCGACTCTGCCAGTAAGTTCTCATACCTTAGCCTTACCTTAGACTGACGAGAAGGAGAAACGCCCCCGGGAGAACCCCGAGGGCGTTATCTATCATATCTGTCTCTCACCTGTTCAATTTCACCACTTCTTCGAGCTGTTGAAGGGTGATTCCCAGCCCCATCCCAAGTGGCTTGTCGCCCTCGAGCGGCCAAACCCCCTGGAGAAGATTGACGGGTTCGAGACTTCCGTCTTTTGCCTTTTGCAGGAACAGGACCACGCGAGAACCCTTGGGGGGGAACTCCACCTGATCTTCGAGAGATCCGATCGTTCCATACTTTCCACATTGGCGGGTCATCACCACGATCGGTTCCATCGGCTGCCACGAACCTTTCAGGAGCTTCTCGGAAAGCAGAACATTCTTCACAGTCGAGACCTGAAACTTGTCAACGGACACTTCATTGATCTGAACGACCTTGGCAATGCAGATCACTTCAGCCTGTCGAACCAGGTCAGGGAGCGGGAGGGTTCTGATCATGCCGGAAACGGGAAGGGCAAGAACGGCACAGACGCAGAAAACAGTAAGAACATACCTGATCACGTCAAAATTCCTTTCCAAAGAACACATTCTTCTTGATGAATTCGTAACGGGCCGGCTGAGCCGACTTCATGGCTTTGGCCTTCGAGAAATAGAATGCCACCGATTCACACAAGTCTTCTTCCGGATTGGTGTTACCATACGCGTTCACCGACGGCGGGGTCGGTTTGGTCGCCCCTTTGGGCCAGAACTTCGAACCCCAGGAGTACAACTTCTCCTGATTCTTCGCCAGGAACACATGCATCATTTCATGCACGATCGTGTCGGTGAACTGCGAAGCCGAACAGCCCGCATTCAGGAGATGAACCGTCGGAATACCACGTTTCACATAACCCAGCACGTATTTCGATTTGTACATCTTTTCGCGAACGATGGTCTTGGTGTGCTGTCGATAGCTGGCAGGCAGCTTATTGAGAATACCGTAGAGCTTCTCGAGCTGAGCCGCCGTCCACTTCGCGCTCGGGCTATCGGTCGCTTTAATGCCGAACTTTGACAGAATCTTCTTCTTCCAGGAATCGACACTGTTTGTTTCCGAGGCTGTCTTGTAAAGCGTCGACGCGTCGTCGAAAATCCGGAACGGATCGCGTCCATCATGAGCGACAGCCTTGGCAGGTTTGTCGGCGGCAACGCCCGTCTGCTTTTCGACAGAGTTGATCGTCTCGAGGAAGTTCTCAGACGACCAGGCAGGGCCGAAACGACAAACGAGAAGCAGTAAAAGCAGCAGTGAAAAGCGTAACGCCCAATTGCGCCTCATAAGCAAACCCTCCTCGGTACCCCGAGATTCCCGTTCGTCTTCATTATACATGCTTACCACGTGACCCGTAAGAGGAAAAAACCGCAGAGAGTTCTCTCTGCGGTTCCTGAAGCGTGTGCTTTCGTGAAGCTATCAGAATTCTTTGCCGCCCATGATGTATTTCTTCACGAATTCGTAGCGCTGCGGGTTCGTCTGTTTCATGTAGGAACCCGCCTGCCAGTATTGGCGAACCGATTCGGCCATGTCTTCGACCGGCTGGGTATTTCCATATCCGGAAACCGACGGCGGAGACGGGGAGCGACCATTCGCCCAGAACGTCTGCTGCCACATGCGCGTGATATCCGGGTGATAAGCCTGGAACGTATGAGTCATCTCGTGGACCAGAGTACCTTGGAACGTACCCATCTGACAGCAGCTGTTCAGCAAGTGAACGGTAGGAATACCCATTTGGACGTAACCGAGAACGTTGGGACTATGAAACATCGCATCACGCTGAATGTTCTTCGTGCATTTCCTGAACTCTTCCGGCAACGTGGACAGCACCTTATTGGCTTCTTCGAGCTGTCGCTGGCTCCAGACGGCGCCGTCACCATCAACCGCCTTGATTCCGTATTTGGCCGACATTTCGGCCTTCAGCCCGGCAACACCCTGACCATCGGTCGTTCCCTGCGGGGGGGTAGTGGTCGCAGGAGGAGTGGTCGAGGTGGGCGGATTCGTCGTCGTGGGCGGCGGCGTTGTCGTTCCGGGGTAGCTGCCGCCGGTTGTCGGAGGCTGAGTTCCCGGGCAACTGCCCGGATTGCGGATAATGATGATGCGAATCGGTATGCCGCGGCAGCCCATTTGACTCATGACCTGCCGAATAATGTTCTGAATCAACTGCTCGAGGCTCATGCCCTGGCAGTTGAAGGCCACCTGACCGTCAGAAATGGCAGGTTCGGCAGGGGCCGGTTCAGGCTCAACCGACGGAGACGTTGATTCTTCGGTCGGGGCCAGGCTTCCATCATCGGCCTGACCTTCCTGCGTTTGATGCAACGTATCGAGGAAGCTCCCCGCGGCGTAAACGGTCTGCGGGGTCGCCACCAGACTCAGAACAAAAGCGACAACGAACAGCCAGCAACTGAGTTTTTTCATGAAAAAGCCTCCTCGGTACATCACAGGATGTTTTCCGCTTTCATTATATCCTACGCAGGACAGATCCCGGAAGTTTCCCGCTTTTTTGGTTCGAATTTCACGATCGTGCCGTTGTTGAACGCGATGATCTGCGCCAGAATACCCACGGCAATCTCTTCCGGGGTCTCGCCTCCGAGATTGAGGCCGATGGGGGCGAACACCTGGTTCACTCGTTCCGAAACAAAGCCTTCTTCGAGCAACATCCGGCGGATGCCTTCGACTTTGCGCTGCGAGCCGATCATGCCGATATAGGCCGCCGGCGTTCCCAGCATGGCCCGCAACACCTCAATGTCGTGCGCGTGGCCGGGAGTCACGATCACGACCGCATCCTCCTTGCCGACGTTCGCCTTGGAAACAGCTTCTGAATACGGGCAGCACAACAGTTCGGTTGCCTCGGGAACCACGTCAGGCGACGCATACGCGGGGCGCTCATCAGCTAAAGTAACGCGATACCCGACGATCGCCGCCAGCTTCGTCAGCACCCGGCCGATGTGGCCACCGCCGAAGATGATCAGACGAGGCTGGCGACACATCAGTTCGAGATACACCTTCATCGTCCCGCCGCACACCGGCTCCTTGCCATCAATGGGGTTGGCCAGCTCAAACGTCAGTACCGCTGAACCACCGGTTTCAAACAGTTCCATGGCCTTCTGACGCACGCGTTCCTCGTTAACTCCGCCGCCGACCGTGCCGCTCGTCGAACCGTCATCATAGACCAGCATCTTTTGAGAAGGCTTGCCCGGGCTGCTGCCGTTCCGTTCGGTCACGACACAGAAAACAAATGGTTCGCGTGCTTCCAGGGCATCCTGCAGGTGACTCCAGATTTCTTTTTTCATCGATCGTTCACTCCTTCGTGAGACACGAGTAAGACGACAATACCCGGCACTATCCCAATTTCCCGCATGCCTGTCAAGAAAAGGGCACGCCTCGCCGATAGGTTTCCTGCACGCATAAAAAGAAAGCACGATTCCTCGGAGGCAACATGACCGCCCTTTCCCTGGCACGCCCTCTCGCACCGGCAACCCAGACCCACGAAATCGACCGTATCTCCACCCCGCAGGGTCCTGTTCCCCGGATCTACGACGAGTTCTGGACCGCAAAGCAGCGCCAGATGCACTCGTTGCACTATGCCGTCTCGTACCGCGCCTCATTCAAGCCCGAGCTGCCCGACTACTTCATACGTCGGTTGACGCGCGTCGGCGATACGGTGGCCGACCCCTTCGGCGGACGCGGCACAACCGCTCTGCAGGCCGCTCTGCTTGGACGCCGGGCGATCAGCAACGACATCAACCCCCTTTCCGAGCGCATCACCAGCCCGAAGCTGAACCCGGTGACCCCGCAGGCCATCGAGGAACGCCTTGCCGAGATCCCGTTCCGGGCCCATCGCGACCTGTCGAAAGAGGAAGATCTGTCGATGTTCTACCACCCCGACACCTTTCTCGAACTGGTCAATCTCAAGAACTATCTGAAGCGACATCGCGACCCCGTCGACCGCTTCATCGAGATGGTCGCCATCTCACGCCTGCACGGTCATTCCCCAGGCTTTTTCTCCGCTTACTCGTTCCCGCAGATTTCGATTCCGAAGGTGAATCAGGCCAAGATCAACCGTACCCGCGGTGTCGAACCCGACTATCGCGATCTCGCCTCGCGCATCCTCAAGAAAAGCAAGTCGATTCTCAAAGACGGCGGCATCGAAGAGATTCGCAAGGCCGGCCTCATCTCGCGCTTCACCACCAATGATTCACGCAAGCTCAAAGACTGGGAAGCCGGATCGGTGAACCTGGTCGTGACCTCACCCCCGTTCCTGAATCAGGTCGACTACATTCAGGACAGCTGGCTCGAGATGTGGTTCTGCGACATCGACAGCGACAAGTTCCGGAATCAACTGGTACAAACCGCGAGTCTCGACGAATGGAAGCGGTTCATCTCCGACACCTTGACGGAACTGCATCGAGTGCTGGTTCCCGGCGGTTATCTGGCCATGGAGGTCGGCGAAGTTCGCCATCAGGGCGAGATGCTGAACCTCGAGGAAGTCATCATCAACATGACCTGCGATAAACAGTACAATGCCGGTCAGTACCGTGTTCTGCAGGTTCTGGTGCAAAGTCAGGAGTTCACCAAGCTCGCCAACTGTTTCCAGGTCAAGAACAACGTTCTCGGCACCAACACGAATCGTATCATTCTGATGGAAAAGGTCTCTTCATCCGTCAGCAGGAGGTAAGCCATGCGTCTGACCCCGTTGGATATCTATCAACACGAGTTTTCCCGCAAGAAGATCGGCGGCCTCGACGATGCCGAAGTCCATGAGTTTCTGAAGAAGGTCGGCAGGGAGTACGAGTCGCTGTATGCGGAAAACAAGGCCCAGAAAGACCAGATCGAACGTCTGACCGCGCAGATGAAAGACTATCTGGAGCTGGAGAAAACGCTCAAGCAGACTCTCATCTCGGCGCAGAAGGCTTCCGGCGACCTCAAGAACAATGCTGAGAAGGAAGCACAGCTGATCGTGAAGGAAGCGGAGATTCAGGCCGAACGCATCATTGACGAGGCGCGGCAGGAGTCGGAGCATATCAACAAAGAGATTCGCGAAATGAAGCGCCAGAAACGCATGCTCAAGGTTGAACTGCGGACGGTGCTCGAGTCGTATCTCACCATGCTCAATGACGATGCGCCCGCCGCCACCCGTTCGACCACTTCTCTCAACGCCCCTGTCAGCGACGCACACTGATCAGACCCGCGTGACACTCGCCTGCATCAAAGACGGCAAGAACGGCATCGTTCTTGCCGTTTCGGCCATTCCCCGAGCCTCGAAGACGGAAATCGTTGACATCACCGGGGACCGATGTAGAATGAGAGTCAAGGCACCTCCGGTGGATGGCGAAGCGAATGAGGCGTTGATCGCCTTTTTGGCCAGGCTGTTCGAGGTGCCGAAACGTTCGGTGGCTCTGGCAGCCGGGTCAACCGGCAGACAGAAACGTTTTGAGATTGCCGGCACGACCTCGACGCAGGCTGAGGCCATTCTCGCGGCGGCCGTCGTGAATCGTGAACATAGAAAGGCGCAAGGATAGGACACATGCGGATCAACACCTTGCTCTGGATTTTGTGGGCGGCGATGATCGCTGCCATGCTCTTAAAATGGAAGGCTGACACGTACATGGTAGTGGCGACGATCATTCTGCCGATTCTCATCGTCCTGCTCGATCTGCAGGAAGAACTGAACACGTTGAAAGAGGAAGCCAAACATCAGCGCAAGTTCGTCATGGATCGCTACACGCTGCTGCAGGAAAAACTCAACGACCTGTCAGCAAATCTGGAAAAGAAGCTCGTGGTCGACTTTTCCGAGTTCGCTCGCAGTAATCAGCCGCAACAAATCGCAGACCGCAAAGTGAAGAAGAAAAAGAAACGCCGCGACCGCACGGATGTTCCTGCCGTCGACCTGACCACGACGCCTACCGAAGGCCCGATCGTCATGCCCGAGGATGACAGCGAACCAGGGAACACCCCTAAAGTCTGATTTTTTCCTCGACACCCGCAAAGTCACGCTCTCGTCAGACAGCGTGACTTTTTCATTTCACCCCCTTTCAGCGCTTTTCCGATGCGGGCGTTGACACCTTGGCCCGGGGTACCTATAATTTTTGTATATGCTTGTCACTTGCAGGCAGAAAGGCTATGGCACATGAAACGTCTCGCCGCATCGGTCTTCATTCTTCTTGCGCTGTTCAGCCTGACAGTGGTCGACCACGTCTGGGCCTGGGGTGCCCGCACACACCAAAAAGCCTGTTCAGATGCCTATTTCATCATGCCGGCCGCCTTTCGAGAATTTCTCGGAGCCAGAGGCGACAAGCACCCGGCTCTGAAAGGTCTGCTTGAAGCCAGCCTCGAACCCGATCGAGTATTGAAAGACTTTCGCAATCACGTGTATCACCTGCACGGCTACGAAATGGGGAACGGCCCTTTCCAGATTGACAAGCTGGTGAAAGAGGTCGCCGAAGACATTCGCACCAACAAACCACGAACCCTCATCGTGCAAAAACTCGGCTGGATCGCCCACTACTGCGCCGACCTGCTGCAGCCGCTGCATACGGGGGTCGCCACCTGGGAAGGCATCGAGGAAAAGTCTTACCATGCCGCGTTCGAGAAAGACTGCGACAAGTTTGTCTACACGTTTGCCGTCACCTTCTACGGAGCGAACAATGTTAAACGCATCAGTGCCCGGCAGGTCTACGAAGCCCTGTGGGCCAATCGCTACTATGAAGCCATCGAGCAGGCGTATACGACCGGCAAGCGTTTCGAGGCCGTCGACAAGATCGCCGAAGCAACCTACTCACGCGGGGTCAACAACATCGTGAACATGTGGTATACCGCCTGGGCCATGGCCGGCGGCAAGATCAACCCGAAAGTCGACATGAAACCGAAGTTTTTCCCGGCCCTGCAAAAACCCGGCGATGTCGGTCGTCGCGGCGCCAACCCCTTGCGAACCTCTGTCCAGGGCGAATTCGCCGATCCGTTGACCGACCCGCACCTCGCACCCATCGAGGAATAGCCTCTGCCGCGCTATCCGTTCTCGCGCCTGTCGCCCCCACCCGAAATCACCCTGTCGCGTCTCGGCAACGGGCTTGCCGTCGTTCTCCACCCGTTTCCCTCACCATCGATCGGGCTGTCATTTCTGGTGCGCTGCGGGCCGGTCTTCGAAGAGGCGCACAACAACGGAATTTCCCACTTCCTCGAGCACATGCTGTTTCGCGGCACTCCGGAGTATCCTTCAGGCTCGCAGCTGAACCTCGCCCTCGATCGTGTCGGCGCTGAAGCGAACGCGGCGACATTTTCCGACATGACCGTGGTCTCGATGCGACTGCTTCCCGAAGCGCTGCAAGAGGGCCTGACGCTGTTTCGACGCATGCTGAGCGTGCCGGTCTGCGAGGGCATCACCGCCGAGCGGCGCATCATCATTGAAGAGTGTCTCGAAGACTTCGATGAAGAGGGAAGACTGATCGCCATCGATCAACTCTCTTCGCAACTGCTGTTCGGCCGGCACCCGTATTCGCTGCCGATCACCGGTGAGCCGCGGGTCCTCAAGCGGCTGACACGCGCCGACCTTCTGGAACACCTGCATCGACACTATCGCCCGGACGCCGGGGTCCTCTGCCTTTCGGGGGCCATCGATGCCGCCGGCGTGATGGATGCCGTGCGCGAAAGCTTCGGCGACTGGAAAAACCCGGCCGGCCCGCCGCGCCTCAGCAGCACCCTGCCTGAACCCATCTTCGTCGGCCCGCAATTGGTCAGAGTCGAGTCGCCGCGCAGCCAGGTCAATGCGCGACTTTCGTTTCGCGCCCCGTCGTTTGCCGACCCCGACTACTATCTGCTCAAAGCCCTGATTCGCATTCTCGATGCGCCGGCCGGCTCGCCGCTGCGCCAGAAAGTCCAGGATGAAAACGGGTTTTGCTACAATTTCAGCGCCGGTCTGGACGCCTATGAAAAAGCGGGTGCGGTTCACATCGACATGACCGTACAACCTGACAGACTATATGATGCGCTTGAAGTCAGTCTGAACGTACTGGCCGAACTCCGCGACAGCGGAGTACCGCCTGAAATTGTCGAGCACATGATCGCGCAATATATCAAAGGCAAGCGGTTTGCGGCGGTCGATCACTGGGACTTCTGCAGTCGCTAACTGTGCCCGTCACCATACGATTTCGCCACGGAATTCCATCTGACTCAAAAGATTGTTTCGGCAGACCTGCAACGGCTTATTCACCAGGTTCTTCGCCGACGTCACCTGGGACTGACGGTCGTCGGCCCGGTTTCCAGACCTCTCGGCCGACGTCTCGAAACCTTACTCGGCGGGTTTCCCGAATAAACGTGCCTCACGTGCAAAAGCGCCCGCGATTCGCGGGCGCTTTTGCTTACGGTCTGCGTGCGATCAGGCTTTGATGTCGATCACCGTTCCCAGATTCTCGTTCTGAGCTTTGACGGTTTTTGTCTGGGCCTGCGCAGCCCGACGCGTTTTTGCCAGATCGGTCATGTTCTGCGCGGCATCGGCATTGCCGGCCCCATCGGCAGAACGTCCAGACGCTCCGCCGGCCGGCACGGACGAAGGACGAGCCCCTGACACTCGATCAACCATACGCCACCTCCGGTGGTATCTGTATTAAATATACGTCTTCGGCACGGAAAGGCAATACTGAGCCGCCTTACGGTTTCTGTACACCGTCAGAAGGCTTTTCAGACGCTGCTCCGGAGAGCAGCCAGCCTTTGCCGACCGCGAACAGGAACGCAGACATCAGTGCAAAGAGAATGGCAGATACCAGGCTCGAATGCGATTCTGAAAGTAGTTTGCTGAAATCGAGGTGAGCCAGAGCATTCTCATACAGAGCCATCAAAGCCAGTGCAATACCGGCAATCGAGCCGCCCGCAATCAACCCCGAACTGACCAGAACGCCCGGGCTTGATTCGCTCTCGGCATCAGACATCTTCTTCGACGTGGCATCGACCAGCCAGCGCACCATGCCACCGCAGAAAATCGGCACCGAAGCGGAGAACGGCAGGTAGACCCCGACGGCGAAGGGCAGCGAGGAGACCTGACACAGTTCGAGCAGCACAGCGATGAAGGCACCGATGATCACCAGAATCCAGGGCAGTTTCTGCGTGAGAATACCGTCGATGATCAGCGACATCAGCTTGGCTTTCGGTGAGTCATATTTCGGCACTTCGGGGCCGGGATCAACCTTGTATTGCAGTTTTCCCTGAGCATCGACAAGATACTTGCCGGCCTCGACGCCGTCGGTTTTCTGGTCGAGCAATAACGTGCGGTATGTTTGGTCCATTGGGAGGGCGGCGGCTGATGCAATCTCTGCACTCACGGTCTCGAGGGCCGCCAGTTTCTCGGCCGGAAGAGTGAAAGCCTGCACCTGCGGGTCGTCGATCTTCAGGTAGCGGCGATTGCACTCGTGGTACTTCGACGTGCCGTTGATGCCGGGATCGATGATCCAGGCAATGGAGCCATCCTCATTGACCAGATACTTTCCGGCCTGCAGCTCATCGGTGGCTTCGGTCAGACGAAGAACCGCATAGACACGGGTATCGCGCACCGCTTCGGGGCCGCGCAACGACTCTTTTTCAGTCAACTTCGAGACGTCAGCACGATACTTCAAACCGGCCGGGGGGCGCACATAGACGGTGGAAGCGGTATTCAGCGCCAGCAGCGTGCCGCCGATCACCAACGCCGAAGTCAGGGCACCCACCAGAATACTGATCTGCTGATACTTCGGGGTAGCCCCGACGAGAAAACCGGTCTTGAGATCCTGCGAGCAGGTGCCGCCATTCGAGGCCGCAATACAGACCACCGCGGCGATCGACAGCGCGGTCAGACGATATTCCGCGCCGGTCCAGCCCATGAACAGAAAAATCAGACAGGTCAGCAGCAGAGTCGAGACGGTCATACCCGAAATCGGGTTCGAGGATGAGCCGATTTCACCGGTCAGGCGAGAACTGACGGTGACGAAGAGGAAGCCGAACATGACGATGAGAATCGCGCCCGGCAGGGTCACGTTCAGCATGGGTGACAACCAGACCAGCGCGACCAGCAGCAGTGTGCCGCCGACGACGACGCTGAGCGGCAGATCACGATCGGTGCGCGGGGTCTGATCTTTGCCGGCGGAGTCAGTGACGGAAAAGTCTTTCAGTCCGGCGCGAAAGGCGCTGAAGATCAGCGGCAGCGACGAGAACAGACTGATGATACCGCCGGCCGCGACGGCACCGGCACCGATATACAGAACATACGATTTCCAGATGTCATGGGTATCCATGGCAGAAATCAGCGTGGTTCCCGGATACAGCGGTTCGGTCAGGCGCTCGCCGAACATTTTGATGAGAGGAATGAGTACCAGGGTCGAAAGAACACCGCCGCCCATCATGATGCCGGCGGTGCGAGGCCCGATGATATACCCGACCCCAAGCAGTTCAGGCGCCAGCTCGCCCGACACCTGCGTTCCCTTATACCATTCCAGCTTATAGCCAGGTTCCGGGCTCCAGAGCTTGAACCCACTCATTAGTAACTTGTACAAAAAGCCGAGACCGAACCCGGAAAAGACGGTTTTGGCGTTGGTGCCACCCTGCTCACCGACGATCAACACTTCGGCGCATGCCGTTCCTTCTGGATACGTGAGTTTGCCGTGCTGCTTGACGATCAATCCGCGACGCAGGGGGATCATCATGAGCACCCCGAGCAGACCACCGAGGACGGCGACGGTCATGACGCGAATCACGTCCATCTCGTAGCCGAGAATCATCAGCGCCGGCATGGTGACCCCGACGCCGAAAGCGATCGATTCACCTGCCGACCCGGTCGTCTGCACGATGTTGTTTTCGAGAATCGTGGCCTGACGCATACCGAAGAACTTCGACAACGCGCGAAACAGTGTGATCGAAATAACGGCAACCGGAATCGAGGCACTGATGGTCATGCCAACCTTCAGCACCAGGTACAAAGACGATGCGCCGAAGATGATGCCGAGAATCACCCCGACGATGACAGGCAGGAGCGTGAACTCCGGAATCTGTTGTTCATCGGGAACAAACGGCTTATGGTGAATTTCGGTTTCGGAAAGGTCGGACGAAGACATGACGAATCCTCCGCAACAGAGTTCTGAGTAAGGGCACGTTACCACAAAACGCCGTCTCGTCAAACGATTTGCGACGTTTCACTCCATGGCTGACGGAACTTTTTCCGCACGGAACCGACGAGCAGCTCCCGTCACCGGCAACGCCAGGCGGGGTCGGCAGAAGAACGGTATGAAAGAAGCGAGCAGAAAGTGTTATCGATGAAATCAACCCGGACTGTCGATGATGAGCACGGTCATATCGTCTTCCGGATCAGGCGCGCCGGTGAAATCAAAGACGACGTCGACCAGTCGCCTGGCGGCATCCTGACCGCGTAATCCGGCTACCTGCTCGACCTGTTCGAGAAAACGAGCTCCCCCAAACACGTTGCCTGCCGTGTCATGAGCTTCGACACACCCATCGGAATACACAACCAGCCGGGAATCACACAGGTCGACGGTTTGTTCACTGAACTCCGGATCATCAAACAGTCCGATCAGGTCACCGGTCAGACTGAGATACGAAGCTTTTCCCGTCTTGTCGACCAGTATCGGCTGCGGATGTCCGGCGGTCGATAGTACTAGTCGCTTGCAGCCAAGGTCATATCTGAAGCAGAGAGCCGAGAAATAATGTGTCTCCATCTGCAACGCCTGATACTGTTTTGCCAATTCACGAAGAATAGCGGCCGGCTGTGCTTCGGTACCGCGCAACCCTTCCAGAGATCGCCAGAGGAACCCCGTCAGCAGAGCGGAAGCGACTCCGTGCCCGGACACATCGACAAAGAGACCGATCACGATTTCCGGAGAAATGGATCGCACCTGCACGACGTCGCCGCCGACCATCTCGGCCGGAAGCCAGTGAAAAGCCAGGGGCAGCGTGCGACTGAGTTCGGCAGGGTCCGGCATGAACCGGCGCTGGATTTCCTGAGCCAGCCGCAGCTGTTCCCATTCCATGGCCGCATCGCGAAAGAGTTCGATGCCGCCGATGACATTTCCCTGCGCGTCTCGCAACGGCGACACGGTGACCGACATGGGAACGCGCTTGCCGTTGCGGTGTTTGGCAAAGACATACGTACCGGTGGAACTCGATTTGGCCGTGCGGATGGCATGATGGAGGGGACAGGTCTCGGCACCGCACAGTCGGCGGCCATGCCGATCGGTATGACAGAGAATATTGTCATGGCAGGTCCGGCCGATAACCTCGGCAGGCTCGTAACCAGTGATCTTCTGCGCCGCTTCGTTCCAGAAGATGATGCGGCGTTCGAGGTCGGTCATGTAGATGCCGACGTTGTCGAGCCGCTCGATCAATTCGAGAAAATTCAACCCCAGCGACTCGGGAAGAAGAGCTTGCGTCGTCATAAGCAGTCGATCAGGGTACGGGTCGAGAAAAGCGAAGAAGGAGATCGGTTGCGCCTTGCGATAGCTCTTCTCCGTTACGGGTGTTCAGGAAAAGTCGCTCGATGCCTTCGGGGTCGTGTTCGAGGCCGAGCGCGAACGCCGCACTCACCTGTTCTTCAGGAGTACCGGTTCGCGCCAGGGAAACCAGCATTTGTCGGCCGCTTTCGCCGAAAGAAAGCAGTGCCACGGCGGCGGTCTTGCGCACGTTCCATTCACGATCGCGCAACAGATGATGCAGGGCATCCTTGAGTTGATGCAACTTCAAACGACCGCACAGCCACGCGCCCGATGCGCGGGCCTCGGGTTTTTCCTCCTTCAGCATGCCTTCAATGCAATCGAGACTCTCGATGCGTCCGAGTTCCCACAGATTGAAAATAGCGTCAGCACGCACGCGATGTTCAGCATCACTCAGGCAGACCATCATCTTCTGCACAATTGCTTCTTCCACCCTGCCCAGTGCCTGAAAAACCCGTCGCAACGCCGTCAGGGTGTTGGCACGGACGCGCGGGTCACGCTGTTCGAGATTGCGCGCCAGAAAGGGAATGACGCGCGGCTCGCCGAATTCGCCGAGGGCCGACACAACCGACGCACGCACCTTCTGACTGCGCGTGTTCGCGCCCAGCTCCATCAGGGGCAGTAGAGCCGCCGGCTCACGCA